>JBHLON010000096.1:0-5118 GCA_048940445.1 Promethearchaeota archaeon
AGATCCAAATCCTGAATATCTCCATCAAACATATCTTGGAGAGTATCTATTAATTGTTGAAGCTGATCTTGAGTTAAATTCAAATTATTGAATAAATCTTCTAAATCAGAGAAATTATAAGGAGATGGTGGTAAGGTTAGATCAGCATCTTCCCATTCAGCTTCTGAGAGTTTGTCGCTTGGATAAGGCCTTTGACTCTCAAAAAGTAAACTATAGAGCAATACAGAGAAAGTAAATATGGAGATTAACAATACAGTAATAAGAAAGATTCCTACTATACGTTTTTTGTTAATAGGCGATATTAATAAATCATCACGAAATTCTGACATGTAAAATCAAATATTCCCTTAACTATAACCAAATCAAATTTGCAATACTAATTAAAATTATTATATAAATAATTTTCTCTAGGAAATGCATTGATATGAAATATCTATGAAGTAGTTTCTGAATCTTTTTTAAATACTCGAAGTATAGTATTCTTATTTTTAATAAAAGGTTGGAAAATAAAAATTAATTAAAACTCGAATCCACATTTAGTACAGATATTCTTCTTAGCGTATTGTGGTTTCGGTATGTAACTGATTATTTTTGTTCGATCTTCAACTTCCTTTATTGCAAAACCAGATGCTCCACAATTTGGACACATTCGTCTTGTTCCCCCAAGTCCTGCGCCAATATCTGCTGATGGCGAAGGAGATGGCTTTGATGAAGCTCCGAAAGAAGTACTGCTTCCAAATGTTGAGGTTTGTGATGTAATTCCTTGAGCTAGGCTCGAGGGCATGACGGGTTTTGGTTCTTTTAGTTCTTGAATTCTCCTTTCTTTATATGATAATTCTTCTTGCAATTTGCCAATTTGGGATTGGAGAGGTCCTATTTGTTGTTGTAAGTTCATATTCTCTTGTTGAACTTGTTGGAGTTGCCCTTGTAATTGTGGTATTTGAGTTTGCAATTGAGCTTTATCATTATTTAATTGTGTAATTTGATTTTGATATGTTTCTATGGTTGCTTGAAGATTTTGAACTTTTGATGATAATTGATTTATTTGACTATCCTTATTAGAAAGTTGGGCATTTACATTAGCTAATGTACTATTAGCGTCTTGAAGTTGTATTTGTAACTGAGTAATTTTCGATTCACTTGCCTGCATTTGACTTACTGCTGCATTATATTCCACTTGTGAAGGTCCACTTGGTATCGAAGGTTCAGATTCATATCTTGGATATGAAGGGGCTTGTTGAGGCATCGGAGGTTGAGGTGGTGATATGGATGGAGGCGGAACAGAGGGAGGGGGCATAGAAGGAGGTTTTAGTGGAGGAGGAGCTGATTTCTTTGGTTTGTCTTCCTCATCTTTTTCATATTCATATGAAATAACATTCACCTTTACTAATAATTAATAAAATATTTACAAAAAATGATCTAATTTGTAACTTTAATAGTGAACTAACTTTATAAATTATCGCACAATGTTTAAGCAACAAGAGATAGGTATGAAAAAAATTAGAAGCAATTCCAATAAGGGTTTAATTTATCCTTTAATTTTGGAATTAATTTATTCTTCATATAATCTAATATAGCTTCATCTGATGTTTTAGGGGCTTCCTCAATTAGCTGATTATCATTTTCATTTAATACCTGTAAACAATTATAAACTGCTCGAGCTTGCTTATCTACATTATATCCTCCCTCTAAGGTTATAAGAATCCTTTCATTAGCAAACTTTTCAGCAAGAGTTCTTATTTTCTTTAGATAATTTGCAGGTGCTTGATATGTCCAATTCATATTTGTCAACTCATCAGTCCAGTGAGTATCAAAACCAGCTGAAATTAATATAAACTCTGGTTTAAATATTTCGCATATAGGAGCAATTATTTCATCAAAATATAATGGTATAACGTCATCAGCAGCTCCAGCTGGCATTGGATAATTAACTATTTTACCTGCTCCTTTATGTGAACCGATCTCATCATAATTTCCAGTTCCTGGATAAAAATAACCGTATTGATGTGAATTAAATATAACTAATTCACCTGAATCTGATTTAGAGCCTTGAAAAAAGATGTCTTGTGTACCATTCCCATGATGACAATCCCAATCGATGATTGCTACTTTTTTAACACCTTTTTCCCTAAAAAGATACTCTGCTGTAACTGCAATGTTGTTGAATATGCAGAAACCAGCAAATCGATGAGAATTCGAATGATGTCCAGGAGGTCTTACCAAAGCAAAAGCATTTTTTATTTTCCCATTCAGTATTTCATCTGCAGCTTGTAGATTACCACCAACAGAATATAAAGATGCTTCATATGTCTTAGGTGATACAGCTGTATCCATATCAAGATACTGAATACGATTGGTTCTTTCAGCTAATTGACATATATTTTGGATTTCAGTTATAAGTCTCTCTCGATGAACATATTTTATTTGATTAAGAGTAGCTTTCCGTGGTTTTATTAATTTAAATTCTGGGTCTTCCAAGACGCCCTTTTCTTTTAAAAAGTCCATTATAGCAATAAGTCTCTCATGACTTTCTACATGAGTACCAATCCTATGTTGAAGATAAATATCATCATATACAATTCCAGTCGTCACGCATAAAACCTCTAAAATATTTAAGAATCTTTTATTAGTTTAATTTTAGGTTTTAATTTATTTAATATTAACATATTTTTATTTTAGTTTGATTATGTAATGAATTATGAATAAATGAATTATTTAAAATGTTTAAAATTAAAATTATAATTATTGGAGATCCAGGAGTAGGAAAAACTAGTTTAGTAAAAAGATATGTATCGGGTTATTTCTCTGAGGATTATAAAACTTCGATAGGTACTAATATATTTACTAAGCAAATTACTTTAAATTCGAATAAAGAAATCTTATTTCAAATTTGGGATATAGCAGGGCAGGAGCGTTGGTTGAAAATGAGAGAATTGTACTACAGGGGTTCTAATGGAGCATTAGTTGTTGGAGATCTTACGAGGAAAAATACATTCAACCAAATAATTAATTTTTGGATACCTGATCTTGAAAAAAATTGTATTAATATTCCTTTTATTTTACTTGCGAATAAAAATGATCTTAAATCAGCGTTTCCTAAATCTGAAATTGAAGAAATTAGGAAATCGATTAATGCTAATTCAATATTTTATACTTCAGCTAAAAATGGAGAACATGTAGAAGATGCATTCCAATTAATATCTAAACTATCTTTAAAAACTTAATCTTAATATTTTAATTTTATTTGAAGCTTAACGAAACTCTTTATAATTTTCATTTAAGAAAGAGCAAAATGAAATCTTAGTCTTCTTTATTTGTGAATCTTATAAAATTATTTTTTGGTTCATAAAGTGTGCCTTCTTTAATTAATTCTTTAAGAGCATCATTAATCCATCTTTCATCTAAATCTTCTTCAAGATCAAGGATTTGAACTATAGCATTTCTCTCCATAGCTTTCCAGTTGTTTTCCTCAAATATCTCCTTCAATCTGTTTAACAGCTTGTCAAGTTTATTAATAGAACTTCTAGATTGCCCGACTAAAATTCTATCCATATCAATTTTTCCTGTTGTTTCATCATAACCAGTATCTTTTAAGTATCTTCTAAATAATTTTATTATTTCATCAACATCATCCTTTAATACTTTATTTCTTAAAGCCATTTTAGCATAAGCTTCACTTAATCGAACCAAAGCATCTAAATTTCTTGCTAATATTGATACGATAGCATCTTCACTCTCATACTGACTTCTTAAGTCTAAATAGAAATCTTTAATATGCTCTTTAGCTTCCTCAGTTAACAATGGGGTAATTGTTTTTCTAGCATGTTTGATATACTTTTTTAAAAAATCTCCGGGTATTGGAGCAATATTTGAACTACCCTCTTTTTTTATTTGTTTTGAATTTAACATTGAATTTTGTAGGATAAATTCAGCCATTTGAGCATCCTCAGTAGGATCTGGTTTATCAATGACCACAAAGATAAGATCAAATCGAGAAAGAAGAGAAGGCGGTAAATTTATGTTTTGTGTAGGCGTTTTATATCGATCATATCTTCCAGATCGAGGGTTTGCAGCTGCTATTATTGCTGTTTGGGCTTTCAAGGTTGCTACGATACCTGCTTTGGCAATACTTACAGTTTGTTGCTCCATTGCTTCATGTAAGGCAGATCTATCAGCTGGATTCATTTTATCAAATTCATCAATAGCCGCAACGCCTCCATTGGCCAGTACTACAGCTCCAGCTTCTAAGTTCATTTGTCCAGTATCAGAATCTTTGATTACTGCTGCAGTTAAACCCACTGCTGTAGAACCTTTTCCTGAAGTATAGAGTCCACGTGGTGAAATTTCAATCGCGCTCTTAAGTATTTCAGATTTTCCCGTTCCAGGGTCTCCAACAAACAAAATGTGTATATCTCCTCTTTTGTAACTCCCATCAGGTTTTAACTTTCTACTTCCCGAGAATAATGATAAAGCACATGCCATTTTAAGATCTTCTCTTCCATAAATCGTGGGAGCAATTGATCTGGCAATTTTCTTTTGGATCATCAGTTCTTTTGATAACTTCTCAATCTCTTTTAGGTCTTCTTTTGATAATTCTATGACATCTTCTGATTTATCTTCAGGATCAATAAAATTTACTTCAATAAATGTCTTAAATAAAGTGCTATTAATATTTTTAATAGACTGAGCTAATACTGACTTAAAAACACCAATAATTTTGACCCTATCTCCTGGCTTTACAAAATCAACTAAATCTTGTATTAAAATCGATTGAATAGATCTGGGGATCCTTCCAGGAGGCAAATCTTCTGGAATCTCTTGGATCATGATACTTTGCCAATCTATAAATGTTGAGTTTTTAGATATTAATCTAAAATCTGACTGAGCCTTAGCTTTACATCTTTTATTAATACAAAATTTAGGCCATTTTATTTTTGAAGACAGTTGAATTACTTCGAATTGAAGATTACATATATTACACTCAAAAGTTGCTTTAACCAACTTAGGTCTTATTGTTGAACTTCTTACTACGATCCCTTTAGAACCCACTAATGTATCGATATGCTTTGCTCTTAAACCTCTTAAAGGCACTAATAAAG
Source organism: Promethearchaeota archaeon (assembly GCA_048940445.1). GTDB lineage: Archaea > Asgardarchaeota > Lokiarchaeia > Sigyniarchaeales > SOKP01 > SOKP01. The sequence goes on from JBHLON010000096.1 coordinate 5,100, forward strand.
GGCTCTTTTCATCTTTTGT
>JBHLON010000014.1:0-78535 GCA_048940445.1 Promethearchaeota archaeon
GTCGTAGGATCAATAGGATTATCGCTAAAACTATTTATATAGTAATTTCCATTGTTTTTGATACAGTATGGTTCAAAAGTAGTTCCCATAATATTGTCAGTATCCAAAATACTAATATTGCTTATTGGTTCTGAAACATGAATTGTTTTCCATAGATCCCCATTTTTTAAGATTTCAATTGAAGCATCCCAATTTGGACTCCAGTTTGGATTTACCGAAGCTGCTTCTGATTTTAAAGCCACTGGTGCACCATCTTGAGCTAAAAAAACATTAAGTAATCTTGGAGATGTTTGGTTATTTACAATTAAGGTTGAACCCTTCCCGACTTGAATCCCATTAATTGAAAACGATAGAATGGGGCGACCATGGTCAGAATTTGCAAATATTTGTTGTTGCTCTAAAGCTGAAAACACTCCTTCTCGCGTTAAATTATCTGTAAGTACTGCTGTTAAGCCTCCAGGATAAGGATGCTCATTTCTTGTATGCCAGAGGGACCACGGGCGCTGATGTCCTATATATGCCCTGGTATGACTCAAACTATGTCCAGGATGCCCATCATGAACATCACTTGCGGCATATAAAGTCATTCTATATCCCATCTTAAATGCATCTGTAATAGAGGATCCATATGTATATTGAGGAGGAGGATCAATTGCACCACGATAATTCAACTCATGACGTTGTTCAAACAAGAATTCTCCATGCACAGATGTTACTTCTGCAATTTTAACATACTTAGGATTTATAAGGGTCCAATCCTGAATGTAAGCTCTTTTAGTTGTATGATGGGGTAATGCAAGCGCGTGATCACTTGTTTTAGCAGTAAACTGATCTAACGCATTCCATAAACCATTTATTGAGGGTACAGTTAAGTACGATAAAAGTGGGTCTTTTAGCATATGATCTCCGCTAAATATACATACATAATGTCCCGTTTCTACTTGGGTCCATTCTATTCCATGAAAAGTCACAAAAATACCCGGTTCGTAATTATCATTAGTTATACTTTCAATGAAATCAAGAGAACCCGGATTGAAGAGTAGTATTTCCCCATGATCAGTAAGAGCAAAGAAGTCTAATCGAGCAATTTGTCTCGCAAAATAGAAATTATGTTCAGCAGTACCACTACCATCCGATAATTGAGAGTGGGTATGTATATCTCCCCATGCGATTAATTGTTCATTAACCTTGTAATCTTTTACTATAATTGGATTACTATAATATATATTTTTTGTTAAACTATCGGTTATTAATATATAATGGATACCAGGGGTTCCAATACTCATTTTAAACAAGTGGATTCCGTTATCTTTTCCATCATTTATTTCATAGGCAATATCACTCCCAAAAAGTTGTCCAGTAAACGAATAAGGCTCTGGAAACGTGACTACAGGTGAAATAATAGGTAAATACGTAGTTAAATTATAGGATTTAACTGCAAATTCAATTCTACCGTTATAGGTGGCACTTAACCTTTCGAAAGAGTCCCATGCTTCGACGGTAACTGTAAAGTTAGTTCCAATATTCACTTTCGAAGGTACGTTTATCCATAGAAATCGAGTATTATTATCAAACATTACTCCTAAATCAATATTTACTGATGACCATAATCCAATTGGTGTAATAATTAAAAAAGCCAATAATAACTTTTTTCGAATAATAGGTACGTTCTTTATTCTTTTAGTAATTTGTTCTTTAAAACACTGTGTTCTTAAAGACTTTCTTTTTAAAAACTCTACAATTAATAAAATTATAAAATATCCAACAATAAAAGAGACTCCAGACCATATAACTAACTTTAATGGAGCAAATTCTTTATAGAAGAAAATGAATACATCGATCGATGGAATGGCGAAACTTAAGATAATACCATTTCTCTTCCAAGCCCAATCCTTAAAAAATACAAAATAAGACAATCCTATGATAATTCCAATAACGCTCCAAAAATACCAAAACATTGTAAATACAGCAAAAGCATATAATAAAAATCTGGGTATCCTCCACAAAGATGACCATTCTCTTTCTCTAAGTTTATACATACTTCCTAACAATGAGCTTTTCGACCCCATATTTTATAACCTCCTTTTCTTTAGATCAAAAAGAATTTGCTTCAACTCTTGCGTATAAATGATTTTCAATAAATAAATAATTAATATTTACCTATTAAATAAAAAATTATTTTAATAATATGATTAGAATTAATTTTATATCAAATGATATTGAGATAATTTTAAAAAATGAACATATATGATTGATGCTAATATTTTTAATGAATTAAAAAGCATTGTTGGAGACAAATACATTTCTGACACTCCTGAAATTACTTTTTTATATCACTATGATTTCATTACTGCTGAGCCTGAAGGTAAGTGTGATATTGCAGTTATGCCAAATAATACAGAGGAAATTCAAGAGATAGTAAAAATCGCTAATAAATACAAAATTGCAATAGTGCCTTGGGTTTCAGGTATTAACTTTGGCTCTATTGCTACTCCAAGAAAAGGAGGAATTGTCATCGATATGCGAAGAATGAATCGAATTCTTGACGTGAATGAAGATGATATGTACATAGTCGTTGAAGGTGGAATTACTTGGGCAGATTTAAAAGGATATTTAGATAAATACTTACCTAACTTTCGAGCAGGAATTACATTCTCTCCACCAGGTACAGGAGTCATTCCATCTTGCTTGTGTTACGGGATGTTTGATTTAGGGATGATTGGAGGGACAGGAGCTGAATTTATTAACGGTTTAGAAGTAGTTTTAGGATCAGGTGAGTTAGTTAGAGTGGGTTCATGCAGTCTTTCTAATTGTTGGTATGGTAGACAACCATTACCAGACTTAGCTGGATTATTTATTGGCTGGGAAGGCACAACTGGCATAGTTACAAAGGCATCTATAAAATTATGGCCAAAATTACCTTATCGAACTGATTATGCTATCATTGCACAAACTGTAGATATTGGTGTTTCTATGATGCTTAAGCTTTCAAAAGCTGGTTTAGGAATTGTAGATTTATGTGGATTAAATTTAGGTTGGACTCAAGCTCTAATGGGGTTCGATGAAAAAAAAGTAGCAATAGATCCTATTAAGCTAGGGTTACCTGATTTCCTAGGATTAATTACGACACAAGCATATACTAAAAATCAACATGATGCTCAATGTGAAGCAATTAACGACATTTGTAGAGAGTTTGAAATCGATCCTATGAAATCTGAGGAACAAATCAATAATTTTCCAGAAAATATGATCGGAATTTTGAGAGACTTGACACCCTCTACAGGAGGAGGCACACCTCTCCAATTATGGGGCTGCTGGGACTTTGCACGAGGCGGTGGTGGGGAATGGATTGGCTCTTATTGTTCTACTAGAGATATTATAAAATATTATCATCTATCAAGGGAAAAATGTCTTAAATATGAGAAACCGCCTCAATTCTATATGCGAATTTTATTTGGAGGTCATTATTGTGTTGCTCGTAGTAATATTTGCTTTAATAAGAATGATCCTGAAGATATAGAAAAAGCACGCGTTCTTTTAATGGAAATTCATGAAGCAGTACAACAATTAGATGGGGTTATAATGTATAAACCACCTTTATGGGTAGTAGATATTCATAAAAAGAAGACTCTTCCAGCTACCAGTAAATTAATTAAAAAAATTAAAACATTATTAGATCCCAATGGAATAATGAATCCTGGACAAGGGATTGAAGGTGAATAAGGTGGAGAAAGGAAAAAAAATTGAACTTCTTAAAGGTAAAGGAATTACTAAAATAACCACTGTTCCTAATATAAAGAAACTTAAGAATTATCAAGACGTAGATTATTATAGAGACGTACTTTATCAATGCGGAAAATGCGGGACTTGTCGAACAACTTATCAACAAGAGTATTGGGCTCGAGTATGTCCATCTGGAGAATTTGGTAAATTTGAAGCCTATTATCTTGGCGGGAAAAATCTACTTGCTTGGGCACTTAATACTAATAAGATAGAATGGACAGATAATCTTGCAAAAATATTTTATAAATGTTCAGTTTGTCAAGCATGCATGCAGCAATGTCAGATACCAGAAATCCATCATTATGCTGGTGAATGGTTGATGGCTATGAGAGAAGGAGCCGTTAATAAAGGATTAGGTCCTATGCCTGAACACAGGGCTTATACTGACCATATTTTAAAAGAAAATAATCCCTATATGGAAAATCATCAAGATAGAATCCAATGGATACCTTCCCATATAAAGCAGTCAATTGATAGTAAAACTGCTTATTTTGTAGGATGTACTAGTAGTTATCGTGAAAAATCAATAGCAATTTCTACAGTAGAGATACTGAATAAATTAGATCTTCCGTTTAAAATCTTAAAAGATGAACATTGTTGTGGCTCACCAGTATATATGACTGGGCAAACTGAAATTGCCAAACAAATTGCAGAAACAAACGTAAAAATATTTGAAAAGGAAAATATACAAAGAATAATAACCTCATGTGCTGGTTGTTATCGAATGTTAAAAGAGGTATATCCCAACAAATTTGGGTTAAACCACAACCTAGAGATTCTGCATCTACCAGAATTATTATTAAAAGGTATCAATGACGGAAATCTAAAATTTGAAAAAATATTATCTATGAAAATAACTTATCACGATCCTTGTCATCTTGGTCGCCACATGGGTATCTATGAAACCCCACGAGAATTGTTAAAAAAAATTCCCGGAATTGAACTGATTGAAATGGTGAGAAATAGATATAATGCTTGGTGCTGTGGTTCTGGAGGGGGTGTTCGATCTGCTTTTAAAGATTTATCTGAATTTGCAGCTAATGAACGAATTAAAGAAGCAAAGGAAACAAAAGCAGAAGCAATAATATCATCTTGTCCTTTTTGCGCCAATCAGTTCAAAAATAATCTAGATGAAAATAAAATATTAGTTTTAGATATAGCTGAATTAGTTAGAAAAGCGCTCTAACTCTTTATTAAGGAAATAATCCTCTTAATTCATGAGATCTTGCCAAATTAGAAATTGCAATCATGTAAGCAGCATTTCGTAGAGAAGTATTCTTTTCTTTCGCCAAAGTCCATACCTTCTCAAAAGCTTCCATTAAAATTGTTTTCATTTCCCGATTTACTCGTTCTAAATTCCAAAAATATGCATGCATACTTTGAATATATTCAAAATATGACACAATCATTGAGCCACTATTAGCTAAAATATCTGGAATGACTAGAATACCTTTCTCATTTAGGACTTTATCTGCTTTGGAGGTGACTGGACCATCAGCTCCTTCAAGAATTACCTTACAATTCACTTCATTAACATTCTTACTTGTAATTTGATTTTCTATTGCTGCAGGTATCAAAATATCACATTTTATTTTAAATAGATCCGCAAGAGGTATATGCTTTATTCTTGAGTCTTGAAAGTCTCTAAGCTGATTTCCCTCTTGCTTCCATTGAATAATTTTATATAAATTTTTAACTAAACCCTTTTCAGAATATAAGCCTCCTGTACTATCTGAAACAGCCAAAATTCGACAGCCTTTTTCATAAAGAATTTGAGCAATCACGCTACCTACTTTACCGAATCCTTGAATAACAATATTTAATTCATCCAAATTGTAATTTAACTTTTTAGATAGAGATTGTAGTATATAGTACATACCAGTACCAGCTGCTTCATTACTTCCAACGGTTCCTCCTATTTCAATTGGTTTTCCTACAGCTACACTTGGGACTGATCTTCCTTTTTGCATTGAATATACATCCATCATCCAAGCCATGGTTTCCTCGTTTGTATTAACATCTGGGGCTAATATATCTATATCATGTCCTATCATATTTATTATTTCAGCAGTATATCTACGTGTGAGTTTTTCTAATTCTTTTTTAGATAACTTCTTATAAGCTACACGAATACCTCCTTTAGATCCACCTAAAGGTATGCCTAATAATGCATTTCTAAATGTCATGAGAAATGCTAAAGCTTTTACGTCATCAAGTGTTAAGTCTGATAAATACCTCACCCCACCTATCGCTGGACCGCGCATAGTTGAATGATGAACTCGATAACCTTCAAAAATCTTAAGTGATCCATTATCCATAATGATAGGAATAGAAACAATTAGTGATCGCTCAACACGCTTGAGATATTCTATAGTATTACGATTCAAATTAATTAAAGTCGCTGCAATTTCCAATTGCTTTTTCCTAGTCTCATAAGGATTTGGTCTTGGGAGCAAAACTTATCACCTATAAATTAACAAGACTATATTCAACAAACTTAAGAGGATATATAGCGCATCCGCTTGAATCTAAGCCTCCCAATTCATTTAAAATATATTCATCAATGGGATTTTCGTTAAGCCATAAATCTTTTAAATTTAATAATGATTCTAAACCTTTGATTTTGTTGATCTTATTGTTTCCTAGATCTAATGTCTCAAGTTCCTGAAGAGTTTCTAACCCCTTGATATGTGATATATTATTTCCAGAAAGAAATAACTTATTCAATTTAGTTAATGAGTATAATCCTCCAATCTGACTGATACTATTTTCTTTTAAATTTAGGACTTTAAGATTTATACATTTATCTAATTCTTTAATTTCCTTAATCTGATTTGATGTAATCCAAAAAGTCTCTAACTCTTGAAGGGAATCCAACCCTTTTAATTCTTTTATTAAATTTTCATTTAGATATAGTTCTTTTAACTCACTTAAATTATCTAAACCTTCTATACTTGAGATTTGGTTTCCAGCTAGGTTTAATACTTTAAGTTTATTTAGATTTTCTAGACCCTCTAACTTTTTAAGTTGATTTCCAGCTATCCATAACACCTCTAGATTATGTAAGGAATTAAGCCCCTTTAACTTATGAATAGCATTCCAAGATAGATCTAATTTTTGGAGAGAATTTAATGCATCTAACCCTTTTATTTCTTTTATTTGGTTACCTCTAAGGTATAATTCTTTCAAATTAATGAGATTTTCTAAACCTTTTATCTCTCTAATTTGATTTGAAGCCAAATGGAGAATTTCTAATCTTTCTAATTTATCTAATCCAGAAATTTCGATAATACTATTACTTCCGAGATTTAAAATAGTTAATGAAGTTAAATGATTTAAACCACGAATCTCTTTTAATTCATTTGAGCTTAATTCTAAGTTTTTTATATCAATACTCTCCAATCCCTTAATTTCAGAGATATTTGTTATACCTAATAATCCAAGATCTAGAAAATATTCCTTAATTTCATATCTTTCGCCCTTAATTTCTACGTAATTCATAAAATTCCCATGAATTTGAATAAATGTTTAATAAAAATGAAAGCTCTGAAAATATAATTAATTCAGATAAGATATATAATTTTTTCTTTCTGAAACATAATTTGATTTTATATTTTAATTTTTAATTAGATAACAGAAGGTTTTTAATTAGAAAAATAAGATTCAATTTTTTCATCCATATTCAATACCTCATGGATTATTTCAGCAAGTTCTTCCTGTGAAACTTTATTGGCATCTATAAATTTCTTCGCTAGATTATAGTATCTTTTCTGAGTCTCTGGATTTGCATAATTCTTCAGTTTAGAACTAAATGAATATAAACTTGAATACACTTCCTTATATTGACCATAAAGAATAGATTTACCAAATAAACAATCTAAAGCTGATTGCAATGATTCTTTTGCTTTTGATAAATAATATTTTAATCGAAGAATATTATCGTATACCTCATCTTTCAAGATTTTTAATCTTTTTTGATAATCAACTAAAATCTCACGATCCTTTACATCCTCAGAGATTTTTATAATCTCTTGACAAATCTTTAACTTATTGATGATATTGCTTTCAAGTTCAAGATTATTAATTGCTGCTTCTCTTTTTTTCTTGATTTCATCGGTTTTTTCCCTTAATTTTTCAGAGAGTTCTCCTTTCTGTGTCCAGATCGAACTTAAAATATCTCCCTGTTTTTCAATCAATAACATAGGGTCAATTATCTTTTTATGAGATAATATTAATTTATTTATATTCTCGTCAAAATTCTCATAAAGTCTATGATCTATAGGATTTCTTTCGAATAAAGCTTTAAAATCTACTATTATTTTAACTAATTCGGAAGACAATTTTTCCACAATCTTATTATCTTCTTTATCAGCAATAATTACTAAGTCAATTAAAAGTTCTGGAACTTTAGCTACATACCCATTAATTTCTCCTAATCCGATTGTCCTTAACTCTTGTACTTCTTTGGGTATTATCCCGGTTATGAAATTTTTCAATGCATTGAAAAATGAACCGAATAATTCCATAGTTTTATCGCTTTTAACTTGAAAATCCTTTTCATATAAAAGCGCTCCTGTTTCAGATTGATAAAGAAATAAAAAATATAGCACTAAAGACTCCTCTATATAATAATCCCATTAAAACAATATGTGATAAATATTCACTTATCTAATGGTTTATTAAAATATAAATAAATTAATAAAATACTTCTATTTTATAATTTTAATTTTTAAAATTTTTAGTATATTTTCATTTAATGGTATATTATGCTAGTGTGTCAAACTTGTGGATCAATCATTTCTGGAAGAAATGAAGGATATCATTATTGTTACGCGTGCCAGAAAATAACTTATCATCTGTCTTTCAGGTTTAAGTGATAGATGATCGCGAATAAAATAATATTAAAATAAAAAGTCTGGATGAGATTTATACTAAAAGATGTGGTATAAATTAACAACTTCGTGAGGGTGACTATCGTTGATTGAAATAAAGAACCTGAGTGTTATAATTGTGGGAGTTGTTTAAATGAAAAGAAATTTTTAAGGATCTTGTTAAGCGGAACTTAATAATAAGTAGAAAATTTAATGATAACGCTTTAAATATATTATCCACCAATGTAATATACAAAGTTGATTATCCCAATTGTAGTATGCGTTAAGAACAAATCTTGAGGGTTTACACAATCCGACCCCATCATCCCAAATAGGAAAATGGTCCGAAGAATTAGCAATTCCGGTTATATCATACGGAGTATCACCAATTCCATCATCATTTGCATCCACACCAATGTAGTCATCCCAATAATTACCAATTGTTCCATTATCCCATTGATTATTAATCCCTTTATCCTCTGCGTTTATAGTGTTATTAATAAAACTATTCTCACAAATAAGATTATTAAAGGAATATTTGTCAATAGAAACACCCTTTCCTTTATTTCCTTCAATAAGATTTTTATAAATAACATTATTTGTATTATCTACGACAATCCATGATTCAAATCTTACTCCATCTCCATTATTATTAGAGATTATATTATTTTGAACGATATTAGACTGGGATTCTTCAATATGTATCCCATTAGAATAAGAATTTGAAAGATTATTGTTATAGATAGTATTATAACTACTATATCTATAAATGGTTATACCTCGATAACTTTGTGATACTAAATTATCCTTCACTATGTTGTTATCACTCCCTCCTTGAAGTAATATCCCACTATATCCACTATTATAGACTTTATTATTCTTTATTATATTATTATCGCAATCTTGCCTTAAAACAATTCCATCTTGCCCATTATCAGAAATTAAATTGCTAGATATTGTACAATTATCATAAAATGCCTCCAAATCGATTCCGGCTCTACGATTATTGAATAGGATATTATTAGATATCAAATTGTTAGTTCCATCACCTTGAAAGAAAATGCCATTATCACCATTATAAGATATATTATTATTAAGAATTTTTGCATTACTTATACTTCTTAAATACATACCACTAAAATATCTATCATTTATTCGAGGAGCATTAAAGAATATACAATTCCTAATAATGAAAAAAGCACTTGAATAGGCTATATAAATGCAATACATATATGGGGATTCTTCACCATTAACAGCTACGTTCTCAATAACATATGGATCGTTTATTATCCCTGATCCTTTACACCAATCATATGTGTTACTTGTAGTGAACCAATTCTTTGTAGGATCAGTATCGTCAATATATATTCCATTAACTTTCCAGAATCTTTTGGATTTTAAAACAATGGTTTTATAGTCTAATTCTAAAAAGAGAATAAAACCTTCAATAATTATTAGTGAAAATATTATTGATGTTATTATCAGTAATTTATATTTCAAATTCATTTATACTGGGAGTTTTCGAGTTATGATTTCTAAACTTATTTGTCACAAACTATCATTTAAACTTTTCGTTCAAGGAAAGTGAGAAATCTAAATTTTGAAGAATAATTAAATTTTAAAAAAACTTCTTTCTTCATAGTATGACAGACTCTTTATATATGGATGACTCTTACCTAAGAAGTTGGGATTCTAATATAGTCAGTGTGAAAGATGATAAATATATCGTACTTGATAAAACTGCATTCTATCCCAAAGGAGGTGGTCAACCTTGGGATGAGGGATTCATAATTAAGGGAGATAAAAATTTTAGAGTTCTTTATGTTGGTAAAGTTTCTGGAGACATTAGCCATGAAGTTGACAAGCCAGGATTGAACTTAGGAGATAAGGTGCATTGTGAATTGAATTGGGAACGAAGATACACTTTCATGCGATATCATACAGCTTCGCATTTGATTTCAAATATTTTATATAAAAGAGCTAATGCAAAAATTACCGGGAACCAAATCGAACTGGATAAAACAAGAATGGATTTCTCAATGGAGAATTATTCACCTGAGAAGTTACGAAATTTCGTTGATGAAGCAAATAAGATTATTAAACAGAATCTGCCAATAACAATTGATTACATGTCAAGAGAAGAAGTGTTGCATAAACCAGAATTAGCAAGGTTAGCTATGGGATTACCTGAAAAAATTAAACAGTATAGGATAGTCAGGATCGGAGACATAGATGAGCAAGTAGATGGTGGAACTCATGTCAATAATCTTAAAGAGATTGGTGAGATCGAAGTTACTAAAACTGTAAATAAGGGAAAAGATAACAGAAGAATCTATTTTATTCTTAACTAACTAATATTTCTTAAATGAAATTTTTATTTAAATTCAGTGATTTAGTATTTCTTCTACATTAGAATTATTTTCAAGAATTTTTTTTATCTGAATTTTTAAGATGATGTTATTATTTGACTTTTATTTGGTAAACAATTTAAGATATTAAAAATGTTAACCAAAATATTAGTTTTAGTAAATATCCAGTTGTTTTCTGTAGTGTTTAATCTGTAAATGATCAAAAACCTTAATTATGAATTTATCTAATTATTATTTTATCTAATAACCTTACAATTACTTTATCCTTAAAATGAGTGTGAACCAGAAAGAACCAAAGAAAAAAACTCCTAAAAAAGTAATTATATCATTAAAAAAACGTCCTGTTATTGTGTATGGAATAATCGCTGTTATGGCTATAGCTGGTGTGATTGGTGGTATATATCTTTTTACTGCACTCCCTAATTATCCTAACTTAATTATTGGTACATATGATGGGATTATGGGATCTCTTGATCCTTTTGATAACAATAATCCAATGAATCATGACATTACAAGTCAAATTGCTGAAGGTTTATTTGATTATGCGACAGCAAGCGATCAGCTAATTCATAATTTAGCAATAAACCATACCTGGAGTAATGATTATTTAAACCTTACTTGTAATCTTAGACAAGGTGTTAAATTTCATGACGAAACTGCTTTAAATGCTGCATCAGTTAAATGGAATTTTGATCGAATATGTAATCTTATGGATCTTAATATAAGCACTAGTTTTGCTAATGATTTTTGGTTATTTCCTAAAGAAAAAAGACTGGAAAAGGATGGAATAAGAATTCTCAATGAAACGCAAATTATAAATGATTATACGATTCGTTTTATACTAAACAAACCTTATACTCCATTTCTTGATTTATTGGCTTCTATATATGCATATATATATTCCCCAACATGTACTCCTTATGATGATTTTATTCCAATGGGTGGCATAATTGGAACAGGCCCTTTTATTTATGAAGTTTATATACAGCATGAAAAAATTATATTATCCTCTAATCCATCCTATTGGAGGGGACAACCTAAAATAAATAAATTAATTTTTCTAACTCTTAATAAGACTGCTCGCTATGAAGCTTTATTAACAGGAGAAATTTCAATGCTTTGTGGTTATGATCATCGATATGATGCTACATCTGATTCTATTTATTATGATGATTCCATTGATGTAGATTCATTCTTTAATCACCCTTCTGTTATCATTCAAGAAGGTCCACCCTTGTTCCAATTTACTTATCTAATCATGAACAATGAATTGATTAATGTAACTATGAGAAAAGCAATTTCTTATGCTCTTAATTATTCATTAATCATTAACGAAATTATCAATGGACATGGAATAAGAGCGAAATCTCCAATCTCAGAGGGGATGCGATACTCAAACTTAACGGATATAAACTATCCTTACTATAATGTCTCCAAAGCAAGGCACGTTTTGAAAGATGCAGGATTGCATGGAACGAATAATTTGACTGCAAATGATAATGTAACTTCTGGAAATGAATGGGAAGTAAAGGCAAATAGTTTAACTCCTCTAGCGACCTATAATTTTACTCTCATAGAAAATGAAGGTTCTTTCTTACACACAATTTCTTTTCCGTTTCTGGTAAATGATCTTAAACAAATAGGAATTAAATTAGAACCAGCTATAATTTCTTGGGCAGAATTTAAATCTATTATTCGTGAAACAAGTGGTTATCATTTAAACATGATCAATTTTTTATTATTAGATACTAACGGTCCAAAATTGAATGATCCATCCACTATAATCCAAGATTTATTCTTAAGTGGAGGTTTTGACAATATTGGTCAAGTTAATGACACTGCAACTCAGGATTTAATGGAGCTTGCTCTAGCAGAACATGATGAGAAAATAAGATCACAAATTTATTATGATATTCAAAAACATCTTGTTGAAGAAGTTTTTCCATCTTGCTACCTTTATCGGAAAAATTATTTAAGTATTTTCCGGTCTAACCTTAAAGGATGGCAAGTCCACCAGTTCAAGTCAAATTACAAGGATATTTTTTTTTACTAATAATAATTCTTAAGATCTAACTTCAAAAAAAGTCCATTTGAGTTATTAATTAAAAGGTTGAAGTTCCCTTCTGCAGGATAATCATAAGATCTTAAATAATAAATATCTAGACCTGATGCAGGAAAATCTTCAAATCCTTCAACCTCATCGAGAGCTCGAGGAAAACCAAGATCATTTGCATTGTAATATAATACAAAATATGCGCCCACATCTAGGTTATCATCGTCATACTTAAAGCGAATATTTCCAATTTTATGAGAAATAATCCCTGAGATATTGGCATCCATGCCATTATGTTGAAAAATATCAATAAATATATCACCCTCCACAGCAGAAAGAAGTAAAGAAATATTTTGAATAGGTTGTAAGTTATAGGACTTAAAAAATAAATCTCCTTCATCTTGAATGATTCCAGTAATATTGCCTTTCAAAATACAATATGAAAAATCAAATTGAATATCACCTTTAGAAAGCTTAACTATTATATTTTCCACAGAAATCCCAAACGGAACAATTATCTGAGTATCTCCTTGATCTTTAACTCTAATATCAATATCACAAATCGTATTTGCACTGATAAAAATTAAGACTTGAATGTTTTTGATCAAGGATAATACCTCTAATAGGCTTATTTCTGGCTTGATTCTCATTGTAAAATTTACACACTCACTTATATTTTGCCAGTTAAAGTCAAAATAGTCTAAATATGACTTTCCTGCTAAATCTAAACCAATCATTTCAATATTAATATCTAATTTCGCAAAATAATTAACTGGAGTTGTGATATATTCTAATTTAACATCTCCTATATCAATACCAATGCTTAGTTCTTCCATATTTGAGGGACTGCTAGGATTATATAAATATTGTAGCCTTTCGCTTATTTTACCTGAAGATGCAAGACTAGTTGAAAGAATAAAAATCGGTACCGAAAAAATGATGCTGAAGCTAAATATTATTCCTATAATTATATCTCTTATAGCTTTAGTTCGCATCAATAGTTCTATCCATTAATAAGATAAAGAAATTAAAATTCAAAGTATGATATAGGGAAGAAAATTATTTAAATCAAACCTTTAGGTAGTAATTAAGTTTAATAATATTCGAATTTTGGGTGAAGTCTCGAAGTCAAATTTTTGATCCACTGTAGAAGACAAACTTTTCTATTAAAGGTAATCAGTTGTTTTGAGGGACAAAATATTCGGACTTTGTGTAAAGTTTCGAAGCTAATTCTAAAAATCAATTGGTGTGATAAATACTATTTGGCACCAATTTAGTAAATAAAATTGCTGCTATAACCAATTTAAGTAAAAAAACAAACACGGAAAAAAGGTTTTAAAAAAATGAAATTGAAAACAAAATCAGGCTTAGTCATCGGAATTTTTACAATATTAATGATATTTGGAGTTTTCACGTTGATAATCGGACCAGTCAATGCTAATTCGCCTACTTTTATTGTATCTCCATCAGGTGGAGATGATACCGCAAACATCCAAGCAGCATTTGATGACGCTATTGCTGCGGGTCCAGGAAGCACAGTTCAATTAACTTCAGGACAATTTTACACGAACGCTATTTTTGTTGAGGGTTTTTGTGGCACGTTTAAGGGGACAAGTAAAAGTCTTACCAAAATTGATGTTCTTAAAGGTTTGGATGACACATTAGAAGGAGTAGTTGGTCCTGAGGGCCCATATTTATTTACTTTCGCAGGGGGAGATGTATACATCTCAGATTTAATTTTTGATATTACACCTTATATGCCTGCTGAACCATGGGAGGATCCAGAATACCCATCATACGATTTGGTATCAATTATTTTACTAACAGGTGAAACTAATTCCTGGATCGAAAATGTTAAATATATTGGACATGAAGGTACTCTAGTTAATCCATTAGGAGTAGGTTTTAATGTTAGAGTAGGAGTTGAATATCACTTTGGAACAGGAAATCACATTATTACTATGTGTGATTTTGACTCGATATGGGGAGCCATTTCAGCATATGGATTAATGAATGTGCAAATGAAAATTTCTTCAAATTCAATTAAAGGAGGAAATTTTGGAGTGATTAATATGGATAATATCAATTCAAAATTTGAGATTAAATATAATGATATTGAGACCATGTTTATATATGGTATATGGGTATGGCAAGCAGGTATTATAGTTCCACCCTCCCTCTCGCAGTGGAAAATTACTCACAACACAATAAGGGTTTCTTCTTCTGCAGATGGTATAGGTTTAATGGACTATTCATCAATCAAATCTCTCGAAGTGGTTGTCTCACATAATAAAATTGTTTTAGATGATACTGAATGGGGTGGAATTTGGATAGAAGGGTTGCAGGATGCTTTTATTTCCAATAACATTATTCGAGGTACAGGAGCTTATGGTATTGGGTCTGCTTTTCCCTATAATAATATGATACTCGGTAATAATGTTCAAGATGTTGTTGCCTCTTGGGCTCCTATTTTCTTGTATGGGGCAAGTGAATGCGTGGTTGTGGGAGGTTCTACGAAAACCAACGTGGCAGATATTGATGGTTATAACAATATAATTGTTGGATGTAATAATATGCAAATTAATTCGTTAGGTCCAGAAATCAAAGAAGCGATGGAACTGAAGAGAGAAATTATTCAATCTTTCCCTGAATTTTAACAGAAACTATTTTCCTTTCCATATAAAATAGAAAATGGAGGATTAATGACAACTTATTCCTCCGATTCTATTTCTTTTTTTTTTTTTAATATTCTTTAGGTTAAAATAATGGTTTTGAAAGTTTTAATTATTAGAAGATCAAAAGTTTTAATTACGAAATTGTCTAATTTTAACTTTATACTGTTATCGTGAAATCAATTTGATCAATTTTGATTGTTAAAAATAGATTAGTTGAGAGTTAAAATGTCATCAAAGAATAAAGGTTCAATGAAAAAACCTCCCAAAAAGAAAATTAAAGTATTTAAAAAAAACCGAATTGTAATTTTTGGAATAGTGGGTTGCATAGCGTTAGCAGGAATTATTGGTGGAATAACAATCTTTTTATATTCACCAGAGGAAAAAATTTTATATATATCCTTTACAGATTTAGCTGTATGTACTTTAGGGATTGACCCACTTATAACTTGGGTACCAGCTGATTACGAGATAATTAATCAAGTTGCTGAAGGTTTATTTACGCATGATTCAGCTAATCAACAATCCCAAATAATTTATAACCTTGCCATAAATTATTCAAGGAATGAGGATGCTACAGAGTATATTTTTGAACTGAGACAAGGTGTTCAATTCCATGATGGAACACCATTTAATGCACCAGCGGTTCAATGGAATATTGATAGAATATACACTTTAATTGCAAACGGTAAAATGCACTATACTTCAAAACAATTCTGGTTATTTTCCGATGGGACATGGATTATAAATCATACTGAAATCATTAATGATTATAATATAAAGTTCATATTAAACAAGCCCTATATCCCCCTTACTGCATTATTAGCCTCTGTTAATGCATTCATGGTCTCACCTACTTCAACTTCTCAAAATGATTTTATTTCACCAACAGAAATTTTAATCGGAACTGGTCCTTTTTTATTTGGTGTTTGGAATAAAAATCATAGCCTAGTACTCTCTTCCAATCCAAATTATTGGGGTGGTAAACCTCAGATTGATAAATTGATATTCAAGATTTATCCAACTCCAGAAGATAAATTCGAAGCATTACTTTCTGGAGAACTTTCAATGTTAAGTGGTTACAACGAATTACATAGTCATGCTCATTATTTGGATTCCCTCGGAATTTATGATAATGATGTCCTAGACACTTTTATAAACAATCCTGATGTAATAGTAGAAGAAGACCCTTCAGCGCCATTTTTTGATTACTTACTAATGAACAACGAATTAATTAATGTAACTATGAGAAAAGCAATATCTTATGCTTGTAATTACTCTGCTTATATAGATAAGTGGTTAAGTGGTCATGGAATAAGACTTAGATCTCCTATTCCAGAAGGTGTTTTATACTCAAACACAACTAGTATTGAAGTTCCTTATTATAATATTTCAATAGCACGACAAACTCTAAAAGATGTTAATTGGAGCGGAGTTGCCGGGGCTTTGACTGCTGATGATAACGTTTCTGCAGGTAATCAATGGGAAAAATTAGTAGATGATGGAAAACCTTTAGAGACATATAATTTTACATACATAAGTGGTATGTTAAATGGGATTGTCTTTTTAAATATAGTAACAGAAGATCTAAAGCAAATTGGAGTAAAGGTAGAAGGCGTTAGCATTACACTTGGAGAATATAATGAAATCTTTCACGAAAACTTAAATAGGGTTGAACTTTCACATATGGGTTATATTACGAGATTTAATGATCCTTGCAGTATTGTGAATATTTTATGTTCAAATAAAGCTTTAGATTTAAATTATTGTCAGGTTAATGATAATTCAACCCAAGATTTAATTGAACTTGCTCTAGCAGAAACTAATGAGGCTATAAGAGAACATTATTACTATCAAATTCAAAGACGTTTAATTGAAAAAATATTCCCAATGTGTTACCTTTTTGAAAGAAATTTTTTTAGGATTTATAGATCCAATTTAAAAGGATTTGAGATTAACTATTTTAATCCTGTATACAAAGATATTCACTTTATCTAACATATCTTAATAATCTTTCTATAAAATCAAATAAAATTAGAGCATTCTCTATGTGTTTTGGAGTTCTAACTCTTCATACATACCAATTGGAAAATTAAACAACAAATTATAATTATATTGTGCGGGATAATCATCGGAAGTCAAATGATAGACATCTGTCCCATTTACTGTTGTCACATAATATGCAAAACCTACAAGTTCAGCAATTTTTTGATTAATAGCATAATCATCTGGGTGTACATATAATATAAAATATGCTCCAACTTCATCTGTATTGTCTATATAAGTTAATCGATAATTACCAGTAATTATTGTGATATTACCAATTATGTTAGCATTTGTAGCTTTAGTTTGAGAGATTTCAATATGGATATTACCCTTTTTAGTATAAAGCGTCCATGTACTATTTTGCGTGTATTTTATATCATAGTTTTTCATCTCAAGATCTCCTCTGTCATTGATAATAGCACTAATATTACCTTCTAAGAGACAGTAGAAAAAGTTATATTTGATATTACCTCTTGAAACATTAGCTTCTATATTCCCCACTGAAACACCATATGGAACAGATATACGAGCACCTCCTTTAATGCTAACTCTGATATCAATATCATAAATTACATCTGCTTTTAGAGCTATATTTACATCAATACTCTTTATTAGGGATAGAATTTTAACTTTGTCTATACCTGTTTTTAAATTCATGGTGAAGTATAAAAGACTACTTGTATTCTGCCAAGCAATATTGAAATAATCTAAATATGATTTTCCAGCTAAACTTTGGCCATTCATTTCAATACTTATATCTATTTTCGCATAATAACTAACTGGGTCAGTTATATATTCTATTTCAACTTCCCCTATATCAATATCAATATTTAATCCATTCGAAAATGTAGGGGTGCTAGGATTATAATAGAACTGAATTGATTTATAAATGTTGCCAAAAGATGAGAGAGCTGTTGAAATAATAACGATAGGTATAGAAAAAATGATACTCAAACAAAATATAATCAATATAATAACAGTTTTAATAGCTTTATATGCCATCTTTTAATTTATACAAGGAGTATTAAATTTTTCCTAAGTAATTTATATAAAAGGATTAAATTTAAATTAATTCCTCGAAATAACAAGTTAGAAGTTAAAGTTTAAGAGCGAAATTTTTTTATATATCCAATATGAGCTAATTATTAAAAAAATTTCATGTTTGTTTAGGTGATTCCACATAATTTTCTTTATTACATTTGATCCTTTAGAACGTTTTTTTTCGTCTATTGCAATAGTGGTATTAATTTTTTGTTGTATATTTTACATTTCTCAGGGGCGTAAAAAAGAGATCCTACATGAAAAAATATTGATGTATAGTTTTGCAAGTTTTTGGCTTAGTATTTCTTTAGCAAGAATATTTTATTATTTTTCTGATATATTTTTAGAAGGGACTTATTCAGGTGATTTAAGCACACTTATTCTAACATATAATGTACTTAATTACATTTTTCTTTACTTTTATCTATATTCTCATATTTATATCTTAATTAGTATAATTATATTAAGTATTATGTTTATATGGTTTTCAATAAAGTCAAAAAAAGAATTCCAGTTAGTATCATCAGTAGTAGCCATTGGATTTACTATAGTTTTGATTGGATGGGTTTTTGAGACAATAGCATTAAAGCAATTAAATCTTATATCTCCAGTATTACCTTCAATTTTTATAATAGTGGGAACTATAACCGCAACAATTCCTCTAATTGCAAATATTGAGTTCTTTTCAAGCAAATTAATTAATTGGTTAGTTTTAATTTCAATTATTCTGATCTTACTATTTTTTAGTTTAACCATTTTCACCAATCTCCCACTAGTTCTTTTGAGTCAAATAATAATTTTAATTTCAACCTCTGTTTTAATTGTGGTGATCATTTATGTGACAATTTACATAATTAAGAGAACTAAAGTGTCAGAAGTTCAAGAAATAGTTCCAAAGGAGGAGCTTAAAGACTTTTTGAAGACTTTTATGAAACCCACTACTATTACTATCGAGGAAATTCAATTATATAAAGAGAAAGGATTATGTTTAGTGTGCAAAAGTAAAGTTACACGGTTAAATTATATTTGTCCCAAATGCAATGCATTATATTGTTTAAAATGCTCAAGAGCATTAACTAATTTAGAAAATGGTTGCTGGGTCTGCGAGACCCCCTTTGATGAATCCAAACCTATGAAAATTTCTAAATAAAATAATTAATAGAAAGGTAAAGTTTATGATTGAATTATTGATATTACTGCTTATAATATTTTTGGCAATTCCTTATATTATATTATCTTTTATAACATTCTGGGTATATAAAGATGCAAAAAAAAGAGATATGAATGTATTTGCTTGGATTTTGGTGATTTGGTTAATCCCCTTCTTTATTGGTTTAGTCATTTATTTAAAAATTAGAATACAATATTCTGTCACTAGGTTTTAATATTGTTATATTTTCCAAATTTCTTTCAAAGTCAACTTATTTATATTCTTTAGAATCCTGTTCAATAGAAAATTTTAAAATTTTATCATTCGGAGGGCGACATTCTGGAATTTTTTTTGCTTCAATGTTCAAAAATCTTAACTCTTGACTCTTATCATTATGGACTTTGTTTTTTTTACTCAGCTCAATACACTCAAAATTTCAGTTAAAAATATACTTATATTAATTAATGTTAATATCTATAATAAAATTAATTACAATTATGTAAGGAATATTAATTTCGATGTTAAAACCTCCTCAAATTTTATTTACCGGAGAAAATGGAGTTGGTAAAACCACTATCTTGAATTTATTTCCAGAAGATATTATTTTAGAATTAGATGATAACTTTAATGAAATTTTTCAAAAGCAAGTTAATATTACTGGAACCAGAGGTATAGAACATTGTATTTTAAGAGAAATTGATTTAAGAGAATTAGTAGACAATTTTTTTTCTTTTCAAAAACTTTTACATACTATTGATATCATTCTCATTGTTACTGATTCAACTGAGCGAAATGTTAAATATACTTATGATTTATTTTCTGAATTGAAATACAAATTACCTAAAATTGATTTTTACATAATTGCTAATTTTCAAGACAGAAAGTCAATCTCAATGCCCATAGAAAAAATGGAATATACATTAAAAGAGAAAGTTTTTGGATATTCAGCGATCCAAGAGGATTCAAAAGATTGTATAACTGAAATTATTAAAGAGATTTTAGAAATTTCTATTATTAAAAAGCAAGGAAAAAAGCCTTCATTTGATAAAATTGATTACAATATAATTTGGTCAGACATAGAAGAAGCAAGATTGTTGGAAAAGAAAGGAGATCATTATACAGCATCAAAAAAATTCTCAATTGCTGGATCTAAATTTAAAATACTAAATTCAAATGAAGAAAAAGAAGAATTCAAAGCATTATACAATTTGTGTAAAGCTTGGGAGTGTATAGAATTAGCTGAAGAATATGAAAATATTTCGAAGTTTGCTGAAGCTGTGAAATTTTTTGATCAAGCAATTGAATCTCTTTCTGATGAGAAATTGAAATTATTAGTATCAGCTAATTTAATGCATTGTGAAGCTTTAAAATTAGGAATGGAGTCAGATATATCAGATCAACTGCATATTAAAGAAAGATTATATATAGAAATAATCGATTTAATTAACAAAGCAGTTAATTTATATAAAAGAGGAGGTTTTGAAAAAGAAGCAGAGTTTGCTTTAACTACCTTGAATAAATTAAAGAGCCTTTAATTGAGTAAAATTAAAATTTTAGTAAAATATCTTAAAACATTACAAGGATAAAATTGACATTATTCGAAAAAGATTTTCTATTTCCAGTATACATAGATAAAAATACTTTAAATCATATTGATGAATTATGCAAAAATTCTGATAGAGAAATTTTTGGCTATTTAATTGGTTTAATTTTAAAATGGAGAAAGAATAAATATATTGTTATAAAAGAACAGATTTATATTAAAAATACAGTTAGAAGTAATAAATTTAATACATCTCAAATTGAAGGAACTGCAGGAAAATATGAACAGGAATTTCAAAAGTTGAAATATGATATGGGGAACGAGAATTTACAAGTTATAGGATGGTGGCATTCTCATATCAATCTAGGTTGCTTCTTATCATTAACTGACATTCACACACAAGAATATTTTTTTCCCGAATCTTACCAAGTTGCTTTAGTAGTTGATCCCATTCGAGAGGAATTCAAATTTTTTACATTAGATAAAGGCTCAAAAAAGAAATACAAAACGCTAAGTTATGCTATTATATCTTCAACTTAACAATTTAGTTTATATCTATGAGTAAGAAAGAAAATAAAGGAATTAAAGTGATTGGAACTGATTCCATAGATTCAGATAGATTCGATCGCCAAAAGAGAATTATTGGTTGGGATCAAACTACTATTTCTAATGCGACAATCATGGTAATTGGTGCTGGAGCTACTGGAAATGAAGTTGTAAAAAACTTAGCTTTAGTTGGAGTTGGAAAAATATTTTTAATTGATTTTGATTTCATTCAAACTTCAAATTTAAGTCGTTGTGTGTTGTTTAACCCTAAAGCAGCAAAAGATAGAGAATACAAAGCAGATGTTATTAAAGATGTATGCAGAGACTTAAATCCTGATGTTGAGGTTGTTTCAATTAAAAAAGACTTAAATTCAATAGATAAAACCCTTTATAGCAAGTGTAATGTAATATGCTCTTGCTTAGACAATCTTGAAGCACGAATTGAAGCTAACAATTATGCATACTATAATCGAATTCCTTTTGTTGATTCTGGGATTGACGAATTTTTTGGTTCCGTTCAAGCAGTATATTCAGAAGTTGAAAATTCAGCTTGTTTGCAATGTGGTATATCAGAAAAAGATTTGGATTTAATGTGGAAAAAATTTTCTTGTACTGGAGAGGAAATAAAGTCTGAAGAAGGTGAAACCACAAGAAAAATAGCAACAATCGTAACAACTACTTCAATAATAAGCGGTATTCAATCTCAGCAGGTTCTAAAATTTTTACTTGGAATGAATTATTATAAGGAAGATAAGAAATGGAATCCTTATATTGGAGAACCCTTAGTTGGAAAACAATTAATTTATAATGGTCTAACAAACAGTTTCAGCATTATTGATAAACTAAAAGATCCAAAGTGTTGGACTTGCTCATATAAAAAATTTAAGATTTAAATTAAGAGGACATATAGATGCCAGAATTACCTTTTGAGATATGGAAAGAAAGAGTAAATAATGAGATAAAGATTCTAAGTACCATTAACCTTGTTGAAAATAAATCTATAGCATGGTATGATAATAGTGTAGAATTATGGATTAATTTAAGTGCCTTTGGATTTATTAAAGGAGAAAGTGAAGGAGGTATCAATGTAAAGCCTCAGATGAATCACCGAATTCTCATTAAAATAAATAGATCCTTTCCATATCCTGGAGGGATTGATTTTGCTTGGTATTCAAATATATTTCATCCAAATATTCATCCCATTGAGTTAGAAGGATTGAAAAGGATAGGGACCGGTTATATATGTTTAAATATTTTAAGGCAATGGACAAAATTATCAGATTTGGAAACTACAGTAAAGTCTCTAGAAAAATTAGTAGAGAATCCCAATCCAGAGGACCCCCTCCAATATGATATTTGTATCGAAGCAGCTGAATTTTTTAAAAGAAATTCAATCCAAAAACTTAAAAAAATTTACAACGTGAAATAAGATGAGCCTATATATGTTAAATAAGATTAACCTCCTATAACTTTTGTCCATAACATTAAAATATCATACTCTTTTAGCCCAAATTTGTGTATTGCCTCCTTAATTGATATCGTATTTGGCAATTCCTTTTCTTTGTACACTAAAGCATAAGAACGTTGTTCTGAGCTTATAAACCCCATATGTTTGACAACAATTTCTATAATCCGTTCTATTATATGGTGTTCCTTTACATCTAACTTTATTCTTTTGCCCGTTCTGGTATCTTCTATTGATAATTTCATTTTTATTCTGATTTTTCTTTTAAAGACAAATAAATTTATTCAACTAATAATTTTTAGTTTTGAGTTCGAAACTTTTCACAAAGTTCGAATTAGTTATTATTCTTGTTCTTTCAACTTTTTATTAATTTCATCCAATATCTTATATTTTGGAAAATCTTTTAGAATTGAAGTTAAAATGGTTTTTTCTCTTTTAATTCTGTCATAATCCTCTAATTTTAGGTTAATTATATTTTGAAAAGCTAAACCCTTAAACTTATCTACTAAATCATCTGAAATTGTTTCTTTTTGATATTTCCCAAATAAGAAATTGATGTAATCAGGTAGAAATTTCTTTAGAGGTGATTTTATATTTCTATCAAATAGTTTATCAGAAATGTCATTTAAAATATTGTCTAATAAATCTACGGTTTGTGAATTTCTTTCTTCTTTAGAGATGTCAGGTTGTAATCTTTTGAGATAACTAAACTTTAGAATGTTCTCATCTATAATTAAATGCAGCATTTTATCAATTTTGTCATCTTCTCGAAAACAATATACCATCTCATCATTAAATCTTAAATTGAAAAATTTTGAACCATATAAATTCTCTTCAGTAATCTTTTGCACACAAAAAGTAAGTGTAGCTAGCTTAATATTATATTTAAGAGCGAAATTTTCTTGTGAAATATATTCTGGATATCGACTTGGATGATTTATAGAAAGAAACAATAATATTTTATAAAAATCTTCTTTTGATGGGAGTATATTCTCAATGACGCTATAATTAAAATGATTAATTAAATCAAGAAGTAAAATTTCTATTAGGTTATCTTCGATATCCTGCTCCTTAAGAAACTTTCTGGCATTTTCTTTGATACTTTCTATCTTATCTATCTCTTCTTCTAAAATTGATTGATAATCTAATTGATATTTTTTCAGCATTTTATTATATCGTTCCTCACCGACCTTAGTGATTCTGTATTCCATATTTTCGCTATCGACAAAACCTTTTTTCATTAAAAGATTTAAATATTTTGATAGAGAATTATGATTGAGAGAAAGAGGCTTTTCAATAAAATCTGACCACTTTAAATAGTCGTTATTAAATAACATCCACAAGATGATATGAACATAATTTCTCTTGTTCAAAATGATCTCTGGAGGATATCTTAATTTTCTCTCAAATGAGTCTTTAAATTTCAAATCTATATATCTTTTCTTACCTTCAGTAGTAGCTACATAAACTCCTTTACTCTTTTTCCCAACATAGCCGTTTGAAATTAATAATTTCATATATTTAGACAATGTAGCTAGGCTGATTTCTAGTGGCTTATCTAAAAAGACAGACCAATTACACTCCTCATTATTATTTAGCATCCAGAGGATTATATATTCAAAATCTTTCTTCTCCATGCCTGATGGGTTAATTAAATCTTCTGGAGGATAATTGATTTTTTTAGCACAGATTTTATTAATACACCTATTATTATTTCTTTATTTTAATTTTCAATTAAATTTTGAGTAATCTCGCTCATATATAAGATATAACAAATATGTTTAAAAAATTTCATTTAAAAATAAAAATCCTCATATTTAATATTTTTTATTTAAATAACTCAAACTTCGGATTATATGCAAAATTCCGAACTGTTTCTTGGAATAATAAGTGGAAGATATTCTAAGTTCGCTAAAGGTTTCGAACTTAAATCTAAAAATAAAGATTAAGCATAATAACCAATTGACACAAATTTGCCAAAAAAGAAAAATAAATAACAAAAAAGGATGAAAAAAAATGAATAGAAATAACCTATCTAAATTGATTCTCTTAACCTTTCTGATGTTCGCTATTTTCAGTTTTATACCAGTAGTTGCAGCAAGCTCAGGTAATGTAACCAAAAGACCATTAGATGATTGGTTAGATCCGAATTACGCTGCTTTCCCGTGGGGCGAAAAAAATTGGGCTTTTTATGACTTTTGGAGCCCTTATTCTGGTTTAGTGACGAAGATGGGGTTACCTTGGCCTTTGGCTGGCTTCTACCCATTCGTTAACGACATGATATACGAAAATAGTTTAGTAATAGGAGATACTATAATTGATGGTAATATTAAAGAACGAGCATTAAACGATGGAACTGCTTTAATAACCCTGCAATTAAATGTGAAAAACGCTCCATGTTCAGTGTATGATTACTTCGATTTTATTCTTTACTGTCTTGGGGCTGCTCCTTACCCTCAAGCTGTATTGGGAGATGGAATTGATGGGTATATCGATTATACCGTGTTAGTTAAATTTTATATCCCTGAACCTGGAGCAGAGTTACCAAATGTATTTGATATGTGGTATTATTATGTCTCGATTAATATTCACGGTATTGGTTATGGAACATTAACAGAACGTGCAGTTGAGCTCGGTTTTGCCGAAACTGCTGGTGCACCCGGAATGGTAGAACTTCATCACATAGCCCTTTTTAAGCCTGATTTCAAAGAAACTCATCCTAAATATGATCCATTTTATGGTGATTTATGGCCAGTTGACTCCGTTGAAGTTTATGAATTGAGTTAGAAGCAGATTAATGGAGAGAAATACCAAGTGAGGGTTGAAATTTTTAAATAATAATATAGAACAAGGAGGAAAAAGATTAGAATAATGGCTTCTCGAATGACCACATCCAAACCGCTATTCCTCCATTCTTTTTTTTTTTTTTAAAATATTCTTTTTAATTTTTGCTTCTTTTTAGATTCTGATAAAATTATATCTTAAATCTGATTATCATAGACAGAAAAGTTTAAAAATAGAATCAACCAATCTTCAAGTTATACATAAATGTGAATTCTATTAAATGATTAAAATGATAGAAAAAGCTTCTTCTAAAAAAAGATTTCCTAATATCAAAGAATTCAAGAAAATAATCATAGTTGGAGGGTCAATAATAAGCTTAGCGATAGTTGGGATTATAAGTGGAATTATTATTATGGGAGAGATCCCGCAAGGAGGTATTCTTAAAGTAGGTATAACTAAACCTATTGGAGAAATTGACCCTCTTATGTATAGCTTTTCTTCAGAAGAAATAGTAATTAATCATGTTACCGAGACGTTATTTGATAATATTTATATAGGTGGTAAATCTCAAACTCTTCCTCATCTAGCATTAGATGGAAATTGGAGTTCGGACTACCTAAATTTCACATGCACACTTAGAAAGAATGTCATGTTCCATGACGGAACGCCATTTAATGCTGCAGCTGTTAAATGGAACTTCGATAGAATTACTCAAATTATCGATTCATCACTTCTATCTTGGTATTTGTGGGGTTACCTATTTTTTTTACCAGATGGGCGCTGGATTGTAAATAAAACTCTAGTCTTAGATTCCCATATTGTAAAATTTGTTTTAAATGATGTTTTTGTACCTTTTCGAGAATTATTAACTCATAGTACTACAAGTATTTTATCACCATCATCAACCCCTGCGGATAAACCCCTAAATACACACATTGATAATTTAGTTGGAACCGGTCCTTTTATATATGATGGTTATGAACCTAATGTCAATATGTCATTATCTCCTAATCAGGATTACTGGGGAACAAAACCTGAAATTGATAAGGTAATTTTAAAGTTTTATTCTCCAACTAATGATACTAATCGTATTAACATTTTATGGAATGCGCTTTTAGCAGGAGAAATTCATATAGTAGACCGGGACTTTATTAAATTTTTAATAAGGTTCTATCCAGAAAGATCTATCGAACTCCTTAAAGGTGTTGCAGGAATTACAGTTCAACAAAAGCCTACTATAAGCTATTTTTATGTTTTTTTTTATCCTAAACTTATTAATAGTACAATGAGAAAGGCAATATCTTATGCAATTAACTATTCTAATATCCTTGAAATAGTTCCTAACTCTATAACAGCCAGATCCCCAATTCCAGAAGGTATCCCTTACTCTAACATTACTGGTATTGACATTCCTTATTATAACATTTCAAAAGCAAGACAAATGTTAATTGACGAAGGTTGGCCTGGAACAGCGGGTTTAACGGCAAATGACAATATTACAGCAGGAAACGAATGGGAACAATTAGTAACTAATGGATTCCCTCTTGCTATATATAATTTATCTTATTATCCAGGGAATCCATACAATGAATTACCACCAATTCCTTTTCCAGAAAATCTTAAACAACTTGGAGTCAATGTATCATGTCAACCAATTTGGAGTGGTGCTCCGTCTCAACTTGAAACATTAATGTGGATGTATGACTATAACGATCCACACACTGGTATGCTTGATTATCATTCAAAATGGACTTTATGGACCGACTTTAATGTTAGTGTATTAGATGAATTGATAGAAGAAGGAATTAAGGAGACAAATCCTGTTTTAAGAGAAGCGATATACTATAATATTCAAAAACTTATAATCGAGGAAATTTGTCCTGTTATATTTACTCTCTCTCCACGAAATTTAGATATATATGCATCAAATTTAATAGGTTGGCAAATTTATCCATTCAAAATAGTATTTAAAACAGTTTATTTCGTCTAATATATGCCATGCACATTGGTCTAAAAAACCATAAACAAATTAAAAAATTTTTAACATGATTTTATTCAAATAATGAGGGTATACTTGTCAGATCCATGTCAAAATCTCCCTCTAGGATTTCAAACCTGATATTGTAATAGTACTTAACAATGTTTGCTAGTAAATCATCTGATGTAAAATAAAAAATGCCCTCATATGTAGTTTGTGCAATACGATTGAAATCAAAACCATCTACAAGCGTACATATGAGACCAGGAACCTGCAATAAACAAGTAGGAAATCCACTTTTATCCATGAATTCTCCTCCGTAGGGAATTTCAAGCATTGCACCAATATCAGCGCTGTTATCCTTATAGTAAATAAAAATATCTCCTTTATTAACTTTGAATATCCCTGTTGTGTTAGCACCAATATCTCTATATTGAAAAACTTCAATGTCTATATTACCCTCTCTAGTGTTTATGTCCCAACTACTATTTTGAGCATATTGCACATCATTTGACTTGAAAATCAAATTTCCATTATTTATAGTTCCAATTATGTTTCCTTGAATTGAACAGTGCTCAAAATTGTACAAAATATTTCCATTGGAGACGTTTGTTAATAAATCTCTAAAGGAAACGCCATAAGGAATAGTTATTTCAAAGTTTCCTTTAGTTAGATTGGTAATAATATCAAATACAATATCTTTTCTAATATTTACAACAATACTTATTTCTTTCTTTAACCAATATAGTGGATTAAACCAATCATCCGATATAATTTTCAATTTAAGATTTATCTGAGAACTTGAGTTGTTCCATGAAATGTTCAAATAATCATCAAATGATTTACCAACTAAGTTTTCTCCAATTAAAGCAATATTTACGTCTATTAATACAAAATAATCAACTGGTGGATTAATATATCTTATTTCTATATTACCCTCATCAGCATCAATATATAACTTTTCAATAGATGATGGTGAGCTTGGTTCATATATAAAAGAACGAGATTCGTTAATATGGTCATACAATGAGGATCTGAATGAAAGTAATTGGATTGGAATAATTATCATAAGAGAACCCCATAAAATAACCAATATAACTACTCCAACTATACTTTTTTTCGCCATCTTTGATTCTATTGATTATCAACTATAAAAGATCTACAATCATTTAGATAAGATAAGGGTTTATTTAAATTGATTCTTCTTTGGCAAAATCCAAAATTCGAACTTTGCGCGAAGTTTCAAAGTCAAATCTAAAAATAAGATTTTAGACCAAATATCAATCACAGCAATTTAAAAAAAAAGTGAAATCTAAATGAACAGAAAATATAGAGGACTTTTATCAATAACATGTTTAGCAATTTTTGGGATTTTAATCATGGGCGCTATACCAGCAGTACAGGGAGCCTCTTCGATCAAAAGACCACTTGATGATTGGTTTTATGATGTCTTTGGTTACGATCTCAATCCCAACGTTGGTGGGTGGGTTGACGGATATCAAGTAAGACCTCAAGGCATAGATTATAATATGACCACTGATGAGTGGATCTATCAACCGATTTGGGAATGTACATATGATGGCTTTATCCTTGATAGAGACATGCATGATGGTCGACATATGATTACAGTTAATATAAACGTCAAAAATGCTCCAGTTATCGTTGCTCCACCTTTTGGGAGTGGAGGATATTATTGGGTTTTCCAAGGTTTTATGGATTATAAATATCAATATAATTTCATAATAGACATAGAGGTTTGGGCTGGCTGGCTGATAATGTTGGGCTTTGATGATGATGGCTTCGACGAATATGGAAATATCCTGTTACCTAGATGGGACCTACCCATGGTTTATGGCTCAGTCTTCGGATTTGAATTCATATCAGTGCATTTTCATGGTGATGGAGAAGGAACAATAGTTAACTATTGGGATGAGTCCTGGGTGGGAAATGGAGATCGTATTTGGGAACCAGGTGAATCAGCAAAATTGAGTACTAATATGGTTGGACTTGTAAAGGATGATTTCAAACTAGATCATCCCAATTATTGGCCCTCAGAGTATTCTGGATTGCCTTGGAGTGTATTATGGGCAGTTGACTTCGTAAAATTACATTAAATTGCTAAAAGAAATTACTCTCAATACTATATATAGAAAATGGAGGATCATGACTAAAGAGAGGGCGTTCCGAGAGACTTTATCATAACTCCTCCTTTTCTATATTCCTTTTTTTTTCTATGTAAGATAAATTTAATATATTAAGTAAAATAATTGAAATCGATGATACACATTACTTATTTCGTTCATGGTACTTCTATTCATAACAAAAAAGGAATAGCTGCTGGATGGCAAGGAAGTAAACTTTCTAATAAAGGTAAAAGGCAAGCAAAAAAACTAGGATTTTTAGTGTTTGATAAAAAATTTGATGTAATTTTTAGCTCAGATTTAACGAGGGCTATTGAAACCGCCAAATTAGCCTTTTCGAATAAATATAGAATAATTGAAGACAAGAGATTACGAGAAATTAATTTCGGAGATTATACCAATTTAAGAGTTACACTATTAAAACCTAAACAAGTTAATTATATAGATAACCCGTTTCCTTCTGGTGAAAGTTATAAGGATGTGGAAACCAGGATGGCAAATTTTCTTAATTTTTTAAAAAATGATCATCAAAATAAAAATGTGGTTATTGTGGCTCACCAAGCACCCCAATTAGCCTTAGAAGTGTTATTAAATAATAAAACTTGGATTCAAGCTTTCAACGATGATTGGAGAGTTAAAGGAAAATGGCAACCAGGGTGGGAATATATAATTAATTATTGAATTTTTAAATATTGAATCCATCGTCAAAGTCATCAAACTCATCCCCATCGATCTCAACGTCAAATCTCTCTACTTCCTGTTCTTTAAGCTTTTTCTTAAGTTCTCTTCGTTCTTTGTGAGTTTGATCATAGCGCTTAATATAGATTTTTTCATACTTCTCTCGTAATTTTTCTACACTTTCAACCTGTCCAATTTTATCTTGTAATCCATCTTCAAAAAACCAATTCCTTTTAAATTCTTTTGCAGGAATCCCAACATAAATATAATCATCTCTTAGCACTTGACCTACTGTTGTGACCGAATTAGCCGCTAGTACACTTCGTTTTCCAATATGAGTTCCTGGCATTACTATTGCATGTGAACCGATTCTAACATCATCTTCAATGATAGTTTTGCGAATAATTAGTAAATTGCCTATAATAACGCTGGATTGGATTATAGCTCCTTGACCTACAACGCAATTCTTTCCGAATTCAATAAACTCTGTATCCACCCAACCTTCGAATAACGAGTTGGAAAATTTAGTTCGAACTCCAAAAACCTTAAAGCAAATATTATCCAAAAAGGGGAATGGAAATTTATGAGCTAACCAAAAAGGAAATCTTTTTATTGTGCTTCTTAAACTCCAGTATCGATAATCCTTATCAGATGGATGTCGTAAAAAAGTTCCTTCTCGTGGTTTATGAATAGCATTTACTATTACAAGAATTATTTTTGCAAAAAGAATAGCAGAAAATACTGCAGTAACGTACATCACAAAAAATAAGAGTGGTAAAAAAGTATAGAAATGAATTGGCCTTACATAATCCCACAACCATTGCCAATATGCCCAAAATTCAAGCAATAATGGGAGAATAGTAGCCCAAATTATTATAATATAAAAACTTAAATATCGTTTCTTTACTAAAACCGTCGGTAAAAACGGCCCAACTCGCATTGTATTCGGAACTGACATCTCTTCTCAATCCTTTTTAATTATCCTTTGTTTTTACTAATTTAAGTTTATCCTTATCAATATTTACATCGTGCTCTACTTCAAACTTTTCAGAATCATCTACTTCTCTCTTTATTATTATATCCCTTCGCTCCTCAGCATATTTATTCTCTTTCAACTTAATTGCGGGAATACCAAAATAAACCCACGTAGGTTCAAGAATTTGATTCATTGTAGTACTTGAAATAGCACCTATAACAGAATCATGTCCCATGATTGTTCCTGGAGCGATAGTGGTATGTCCACCAACTAACACATAGTTATCAAAAATCACTTGCTTTATAATTAAATACTTTCCAACTACCATGGAGGACATAATTGTGGCTCCTTGACCTATCAAATTTTTCCTTCCAAAAGTGATAAATTCACCATCACACCAAGCATCATTGAGATGGCTTGAAAAATCCATCTTCGTACCAAACCATTTAAATGCTAACGCATCTATCCAAGGGAGCGGAGAATTTCTTAAGAACCACAAAGCAACTTTCTTCAATTCTGTGCGTAACATCCAAAACTCGTAATCTGTATTACCAACCTTAGCTAAAAATGTACCCTCTTTTGGTTTATGGATTAAATTTACCAGAATCAATAATAATTTGCTAAATAATAAAGCACCAAGAATAAAAATATATAACATTGATATAATCGCTATAGGAAGGAAAAAAATTGAGCCTGGATGAAGTCCTTCCTTAGAGTATTCATACCAATATAAACATATAAACAAACCACTCAACCAGAATATTGGTAAGTATACTGCTAAAAACTTAATATTAATTCTACTAATTGCACTACTTGTTGTAAAATCCAAAGCAAGATCTTCATGTGTTAAATTATCTACATTAACTTGCTCAAAATCGGCTATATTACTTTCTTCCACATCTTCTAAATCCTCTTCTTCATTGAAATCCTCTACTTTTGAAACTGAATTTATTATGATTTCTTTTTCCTCTTCACTTTTCTTTATAAATTCTTCTGGATTCTCATTTTTTTCTAAGTCTTCTTCAGTTAATCTTAACCAACTCATAGTCTTTTTTCTAAAAATCTTTCTAAGAGGAATTCCGAAATAATAGTTATTATTTCCTTTAAGAACACTATGTGCACTTGTTGATGATAATGGAAGTAAATAAGCATCGCTATGAATCTCAGATCCTGGACCAATCTGGTTCATAGCAGCAAGAGTAACGTTATCTCCCACATTAATTTTGAAATAATTAATATTACCAAATATTCCAGTCAATAAATGAGATGCTAAAGTTGAGTTAACTCCGATGTAAGCGTTTTTGCCAACATCTATAAATTTATCAGATCCTACTGACTCTTCTATTGTACTTCCCTTTCCAACCTTAGAATCAATTTGTCTAAGGAACCAATTATAAAGCCAAGGAAATGCTCCTTTATTAAAAACATTCTTACCATATTTAAGCATAAAACTTCTTAAATGATAATAATTTGCAGTCTTACTTTTAATATTTCTGGGAATTATACCATTTTTTGATGAAGAAATTTTCTCAGTAATTGCCCAAAAAATCCTTGTAATGATTCCAATTAAGAATAATCTAACTAAATAACAGATAATTATAACCAATGGCATACATAATAAAGATATTAAAGGTTCTAATTTAATAAATAAAAAAACAAAATTGGTTGTCTCTAAAAAATTTGGAAGTAAAACGAAAATCACATAAGAAAAGAATATGAAACCAGGAACCAACCAAGAACCATAATAAATAATAAAAAAGATGGAAATATACCAATGAAATTGAAGGCTCACCTCTTCCTTAACTACTTCTTCTTCATTATTTTTATCTGAATCTTCATTCTTTCTTGAATCTTCAGACATTTTCTTCATCAAATATAGGTTTGAAAAATATAAATAAATTGGTAAGTAATTTTTACTTAAAATTACTACTCTATATTAATTGTAGTTATTTTTTGTATCTTTTAAAGTTAAGTTATTAATATTTTCATGATTTTTTTTGACTCTTAATAAATTTTATTTACGATAATTATGAAAAGCGCGAAGAAAATATGTAAAAATTGTGGAATGTGCTGTCAGAGGACAGAAATGTTGGTATCAGAACTAGATATTCAATTAATAGCACAAACTTTGAATTTGACTAGAAATGATTTTATAATAATAAATGAATTCGATATCCCTCAATTAAAGAATAAAGATAATCACTGTGTCTTCTTAGATTATACATCTAAGTTTTGTACTATATATAAAATTAGACCAAAAGGCTGTAGATTTTATCCATTAGTTTATGATAAAGATAAGAGCAAATGTATTTATGATTCAGATTGCCCAAGAGTTAAGAATTTTTATTTAGAGAAAGTTGATTTTCAGGAAGTATGTAATAATCTTAAAAATTTTATCAAATCTGAATTAAAAATCAAATTATAAAAACTGTTTTAATGTGATCTCTACTTCTTTGATACGAATTAAATGCTTCAGAAAATTTTTCTAATGGAAATTCTTTTGAAATTAGTTCATTAACCTTAATTTTTCCTGACTTTAATCCTTCTATTGCTTTATCAAATGGACCACATCGACTAGTATATAGGGTGAGCTCTCGTACAACCATATCCGTTAAATTCAGTTTTGTTCCTAATCCATGTGTACTTTTTACATGTATTTTTCCACGAGTTCTACAAGATGCAATAACATTTGAAATTGCATTTGGATTACCAGTGGCATCTAGAGTTATATCAGCTCCTAAATCGTCTGTAAACTTTTTGATTTGATTTGGGATATCATTATTTTTTAAACGGTTTATCAGAAATTTAGCCCCGAACTTTTTTGCTAATTCGAGTTTCTTATTAGACCCATCTATTGCAATTACCTCAAGACCATTCAAAATTGCAACCTGAATAATTAACAAACCCAATTTCCCAGCCCCGAAAATGGCAATAGTTTTATCATCATCACCTATAGGCATTGTCTCAAAAGTCTGGTAAGCTGCAGCTAAAGGTTCTATGAATGATGCTTCTTTAAAAGAAATATCCGCTGGGATTTCATGTAATAAATAAGAATCAACTGCAATATAATTTGCAAATGCGCCATCTATATCAATTCCTATAGCTTTTCGAGATATGCATTGAGTGAATAGATTTTGTTGACAAAAATAACAATTAAAGTCAATATTAGCATTGATTTCAGAAGTAACACGTTTCCCCAACCATTTTCGATTTACCTTTTTACCTAATTCTATAACTACGCCCGCAAATTCATGTCCTAAAACAATTGGTATAGGTGTAGTTAAATCTCCTCTTAAAATTGCTAAATCTGTTCCGCATATTCCTGCAGTTTTTATCTCTATTAAAGCTTGATTATCATCAATTTTCGGCGTTTCAATATCTTTTATTATCAACTCTTTTCCATCAAATAATACGGCTTTCATAATTTATTGAGTAGTTTTAATATTATAAATATAAAATGATAAATTCTCAAATTAATGTTAAGTTTTGAATAATGCTTATTTATGTATAATAAAGATTATGTACTTTAATTGGCCTTATTTTGGTGTATTAGAATTCTAATAAAAATTTTAAATTGTGATTATATGCAAAAATCAATATTGATATGGGAAATCATTGGTATGGTCTTTATTACTTTATTAGGATCTTTGATGCATTTTGCATTTGAATTATCAGGCTATTTTCTACCAGTTGGAGCAGTTGCTGCGGTAAATGAGAGTGTATGGGAACATTTGAAGCTAGGATTTTGGCCATTAATTTTATTTGCATTAATTGAGTATGGTTTCATTAGAAAGAAGACAGAGAATTTTGTAATTGCTAAGGGAGTTGCTGCTTTCGTTATACCGATTGTTATTGTTGTGTTCTTTTATAGCTACACGGCTATTCTAGGTACTGACTCTCTATTCTTGGACATATTTAGCTTTATCTTGGCTATAGTAATTGCTCAGTTAATTAGTTATAAAGTTTTAACTTTACCCAAAATCTCAAAAATTTATGCGATTATTTCTTTAATGTTAGTCATTACACTTGGAATCTTATTTGTCGTATTTACTTACTATCCGCCTCACTTTTTTCTTTTTGAGGATCCAATAACAAGTTCCTATGGAATTGTAATTCACTAATAGTGAAATCTAAATTCAAATCAATTTACTTTTTTAATTCTTTTTCATATATAATTATCTGAACTATTCTTAATTTTAGTATAATGCCCCAATTTGACTTTGATATAGAGATTCAAAAGTATTTTAATAATTTTTATGCAGATATAGACCGTGTCAATTGGGAAAAATGGTTGGACATATCAAGTAGTGAAGAATATCTAGAGCTAGCGCTAAAGTTATCAGGCTTGTCTTCTATTGATGGTCTTTTTGATAGGCTTAACACTGAAACAACCGAGTCAAAAAAGATTTCTTTGAATTTAAGTGCCTTCCTCAGTAGCTATGGTAATTCTAGCATTCCAATATTATGTCATACTTCTGGAACGACTAATAATAAAATTTCAGCATTAAAATGGTTTCATATGTCTAAAGCTATAGTTAAGAGAAATTGGGCTCCTGGTATGCAAGCTATTTTTGAATCAAGTGGCTTAAACAGAAATTCATCAGCTGTAATATTCGTTCCCTCAAGGATTAAATTTGATGGCCTTAAAACTTTTGAAGGTCAAAGATACATTTCATTATATTCATCTGAGTTTTCCCAGAGAGTAATGCTTTCAATAATTAAACCAAAAGCATTTTCTTTTTATGAGTATAAGAATTCAAAGAATCTGGACGTCATAGCCAAGATTTTAAGTTTAGAAGGAATAGCTGTTATTTCTGCTCCAGCATTAACTATCTTGGGATGGGCAGATTTAGAAAAATTACAAACAGGTATAAAAAATTCGTTAGAAAACTTACCAAAAGAAAAAAATTCAATTCTTGAAAAATTTTTATCTATTATCGAAAGGAAAGGCATAGAAAAAGCTTCTGAGATTATACAAAATAAACTCTCCGAAAAATTATCTGAAGCAACCCTTATATTTAGTATAAGTTCTCTTTCTGAACAGAATTGGTCTTTGATACGTAAATTTATGAAATGGAAAAAGGGGAATGAGCGATTTACGAATCTTTATGTAGCATCAGAAATTGGTCCATTTGCAGCTAGTATTTCAAAAGGAGATTTTAAACTTTCGCATTTAAACAGAATGTATGTTTTTCCTCTTACTATACCTATATTAGAATATAAAAACAAGAGAAGATTAATCTCTGAAGTGTCAAATCAAATAGGTAAACTTTTTATTTCAAGAATGGGTAATAAAAAAGCCTTAATTAATATCAATGTAGGAGATATAATAACTGCTATGAATTCAGAAGGGTTGCCTCAGATAGATGGGAAAATTATTAGATCAAGCTTTCAATTAAATTATAAGTTAAAGTTATCTAAAAAAGTTGAAGTTCCTTATAAGCATGAGATTTTAGCCGGGGATTATTTTTCCTTAAATGAATTAATCATCAACCAACCTAGAAATTTAGTAAATTGTCTGAAACTTAACTGTAACTTGCAAACTGATGCCTTATTGCTTATAAAAAGAGAAAGCAATTCTTGGGAATTGGTTCTCCCTTTAGATTTGAAATCAAGCTGTGTAAATGCAACAGAAGTATTAGAGACTATATTGAAATGCCCAACTCAAGCAGATCTTTATCAGGCAATTAGAAATAAGTCAATTAATTTAAAATTTATAGAAGATTTACCTGTTGATTTTCTAGCAACCCGAGAAGCTATATTAAAAAAAGTAAGAGAGGGGCAAATACCTAAAGGTATTTTAAAGAAGTGGCCTTTATATGTGATTTCACCTTGTTAAACAAAAATAAAACTAATAAGTTATAAAAAGACACTATAAATTCCTTATTGATTTTAATTATACATAACAATAAATTGGTTTTTAAAATGAAAGATAAATTCAATTTCGTTGGTACAAAGATTAATGAATTCGAATTATCAAATTCTCGAGGAGAAAACAAAAATATACGAGATTTACAAGGACAGAATGTGGTACTTGTATTATTTAGAAGTAAAAATTGACCTTATTCTAAAGCTCATGCCCAGAAACTTAGTAAAGACTATGAAAAGTTCAAAGATTTTAATGCAGTACTTTTTACTATTTTACCCGATGATTTTAAGAGCGCAAAGATATTCGAAGAAAATTTCGCGAAAAATGCATTTCCAATATTCTATGATAATAAAAAGAAGGTAAATAAAATGTTAAAACAAGAAGTTAAACCTTTAAAACTGGGACGGATGCCAGCCCTTCTTATTATAGATAAAGAAGGAATTATTAGATATGCATACTATAGTGATTCTATGTCCGATATCCCCGAGAATGAAGTTGTATTTGAAGTACTTAAAAATCTTAATAAATAATATGATTTGGTATGAATAAAATATAAAAAATTGTTGAATTTTATTCTTAGAAGTTAGCCATACTTTACCAAATCAAAATCCTTTTACTAAATAACTGCATTTTGAAATTTGTTCACCAAGAATTATTATAAATTTGAAATAGTCTTACTTCTCGACCTTCCATCTTTTAACTTTTTTGACAGGATTCGGTAATCGACTTTTTAACCACTTTGTAGCATCATCGGGAGTAAAACTCTTAGATTTTGATTCAATTAACCAAGATAAAAATTCATCAGGACCTCCATTCATATATGGAGGTGGAGAAACAGGCATGAAAACAGTGGGTAATGTTTCCTCTAATGATAAACAATTTAGTACATGTCCCAACTCTTGGACAACATTCCAAGCTAATGGATGTTCTATATCTATTCTAAATTTTACCCACCACAAACCATTTTCAATACCATTACTTATTGATCCAGTTATTGAAGGAACTTCCTTAAGAAAGTGAAGTAAATTATCAAAAGATTGATTAATCATAATAAATCTAAGAATTACCATATCTTATATATTTTTTAGGTGTTTAGAAATAGTTTTATCTTTTCTCCTGGTATAAAGCTCATCATATTTTCTTCCCAATTCTCCCATCTTTTCAATATCATGCTTTTGGTTTGCGATTATCTCTTCTAATCCATCTTCAAAGAACAAATCTTTTTTATATTTTCTCGCAGGCGCACCAAGATATATCCAACCTTCTTCTAATTCTTGCCCAACTGTTGTAAGAGAACTAGCAGCTAATACAGCATTCTTATGAATATGGGTTCCTGGCATAACAACGGAATGGACTCCAATCCTAACATTATCTTCAATTATAGTCTTTCTAATAATCAATAAGTTTCCAATTATAATTGACGATTGAATAATACTAGCTTGACCACAGACTACGTTTTTTCCAAATTCTATAAATTCTGTATCACACCATGCTTCAAAAAGGGAATTCGAAAACTTAGTTTTAACTGAAAAAAGCTTAAAACAGAGATTATCTAAGAAGGGAAGGGGAAATTTATGGGCTACCCAGATTGGCCATCTCTTAATAGTATTTCGAACACTCCAATAGCGATAATCTCGATCTTTTATCTCTCTCAGAAATGTACCTTCCCGAGGCTTATGCAGAAGATTAGCGCAAATAAGCAAAAATTTAGCAATTAAGAGTGACGAAAAAGCTAAAGAGACATATATAACAAAAATTAAAAGTGGAAGAAAGATAAGAAAGTGTACAAAATGATAATAATATAAAAAGTTCCAATACCACCAAAATTCAAACTGAATCACAAAAAAACTAAACCAAATTTCAAAAATGTATAGGATTAAGTATTTTTTCTTAACCAATACAAGACTTGTATGAGGTCCTACCCGAAAATTTGCTGGTACAGACATTATTTTTCCTTATCGTGATTATAATTATTATTTAATAAATCTTTTTTATCAGCATCTATATTCACTTCATGATCGACTTCGTAACGGGTTTCTTCTTCAACATCCTTTTTAAAGATTATATCACGTCTTTGCTGGGCATACTTGTTTGGTTTAAATTTCATTGCTGGCAAACCAAGATAGATCCAACCAGGTTCTAAAAATTGGTTATAATTTATGTTAGAAAAAGCACTGCTTACAGATTCTTCTCCTAAAATAGCTCCAGGAGAAACATTAGAAACGCCTCCAACTACAATGTAATCCTCAAAAATTACCTTCTTTATAATTAGATACTTACCTACTACCATAGAACTCATAATTACAGCGCCTTGACCAATCGTTATCCTTCTCCCAAATTTTATAAAATCTGTGTCTACCCATGCATCTTGTAGGTGACTGGAAAAGTCTATGCGGACACCAAACCATCTAAAGCCCCACATCACTATCCAAGGCAAAGGATTATTAGTCATCAACCATAAGGCTAACTTTTTCAATTCGATCCGCAAACGCCAAAATTCAAAATCAGTATTCCCAGATTCTGCTCTAAATACACCCTCTTTCGGTTTATGTATCATATTAACGATTAATAGAACTGCTTTTGAAAAGATTGCTATGCCAAAAATGAAAATAAAATATAATATGAAAAGCCAAAATGGTAAAAGCAACATAGTGATGATCCAATTGTTTATGTATCGAGAAATATCAAAAAACACGGTAATTGCCATATAGCCACTGATCCAAAGAATTGGAATGTATAAGATAAGGAATTTAAGACTAATTCTACTTATTGCGCTACTTGTAATAAAATCGATCGTATAATCTACTTTATCATTTGCTAGTGAGTTAGATTCATTCATATAGCTAATTTTACTCCTCTTTTTTTTCCTCTTTATTACTTTTGAGCGATTCTGC
The DNA here is from genome assembly GCA_048940445.1 of Promethearchaeota archaeon. Taxonomy (GTDB): domain Archaea; phylum Asgardarchaeota; class Lokiarchaeia; order Sigyniarchaeales; family SOKP01; genus SOKP01. Next base: position 40,860 of record JBHLON010000014.1, read on the forward strand.
TCTCTCAAAATCCGTTTCAGAGATATCTAAATAATCTATTACTTTTTTCTTAAAAATACGACGCAAAGGAGCTCCAAAATAGTAATTATCACCTTTTAAAATATTAAATTTTGTGGCACCACTCATAGGTAACAGCCACGAATTATCATTTACCTCAGAACCAGGTCCTATACAATTGAATGCACCCGCAGTTACATTATTACCAATTTTTACTCTGAAAAAAGAAATATTTCCAAAGATACCTTCTACGGCATGTGAACTTATCGCACCTCCAACCCCAAAGTAACAATTTTTACCAATAGTTACAAACCTATCAGCGCCTACATTCTCTTCGAGAGTGGTTCCTTTTCCTATAATATTGGTTCCAATAAAATTATAAAGCCAAGTGATTAGCCAAGGAAAGGGTCCTCTTACTATGGAATTTTTTGGATATTTTATGACAAAACTTCGGATGTGATAATAATTTACTGTTTTACTGGGAATGTTTCTAGGGATAATTCCATCCTTTGAAGGAGAATTTTTCTCAGTTATCCTCCAAATGCCTCGCGTAATTAAAGCCATAAAAAACACATGAACTAAATAACATAATATGATTATCAAGGGCATAAAAATTGAAGCTAAGAGCGGTTCAAATCGGGTAAAGAGTAAAAAGAAATTTGGTTCTTGCAAGAAATATGGTAAATAAAATAACATGATGTATAACATAAAAATAATTGCTGGAATAAGGAATGACCCAAAATAAATTATGAAAAATAACGTCATATACCAATGAAATTGTAAATTAATTTCTTCTTTGACAATTCCTTTCGTAGATTCGTTTTGTTCGGTACTTTCCATCTCTTAACTCATGTAAATTTTTTTAAAAGTCATCTTAGAAATAAATATATGAATCTTATTATGAGCTCTTTGACTATTTATTACGATTTAATTTAAAAATTTCTACACTTTTGCTTTTAGGAATAATATATTAAAAAAAAATAAAAGTCTTGAGATTATAGATTATTAATTTAAAAAGTTAAGTTCGGTTCTAAGAAAATCCTTATAAGCAAGAGTCGCTCAAATATTTACATATAAAGAAAACAATGCGGTTTCCATTTTTTTTAATATAATATATAAGATTAAAGATAAAAGAAGAAATAAAAATGCGTGATTCTAACTTAATGATAGATAAGATTCGAGGAGAACATAAAAAAGGATTGCCGTCCAAAAGAAAAATCTTATCCTATTTACTCGATTTACTTAATAAAGATAAATATCCATCGCTCTCTGATATTGAATATTACAATATTGTTGGAGAGACTTACAAATTAAATCTCGATTACAAATTAAATCTTCAAATGTTATTTTATCCAGTGTATCATGCTTTGAAGAAGAAAATAAAGAAACTATATGGCAATGAAAAAAGCCTAGAAATGGAAAAATATCTTATTAAAAACTTTGGCTTGTTTGGGGCAAAGGATGTCCTTCTTCCTCTTAAGAAGAAAATTTTTAATCCAAGAACACCTATTTATGAAATTTTAAGATCTTTATATGATTTACGGACTGAGGAAGAATTTCTGCAACTCGCTGATGTAGAATTTTTTGATATTATTGGAGAAACTTTTAAAACAAATTCTGATCTTTTTATGAACGAGCTTTATCAACCTTTCAGGAAAAGAATGAAAGAAATTATTGGTGCTGAAAAATTAAAGGAAATGGAAAGATACATTATTGAAAAATTTTGTTTATATGAGCAAGAACAAATCATTTATGAATGCACAGGAGATATTAAACAAATGCAAGTATTAGTACAGAAACCATCGGGTAAGTACAAAATGGATTCTTTCCCACTTCGTATCTCATTAAAAAAAGGAGTCATTTTTTTTACGAATTATAGAATAATTGCTCAAGGTAAGCTTAATGTACGTGGTGGTCAAAGTACGACTTTATGGTTATGGGCTCCATCGCTGAGTGTTTTTTCAGGGGGATCTACCCGAGCTGAAAGCAAACAAGCACTTATTAATAGTTCGATAGATCAACAATTACCTTGCTATGGATATCAATTTCCAATTAAAAACCATACTGGATTAAGTAAGAGTAGTAGAAGAATAGCCTATGTTGTCACGATTGAGAATCATAAATCTATAATTTCTATAACGCCTTATCCTTTTAATGGAGAAGAAATCTTACATATTTTTGATATTTTACGTAAAGATGTAACGGAAATTTTAACTCTTATTAACGAAGTATATGAAATTGAAGTATTAGAAAAAAATAAGTTAAGAAGCATATTATCTGTTTTAAAAGCATTACGCATAAATGAAGAATATCAACATCTATCTGATTCAGATTATTTAGATATTGTAAAAGAGACTTATAAATTAGAACCCGATTTTTTTATGACTTTAATTTACCCAAAAATGATGTCTTGGGAATTTCCCTCGTTCTTAAGTGTGAGAGAGCACATAAGTTCACTAATTGAAAATTTAAGAACGTGAGCTCCTGTAGAAATTAGTAATAATAAGTAAACTAGTTCCTTTCTTTTATGCTATATATTCTTCATTTTCCCGTGTGGATTTTAGGAATAACACATTTTAAAAAAAAAGGTGAAAGAGTATATTTTATTAACTATTTTGAATTAATCTCTAGCTTTTTCTTTTTTAGGAAACCATGGTATAAATGAACTAGTTCTTTTTTTGTATTCTACATACTCTTCATTTCCAGCGAATCTCTTATTTAGTAATCTCACCCCAGAAACTTTTATTATTTGAAAAGTAATGTATAAGGGACCTATAAATGTAATAAATCCAAATGGAACAGCTAATGCGATTACAAAAAAACTCCACCATTGAGTGACTTCTCCAAAATAATTTGGGTGCTGCGAATACTTCCATACACTTTTAGTCATAATCTTACCCTTATTAGTTGGATTTTGAAGAAATTTATAAAGAGAATAATCCGCTATAGTTTCAAACAGAAAACCAATTAACCATATTACAGATCCCAACCATAAAGTTATACCTCCAAAATCTATTAAACTAACAACACAAGGATTCTCACTTATATTTACAAACCAAACCGGAAAACAGACAAGAAATACAATAATGCCTTGAAATAAATAAATTTTAAAAAAACTCTTTAATGCAATATTTTTTTTCCAACGTTCTCGCATCGCCTTATATCGATAATCTTCTGGTTTTCCCCTATTTCTTATAAACACGTAAGTTGCTAATCTAACTGCCCAAATCAATACTAAAAGTGAGATTATAACTTGACGAATGCAATAAGTTGAGGTAAATACTAAATTTAGTATAAAACTTGTCATTGCTACTACAAAATACGTTGGACCATAAAATATGTCCATTATAGCATTATTTTTTTTAATTGTTCCAACAATAAAAGCAATGAAGATATAAATAAAGAGTGTTAAAGCCGAATAACCAATTATTGTTAACATTATTTCAATGGTGGACATGGGAAACACAATTAGATTCTAAAATATTGAAAGATGATTACTTGGAAAATACTAAATTATTTATACTTTATATCTATTAAATAAAGATTTTAATAAGTTTCGAAGATTAGAGCTTCTCTTTTTTATCTTCTTCAATATTTACCTCATGTTCAACATGAAACTTTACTTCTTTATCCACATCTCTCTTGACAATGATATCACGCCTAGATTCAGCATATTTATTTGGCTTTAGCTTAATTACTGGTATTCCTATATAAATATATCCTGGTTCTAAAACCTGGTTAAATGTTGTAATAGATACGGCAGCAACAACCGTATCTTTTCCAACGATTGTACCAGGAGCAATAGTTGTATGACCTCCTACTAAAGCATAATCATCAAGAATTATCCTAGAAATTATCAAATATTTTCCAACAACCATAGAACTCATCAGATTTGCACCTTGACCTATCATTACTTTCCTCCCAAAATAAATAAATTCGCCATCACACCATGCATCATACAAGTAACTTGAATAATCCATTTTCACTCCAAACCACTTAAAAGCCAAAACATCAGTCCATGGTATTGGGCAATTTCGCATTAACCATAACACAATCTTCTTCAGTTCTGTACGTAATAACCAAAATTCGTAATCTGTATCTCCTATTTGAGCCAAAAAGATTCCTTCTTTAGGGCGATGGATTAGATTTACGAGTGTAAGAAACAATTTGCTATATAAAAAACACCCTAAAATGAAAATAAAATAGAGTATAAAAAACAGAGCAGGCAAAAAAAATACAAAGAGAATCAAATTAGTTACAAATGCAGTATACGTATAAAAAAGAATCGCAACTTGTAATCCGCTGATCCAGAAGATAGGTAGATATACTGCCAAAAATTTGATATTAATTCTGCTAATTGCGGAACTCGTAGTAAAATCTATCGTTAAATCTATCTCTTCTTTTAGAGAATTATCTATCTTTTCTTTTTTCAATAAACTATTAGAGTTAATGTCAGTTTTAGTAGATTTTTTATCCTTCTTTTTCTTTTTGGGTTCTTTAGCTACCAAATCTTCTATAGGAATCTTATTCTTTTCCAATTCTTCTGGTGTTAGATCTAGATATCGCATAACCTTTTTATCAAATATGCGTCTTAGAGGAATTCCGAAGTAATAATTACGGTTTCCTTTTAGAACACTGTGTTTAGTTGCTGAGGCTAGAGGTAATAGATAGGAATTATCTTTTATTTCCGTTCCAGGACCAATTTGATTGATTCCTGCTGAGGTAACGTTGTTACCGACTTCAATTTGAAAGTAAGCGATGTTTCCAAAAATGCCCTCCACTAAATGGGTTGCTAATGTTGAACCAACAGCAAAGTAGCAATTTTCTCCTACAGTTGCGAACTTATCATTTCCAACAGATTCTTCAAGTGTGCTTCCCTTACCGATAACCATTGAACCTACAAAATTGAATAACCAATTAGAAAGCCAAGGGACTAATCCCTTAACAAATAAATTTTTAGGGTATTTTATGAGAAAAGATCGAAGATGATAGTATTTTTCTGTTTTACTTTTAATATTACGTGGAATAATACCACTTTTGGTAGGTGACTTTTTTTCAGTATACCTCCATAATGAACGTGTGATTATTGCAACAAAAAGTAGTCTGATAAGATAGCAAATGATTAATACTATTGGCATTGAAAGGAAGGCGATTAATGGTTTCATTTCTGTAAAAAGACTAATAAAATTCGAAGTCTCTAAAAAGTTTGGTAGAAAATATAGAAAAACATAAAGCATAAAAAGAGAAATAGGGACTAGAAATGACACTAAATATATTGTTAGCAAAATAATAATTGAAGATAAATATTGAACACTAAGTTCTTCCCTCTGTACAGGTGGTTTTAAAAGTTTAGATACTTTTAATTCTGGTTTCGATTCCATTTACAAATAAATCCATTTTTGATTATACTTTTAGTAAGAAAGGAAGTAATTAGTACTTTTACAAAATAAAATTATATTTTAAAAAATCTTAAACCAGTTATAAATCAAAAATCTCTTTTACAATTTCTCTTTATATTACATGCAATTATAAAATAGATAATTATGCTCGAGATACACCGACAAAAAAATTAGAAGAGTTTGTTTAGCATAATAGTGAAAAATGAAAGAGAAAAGCATCGTCTACATCATGATTAATTGCAGCATCAAATTTTTAAAAATAAAGAAATTTAATCAATCTCTTAATAAAAACTATACAATAATTTTAAATTATTATAAATCATTAAGTTCTAGTTAGGTTAAGGCAAATAAAATTATAAAATTCTAATAAAAGCCGATAAAATTCAAATTATGATTGTAATTGGGTATATGGAGGAACATAATGTCAGATAATTCTTTTTCGTTAATGGATTTACTTCCGAAGTTTGTGATTAATTCCAAAGGTGAAAAGAAAAAATTTGAAGAAGAAAATATCGCTAAAATCCTAAATAAGGAAACTGGTCTAGATATGCACATAGCTGAGAAAGTAGCTGAAGATGTGATACGAAAAATCATTGGACTTGGAATTGATGAGATTCGAACTAATTATATTCGAGAATTAGTTTGCGTAGAACTCACTCAGCGTGGATTGAATAAGTATAGAAATCTATTTGCTCGAGCAATTAATTTAGAAAATATATCCTTTAAACTTGATGATAAATTTATAAAAAAATTTAGAGGAAAACAGCCAAATTGGGGTCCATTGGGATACATTACGTATAAAAGAACTTATGCTCGAATTATTGAAGATAAAAATCGAAAAGAAGAATTTTGGGAAACAATTCGAAGAGTTGTTGAAGGGTGCTACTCTATACAGAAGGAACATTGCATGAAACTGAGTTTGCCATGGAGTGATGAAAAAGCTCAAAGATCAGCTAAGAGAATGTTTGAAAAGATTTGGAATTTCAAGTTCTTACCACCAGGTAGAGGACTTTGGATGATGGGAACTGAATTTGTACAAAAAAATGGTTCTATGTCTTTAAATAATTGTGGGTTTGCTTCAACAGAAGATATTAATCGAAAGTATTCCAAGGCGTTTGAATTTGTTATGGACGCTTTGATGCTAGGAGTTGGAGTTGGATTCGATACGAAAGGAGCAGGAAAAATCATAATCAAAAAACCCCAAGAAAATAATTTTGATTTCCAAATATCAGATAGTAGGGAAGGATGGGTTGAAAGTTTAAAATTAACTTTAGAGGCGTACTTCTTAGGAAAAGAAATCCCAAATTATGATTTTTCACTTATTCGTCCTGCAGGAGAACCAATTCGCGGATTTGGAGGGATAGCATCCGGTCCCGCGCCTTTAAAAGAAATGCTAGAGGATATTAGAAGGGTTTTAGACAAAAGAATTGGAAAACCTATTTCATCAGTAGATATTGTCGACATAATGAATTATATAGGGAAATGTGTTGTTGCTGGGAATGTAAGACGTAGTGCGGAAATTGCATTAGGTGATCCTACTGATTTAGAATTTGTTACCTGCAAACAAGATGAAAAGGCACTATATTCTCATAGATGGGCTAGTAATAATAGTGTTTTTGCTGTAAAAGGAATGGATTATGCTTTTATTGCAGATCAAATAGCTGTAAATGGCGAACCTGGAGTTTTTTGGTTGGAAAATGCTAAGAATTATTCGAGAATGTCTGATGCTCCTGATTTTAAAGATAAACAAGCCGCAGGAGTGAATCCTTGTGGAGAACAGACTCTAGAGTCATTCGAACTTTGTTGTTTAGTTGAAACCTTTCCATCTAATCATGAAATTTATGAAGAATTCCAAGAAACATTGAAATATGCTTATCTTTATGGAAAATCTGTTACATTAGTAAACACGCACTGGCCTGAAACGAATGCTGTGATGCTTAAAAATAGAAGGATGGGAATCTCTCAAACGGGAATAATTGAAGCTTTTGTAAAACATGGAAGAAGAAAAATGATTGAATGGTCTGATCGTGCTTATAAATATTTACGAGAATTAGATGATGAATATTCAAATTGGCTTTGCATTCCAAAAAGCCTTAAAATTAGTACTATTAAGCCTAGTGGTACCGTTAGTTTATTGCCTGGAGTCACACCTGGTATTCATTACCCCCACTCTGAATATTATATCCGCCGAATCCGTTTGTCTAAAAATTCGGATTTAATAGAACAAATTCGCAATGCTGGATATCATATTGAAGATGATCTATATTCTCCAAATACAGTTGTCGCGGAATTCCCAATCAAAGAGAAATATTTTGATAGATCAAAGAAAGAAGTTACTTTATGGGAGCAAGTGGCAAATGCAATAGATTATCAATCTAAATGGTCAGACAATCAAGTTTCTATTACTGTTACTTTTCATCCAGAAGAAAAAGAAGAAATAAAACGAGTTTTAGAGTTTTGTGAAGATAAATTGAAAAGCGTAAGTTTTTTACCACTTGAAGAACATGGCTATAAACAAGCTCCTTATGAGGAAATTACTAAACAGCAATATGAAGAAAGGATTTCCAAAACTAGCCCCTTAAATCTTAATGATACAAGAGATAGAGCTATTGGTGAAAAATTTTGTGATTCTGAGACATGTGAAGTAAGATTTGATTTCTAACTTAATTCTAAAAACCTTTTCTATTGTTTAGAGTAAATTTAAAAGAAAAGAAAGGAAAATTGATTACTTTTGAGTTTTATTTGGTAATAGTGATTCTGAAAACAAGGAAATGATAATAGATATAAAGAAAATCATTGTAGGAATAAAAAGAAATTAAAAAAAAGGAATTTTTAGATTATATAATTTAAATATTATAGCTTACTTTTTCGTCCCTTCTTACGCATATTTAGTATTAAACCTAAAGCCAATATAGTTCCACCTATTATTGATGAGATAGTAATAATAATGATATATATTGGAATTCCATTAGGTCCGTCTGTAGCTGTTTTATCTATTACATCCGGATCTATAGCAAAATAAGCCTCGAAGTAATTATTTTCATATCCAAAAGCTGAAATAGTTATATTTAATAAAATTGGATTTTCGGTAGGAGAAACAGTTATGGGCTCTACTGATATAAGGTATGAACCACCTCCAAGGTTTAAAGTACCACTACTAACATCAATTCCATCCCACCAGATATGAATAGTTGCAAAATTAATCCCATCACCAGTCTCATTAGAAATGAAGAAAATAAATTTGAATTCATCGATTGAATAAAAATGATATAAAATATCCAAATATAGATGTTTAATAATTTCTTTTACAACAGTCCTTTCTTCAGTTCCAATACCATTAGCAATATCTTTTGAATAAAATCTTATAATGACATTTCCGTTGTTTTTTAGATCCCAAGCTAATTGATCAATCATCCCAGTTATTTCGGTATAATAGTAATCTCCTTCAATCCAAGATATCTGTGGTACCAGAATTGTATAATTATCGTTACTTTCATCAATAGTATACCATAACAAATCAAGCAAATAATGGTGTTGAATAGTAAGATTAAACTCGGGAGCGGTTTCTTTTAATGTTTGATTAATATTTGGTGAACTTATTGTAATTAAAGGCTCTGGACGAGTTGTTTCTGAATATTTTAATAGCACAAATGCATCAGATATTCCATTATAATAGTCTGTGTAACCTGAAATGTAGATATCATAAAGAGAATTTATTGCAATACCAAAAGCTTCAGTAATCATTGAACCTGACGATCCCCATGTTTGATTGAAGATATGAGAGCCATGTTCATCAAATTTTAAAAAACAGATAGATTCACCAATATAATCATAGCAATAACCAGTTAGATATATATTATTAAAAGGATCACTGATTAAATCTTTACAATTACCACTTGGATAATCTGTTAAAGTATTGTTCCAAATTTGAAAACCTAGATTGTTATATTTAGTTAAAAAGATTTTACGAGACCCACCACCAAAACTATCGGTATAACCTCCAATATATATATTATCTTCATTATCAGTTGTAACTGATTCAGCACCGTCTATATCGACTCCTCCCCACGTTCTATTCCATAGTTCATTGCCTAAATTATCATATTTAATTAAAACAGCGTCACTCGACCCAGCACCAAAACTAGTTGTATATCCAGCAAGATAAATGTTATTTTGTGAATCTACAGCAATGTCAACTCCATATCTTCCTTCATCGGCAGCTCCACCCCATATTCGTTCCCATAATTTTGTGCCTGCATTATTATATTTTATTAATACAAATTCATTCGGATAATCTCCTGCATATCCCGCTAAATAGATATTATCATCAGAATCAATTATAATACTTCGTCCTTGTGCTCTATTCAATCCGCTCCAAGTTCTGTTCCAATAATTTATACCAGAACTATCGTATTTAAGCAGGATGATCTTTTCTTGAGCAAGCAAATAACCATCAATTGTTCCAACAATATATATATAATTATTAGAATCTATGGCTACATCAAATCCACCATCATCATTGACGGTACCCCATGTTACATTCCATTGTTGGACTCCTAAACTATTTGATTTAATAATCAAACCATCATTCCGACCATATGGTCCGTTCATTGTGTAGCCTGTTTGATAAATATTTCCAAATGAATCAACAGCTAATCCTTTTCCACCTTTTGTATTTCCACCATCCCATAATCTATACCAATTTAATTGATACTGATTAGTGTTAGATGTAGATAACGGAAGTCTTTTAGTATCTTCTAATTTTTTGATATATTGTGTTTGGGAAAATAGATAATTAGTATTACTGATAATTGAACTAGTAATTATAATTCCACAAATTATTAAAATTTCTATGAAATTATTGTTTCTTATTTTCATTAAAATCTCGCCTTAAAAGTTAAATGATCATAATAACAATTGATAGTCTCATATTTAATATTTATTTTAAAAAGTATAAAAAAAATAAATTAGGCTATTTACTCAGAATTCATTGAATGATAATTAAAAATATTAATTAATTAAATGTACCTGGGTTTATCTTTAGTGTCATTATAATAAGATTCAACTCCTATTTCTTTCATTCTATTATTCATTTTTAGCCATCTTCGTTTAAGGTGTGGATCAAAATTAGTTTTTTCGCAAGGAAATTCATCGCATTGAAAACAAAAATCAACTTTTTTTTCCTTAGAACAATCTTTAACGTGGCAATCGGGGTAAATACATGTTCCTTTTCTACAGCCATTACAATTTTCTTTCGAAAAATAGGAGAGTAATTCTTTAAATGAAGGATAATGCTTAAAGATCGGTTGAAAAGAAGAAAATCGTTCAGCATAAACATCAAAAGAGCCAAGTAAATTCAGAAGATTTATGCTACTTTTGCGTATTTCTCCATTAGAATTAGCATAGCACTTGTAGCAATTAAGCCCACACGGAGCAAGTTTTTCTAAAATTTCTTCATATTTCATAATTTATTCTTTAATTCAATTTTTTAATTATCAATATTTAATTAATGATTAAATAAAATTATTAATTCGAAAAAACTTCTTCAGATTAATAAGTAAAAATTAAAAACTATCCTAAAAATGTAATTTTTATCAATTAAGAATTATGTAAAAATTTTAAATTGAGTGATTTTTAATGTCTGAAGACGATCCAGTTGAAGAATTAGAACAATTGGCAGAGGAAAAAGAAGCAAGAGCCAAACCAAGGATTACTCCAAAAAAGAAAAAGGTAAAGAAGAAAAAAACCACTCCGACAGCAGCTGAAGGAGAAGTTAAAATCCCCAAACAAACTGTATTTAAGAAACTTCTTGTCAACTTTTGGCGTACTCGGCTTCATGATGAAGAACTAGGAATCCATCAACAACTAAAATATCAAGCTAAAACACGATGGTATTCCAAAAATTTTGATATGGAAGGCGATATTGAAGAAGATGGTGAAAAGAAATATATAATAGCCTTTAGCAAAGAACAATGGGAAGAAAATCCTTTAGAAGAGAAGCGACTAGTTTGTCGATTCTTTACCATTATGGAAGAATCAATAGAAAGTCGACCTAAAGGGGGAAATTTCAAGGGAGGCGTTGAATTGAGTATTGCTCATTCCTTAATACAAAGTTATGAGGTTAGACGTCCTGCTCCTGTTTTTATAATGCAAATTCCCGGGACTATTAATTTAGTGAGACTAGTAAGAAGTTGGAGACTCGTTGGTACCCGTTGGTCATTTCCTCTTCTGCCAGAAGAGAAGGGTGATGAATTTCAAGTGATACGTGCACGAGGTGTCGTTGGTCCGGGCAGAAACTACAAGTTATATATAGGGAAAAAATTAATAGCTAGAGTCGATGGTCATCCAATACAAAAGGAATTTGAAATCGAAATTTATGACGAAGATTATGCAAAAGATAAGAGTTTTCGTACTTATATGATTTTATTCGGGTGTGCTTGCAATTTTATGGATGATGCTACAAAAATCATTAAAAGACTTTATAAAAAGATGAAAAACACAGGAAGTAGCCCCTATAAGCCTCCTAAAAACGAGTTAGATCTATTTAGAAACCCAAGAATGATGCGGAGATAAAGCTATCTTAGAAATTATAAAAAAATTTTTATTTTTTATCTTTAAAAATTAAGGTACATATTTCTTTTTCCATGCTTTATAACCTTTAGTTTCTTTTCCTCGATATATAGCAATTTTTCCAGTTTCCTTTTCATAAGTTTTTTGCAATGTGGCTTCATTCGCTCCTCTTAATTCTTCACGCTTAATTTCTTCTTCAATTTCATACTCTTCTTCTATTCTTTTAACCCTCTTCAATACAGCATAAACAGCATGATTCCAAAGAGCAAATCCTATATATACCAAACCTACAATTATCAATAATGTGATTCCAATAAGTAAAACCCACTCTCCCCAGTTAAAATTGCTAATAACATATCCCCATAATTCCCCGATCCAATTCCATAAAAATGATGGGATGATTACTACAACTAGTGTAATAATGAAAATGTAAATACTTACTAATGTAACAGCTAAAAGTAAGCGTAAAGATGAGTAATCCTCATACTTTTTTGCCAAGATTCTGTCTTTGAATAATCTCTGACATAATTTCAAAATACCTCCTCTAAATAATATATAAAATAACACTATAACAAATAAATGACCGACTATAATGCCTATAATGATGAGAGCAATTATTCCTGCTCCCCAACTAGCAATAATGTCCCATCTTCCTGTTTCAATTAACCAACCAATAATAGTTAGCCAAATCCCACTTATAGAAACTATAGCCCCTACTATTAAGGAATAATAAATTGTTTTAGCAATACGTATATCCCAAGTACTATATTCATCTAATGGATCGGGCTCTCTAACTGGAGCGGTTCTTGGTTTTCTTGGCATATTTATCTCAACTTAAATTTTTTTTAAACATTTAGATTAGAATTTCAAATTCTATTATTTTATATTTTATTTTAGTTTATTTGAATATTTTTCCTATTTATATATTATAGGTTTGATAAATTATTCTTTTTCATATGGAGTCTTTAATGTACTATGACAATAAGGACATTTAACATCATCAGGAGAAATATCTTCACCGCAATATGGACAGAAAGTTTTATCAATAGGGACTATCTGTTTACCTTCTTCTCGTATTTGAACTTGTTTTTCCTTTTTCCTGGGTTTAATCTCTTTTCCTGCCTTTTTAAGCACTTTCTCTTTTGGAGTTGATGGTATTATCTCTTCTTCCTTCCCCTCTTCTTTCTTAAATGGTTCTTTTGAAAACTTTAATGGAGACAAACATGTGGGACAATAATTTTTAGGTCTATTAAGATAATAAATAGCGAAAATAGGTGCCGCTATTCCTAAAGTACCCACAATTAAAATGATCCAAAGTACTTTTTGAAATGTTTCTATAGGCTTTCTAACAGGAGTACTTATCTCTTTTTTACATGCAGTGCAATATGCATATTGAGTCATATTCAATTCACTAAAAAATTTTAAGTTTGTTAATTTGAATAATAGAATATTTTAATTAAAAAACTCTTTTAAACCTATATCATGGTTATTATGTTAAATAATTTACACATTTAAATTGAAGGCAATTTGGCAAGTAATACCTTTTATATTGAAACTTATGGTTGCACTTCTAATAAAGCAGATTCATATATTATTTCAAATGTGTTAAGAGATGCTAATTACAAACAAACATCTTTAGATGAGGCTAGGTTCATTATTATTAATACTTGCGGTGTAAAGCAACAAACAGAAAATAAAATAAAAACACGCTTAAGATTATTATCTTCTTCATTCAAGAAGGATGCTAATAAACATATAATCATTACTGGATGCCTGCCATTCATCGATGAGTCATATGTAAGAGTGATCGGAGAAATAGTTCCAAATTTCTCTGCAATCATAGATTTAGATAGAATTCACGAAATTGCCCAAATTATAAATCAAATCAATAAAGGATATAAAAATTTAGTCATTAAATCAAAAGGATCAATTGAAAAAGCACGATATTTATATAATTTTCTCCCAGGAAAAGTAACTGGTATTGTTCCTATCTCTGAAGGGTGCTTGGGATCTTGTACATACTGTTGCGTAAAAAATGCTCGAGGTAGATTGAATTGTTATCACCCCGAAAACATCGTTAATAATGTTGAACATCAATTAAAGCAAGGAATAAAACAGATTTATTTAACATCCCAAGATTGCAGTAATTACCAATATAATGATACTCACTTAAGCGATTTAGTTCAGAAAATTATAGAATTGGATTTTAAATTTTTTTTAAGAATAGGTATGCTTAACCCCCAATTCCTTATTGATAATTTCGATCAATTAATTTCAATTTATAACTTTAATAAAGTGTATCAATTTTTACACATTCCTATTCAATCAGGAAGTGATAAAATTCTTGAAACAATGAGTAGGAACTATAAAATTTCTAAATTAATGGAAAAAATAAATTTATTAAGAGAAAGATTTCCCTCTTTAACTATTTCTACTGACATCATTTGTGGTTTTCCAGGAGAAAGAGATAATGATTTTAAAGACACAATTGAATTTATAAAATGGTTAAGACCAGAAATATTAAATATTTCGAAGTTTACACCACGTCCGGGTACTAAGGCAAAATTCATGGAGCAAGTCAATAGTAAAATAATCAAAGAGCGTACTATAAAATTATCGAGAATATTTCGAGAAAATTTGATAAACATTAATAAAGACTGGATAAATTGGGAAGGTGAAGTATTAATTCTTCATAGTACTGCTAAAGAGAATCAAGTTTTTAGTAGGAATTTTGCGTATAAAAATATCTTTATTAATAATTATGAAGGTATTTTGGGGAATTTTTCGAAAGTTAGGGTATATGAAGTTGATGGTTTCAACTTATATGCTAACCTAATTGATATAGAGTATATTGAAAATGAAATTAATTCAAATAGAAAATAGTTATTTTAAACCATATTTTTCGAGAAAATTTGTTAATCTGCTTCTATGAAATTTCAATCCCAGCTCATCTGCAGGAAATCCAAATGCTAGTGCCATTAATTCAGTAAGATAGAGAATTGGAATATTAAAGCTTTTATTTGCTTGTGTTCCTGCTTTTTTCTGGTTTGTATCCATCTGTTGAAAACAAGCAGGGCACACTACGACAAAAGCTTCAGCACCAGAATTAATTGCACTATTAAATTTGTTTGCTAATACTTGCATTGAAGGTTCTTCTTCAGTATTTCCTACTCCGGCACCACAACAAAGACTTTCTTCTTGATAATCAACTGGTGTTGCTCCTAGTGCTGCAACAAGTTCCCTTAACTTTTTGGGTTCCATTGGATCATCTGTTTGCATAATCTCAGATGGACGATTATAATGGCATCCAGTATGACATGCTACTTTAAGAGCTGAAAAATCTACTTTTACGTGTTTTTTTATCTTCTCAGCTCCCAATTCATGTAGAACCTCTACAAAATGTTTAACATTAATAGAACCTTTAAATTCTCTATTTATCGCCTTTAAAATTTCGTTTATTTTTCCCTTTTCATGAGAATCAAGTTTCAATTCATGATTAACTGCTTTCAAAGTCTGAAAGCATCCATTACATAAAGAAACAATGTCTTTATTTTCTTCTTCAGCGATTGTAAGATTTCTTGCACCCATTGCTAACCAACTAGTATGATCAACAGAATGAAACCCAACGGGGTCCGGACAGCAGGCAAACGGAGCATCAGATGTTTTTATTTCTAAGGTATCGAAAACTTTTCGAGCAGAAGCTTCTATAAACGGGATACGATTACCTATAGTACAACCTTGGAAAATCTTATATTCTCCTTCTGCTTTAGCCATAATAATATTCTCTTTAATTCTTTAATGTATATATATGCTTTAATTATAAATCAATTAAAAGATTTGCTAAATCAAGTAATAAGACACCTATATATAAAAAGTAATTAAGAAGAAATAAAATAAAAAAATTTAATCAAAAGTTTTTCCACAATTACTGCAAAAATTGGCAAATACAGGTAATTCTGTTCCGCATTCTGGGCAAAATCTTTTTTCTAGTGGTTTAGATTCGTCTATAGTAACTTCTTGTTCAGGTTCTAAGGCTTTCTCCTCTACTTCAGATACTTTTTCCTTTTTTTCTATTATATCCTTCTTTGTTCTCACTTTCCTAACGGATAAGCGTCCGATAATAGCAATAACAGTTCCAACAAATGATAACACAGTTCCATAGCTAAATTGGTTATAAAGTGTATTTATAAAGTCTAAAGTATCTGGATCTGTTATAATTCCAGTAGCATTTACAATATGAGTAATGACCCATACAATTAATGCCAATGTACCAAAAGCTAATCCAACCCATATTATAAACTTTCCAAATCTAACAACTCCTAATAAAATCATTACTGCTCCCGCAATTACTGCTATTCCTCCTAAATCGGCAATCCATCGAAAAACAGTTAAAATATAATAAAAAATCTGTTCATAAGCAGGCCATTGATCCTTAGCTAGATCGTATAGAAACTCAAATACTCCTATACTTCCAACTGTAGAAGTATAAATCATTATAGCCCCACCAATAATCAATAATGTAAATCCAACTTTATGTTTCATATAATCAGTTCCTCACAAAAGATTATCTTCTTAAATTGATCTAAAAAAATTATTACCTTTATTTGTTTATAATTTTTTTTGATAATTACTTATAAACTTAATTTATATGTGTTAATGATAAACATCATTAAGATTAAATCAATTGAAATCTACTCTTTCTGGATGCGTATAGATATTCATTCTTCCTCCTCTTACAAAACCAATTAGTGTAATTCCATTTGCAAATGCTAATCTTATCCCTGATTCTATGGCAGCTGATAATGATGCCACAATAGGGATTTCAGCTCTTATTGTCTTCAAAACAGAATCTCCTGTTAATCTTCCAGTAGTAGTAAGGAAAATATTATCAAAATTTTGGTTTTTTATTAGCCTTTCTCCTATTACTTTATCTATTGCATTATGTCGCCCAATATCTTCCTTAACACTAACAATGTTTCCCGCGTAATCAAACAAAGCTGCTCCATGACAACCTCCAGTTTCTCTAAATAACTTGGTCTCTGTCTGCATCTTAACAATTGATTTAAATATTACTTCAGAAGGAATTCTCTCAATCAATTTAGAAGAAATTGAGTCTTTTGATTTTTCGATGATGCTTTTCATATATTTTCTCCATGGAGATGGAACCCCACAAGTTGTATCTATCACTCTACTTACAGGATCCATCTCAAATTTAGTTAAATCAATCTCTAATGAATCATTTAAATCAATATATACATTCCCTTCTAATTCATCAACTTCTAAATGTTTAATGTCTTTATATTTATTGATTATTCCAATCGAAAATGTAAACCCTACAGCTAGTTCCCTTAAACTCTCTGGTAAACAAATAACATTAACCAACGGTTCTGAATTTATGAAAATATCAATTGGTGCTTCAATCAAAACTACATCAATTTCATCATATTTCTTGTTCTTTTTGATTCTTGTGATATTCACTTTCCTTTTATACAAGCTAATTACCCTAAAAATAATCCGAAAATTAAATGTCAATAATTTAATCTAATAAATAAGGAAGTTGTCTGAAAATTAAATTTTTTTATTAAAAAGAATTAGTTCGAAACAGTAATTAAACCTACACAGCAACATAGAGTCTGCCATTTGTAGTTAATTTTACTTTTCCAGTATTTTTATCAATTACGGAATGATTTTTTTTAACAGAATGATCTCCACTATACTCTATGAATTTACCTTTTAATTTTTCTCCGTTAGGTAATTCAATTTCATTAATTTCACCTAATTTCTTGAATGAAGGTAATATTTTTAATGCATTGCCTTTAATCACGATCCTTCCTTGAACTTGATCTGCTCCAGCACAACGATCTACATCTCCTTCAACAATAATAGTAGCTCCATGATTATGAACGCCTAAAAAAGACCCTGCTCCTCCACATATTAAGGTTGGATTTCCTTTAGCACCAGATGATCTTGCCCAAGATAATACTTCGTTTCCAACTTTACCCTTTACTTTAATTGTACCATTTTTCATTCCTTGCCAAAATCCTCTATAAGCAGCTCCTACGTAATGTCCTGCATTTCCATTTATTTCTAATTCTCCTCCCTGGAGCATAGCACCTGCCCAGTCATCAGCATTACCATTTACTGTAATTTTTCCTCCTTCCATTTGGTTACCAATATGCATGCCGACATTTCCATTGACAATAATCTCACCATCAGTCATTTTTTCTCCAATACGTTTAACATTTGATAAATCTCCATCAATAATTATTTTGGTATTTTTGATATCAGTCGACTTTCCAATAACATCAAAAAAATCTCCTAATTTCACAACCTCTTTTCCAAGATATAGCTCCAATTTTTTTATCTCAGCAACTGTTTTTCCTACAAAATTGTCTGGGGTGATAATATCTGCTTCTAAGGGGACATTGGGCTGTTTTTTTAACTTTAATTTAATTTCTGCCATTGATCAATCACCAATTTTTACTTTTACCTTCTCTATTAAACGTTCTAATATTTCTTTATCTGAAAGAGTTTCACCGGGAGCATTCTTTACTTTTCTTAATCGTAAGGGAACTTTATCCATTCTATACGCGGTACCCTCACACTCTATTCCTGCAAACGCCGCAGGGAGTACTACATCGGCAAAGGCTGAAGTAGGGGTTTCATGGGGCTCAATGGCAATGAGAGGATGTTTAAACATGTTCTTCACTGCAGCTGCCGGAAAATTACTTGCAGGATCGGATGCTACAATTAAAGCTGCATCTACTTCGTCTCTCATAAATAGATCAACAGAAGAAAACTCTCCTGGATTATATCGGGGATATCCTCTTGAAAAATCAATAGAATATGCATAACCTGTATTCCATGTAAACACTTGGTTAGCTCCAGTAACATTATAGTGTCCTCGCATAGGTTCTAGTAAAAATTTTGTATAATCATTTAATTCTCTTGTTAAGCAAATTGCAGCATCAATATTCCTATGATGACCTAACGTCTGAGTCAATCCCATCCCGAAAAATATTACTCCAAATTTACATGATTTTATAATTTCGACCAATTCTTTTATTTTGTCAATAGGTACACCCGAAACTTCTTTTGCATCTAATTCAACACCCCTAACCACCGCTCGTATGGCATTTAGTAATTCATAATCTTCATTAGGATTAATCTGGATAAATAAATCTGCAATTTGAGCAGTATGAGTGTTTCTTGGATCAACTACAACGATATATCTGTCATTTCTTCCGTCCTTTCTAAAATATCCTCTTACAAATTCACTATATCTTCCTAAATGCCTTGGATGGGCGTGAACGGGATTAGAACCCCAAAATATTACTAAATCTGCCCTATTTTTATATTCACCTAAAGTCGATAAAGGAGCTCCCACATCTTGAATTGCTAATAAGGAAGGACCATGACAAACTGAAGCTGTATTATCTAATATTGCTCCTAAAATTTCAGCTAGCTCAACTCCTTTACTTTGTGCTTCACATTCAGTAGATGAGAATCCATAGAGTAAAGGGCGTTTTGCTTTTATTAATAAATCCGCTGCCTTATCTAATGCCTCATCCCAAGAGACTTCTTTATACGTTCCATTCGCTTTGATCTTAGGTTTAAGATATCTATGACCACTTGGATTTGAAGAGAAATACTTTTTGGTTCCAATCTGGCACCCATTTCTTACTTCAATTACTGAATCTGTTTTGATATCAATATCAACTTCAAGATCATCACAAAGAGTTCCACAGAAAGGGCATACAACATCATAAACAGTTTTAATTTTTTTTTCTACCATTCTTTATGCCCCTCTTAATTTTCCTATTAATTCTAAAGCATTTAAAACCCGACCATTTTTCATAACTTCTACTTTAGCTTTCATTCCTTTATAAGTAGGTGTCCCGCATGCTTGAGAATCTGGATTAACTAATCGATTTGCCCATGGTCCCAACGGGATAAATATAATTCCTGGATGAGGTCCTTCTTCAGTAATTGTAGAATAGACCACTACTTCACCATAATCGGTAATAACTTTTACTGGAGTGCCTACTAAACAATCTAATTTCTTAAAGTCTTCTTTATCAAAAGTACATATAGCAGCAGCCCGAACATTTTCCATAGTGGTTTTACCTCCCTCAAGTGCGACACCTTGATTAATGGTTCGGCCCGTTAATAAGATTAAATTATTCAAACTCATCCTTGCTTATTCCTCCGTTTTTGTCCATCTTAACTTCTTTAATCGTTCT
Source organism: Promethearchaeota archaeon (assembly GCA_048940445.1). Lineage (GTDB taxonomy): Archaea > Asgardarchaeota > Lokiarchaeia > Sigyniarchaeales > SOKP01 > SOKP01. Next base: position 61,069 of record JBHLON010000014.1, read on the forward strand.
ACTAATGGAGGCCAGAATAATTCACTAAATTCTCCTGAACTTTTTATTTCAGTAATCTCTAATTTAATAGCCCCTGTAGGACAAGCATTATCGCAGGCACCGCAGAATACGCATTTCTCTTCATCTACAACTACATTTGGAGCTTTTTCCCATCCCTGTTCCGGTTTAGGAGGTATGGTTATAGCACCTGAAGGGCATACATCTGCGCATGTCTGACATCCGCCTGCACATTCCTCATCAACCACTCTTATTTTCCCAGTATTATACTGTTTTACAACTCGCTCTTGTCCTTCATTATTTTTTATCTTTTTGCTTTCAAATTCAAGTATGGGTACTACTTTTTCTTTCACAATTGTAATATCTTCTAAATTTACTATTTCATCATCTTTTTTAAGTGTAAGAGAGCTAAAGGGACACATATAAACACAGGTGCCACAAAAAACACACTTCTTGGGATCATAGACTTCTGGAATTATATCTTCAGTTGTAGGAAAACGTCTTGAATAACCAACTGGTCCTCTCGATATAGCTTCCTTTGGACAGACACGAGCACAAGTTCCACATCCAACACATTTTTCTCTATTAAGAATTAATTCTAAACTTTCTAAAAGGAATTTAACTTTAACTTTTTCTTCTCCCTTACTAATTACTCGAGATATTTTTGGAAATGACATTTATTAAACCTCCTCCACACATTCAATTCTAATTGCTACTTGTGGGCACATTTTAACACACACCCCACAACCATCACAATTTATCTCACGTTCTTCTTTATAAACTGGAAATGCAATTCCATTCTTGACTAAAATTACCGCATTTTCTTTATTTAAATAACTGTGAAGCCTTAATTGATTAAAATTTATTGGACAGCTTACTACACATGCGTTACAACCAGTACATGTGTTTCTATTTATTTTTAGATGATAAACTTGCATGATATGAGAGGTTATTTATAATATCCTATGAAAAATATGTATTAAACTTAATTTTTAGAAAGTAGTGTATTTTAAAAAATTTAGTATATGAATTATTAAGTCTTAAGATTCGAAATGATATAAATTATTATAGTTTTGAAATCTCTTCTAAAAGACAGTTTAAATAATTTATAGAGAAATCCTAAGTAATTCAAAATGAGATTAAAAAATGTCCGAAATGTATAACAAGTGCACCTTAAAGCTTTTTTAACATAATATTGATCAAATATAATAATTCAGTAAAAAGGTTTATAACGACAACTTGGATAAATTATTATTGATAAGAGAATCCTATAAGTTATGCCAAATCTAAAGTATCAATTATCCAATTTTTTTAAGCATAAATGCGCTGTATGGGAATTCACGTTAAAATGTAATAGTAAATGTATTCATTGTGGATCATCAGCTGGAAAATCTCGATTAGATGAACTCAATACAGAGGAAGCTTTAACTTTAATTAAAGAATTAAAGTCCTGTGGATATGATGGAATTGCCTTAATGGGTGGTGAGCCATTTTTAAGGGAAGATTGGTATGATATTGCCTACGAGATTAAAAAAAAGAAAATGAAATTAACAATTGTTTCTAATGGTTTAGAGATCAAAAAAGAGATTTCGAAATTAAAAAAATTAAAAACAGATTGTATTTCTTTAAGTTTAGATGGTGCAACTGCGAAAACTCATGATTATTTAAGGGGAATTAATGGTTCTTATGATAAAGTTTTAAGTTCTATACATTCACTTAAAAAAGAGAATCTTCCTGTTAGTATAATAACTACTGTTAGTAAAATTAATTTCAAAGAGTTAATACAGATTCGAGATTTACTGCTTAATAAAGGAATTGCTTGGCAAATTCAAATAGCAATACCAATTGGCAGATTTCCAAGAGAATTAGTAATTTCTCGAAAACAATTTTATGGTATTGCCATGTTCATAGCAATGAGTTGTAAAAAATATTCAGTAAGAGAATTACCATTAATAGGAGCTCATTGTTTTGGATATTTTTCAATTTTACTACCAGAAGTAGGATTAGAGCCTTGGATTGGTTGTCAAGCGGGTAAATCAGTTTTAGGAATTCAGAGTAATGGAAATATTAAAGGATGCTTAACTTTATCAGATGAATTTATTAAAGGTAATATTAGAACGAGTAATCTTTCTAACATTATTAATAATAAATATGAATCGGATTACTATTTGCAGAAATTTGATTCAAATGATTACTGTTATAGATGTAAAATGTTTAAAAAGTGTCATGGAGGTTGTTTAGGGACAAAAATCGCATTAAATTCTCCTCAAAACCCATATTGTTTAAGAGCAATTGAGGAAGATTTATTCAAAAATGAATCTATCCCATTTAGGTGGAAAATTGATTCAAAAATTTCAAAATATAAATATTTATATCAAAAAATTTTGTTAAAATAAAAATAAAATAAGGTATTGAGAGGAAAAATATAATGATTAAAGATCTTTTTCAATTTTATACGATTGGAAAGGAATTAGGGCTTTCTAGAAAAGAAATTAATAGTATTTTGCTATTTAACAAGCGATATCCACTAATCTTAGTTATAGCGTTAATAGTTATTATTTCAGTTTTTGCAGTTCTTTTTTGGAATGTAACGCTAATATTATATGCAAAATCGACTGAACCGGTCTATCCTCGGGGAACCCTATATTCAAGTATTAGTATAAAAGATTTTAGAGATAAAAAATGAAATTAAATATTGGTTGCGGTAAGAATTTTAAGCCAGATTATTGCAATGTAGATCTATATGATGATATAGTCGCAGATAGGAAAATGTCAGCTTTAGATCTTGAGTTTGATGATTATTCTTGCCAAGAAATACAAGCAAACCATTTGATTGAACATTTAGGTTTTTATCAATCAATTTACGCTCTAAGTGAGTTTTACAGAATTCTAGAATCAGAAGGAAAATTAATTTTAGAGACCCCTGATTTAGAAACGGCTTTTTCTACTTATTTAAAGTCAAGTTATGAAGAAAAGATAAATACACTAAACTGGGTATATGGACTTCCTCATGAGGGTCTTGAACATAAATTTTGTTTTCCTCCTCCTTTATTACATGAAATATTGGAGAACGTTGGATTTAAGAATGTAATCTACACGAATTTTTATAATCAAGAATCAATTCCTACAATCAAATTTATAGCTAATAAACAAGAAGTAGACAAAATTGATAGAATCTTCCAAGATTTTTCACATATTCGAAAAAGGATGATCGTTAAGAAGGTTATTGATTTCAAAGATTTATTTGTGGCAAAAGAACAAGAAGATTTGCTAAATTATTTATTAATAACAGCAATTAGTTTACAGAAACACAATGATCTAAAAAATTTTCTTAATTCTGTTATAAAATCATTAATATACTCTCCTCAAATTGTGAAAATCTTCTTAGAAGAAATAAAAAATGCTAAAATATATTCTGATTTAAAGAGAACTCAAATTCTAGAGATAGCTGAACTTCTCCTTAAATCTAAATTTCATGAGATTTTATTAGAATCTCTAATGAAGGCTCCTTTAATACCTGGATCTCAAAAAGCTGTTTTCTCTTCGATAGAATCATTTGGAGTAGGTGTGATTGATAAATTACTTTCTTCGGGGTCAGAAAAAGAGAAAATGACAGAAAAGTTAAAGGAATTATCTCAAAATTTGAAAAATTACTCAATATCGTCATTTTCTTCTAACATTATAAGACGGAAATCTCTAGATTTCTTTTATCTTGGTATAAAATGTTTCTATAAACAAGATTATGAAATTGCTTTAAAGGATATGATAACAGCTATAAAAATGTATAGAGATAATTTTTTGTACTTCTGGAACCTAGCCAAAGTTTTAGTTAACTTGAATTTAAAAGAAAAAGCAATTCAATATTACAAAAAGACATTAAGATGTTTAAATCTGACACAAGTTACAAATAAAAAACAAATAAAAATGGATATTAAAGGTGAATTAAATTCATTTAAGAAACAAAAAGTTGATTCTTTAAAATTAGAACCTATCTTAACTCTTGAAAAATATGAATTGAATAAGTTAATTCAAAAATGATGAAAATGAAAAGAGAAAAAATAAAACAGATCATTTTTTTTAGCCTTACATTAATTTCAATCTTTCTTTTAGTAATTAATTTCATTCCGATTTTTGTTGTAAATGAAGGGATAACTACTCAGTTCTCGGGTAATTTATGGTACGATAGAGAGGTATATGTAAATGAAAGCAATCCTGATATGAACTATGAACACTCTTGGGCAGTATTTGTAAGCAATTCTTGCGAAATATACACCCACTTTAATCTAGAATTATTACCAAAAGAAACTGAAAAAATATATCTTATCATGTATTATTATGATTTTTTTTATAGTTATCCTCCACCTGTTAAAGATATTGAATTAAACTTAATCTTAGTGGACTCAAATTGGAATACTTCTGTAATAACTTGGAATAATAAGCCTGAACATGAAGAAATAATTGATACTTTCAATGCTTCTGATATTACACAGGATTTTATTATCCAACATTACGATTTTGAAAAATCTATTGATTTAACAGAATTCATTGAAAATAATCATCTAAATGAAATTAGCTTTTGTGTAAATGTAACACAAAATAACGTAGGGTTAAATACTAGTGCCTTTTTGGGGGGAATCCAGCTTATCTGGAATTATGAGCAGGTTCTTATTTCCAATACAACAATTATTACTTCAAGTATAATTTTCTCTATGCTAATCGGAATTTTACTGTATGCCAGAAAAGATATATATTCATGCCAAAGCTGTAAAACTAAAAGAAAATTAACTGATAAATTTTGTTCATCATGTAGAAACGAATTTGATAAAGATATGATTGTTAAAGGAGCAGATTATCAATTAACTTTAGCATTTTTATGGCTATTTGCACTTTTTGAAGGTGGTTTTCTAATTTGGGAATGGTTTATTTATGTAATCACTGGAGGTGTTTTACCTTTATTTTCTATCATCATTTTTATTAATTGGATAGCAATTGCTTTGGTTCAAATAATATTTAAAATAAAGAAATATAGGAAGATACGGGCTCTCTTAAAATGATTTTGAATCGTTAAAAACTGTATGAATAATAAACTAAACTTAAAAGCCTGTTTCTACAAAATTTACTAATTTAAAATTATATGGGAGTTCATTAATTTTTCTAAAGAATATTTTTAGAATTTATAATCCGTATATTTAAATTTTGGTTAAATGCAAATATAAATCGAATAAAAGAAAAAATTTGAGAAGAAAATTAAAGAGGAAATTTATATGAGTTCAGAATTATTTACTTTTTTAGTCGGTGGAAAGGCAGGCGAGGGTGTAAAAAAAGCAGGTTCAGTGGCGGCCCACATTTTTTCAGCTATGGGTCGTCATATATTCCAAATGGATGATTACATGAGTCTGATTAGAGGTGGTCATAACTTTTCAGTTGTAAGTAGTGATATTGTACCAGTTACAAGTCAATATCTAAAAGCTCATGTTTCAATAAATTTTGATAAAAGAAGTTATGATAAACACATTAATGACTTAACAGAAGATAGTTTGATTTTATATAATTCAGATGAGATTGAGGATGGAAAAGGCATAGGAATTCCTCTTAGTTCAGAAGCTAAAAAATATCCACTAAAGAATTTAATGTTTGGTGTAGGGGCAGTTGCAGCATTATCTGCAACAATAGGTTTTGATAAAAAAAAAATGAATCAAATAATTAGAGATGAATATCCAAGAGGCATTGAAGATAACATTGCTTATGCTGATAAATTCTATGATTTAATTTCTCCAGAATGCTTTAATAAATTTAAATTACTTAAAGGAGAAAAAAAAAGGCCTATATTATCTGGAAATGAAGCTATTAGTTTAGGTGCCGTCGCAGGAGGGTTAGATGCATATTATGCATATCCAATGACGCCTGCTTCTTCTATCTTGCATTTTCTAGCTCATCATGCTGAAGATTTTGGTTTAATAGTTGTTCACCCAGAAAGTGAAATTGGTGTTGTTAATATGGCAATAGGTTCAGCCTTCGCTGGTGCAAAATCAATGGTTGGAACAAGTGGGGGAGGTTTTGCACTTATGGCAGAAGGAATTTCATTAGCGGGAATAACTGAGACACCTATATTAATAGTATTATCAATGAGGCCTGGTCCAGCAACAGGAGTAGCTACATATACGGAACAAGGAGATTTAGGATTTGCTCTAAATGTAGGGCACGGAGAATTTTTACGTATTGTAGCGTCTCCAGGAACAATTGAAGAAGCATTTTATTTAACTTCTGAAATGCTAGACTTAGTATGGAAATTTCAAACACCGGGCATTCTATTAACTGAAAAGCATCTATCTGAAAGCAGTATGACAGTTGATCTTGAACTTCAGAAGAGTAAATGGGCAGAACCTAAGATTCATGAAGGTTCAAATTTTTCGAGATATTTAAATACTGAAGATGGTATTTCTCCCTTACTTTTTCCACCTAATAAGGAGATAATTAAATATTGTTCTAATGAACATGATGAGAAAGGGATATCAACAGAAGAACCAGAGATTATTGAAAAAATGCATAATAAAAGAAGAAGGAAGATTGAAAGCCTTAAAAATTATTTAAAACAGATAAATACAGTAAATGTTTATGGTTCGGGGGAGCCATTTATATTTACTTATGGCTCAACAACGATGAGTGTACTTGAAGCATTGAAATATAACAAAATGGATGCAACAGTGATCCAACCCGTATATTTGAATCCATTACCGGTATGGATTCTAGATAAGTATAAAGATAAGAAAGCAATTGTAGTCGAAATGAGTTCTTTAGGACAATTCTCACACTTACTACAAGAAAAAGTAGGACTTAAATTTTATTCTGAAATTCAAAAGTATGATGGACGTCCATTTGATCCAATTGAATTATCAACTAAGTTTATGGAGGTTTTAAAATAATGGAAAGCTTAAAAACAGATGCTGAAATCACATGGTGCCCTGGTTGCGGTAATTTTTCGATCCTTACAGCAATTAGGAAAGCTATTTTACAACTTGAAGAAAGAGGATTGAAAAGAGAAAATATATGTATTTCTGCTGGTATTGGGTGCCATGCAAAAATTTTTGATTATTTAGATTTAAGTGGTTTATATTCATTGCATGGCAGAGATATAGCTACAGTACAAGGAATGAAGTTAGCAAACCCTGACCTAAAAGTTATAACTTTTTCAGGAGATGGTAATGCGTTAGGAGAAGGTTTGGCTCATACAATGTTTGCAGCTAAAAGAAACCAGGATATGACATTAATTTTACACAATAATAGTGTATATGCTCTCACGACTGGTCAGTTTACACCTTTAAGTGAACGTGGTTGGAAGGGTCCATCTACTCCTGATGGAAGCATTGAAAAACCGTTTAAGGCACTCTCGTTAATGATTCAAGCAGGTGCTACTTTTGTTGCACGCACATTTGCCGGAGAGCTCAATCATTTAACTGAAGTTTTTATACAAGCTATCGAACATAAAGGATTTGCATTCATTGAAGTTTTACAACCTGCTGTTCCTTATCATGCATGGAAGGAATATCGTGAGAAAGTAGAATTTCTTGATAAAGAGCCGGAGAATTTTGAAGAGGCATTAATTACGTCTAATCAGAAACATGCTTATACTATTGGAATATTCTATAAAACTCAAAAACCAGTATTTCATAAAGAGTTATATGGAGATCATAATCCCATTATGAAGAAAATGGATAAAGCTATGAGATATGATAAAATCTCAAAATTGTTAGATTCAATGTAAATAGTTGATAATTAGATTTTTTTTATTTTAAATTATTTGAATAAAGTGAGGAATGTTTGTAATGGATAAGCCCCACGTTCTATTAAAAATCCCTGAACCAAATATAGTAGAGACTTTTAACTATATTTATTCTTACTGGTTAGAATTAACCATGGATGGATCTACTTTAGCACTTCCTCTACCCCATAAATGGATAAAACCGGGCGGATTTTTTAATATGCTATTTTATTGGGATTCATATTTCATTTCCCTTGGTTTAGTTGTTCAAGGAAAGTGGGAGTTTGCTATGGGAATCTTAGAAAATTTCCTTTTTATAAATGAAAATCTAGGTTTTATTCCTAACTATATTGGAAAGAATATATGTTATTCTCGCTCTCAACCTCCCTTTTTGACTTCTTTTATAAAAGAAATATACAAGTACCGGTTAGATGAAAAGTGGTTAAAATATGCAATTAGGCAAGTGGAAAAAGAATATAATAATTACTGGTTAAAAACTCCACATCTTGATTCATCTGGTCTATCAAAATATATTGATCTAGGGGGTATTGGTTGCATTACACATCCTAATACTCCTCACTTTCGAAGTATTGCGGAATCTGGCTGGGATAATACTCCTAGGTTTGGTGATGATATCATAAATATCTTACCTATTGATTTAAATTGTATGCTTTATCAATATGAAGTAGATTTAGCCTTGTTTTATAGATTAGTTGGCGATGATAAAAATGCTAATAAATGGAAAGATAGTTCGAGTCAAAGAAAAGAATTAATTAATTTATATTTTTGGGATAATAAAACTGGTTTTTATTGGGATTATGATTTAAAAATTGAAAGTAAAGTAGAAAATCTTCCAAAAACATTAGCATCTTTCTTTCCACTTTGGGCTGGTATAGCAGATTCACAGCAAGCTAGAAAATTGCTAAATTCATTACCAGTATTTGAGAAGAGTTATGGATTAGTGACTTGTGAACCAGGGTGGAATGATAATTCTCAATGGAATTATCCTGTGGGATGGGCTCCTCTTCATTGGATCGTTCTTTATGGATTAAGAAGATATGGATTTGATGATGAGGCAAAAAGAATCTCCATGAAATGGTTAAGACTATTGGCTAATAAATATGATGAAACTAAAGTACTTAGAGAAAAATACAATGTTGTTGATCCTAATGGACCTCTTCCAGGAAGATACGGTCCACAAAGGGGTTTTGGTTGGACTAATGGAGTTTTTGCAGCGATTTTGGTGAGAATAGTCTTTGGCTTGGAATATGAAATCATTCCAAATAATCCCATATGGACTCCACTGATACCAAAGGAGTGGCTAAATCATGAAATCTCGATAAGCATTTCAAATTATCCTTTAAAAGATGATTAAATAACAATTATCTATTCCTCATACTATAGAGATCTGTTTAAAATCGACAATAACAGTATTAAAAGAAGATGAATCCGATGTTAGTCTTTAATAAATTAACGCATTTTATCTTAAAATATTTGAATAGATCATTTAAAAATACTAATTCAATTAGAAATATATAAATCTATGAAATTTATTATATAGAAAAATAACTATTTTAAGAAAGAAAGAATCAAATTGAATGACGATTCTTTAAAAAACAAGATTGAGACTCTAGAATCGGAATTAGAAAGAAAGCATAAAGAAATTTCAGAACATATAGATAAAATACAAAATCTTGAAGATACCATAATGGAAATAGAAGCAACAGTCTCTAACTCAGATAAAGAACATAATCCATACTTACAGTTCCGAATAAGAGAAATGGAAAAGAGTTATCGAGAATTAAAAGATAAAATTAGTTTACTAAAGTTGGAAAACATAAGATTAAAGCAAAATCTTGATGAAGCCAAAAAGAATCCGATATTAATACCTGTTATGGAAGAGAAAACTCAAGCAGAAAATACAAAAAATACATCAAAATTATCAAAACAGTCTGATGATATTCAAGAGCAAGAAGAAAATATTAAACAAATCCTTATAGTTTGTCCAGAATGTGCAAATCGAAAATCATTAAAAGTTCCATTAAAGGTAATAAACCAAAGTGAAAATGTAACAACTATTAGTGTTCCTTCAGGAATAGTTTGTACGCATAATTTTCAGGTTTTTGTAGATAAATTTTTTGCCATAAGAGGTTATCAATTAGCAGATTTTGAATTTCCTAGAATAGAATATTATGAAAGTAGCATTGGAAGTCAGGGTATAAATAATGCTTCTGAAAGGAATTTACCTTCATCCCCACAATTTCAAGAAATAATTAATGTTTTAAGAAAATGTGTAGATAATCGAGAAATACTCGGTAGTGCTATCTTTACCATTGAAGGAAGGGTTTTATATACTTCAATTCCTCAAAAAACTTTATTTAATACAATCCGAGAGTTTGAAATTAGAAATGAGAAACATGTGCATAGTGTTATTAAAATGTTCCTTGAATTAAAGAATCAGCAAAAAGTTTGTTCAGAAAATTTGGAAATACAAGGTATAGAATTTATACTTGTGTTAGTTTTTTCTAAAAATGTAAATTTTGGCATTGGAAATATGCTTTTGAAAGATGTAGTAAAACAATTAAAGGCACTTAGCTAAAATCATAACAAAGAAGTTAATAATATTTCATTTTTAATCAAATATGATATAATCTCTTTAAAATCCTGTGAATAATTTTCGGATTTTTTTAAATATTGTAATACCGATTTCCTATTATCTGAATATTTATTGGATAGTTTAGGATTTCTTGGCACTATTCCTAAAAACAAAGGGAAGAGAAATAGAGCTAATATCTCTAATGAATAAACGTAGTATTCTTCTAAATATGGTTTTATAGATTGAATTATTTTCTCAATATCAGAATTTGGCTTTTTAACCTTAAAAATAACAAAAACATTATCATATTCTATCAAATCTAATTTAATATAATAATATTGTATTATTTCTTGATTTCCAATAATCTTCCGGTAGATATCGATCATTTCTGAATTTGATACTTGATTTTCACCAATTTTAATTGGACAGGTTTTAAATTTTTCATCGCCCTGTAAAATGAAAATCTCTTTAATATTCTCTATTTCTATGTTTTCAATTAGTTTGTTTAATTCCAGATATTCAAGTAAATTATTTGAATAAATCTCCTTCATAGTTTGATTATTTGGATTGTTGATCGCATAAAATAAATTACGCTGCAAAAATAAGTCTAAGTTATCAAAAGTCTCATTTTCTTCAAAGATGATGCCTAAAATACCCTCCTTCTTAGTTCTCCGATCTAAATTACCAGTAAAACAAGAAATGCTCCTATACTGCATTAATTTAATTTCAAGATGGGATGATGACTTAAATCCTGCATGAGACATATAGAGTTTCGAAATAAAATCTTGAGATAGATTTATAGGACTAGTATAATAAGAACATTTAATTTCCGGACCTTTTATTTCATCGTGAATCAATAAAAAAATTCCTCTTGGCATTTACTAATTTCCTCCTATTGATTCCATAAACTTTTAATCTGATATGAAACTTGCCGGCCAATATTTTCAATTTCATTCAAGGTTTCTTTATCGTAATCTGGTGAATTCAAGATAATAACTAAGAGTAGTTCTTGATTTACATTACTTAAGAAAAGATATTTTGATTCAGTTTTTAATTTAAATTCTTTAAAACTTGCTAATTTCATTTCATTTGTTACTTTGTCAATAGTTACAATCAATAGTGAAAGCATTCCAACAACAATATCTTCATCTGATGGGTCTAATGTCGAACCACAAGCTAACCCTGTTGATTTTTCTAGAAGCACAGCATCTTTAACACCATGATGATCCTTGAGTAATTTTAGTATTGAATTTATAAAAGTAGATTTAGGTGAAATGTTTCTTATTAGTTCACTCCATGCAGAAAATAAAGATTGGCCAAAAATGGAGGTCGAATGAAAAGAAATTTCATGAGAAATATTTTGAGCTAGAAGATTCTTAAGATAAGTAGAGACTGATTCTTTATCATTGATGAGATCTATTTTATGCAAAAATACATTAAGTTTTGCAGTAGTATTATATTTAAGAATTTCTTTAGCGCTCCATTCAAATTCTAACCTTGCCTTCTCAAATCGATCTGCATCAGTTACGTCTATGACATATAATAAGATTGATGCTTTTTTGAAAATATTTTCTTTCAGAACGCCATGATATTCATCAAGATATTGTTGTTGCCCTCCTAAATCCCATATCATTGGTCTTGACATGGATCCGACATTATATTCTTTATAAGCAATTCCTTTCGTAGCTGCTGAGTGCAAAAGTTCCCAAGGTTTCTTTCCTTCAAAAACTCGTTCATAAATACACGTTTTTCCTGCATTTGAAAGACCTATTAGTATAATTTTTTTCATTTCTTCAGTTGGAGTCTTTTGAATTTCACCAAGTAAGGTCGAGACTGTACCTTCAATGAAGGGAATATCATTGGCAGGAGAAATGTCTTTTAACTCTTCCCTTATGAGCCATTCTATTCTATTGCGTGGAATAGTCAAACTTTTGCTCTCAAAAAAGAATTGAACCTCATTTGTAATAGCTTCCCTGATCAATCCAGTTTTTTCATAGACTAACTGATCTCTATACCAAATATTCAGGTTAAATTTGTTCTCTCTTGAGCTTACTATGCCAATATTAAATAATGTTCCAGGAATTTTTCTCATAATCAACTACCATTATTATTTAATTGAGAGGCCCTTTTGAGACACTCTTTAATTCTTTCTCTAAATTCTTCTACATTTTTAATTTCCTTATCTTTTCCTAACTTTACTAAAAATTCCGATATCTTTTCGCATTTTTCATAAAGTTCAGCTGATTTTTCATAAGTCTTAGCTTCCATATATGAATTAGCTTGTTTATATAGCTTAAATCTTTGATATTCTAAATTTTTCAAATTCTTTTCATCTGCTTGAAATAATTGAATTAATTCTGATTGGTAGATATCAGCTATCTCAACATCTTTTAATCTAAGTGATAATTCAATTAAATCATTATACAATTCAAAAATTGCTAATGAATCTTTACCCAATTTCTCTATTTCTAGTAGTTCTAATTTTTTTTCACGTTCTTCTGCTAAATGTTTGATACTAATTCTTAAATTTGAAAATTCAAGGGCAATATCTTTTTTACCCATTCTTAATAGTACTTTCTCTGCAAATTCAAATTGTTTTTGAGCCTCTAGATATGCTCCTTCCGCAAATAGTTCATCACCAAATTTCTTAATTCGATCTATTCGATTTTTAAGCATTTCTTCATCTATTGATAAATTCTGTTTCTCAATAATTTTCTTTGATTTCTTTTTTGGTCTCTCTTTTTTTATTGAATCGAAATCTGAGCTTAAGATTTTATTTACATGTGAAATAATAAGCTTAAGGGGAATTATTTCACGAGATGGCAAAATTTTTTTCTTCATTCTTCTTCTTGCTATGATAATTGTTAAGCTAACACCAATTACACTTAGTAGCACTACTACTATAATAATCAAATTCATGAAGAAAGGATCCGCAAGTGTAACTATTGAAAAACTACCCATAGTATATTCACTTTGATGACCAACTCCATCAATTTGATACAAAAAGAAATAATATCTACCTTGAGAAAGATGTTCTTTTAATTCAAAAAAGCTACTTTCAGATCCGGTATTTGAAATGCTAAAATTATAAACGCAACCGGGAGTTATATCTGGATCAGTTTCGTTGTCAATTATTAAGATGTAATTGGAAATACCAGACGGATCATTGCCGTCCAGCCAGTCGAATATGAGCACTCCACTTACATCTCCACTCGGAGCGTTAGTTATAATAGGTGCCGAGGGAGCTATAGTATCTTCAACGTCAATATTATTCTCAGTATAATTGCTATTACCACTATTATCTTCTATATATATTTTATATGAATAATTACCACAAGAAAGTGGTTTCCAAGAATTATATTGCCAGATATTCCCGTAATAAATTGACATAGAATGATTGGAACCTTCAAATTCTATCAAAGTCTTATTAATACCCGCAAAATCAAAAATTTCTATCTTGATATCTGCCGTATTTCCTAATTCTAAAGTGTCAGGGGCTTCTAAATCGTAAGCAGGTGCAATTGTATCTTGGAATACAATTGAACCATACGTGGAGTTATAATTATTGTTGTTATCTATCATATGTATGGTATATGAATAATTCCCTATTCTATTTGGCACCCATGTATCGTAACTCCAACGATTTTCTCCATAATATGACATAGAATGATTCAAAGCTTCATATTCTAACAAAACCTTTTTAATACCCGCTATATCACTGACAGAAATTGATATGCTTAATTGAGTGCCTAATTCTACAGGATTTGGATTCTCTATTAAATCTGAATAGGATGGTGAAATTGTGTCCTCAACTGTTATATTATTCAGACTCGTGTTCCAATTATCATTATTATCTTGAACTAAAATTGTGAAGGGGAGGATTCCAGCTTTAGATGGTTTTAAAAAATCACGAAAATATGTATTTCCTTCCTGCCAGATCATTGGTAGATTATTTCCTTCAAATTGTATTCTAACCTGTTTAATTGATGATAAATCCCATACATCAACACTAATATTAAATGAATCACCTAATTCTAAAAGAGTAGAACCAATAGATAAATTTGCAATATTTGGAAGAGTAGAGTCAATAATATCAAAACTACTTGTCAATTTATTCCAATTATTTCCTGTGTCGTTTGCATGAATTGTATAGATAATAATCCCAACTGCATTCTTAGTCCAAGTAAAATTATATGTATTGCCACCCCCAAACGGTACATTCATAGTGTAATTTATAGATTCTATTTCGATTAATACATTTGTAACATAAGTTTCAATATCAAATACATCGGCTTTGATAGTGATAATGTCTCCTAATTCTAATGGATCAGAACTTTCAGTAATATTTTCTATGACGGGTGCTTCTGATGATATAACTGTAAAGTTGTAAATCGCACTTACGTTCAAATTTTTTCGATAATCTATCATATAGATCTTATAATAATAAATTCCTTCTAATATTGGCTTCCAATTACTCCAACTCCATGTTGATCCGCTAAAATTTTGCATTGTATGATTCTTTGGAGTTGGATCATTGTATTCTAATAAAACTTGATCTATTCCTGAACCAGGTGAGTCAAAAACTTTAACAGAAATTGTTTCATTTTGTCCCAATGGTAATGGATCTGCACTTTCAATTATGTTTGAGTAAGTTGGAGCAGTAGTGTCTATTACAATAATTAACCCAGATGTAGAATTCCAATTATTATTATTATCTTCCATCCATATGGTATATGATTTATTTCCTACACTTGTAGGAATCCATGAATTATATTCCCACATATCTCCGTTAATATATGTCATCGAGTGATTTAAATCTTCAAAATCAATCAGAACTTGGTTAATACCCGATGGATCTGTCGTATTTATCCTTATAACTTGAGTATCACCCAATTCTAATGGATAATCCGGAATTTCAACTAAATCTGAATATGTAGGGGGCGTGCTATCAGGGAGCGGAGCTATTGCAATCGATATACCTACCCATTTCTCTGAGCTTGGTATTGTAAAAGTACCTGATCCCGTACTACCTGCAGCCGTCTTATTAAAAGCGGCAGTAGCGCTTGTTAGCGTATTATAACCCGCATTATTTTGAAAGAGAGGTACTGTTCCGCTTGGCCATCCTGAAACACTCCAATCATCATCTGAAGCAAACATTTGAAGAACCAAACAATCATCAATTGTTGTGATTATCGAAGGTGCAGTAGGATTTGAGCTCACTCCCGTTGTTAATGCTGATTGATGGATAGGATTATTTGTATCAAAACTATTAATACGATAAATTACGCCGATCCAAATCTCGTAATAACCATAACTAACTCCCCATGTGTATGATGAGGGTTCGGAATTACCTATCTTCCAATAAGTAGCTAACCTCACATCTTCACCAAAAGAACCTCGATAACCATTTTCTATTAGATTCCAACCAGGGGGAACTGTTGTAAGAGGAGTATCATCATCCATGGCGATTTGGGCGATATATAAATCACCGTCTGGTCGATATGAAGGCATATTGACAATAAAATTAGTCGAAGGAGTATATTGTATTGTGATTTTACTATCTTCGATTGAAGAAGAACTATTGATTGGAGTTGGTGCATCAGCTCTCTTATTTGGTTTAAAAGTCGAATTGAAACTGTTAAAAAGCATTGGATGAAAAATTAAATTAAATACAAGTAAAATAAAGAGAAGATAGATTGATTTTTTCCTATTATTAGATAATAAGCTTCTCATAATTTAATCGCTCATCTCCAATCAAATTTTATTCTCATTAATTCCTATTCATTAATAATCGAACAATATAACATATCGAAAGATTAAAAATCGAAGTTTTTTTTCAAAAGTATAGTGAAAGAAGAGTTTAATAAATTTAATTATGTTATTCAGAAATTAGTTTAATATTTTGTATTTTTAATTTTCAAATCCAAAAGTGATATTAATCACTTTAAACTGCTCTAAGTCATTCTGTAAAGTAATTGCATTTTAAAGTTCAACACGATGAATAAAATTAAGTTTTGAATAATATCTGAAACAATGAGAATCTTCTAAAATGTATAATTTTATCTGCCTAAGATTAGCAATGCTAACGTGAATCATAGCTAGGATATGCATAAAATTTATTCAAAGCATTATACTGTACGCCTTGTAAATCTGCTTTATGAACATAAATTACTTTTGCATTAAAACCAAAGCAATGAGGATATAATCTAGCAGCTAAGTACCATTGAATATTCTTGTAGATTGTATTTCTGGCATTATCATCTGTTGTTTGTAAGGCGAGAGCTATCATACTAGTTAATTTTGTGTCATTCACTTGAGCAGAATTAGTATAATAGTTATCATCTGGATCAAATAATGGATTATATATACGATTTGGATTAAATAAGAAATCAAGCATGTTAAAAGGATCCAGATAGTCTGGGGCCCATGCAATCCAAAATAGACCTAATTCCTCTTGATTAACAAACAACTTTCTGAGATAGTTATCCCATGTTATCCCATCATCTATAATTGTTATTCCAATTGCAGGAAGCCACATACTTAATGCATCATATAGATCTTCCCTTACAGGGTTACCAATGTTGTAGGAATAATTTATTGATAACAGATTAGCAGCTAACCATTGAGCATCAAGAGGATCATTATTTACTGGTAACCCGGGAGCATATCCCGCTTCCACGAGAGTTTGTCGAGCAATTACCAAATTATAATCTGCTGGGACAACAGAAGCATTATATGCTGCTCCATAACCAGGAGAAATCGGACCGGTTGCCCTGATAACTAGACTATTCATCATTTCATCAATAATATACGAATAATTGATAGCATATGAGATAGCCTTTCTCCATGTCGTATCAATATCTTTATTGTTCATACCAAGATATTGGTATCCTAACCCAGGAAGACCATAAGTATCAGTAAAATGTTTAACAGTTATGGTAGGATCTTCTTCAAATGCAGGGAGATAGGAAGTTGCAATTCCTGATAACCAATCAATTTCATGTCCTAACATTGCATTATTTCGGGTTGTAGCATCATTAATGAAAGCCATGATTACTTCTTCGAAATATGCTGGTGTTCTCCAATAATAGTCCCAACGAGCAAGTCTAACTTCA
>JBHLON010000045.1:0-21553 GCA_048940445.1 Promethearchaeota archaeon
AGGATTAAACCCTATAGTATGTATAGGAGAACACCTAAATGAAAGAGAGATGGGTAAAACTAAGGATTTCATTCTTAGTCAATTCATTAATACTTTTAAAGATCTTACTAAAGAAGACATGATTAAAACTGTTATTGCTTATGAACCAATATGGGCGATAGGTACAGGTAAAACTGCTACTCCAGAACAAGCTGAAGAGATACATCTCTACATTCGTGGAATTTTAGAAGACCGATATGATAAACAAACTGCTCAAAAAGTAAGAATTCAATATGGGGGGTCGATTAATCCAAATAATGCAGAAGCTTTATTTAATGAAGAAAATATTGATGGTGGATTAGTAGGAGGAGCTTCATTGGAAGCTGATTCTCTCTTTAAAATAGTGGAGGCAGCAGAAATAAGTCTTACTTAAAGAAAATATAGTAAATTATCCAAGAACTTGATTAATTCTTATGGCTAATTTGCCAGGAAATTCTCCCAAATAGGATTGTGGTTCAGCGAGTAAAAGATAATAATAAGGTTCAAATAAATGATTTACTGTTGGACCAACACCTGAATTAATAATGTAAACCCAAATTTGTTGTTCTAGATTATAAGATTGACGATATATCCATTCCATTGGTGATATCTCTGGAAAATTTCCTATATGTCTAAGAATTATGTCTATATCCTTTAAGGTTAGCTCTTTTCCCAAAACCATGATGGGTGATAAATCAAATGATGTGATGCATATACCATTAAGTCCATAATTTTTCATTTCACCTAGAAAATTATTGCCTAATTTTATTAGCATATTTTTCTTACTATTAACCCGGTTTTTAGCTTCCTTATCAAGTAAAATGTCAAGTATTTGGTCTTCCTCATTTTGTAAAATCTCTAAAGCTGAATCAAGAGGAACCTTCTCAGAAATAAGGATTTCATAAATTAATGTAATTTTCTGAAATATTGCTTTATGTAGCAAATATGGTTCAGTCTGAGTTGTTATTAATACATCACTATTGTAGTTTGACTCTACCTCAGAATCTTTTTGATTTTCTTCAGAATTAAATTCGAGAATTTCTATTTTCTTATTTAAATTTCGTGCAAATTCAAATAGAGCAGAAGCTAAACCAGCATTTAATTCAAAAGAACTGACAGGGTCAAAATTAAAATTGTGATTAGTTTTATTTTCAGAGAAATCAAAAAATCTTAAATATAACTTTGCGTTTTTGGGCGGATCCTTTACATTTATATGATAATAAGGAAATCCAGTATTAGTTATAACTGAAAATTCATAGAACGTCATATAACTTTAAGAAATATTTAGTCAAAATTTTTTGATTATCATTAATAGGCTTATAATAATGATTTAACTTAGAATATTTAAATTAATTGAGTTAGTATTAAGGTGATAAAAAAGTAACTACAAGAAATTTCTTTATAACATCATTTTAATAAAATTCCTGGTCTTCCAGGTATTGCTTGACTTGCCTTTCGTTCTAGGGATTCCTCTTCAGAGGTAACCTTAATATTACAAGAATATTTTTTCTCAAATAACTCTTTTAAATTAGTAAAGAATAGGTATTCTTCCTCAAAAGATATTGGAGATTTTACATACTTACCTCGTTTTTTCAAAATTTTTCCTATGAGTTGAGAGATTACTTTTCCATGTGGTTTATACTGCTCATTTTTCATTAGTGTTTTCATCAACAATTTATCATCTTCATTGTTTTCAATTAAATCTAATAAATCTGAAAGGAATTTATATTTCCATTCTGCAGCAATAATTATTATTAAATCTTTAAAGTCGTTTTTCTTGACAATATGTAAAATCTGGTTGATTGAATTAATTGTATTATCTAAAAGATTCCATTTATATTTATTTTCAAGCGTTAAAACTTTTTCATTATAAGATGGCCATTGAGTTAGACTTAAAAAATCCTTATTTCCCAGAATTTCCCATAACTCTTCAGTGACATGGGGAATAAATGGATGTAATAATTTGACTAACTTTTTTTTACACACTTTGAAAATTTTCTCATTTACACCTTCAACCTTATATTTAGTTAATTCTGTGGTAAATTGTATAATCTCATTAAGCGCTTTCCGTATTGAAATTTTTTCTAAACATTCAGTTACTTTTTTGATTGTTCTATTCAAGTAATAATCAATTAAATTATCTTTAATCGTAATTTCTTTTCTTTTTTTTTCATTATTATCGGAGAATAATGTGAAAAAATTCGTTATAAATTTATAAGCAAAATTAACACCTTCATCGGACCATTCTAATCCCGATTTTGGGCTTGCACCGAATAAGATAAAGAATCTTGCTGAATCAGCACCATATTTATCCATTATATTAATTGGATCAACTGTATTTCCAAGACTTTTACTCATTTTTACACTTTTTAGTACATATTTAGTACCACAACGCTTGCAATCTTTATTATTCATATCCGATTTCATAGCAAATGTTTGACAATTTTGACAATAAGGATGGGCTTTGTTTATCATACCTTGTGTTAATAATCTTTGGAATGGCTCATCATGAGAATGGAGATTTAAATCACGTGCAACTTTTGTAAAAAATCTAGCGTATAATAAGTGCATAACAGCATGTTCGATCCCTCCAATGTACTGATCAACATTTCCCCAATAATCTACAAGTTCTTTTCTATAGGGAATGCTCTTAGACTTTGGGTCACAATACCTAAAGAAATACCATGAACTATCTACAAATGTATCCATCGTATCTGTTTCTCTTTTAGCAACTCTTCCACACTTTGGACAAATTGTATTTATAAATGTTTTACTTGTTTCTAAAGGGTTCCCCTTTCCTGTAAATTTAACATCGGTTGGTAATTCAACAGGTAATTTATCATAAGGAACGGGAACAATTCCACAATCATTGCAATATATTATAGGAATTGGACAACCCCAATACCTCTGACGTGAAATAAGCCAATCTCTTAGCTTATAATTTGTGGTTTTGAATCCCATTTCCATTTTTTCTAGTTTTTTTGTAATTAAGTTTATAGCGAGTTTGTTTTCTATTCCATTAAACTCTTCTGAATTAATTAGAAACCCATTACTCTCATAAGCTCTAGACATTTTTTCAGAATTTAATTCATAATCATAAGGTTGAATCACAACTTTGATTGGGATCCCATATTCTTTAGCAAACTCGAAATCTCGTTGATCATGAGCAGGAACAGCCATTACTGCTCCAGCGCCATATTCATATATCACAAAATTACCTATATAAATAGGAATCTTCTCTTTATTTATTGGATTTACAGCATACTTGCCGATGAACATTCCTTTCTTTTCAATTTCCACATTTGTTCTTTCAAATTTGTTTTGTTTCATTACCTCTGAATAGAATATTTCAAATTCATTTTTATATTCAGTCTTATCTACCCATTCTCTAACCCAAGGGTGTTCAGGAGCAAAAACCATAAAAGTTGCTCCATATAACGTATCTGCTCTTGTTGTAAAAATGTCAATGGTCCGCTTTTCTCCTTCTATTTTAAATTTAATGATTGAGCCTTCTGATTTTCCAATCCAATTATTCTGCATTAATTTTACTTTTTCTGGCCAATCAACAATTTCTAAACCTTCAAGAAGTTCTTCTGCATAATCCCTTATCTTTAAAAACCATTGGGTTAGAAATCTTTGTTCAACATCAGTATTACATCTCCAACATTTACCAGCTTGGACTTGCTCGTTTGCAAGTACTGTGACACAATCTGGACACCAATTTACATATGATTTTTCTCTATAAGCCAAGCCATTTTCAAACATTTTTAAAAAGAACCATTGATCCCATTTATAATAATCAGGATCATGACTAAATATCATTCTTGTCCAATCGTATGAAAGCCCTATACGCTTTTGTTGTTTTTGAATTGTTTTAATATTAGATTCTGTCCACTTTTTGGGATTTAACCCATGATCGATAGCAGCATTTTCAGCAGGTAACCCAAAAGAATCATATCCCATAGGATATAATACATTGAACCCACTCATTCTTTTAAATCGTGCAAAAGTGTCTCCAATGGAATAATTTCGCAAATGACCCATATGTAATTCAGAAGAAGGATAAGGATACATTTCAAGAACATAATACTTAGCCCTCTTTTTTGTTAGATTTTCCTTAACCTCAAAGATTTTACTCTGTTCCCATTTCTGTTGCCATTTTTTCTCGATTTTGTGAGGATCATATTCAAGCATATAAGTAAAACCTAATCAATTCAAAATTGTTCAATTAAATATTATTTTGAATAATTTATTCAATAAATTTTTTTTTAAATTAGGTTTTAAATTTATTGGAAAAAACTTAACTTATTTATAAGCCTAAGAAAGTATAATGACTGTGGAAAAAATCAGAGTTTCTATTGGAAGCGCAGTGGTATTGGGATTAATTGAGAATAAAAGCTATAAAGTAATGCCAACAACATGTTACTGTATGACCTATATAGAGGGCCATTGTATTGCAAATTGCGGTTTTTGTCCCCAGGCTAGAGATTCTGAAGGATCAACAGAATTTCTATCCCGAGTCACATGGCCTGTTTTTCAATTTAAAGAATTTTTAACAAAATTGAATTATGTGCCTCCTCCTAAAAGATTTAAAAGAATATGTATACAAACCTTAAACTACAACCAAAATTTCAGTGATATAGTTGAGATTATATCTCAAATTAGAAAAAATTCCAATACACCCATTTCTATAGCTATTCCCCCCATGGAGAAAAGTAAATTAAAAGAATTAAAATTAATTGGGGTTGATAGAATAGGAATCGCATTAGATGGGTCAACTGAGGAAATTTTTGAATCTATAAAGGGAAAAGGAGTAAATGGGCCTTATAGTTGGAATAAACACCATCAAAGCTTAAAGGATGCATTAGATATATTCTCAGTGGGCAACGTTACTACTCATTTGATAATAGGTTTAGGAGAAACGCAACAACAAATTTTAGAACTTATTCAAAATTTATATAACTTAAAAATTAATGTTAGTTTATTTGCGTTTACTCCAATAAAGGGAACAAAACTTCAAAATAAATCTAGACCAGATCTCACCGGATTCAGGAAAGTTCAACTCGCTCGATATCTAATAATGAATAAAATCAAAAGATTTAAGGATTTTACATTCAATATGAAAGGTGATATTATCAATTTTAATTTAAATCAAAATGAATTAAGAAATATTGTTGAAAATTCTGAAGCATTTATGACTACGGGATGTCCTGGGTGTAATCGCCCATATTACACATCTACGCCTTCTGGACCAATGTATAATTTTCCTCGGAAATTATCTATGAGAGAAAAAGAAGAGATTTATCATTCATTTTTAAAATTTATATAGTAAGAATATGTGCAGAATCATGAAAAGTTGGAGATTTATACCAATACAAACAGAAAGTGGTTATTGGAATATGGCTCTGGATGAAGCTATTTTAAGATCAATTATTAATAGAAAATCTCCTTTTACAATTAGATTCTATAAATGGAAACCATCAACCATTTCAATAGGTAAGAATCAAAGTCTCTCAACAGAGGTTAATGTAGATATAGCTAAGCAGAAAGGTTTTAATATTGTAAGGAGGATTACTGGTGGAGGAGCCGTTTTTCATGATGAATTTGGTGAAATTACATATTCAATTATGTGTTCTCTTAAATTTCTTGAAAATTTAAATGCAAAGAAAGTAATTGAGCAATTTGAGTTGATTGAAACTGGTATTATTGAAGGTTTGACCAATTATGGTTTAAAGCCAGAAAAAGGAGTTATACATTGTCCGGCTATATTTTTAAATGGTAAGAAATTTTCAGGTAATGCCCAAGTTAGGAAGAGAGGTTATCTTCTTCAACATGGTACAATATTATTAGAAATTAATCCTGAATTAATGTATTCTGTATTAAAAGCCCCTAATAATGTCACAAAATCAAAAATGGTAAAATCTGTCTATACCAAGTGTATAGGTATCAAAGAACAACTTATTAATTATATTGAGAACGATTTTCTACAGTCATTAAAACAAGGTTTTGAATCCGCGCTACACATCAAATTAGAAAAAGGTAATTTTTCTGAACATGAAATGGAAACGGCTAAATCTCTAATGATTGATAAATATTCAAATGAAAAGTGGTTAGCTAAATATGAATGAATTAAAGCAATTATTACAGAAATTTAAAGTAGGTTCATATTCTTGGTTAGAATATTCCAAATTAATCCAATTGAAATCAGGAGACATAGTTCCTTTTCTAAAACTCGCCTATGATTTGAAGATCAAGAGCTTAGGAAATCAAATGAAAGTTTACATTCCTGATAGTAAATTCCCAGCAATTAGTATCACTGGATCTGATTGCGCTTTACAATGTGAGCATTGTAATAAGAAATATCTGAATGGAATGAAAAGCATTGTTTCTAAGGAGGAATTAGAAAACTTTTTATTAACTCTTTTCAAAAATGGCGGTATTGGAGCATTAATCTCCGGAGGTTGTGAACCAGATGGATCAGTTCCTCTCTTAAAATTTTTAGATACAATTAAACTAATTAAAAGTAAAACAAGCTTAATAATAAATACTCATACAGGATTATTAAATGAAAATACAGCTAAAAAGTTATCAGAATCAAAAGTAGATATAGTATCTTTTGATATAAGTATGGATGAGGAAATTATTAGAGATATTTATCATTTAAATAAAAATGTTGAAGATTATAAAAAATCCATTGAATATTTAAAAAAATATAATTTGAATATAGTACCTCATATTTGTGTTGGCTTGTTGTACGGAAAATTACATAAAGAATTAGAAGCAATAAAATACATTAAAGAATCTGGAATAAATCCATCTTTAATCGTATTAATTGCATTAATACCTCCTAAACAATCGAAAAAGAAATTTTTTAATCCAAATCCAATTGATATTGCCAAGATAATTGCTATAATTAGGTTTGCATTCCCTAATACAGAAATTTCACTAGGTTGTATGAGACCAAGAGGAAATGTGAAATTACAAATTGAAAAGTATGCTATTTTAGCTGGAGTCAATCGAATCGAAATTCCTTCAGTTCAGACTTTGAACTGGTTGAAACATAGATTTCCTAAAATAACGTTTAAGTTTTTTTCTGCATGCTGTGCAATTCCTCCACAGTTTGAAGAATACGCCAAAAGTAAAAATACTGATTTGAAAAAATATATTGAATTTATTTCTAATTATGAATGATAAAATTGAATTAATAGGATTAAAGGGTATTCCGCTTATAAAAGAAGGGAATGATATTGCAAAAATAATTGTAAAAAAACTAAATGAAAATAATATCTCCTTATTTAACGGAGATATACTTGTTATAGCACAAACAATAGTGTCAAAAAGTATTGGTAGGACCAGAGATTTAAAAAAAATTAAACCAAGTGGGAAGGCAATTGAGATTCATAATAAAATTCTCCCTAAAGAAAAAAAGTTCAATGCACACATTAAAGATCCTAAACTTATTCAAGCTATATTAGATGAGTCAAATAAAATTTTGAAAAGTGAACATGTTTTAATAGTTGAAACCAAACATGGTTTTATTTGTGCAAATGCAGGAATTGATAAGTCTAATGTTGAGGGAGATGATATTGTTGCATTATTACCAGAAGATCCTGATGAAGAAGCTGAAAAAATTCGGAATTCTCTAAAAAAGTTCACTAGTAAGGATGTAGCAATAATTATTTCTGACTCTTTCGGGCGCCCTTTTAGAAATGGAGCGGTTGGAGTCGCAATAGGAACCTCAGGTATTAATCCAATTCTAGACAAACGAGGGTTTCAAGATTTATTTGGCTATAAATTACAAAGTACAACTATAGGTCAAGTAGACAATTTAGCATCAGCAGCACAGTTAATTATGGGAGAAACTGATGAAGGTTTACCCATAGTTATAATAAGGGGTTATAAATTTGAAATGAGTGAGAAAACATCTATTTCAACAATTTTGCGAGAAAAAACTTTAGATTTATTCAGAACAGATATTTCAGATAGTTACTTTACTAATATCTTAAAATCTCGAAGAAGTTATAAATTAAAATTTAGTACTAAATCAGTTGATAGAAAAGTCATTGAAGATTGCATTGATATAGCAAGATGGGCACCAAGCGCTCATAATGGACAACATTGGCGCTATATTATACTAGAACCAGATAAACTTAGAGAAAGTCTAATTAACAAAATGAATGAGAAATTAAGGGAAGCCTTATTAAATGATGGAAAGTCTACGGCCTATATAACTAAAAAAATTGAGAAGACTAGATCTCAATTCTTAAGCGCTCCTTATCTAATTCTCTTATGTTTGGATAAAAATTATCTAGAATATTATCCAGATTTAGAACGTAATCAAAAGGAATTTATTATGGGAATTCAAAGCGTAAGTGCATCAGCGTTATACTTTTTGCTTTGTCTTGAATCAAAAAAGTTAGCAGCATGTTGGTATTGTGCACCCTTATTCGCTGAAGCCATTGTAAAGAACATATTAAATTTACCAAATTCTTATTATCCAATTGCATTCTTCACCGTTGGTTATTCAACAGAAAATGCTTCAATACCAAAAAGGAAACCTTTGGATGAGATTATATATAAAATAAAAAGAATTTAGCAAGAAATGAATAGTAATAATTACTTAATATTAGCTGGCGGAGTTGGAGCAGCAAAATTTATCGATGGATTAGCACATGTAATAAATCAGGAAAAACTCAATATCGTAATAAATACTGGTGATGATATTGAACTATTTGGTTTGAGAATTTGTCCAGATATAGATATCATAACTTATACTTTAGCAAACGAAATTGATGAAAAAAAAGGATGGGGTTTTAAAAATGAAACTTTTAACTGTTTAAATGTTCTAAGGAAGTATTATCAGTTTGGATGGTTTAATCTCGGAGATAAAGATCTTGCAACTCATTTGTTTCGTACAGATTTGTTTAAGCAAGGATTAAATAAAGCAGAAATTACTTCCATAATTTCTGAAAGATTAAATGTAAAAGCTCAACTATTCCCAATGTGTAATGAAGATGTGAAAACGACTATTATCACAGAAATCAAATCTATGCATTTTGAAGAATATTATCTTAAATACAAATGTGAACCCAAAATCAAGGGAATTAAATTTAATGGCATAAGTAAGGCAAAACCAATAGAAGATGTTTTAAGATATATTAAGAATGCTAAAAAAATAATCATTTCTCCATCAAATCCAATAGTTTCAATTGGAACCATTCTTCAGGTTAAAGGAATTAAAAAAGCATTAAGAGATGTGAAGGAAAAAGTGATTGCTATATCACCTATTATTGAAGGAAAAACAGTTAAAGGACCAGCGGATAAATTGATGGACTTCTTAGATTTAGAAGTTTCATGTATAGGAGTAGCAAAATATTATCAAGATTTCTTAGGAACTTTTATAATTGACAATAAGGATTGCCATTTAAAGTCTAAAATACAAGAATTTGGTATAAAGACATATTGTTTTGATACAATAATGGAAAATTTAGATAAAAAAAAGAAATTAGCACAGTTTGTGTTAAATATAAATGTTTAAGTCATCGCTCCTTCTACTTTTACTTCTTCCTTAACTTTCTCTTCTTTTAGTTCTTCCTTTTTTACATAATCTCCGACAGAAGTCAGAATTTCTTTGATCCTTCCTTCTTGCTGCAATTTAATGATCAAATTTCTATGTTTTATATATGAAACAATTTTTGAAATTATTGGAAATACTAACATTATTGGTAATAATAAGATAACAATAACTTCTGGAGAATACATAGCCACACTTTCAGTGATTGCTGGTGGTAAATTAAAAATGTCCTCTAAGAACCATCGTGGGTGGATAATGATAAAACTAATTATGATTAATACAACGAGACGTAGAGTGATATTTATAAGAGTCGAAATCGCTAAACTTTTCGGTGTTGGTGATGAAGTTCTCGCTGTTAGTGTGTCTTCTGCTTCAGAATCTTCACGAAAAAGCCTCTCTACATATCTTCCTAATCTTCTTGTTTTAGATGCTGCAGATACTAACTTCTTCTCTTCTTCTTCTAACTTTCGTTTTTCAATCATTTCTTTGACATAAGAAAATTTTTCACTCGTTTGAGCAAAAAATTTACTGAGCGTCGTTTTTTCACCCATTTCTAATTCTTCTATTCTCTTTTTAGCTTCTTGTTTAATCTTATCCACATTTGCAATGATAAAATGTGATTCACTTTGTAGTATGCTTAATTGAGTTTCTAATCTACCACTCCTTTCCAAGGAAGGTCTAGTTACTGTCTCTGTATAGTTAATTTGAAATGCTAATTCTATATAGATATAAGATATAATGGCAAGCAATATAACTGGGCTTGCAAGGAAAAGAAAGAAATTATCTAATGGAATACTGTTAAAAGAATCACTTAAGGGTATTGGCAAGCCCTCTAAATAACTATTTGAGATATGAAATAAATCCATCATATTGTTATATCCTGTTAAAATTAGAGGTACTACAATCATTAATACTAATGCGCCTATAGCAGTTAAATCATATTTAGGGTTAGTTTTAAAGAAACTCCTCATTGCATAAAGAATTGATATTACAAATAGCAGCTGAAAAGTAATCAGATAAAAATCTCCCATAAAAATTGAAACTTCATTTAGAATTAAACTTGGAATTTGATCTATAGTAGGAGACGTTCCGGATGGAAAAGTAAACCAAAGACTTAGAAAATTCTTAAAAAATCCCTCGATAAAAGTAAACATAAAATTACGATTAACAAATGAAAAAAAAGCAATCGAAGCTAAAAATGCACATCCTATTGCTATTATGTAAGCACCGCCAAAAATAATAAAGGTGAATATATTTTTCAAACTATTTAGAAATGCTAATAAAGCAAATTCTCCGTCAGTTGTAAAAAGAACCTCGTTGAATTGAAAGATTGTAAAGAAAACTAATAATAACCATATATATAGTATCACATTGATTATCTTTAAGATTAGTAAATAGGATCTTGTCATAACTAAAACGCCCTCCCCTTTTTTTTTGCTTCCATATAATTAGCTAATACCTGATTCATCATATCATCAGGGCCTACTGTGATAATGTTAATTCCAAGATTTCTAAGATCTTGTTTTATCTTAAGAATATGTTCCATCATCTCTTCGCTTATGGCTTCGGCTAGAGCCTTGTCAGTCGAGGATAGATCAATTTCATGAATCTCAAACCATGGACTAAATGGATTAATTAATATGACTGTGTGATTAAAAGGTATTAATTTTCTCAATGCTTGTCCAATCTCTTTTATATCTGACTCCAAATCTGATATAAGAAAGATCAAACTTCTTTTTTGATATCTTCTAATAAAATGATCCATAGCTTCAACCATTCGGCTTTTTCCTTGAGGCTTAATTTTAGCAACAAAATCTAACACTTGGTAAAAGTGATCTTCCCCTCTTCCAGGTTTTAAAAACGCAAAATTTTTTTTATCTGAAAAGGTAAATACACCCACGTTATCTTTACGTGTTAATGCAACTTTAGTTAAAAGCATACAAGCTCTTATTGCATATTCAAACTTTGTATTTTCAATAGCGCCTCCAGCCATAGAATTTGATGAATCAAGAATTACTATTAAAGTAATATCTCTTTCACTTTCGAATTCTTTTACTATTAACTGTTGAGAACGAGCACTTGCTTTCCAGTCTATTAATCTAAATTGATCTCCAAATACATATTTCCTCATGCCATAAAATTCTGAACCAAGCCCTTTTTGCTTAGATCGCTCCAAACCATAATTGAGCTGTAATGATCTTTTAGACCCCAAAATTTCAATCCTTTTAATATCTTCATATGGAGGGTAGACTAATATGTCTGAAACACTATTAGGAACTATTCTCTCTTCTGAATTAAAACCAAGTCTATCTTTTATTGTAATTGATAAGGGACCTAAAGGATATTCTCCTCTTACTTTTGGTTCTAGAACATAAGAAAACTTAATCAAACCTTTTGAACCTATACGAGTAGAAATAAAATTTTCACCTAAAACTAACCGAAAAAGCTCTGGATTATAATAATCTCGAATTTCAATAAAATCAAAACTTCTTTTTCCAGTATTCTCCACAATTACCTTTATGTGAACAAAATCATCTTTGAATACTTTCTCCTTTTCTAATTCACGATGAACTCGTAACTCCTCTACATTCATACTCCAATAGAAAACGGGTAAACTAATTATTGTACTAAATAATAAAAGGATGGCAAAATATATTAGATAATAATTTACAAATGCAAAACCGGCAGTAAGGAAAAAAATTGAAAAGAGAATTAATGTTCTTCCTTTCCCTCCAAACATTTTAGCTTAACCATCCTCTTAATTGCATTTCTAATTCATTACCATAATATATTTGTAGAGAGTTTACTTTAAATTGGAATAGGGATTTCCTCAATTATATTTTTGATCACTGATTTAACATCCAGACCTTCCAATTCTGCTTCTGGTTTTAGAAGTACGCGATGATTCAATGCAGGAAATATTAAGGCGCGTACATCATCAGGAGTCACATATTGTCTCCCTAAAATAGATGCTCGAGCTTTAGCACATTTCATTAATACTAAACTAGCTCTAGGACCGGCTCCCATGCTTAATTGTGGGTGATTACGAGTTTTCAATATTATATCTCTTATATATTTTAATATTCTATCATCGATATAGACTAAATTCATCAGTTTCTGTGCAGCGCGTATTTCTTGGGCACTAGTAATTTGTTCAACAGAAGGAGGCTCTCCTGAAATTTGTCTTCTCATAATTTCAACTTCTCCATCCTCTTCGGGATAATCAAGCCACAGTTTCATTAAAAATCTATCTAATTGGGCTTCAGGAAGAGGATAGGTTCCTTCCATTTCTATAGGATTTTCTGTAGCTAGTACTATGAAGGGTTTATCTAGGGGAAGTGTTTGACCTTCTATTGTTACTTGCCTTTCTGCCATAGCCTCTAATAATGCAGCTTGAGTTTTTGGAGCACTTCTGTTTATTTCATCTGCTAACACCACATTTGCGAAAATAGGACCTTTTTGAAGAATAAAACTACCTTCTTCTTGAGAAAATATTTTTGTACCCGTAATATCCGCTGGGAGTAGATCTGGAGTAAATTGTACACGTCTAAATGAGATTCCCAATGTTTTTGCAAATGTTTTTGCCATAACTGTTTTACCTAGACCGGGTACTCCTTCTAAGAGTACATGTCCATTCACGAGAAGTGATATGAAGAGTTGTTGCAAGGTTTCTCCATACCCCACAATTACACGTGAAACCTCGCTTAAAACTTCTTGAGCCATTTCTCGAATTGGAGTTACATCGAGTTCCTCTCTCTCATAATATTTTGCTTTATCTGGGCCTTTTTCTACTTCCATTTTTTTCACATTTTTTCTTTTTCATTTTAATTTAAATTTAATTGGTTATCTTGAAAAAATTTATAATTTAAATATTTTTGACAACCCATTCCATCTCAAAGAACAGGTTTTCAAAATCTTGTTCATTTTTAACTTTAGATTTTCCTTCTTTTATAGATAACATTCTATCCATGAATTTTGAAATTCTTTTTATTTTTACTTTTGAGATATTTGGTTCTTTAGCTATTGCTAAATCAACCACATTTCTAGTCGAGATAACGCGATCTCCTAATTGAGAATTTAATTTACGCTCTAATCTTCTGTATAATAATTTTAAAGCTTTACTATATTCATTGTTATTTCTAAACCATTCTATTTTTTGGGCAAAATAGGAAGATGTTCTAAATTTTTCACGCTCCTCCTTTTGTTCTTGCTTTTTAGCTTTCTTCTTTTGGGTTTTCTCATCCTTCTTTGGTAAATATTTTCTCAAGGTATAGACTGCAAGGAGCGGATATATCCAAGCTGTGATCGGATTTGTTGAAAGGTGTATAATGTACTGGGTAATAAAGCCAAAAATTCCTGCAGAACTTAAGTCTCGTGAATATTCAGGTCGAATGTGAGCTTCGTCAAAGGCTATGACCCAATCCTCTTTTGGATGATTATATGTTAGCCAATTTACAATATTAATGGCAAATTGACGATTATCAAAACCTGGCTCATTAATTAACTCATTATCGAATAAGCTAGCATCTGCAGATAAAAAAATCCGACCTATGCCTGTATCTTTAGCTACGAATACTGCTTGCGACCTACATAATCCTAATCTGTCAGGAATACCAGGTATCATAGCAGAAATCATACTTAAATCCACATAGTCATCTGCTTCTTTATACATATGATCTCCGTTAACATCAACATAAGAATAGTCAGTGGTTGAACCGACTATATCCCAATCAAAATATCTTAAAAGCTCCCCTCCTGCAATTGCGGATGCTTCAGAAAGAATAACTTTATTAATTTTTGTAGGATCAGATGGATCAAGTGGATTGCTACCCGCAGTAGTAGGATGCCCTGGAAAGGACTCAATTACGGGAAAATCAGGTCTCATCTCATATGACTGATTATCTCTCAAGATGCCATTTGTAAATATTGTAACCGGAATAGCATCTTGAATATCAGGATCTAGAGCACTAGCGATAAAGATTTCCCATAATAAAGTACTTGTACTACCATGATCATGACAGATCAAAAGAGAATTAGGGACAGTACTTTTAAAGAAATTGACAAAGTAGGGTATTTCAAATATCGGATTATAGAATTGATTTGGCCCTAATAATATTAATAATATAGACTTATTAAGATCATTAAGACGTTCAGTTGCACTTAGGCTAGATTGTATTGCCATTACATTATAACCCGCTTGTTCAAGAGTATTTTTAAAAACTGAAGCTCCATTCCAATCGTCGTTATATATTGAAAAGTTTTGATCATTCACTCCACGATCGAAAATGGGTCCTATTAATGGAATAAAAGCAAAAATAAAGATTGTAAGTAATAAGGCTTCTTTATAAATAGAACCTGTTTGAACTTTTTTACGAGATAGAACCTCTCTTGACTTTTGAACACTAATATTTCGAAGAAAAATAAGAAAACCTATACCTAAGAAAATTGCACCAATATAACATACAAAAGGAATATAGCTTAAGTAAGAAGGTAATACATCACCAGGATTATTTTCTTGATAGATAATCACAAAATCTGACATAAATATACCAAAAAAGATCAGAAATATGATAAAAAATACAAAGATTATTCCTTTTGATAAATTTACATTTTTTCCTTTGCTTTTTCCACTAATAGCCATTTTTTCTTGAAGTTTTTTAATTTAGATAAAACATTTTTAACTTTTAAATAAACTAAAAGTTTACAGCGTGTAATTTCTTTCCTGTCATTTCATTATAGAGATTTGAAAATAGTTCAATTGTATAATTCAGTTCATTATTGGTTGGCTCCACGCCTCCATAGATGATATCTTCTATCTTTCTTATAAATGGATACACAGATTCAGGTTTTTGACCTAATTCACTGACACATGTAATAGCATATTCCCGAATTGTCTGATGTGCCAATCTCGGCTTCTTGTACTTTCTTCTAACTAAGTCATTATAAACTAAATAGATATAAGCTATAGCTTCTTTGGTTCTTTCCGATTGAACTAAAACTTTAACATTTTCAAAACTTTGTGTTACATCTAGCTCAGGTTCTTGTTGTTTTTTCTTTTTCTTTACTTTCACCATACCAAAACCTTTTCCTTAAATCTTTTTTAATAAATTATTTTTTACGAGTTTTTATTTTTTTGTAATTCTTTTTTTTCAAATTTGATTATATTCTTTTTAAAAATTCAATATAAAATTATATCCTGTTAATTGAAAGTAAATGGGTGAAAACAATTCTATTGTTTTATAAAAATCTTTCTCACCTATCTGAAATGGTTTTGCATAAATTATTTCTTCAATTTTTTGAATAAAAGGGTAAATGGTAGTAGGATTTAAATTTAAATCTTTTACACTAATTATAGCAAAATCCCTTATAGTTTCATTTCTACGTCTTGCTCTACCATATTTAGCATTTACTAAATCCATATAAATTGCATTAAAGAGGTATGATAAAGATTCTTCCAACCTTCCAGAATCTTTAAGAATTTTTAAATTACGGATTTTACTTTCAAGTGGTAAACTTACAACTCTTGAAAGTTTATCTTGCTTTTTATAATAATAAAAACCATAAATTGCTAGTCCCGTTATAATACCACCTAAAATCGGTAAAAATATTGCTAAGAACATCAAATAAGGCGTTTGATCTGGAGGTATAGGAGCAATTGGGACTTCAGCTTCAACATCAATATACTGAATTGTATCAACTCCAGTTCCACTTATAACAATTCTTATACTACTAATTCCTACTCCAGCTGGAACAGGGAATACGTAAGAAAAGGCTCCACTGTTATCTGTTGTGTCTGAACCGATGTAGGTTGAATTATAAAATATATCTATATTTCGATTACCAATTTTTAGAGTTGAGTCTGTACTTGATATTAATGTTCCAGCAATATTCAAATCATTATTTTCGGTGATAGATGAAGGTAAATTCCATATACATGAAATGTCTGAAAAAATTTTAGTATCGTTAATTAAAATATCAGAATATCCTACATAGGGATAATCTGAAAAGTTCAATTTCAAAATCAAATCATCTTGTGGAACAAAGGGTATGGTAATGTAATTATTAGGGATTTTACCCGAGCTATCTGTAAAAAGAATATTCGAATCTACGATATTTGAACCATCATACCAATAATAATTGATAAGTTTATTAGGTATCCCCATTCCGCTTTGAAAGTTTAGATATCCTTCAAAATTAAAAAATTCTCCATGTAGAGAAGCTGATGGAGGATTTTGTACGTTAAAATAAGAAGTAGTATTTGTGAATATTAATAAGTGTGTACGATATTCTACATTATCTGGTGTTGGATCAATAACTAGAGCTTCTATTGTATGGGCTAAATACACGTCAAGAGCTGGATCAACAATATAATTAATTAAGAAATATCCATTTATGTCTGTATCATCGTTAATACTTGAATACAATATGCCATTAATTTTTAGAGCAACAGTGAAGCCTATTTTTCCCTCATCAGTTATTCTATTGTATAATCTACCATAAATTTGTATCGTAGAATTAAATGGATGGCGAGAGTTATTCACTCCATATGCATCTATCAAATCTAGGGTCGCCCATATACCAGAGGGTTTTAAATTTTTATTTTCGGTGTATGTTGCTATATTTGAATTGCAATTTAAACTAATTAAAGCTATTATTGAAAATATTAGACCTAAAATTAATTTAATTTTATTCCGCTGGAATTTTCCAATGTTCTTCTTCAGATTGTTATTTTTTATCATAAAATTTTGTGTTTCATTATGGTATTCTGAATAACTGCTGTTCGGTCGCTGTAATAAAATAATAATACGGAGCGTTAAAATTATCTTCAGGGTAAAAACTCACCCATACTTGGGCATCATCGGGCCAACTTGCCCCCACTGGGATTGTAATATTGAAAAATCCATTACTGTATGTACTATTAACAGCACTTGTAATAATGTTTCCCAGACTATCCCTTATAGTGACATTAAGTTCCTTGAAGGCTATAGCAGTACCATTATCCCATCTTAAATAGCCATAAGCATACAGATCGTCTCCTTCATAGAATTGGTCTTTAACAACTCTGGTATCAAAATTACCATTAATATTAATACCAGCTGTTACATTTATTGGAACAAGTATACTAGTCGATGGAATCATATAATTTATTAAAGAGATTCCGGATTCACTTATACTTCCAGTAAAGGTAACTTGTAGGTAATAATTCCCAGGAGTGCAGTTTAAAAGTATAGAATTATCAATATAAAAGTAATTACCATTAGAGACCACTCTAAATTGAGGGCCATTGAAATTTATATAGGTCGATACATCTGCATATGCATCATTCAATAAGAACAAACCAATAGTTAGACCATCTAGATTGATTCCATTCTGCTGAAGATTACCATTAACATTAAATAATAGTACATTTCTTTGAATTACATTTCTATTTGAGTTTATTGAAATTCCAATAGTCTCATTAATTACAATATAAGTAGTATTAAATGTGCTA
The DNA here is from genome assembly GCA_048940445.1 of Promethearchaeota archaeon. GTDB lineage: Archaea > Asgardarchaeota > Lokiarchaeia > Sigyniarchaeales > SOKP01 > SOKP01. Next base: position 18,084 of record JBHLON010000045.1, read on the forward strand.
TAGGTATGATAATTTACTCGTAATCTGATTAATCCAGCATGTAATGTGTTAATTGGAATATTAAATTGAGCAAATCCCGATTCATCAGGAAAAGTATAAGAAGAAATAAGATTGTCAGTGAAATCATCGTACAGATAAACGGTATTTCCCGTTTTTGATGATGCATGAATAACTTGGACTTGAATGTGTGCTGTTTCTCCAAAATGATAAGTTTCAGGAGGATTACCATTATCATAATAAGGCAGAGTTGGATTTCCTTCAATTGCTAAATTAATATTGAGACTTTCAGGATCAATCACTTTTAGTTCATGAGCACAAGCTATAATGTTATAAAAGTTAGGGAAAGCCAAGAAAAAGTCATGCTCATTATAGTAATTTCGAGGGCTTGAATACGAAAAAATTCCATTAAATTCAATTTGTAATGTATAATTTTTAGCAGGTGTAGAACTTAATACTGATAAAGTGAGATCAAATTCACCATTAATATCTAGTTGATAGGATCCGCCAATTAACCGAAGATAAGAAGTATAATCTGTAACTCCATCTGACATATAAACTGATATTCTCGCAAATTTGATAGGGATTCCATTTAATGAATCATTTACATACCCATGCAAATTAAAGCTTGTTTGACCTCTATTAATTTCTCGAGGCATAGGTCCGCTTTCAAGATTTACATTTATTGGCTCATCCAAAATAAAATATGAATAATTATAGTTTGATCCCCACCTTGCTCTTAACAAATGCGGTCCTGCGATTGTAGAGAAACCAGTAGAATATAATATTTGAGTATACCCAGATGTAGTTAATGCACTACCAATAGGAATCCCTTGGGTTACATCATAGAAATATATAACATTACCATCAGCTATAGGAGTTCCACCATAAGCTAAGTATACTAAGAGATCAAGATCTCCATTTCGATTTATTATAGGTTGATTATAATTATCTGATGTGGTTCCATTTATCCAAAAGTTAAATGACAAGGATGTGGGGGTTGAAACTAATAATTCGTTTGTGAAAGCTGATGATGTATTTATCGCTGGAAGATTGAAGTAATAGGGTTGCCACATTTGATTAATTGGATCCCAATATCGCTCAATTGTTCCATTGAAGTCTAATCTTAGGGTATAGTTTCCAGTTGGAGTACTTGAAGCAACTTCAAATGGTAAATAAAAATATCCATTAAAATCTGTCCAAAAGAATTCGCCTGGAATTAAAAAACTAGAAAAATCCCCTCCAAACCCCAATAATTTTAGGGTCAATTCACAATTACTTATGGGATTAAAATTAGTATTATCTAAAATTTCACCTTCAATATAGAATTGTGTATTTGTAGCTCCTGTTGCTGTCCGATTAATTACTCTTGGTGTTGGTCCAGAAATGATATTTATCCAAGGTTCTTCATTTAAAATGAAATAAGAATAATTATCTTGCATATTATGTCTTGCATACAATAAATTTGGACCTATTAAACAATTGCCATCAATAAAATAATTGATTGATGCTATACCATTTACATCTGTTATATCATTACCTATTTCAATACCACCACGAGTGTCATCATAAAAATAAACTCTACGACCTTGAATTGGTCCAACATTTTCAAGAATTACTCTTGCAGTAAGATTTATACTATTATATCTATAAACTACAGGATTATATGGATCTTGAGCAGGATAACCATTAATGTAAAATAAAACTGATAATGCTTTAGTAATATTAAACCCAATTCTTTGACTAGAGTTTGTGATCGGACTATAAGTGAAGGGTATATCTAGGATTGGCAAATTAAATGTTCCATTGAAGTCTGTTCTTATCTCATATTGACCGGATGAAACTCCTGGATTGACATCAAGAATGTCATTAAAATTTCCATTAGGATCAGTGAATTGGGATGGAGGTATAAATGCATTAAAGATATTGTTATTTGTACCATATTGAAGTAAAACAAAATTTACTTCACCATTCTTAACTGCTTCCCCTTTTACGGGATCATATAAATATCCTTGAATATTTGTGGTATCAGGTATGCTATCAGAACGGTTGACTGTAGTTGGATTAATATTTGTCAGTTTTACTTGAATTTCTCCTTCAATGATAAAGAAAGTATAATTTGCAACGAAAAAATCGAACCTTGCTTCGATCACATGGGGACCTACTATTTTTGAATCGTCAATATTAGTTAGAATAGAAGCTTCTCCATTAAAGTTTGTAAAGTTAGAACCAAGAATTTCTCCAGTACTTACGTCTCTAAAGGTAATACTTTTATTATCTATAGCTTCTGTTTTAGAACTCAAAAATGCCGTTATATTTGCCATATCTGGCCGATTATAAATAAATTTATCCGAGGAAACAGAGACGCTATAGTTGCCTCCGATTATTGGATTGCCTCCCGCTCCGAAACTATCAAATAAAACATCCATTTGTACCCATTGCCCATTACCTAAAACATCAGTAGGTATGTATATTTCTGCCCAATTGTATAGATTTCTATACTTAATTGAAAAAGTATAATTCATTTCTACTGGATCCCAAAATTCTTGAATTCCAACGCTATTAAAACCATCAACAAATCTGCTAGCTATTCCAAATAATCTCGCAAAAACACAAAAAGCTGAAGCAAAGTCTGCCCAAACACCTTGCTGAGTTTCGCAAAACCAATCTACTGAATCTCTTCCATCTGGAGCAGGATTGTAATCATCTGGATTAAGAGGGAATGTAAAATAAGTTTGTAAATAATTTCTTATTTTGTTTGCTACTACAAATGCGTTATCATTCTTATTTATAGTATTGTTTAAGATAACATAATGATTATACACATAAGGATTATTAGCTAAGTATACATTTATAGATGGTGGGAGCTGTAGATATCTGCTTTGAAGTGCGGGAGGTGTATATCGAGCTTCTACTGCAGATGTGTTAATTTGATTGTTATCTGGCAGATCTAACCCAAATAAGTAGTAAGAAAGGTTTGTATCCTCTGTACTGCTAAAACTTGATTCTAATATCGAGCTATTTAAATCATCAATATACAAAACTTCAGAACCGGGATTTAAAGTAGGAGGTACTGAGTAAATACTATCTTCCATAATAAACGGTCTTGGAAAAAGAGTTGGAATAACAAAAGAATTTACACCAATTCTTGGGGATAAAGGCATTCTTATTCTAAGTAAATCTTTATCCGAATGATAAGCAGAATAATTACTATAAGAGTAAAAATCAGATAATTGCGTGGCTGCGGTAGAGTGCCAACCATCGCCAGAATATTCATCAAAACATTCATATTTCCATAGTTTATTTGTCATATCTGTAAAAAAGTTATATTCATAAACTCGAAATACTTCTACTTCAGAAGCGAGTAAGGCTAATTGGCTTTGTGAGAAATTTCCCAGATCCAAATCCTGAATATCTCCATCAAACATATCTTGGAGAGTATCTATTAATTGTTGAAGCTGATCTTGAGTTAA
>JBHLON010000097.1:0-4932 GCA_048940445.1 Promethearchaeota archaeon
GAACCCACTAATGTATCGATATGCTTTGCTCTTAAACCTCTTAAAGGCACTAATAAAGGGCTCTTTTCATCTTTTGTGGCTACCCTAACAAAATATTCCAAATCTTTCGTTTTTCCTCCTTGAAATTTCAGCACATTTTCAAAAGCTTCAACAGCATCTTTTAGAATTGATTCTGGATCTTCTTTTAACATCTCAGCAATTTGAGAATCAAAAGCTAATAGATCTTCATATAATATGGTAAGAGTATTACCACCTTTGGAAATAATATCATTAATTTGATCTTGATATTTATATATTCCAGGTTTATCTTCAAATAACCGTATAAAATCTTCAAGTCGTTGAATTTGATGAATAGGAATACTGGGGCTAGATGCGGGTGTTTCCAAAAAAAATCACCTTAAAGTGTATTATATATACCCCACTTATTTTTAATGATATTTTAATCTGCTATATTAATGATTTAAGCTTATTAAAGAGAAAATAAAATTGTAAGGAAAAAAGGTGGCAGAGAGATAAGATTTAGTGATAAAAAATAATTTGATTAATAATCCTTTAATTTTGTTAATGTTTCACATATTATTGGATCTTGTGACATTTCACACCTAACTTTCAATAATGCAATGATCCTCTTCTTGATTGCCTCATCTTCATATTTAGCTGTTCTACCTAAAATTATAGCTATAGATTGTTGTGTAAGTAATGAACCGGAGTCACTTAAATTTTTCAATAACTTATTTAAGATTTTAGGCAATCCTATATTTTTTATTACTTCAATTACAGTATTTATCATAGAATTTCTTACTTCTATTGCATCATCACCTAACAAGAGGATGATTTTATCAAAATTATCATTAATAACATTAAAATCATAGATTCTAAGTAAATCAGCTGCTCCTTGTCGGACTTTTGGATCATTATGCATCAGATTTTCTGATAAAATATTAAATGGAATACTAGAAGGAGAGATCTCTTTAATTGATGCGATTAAATTCATTGAGGATTTTCGAACCCATGCATTCTCATCGTGCATTAAAAATGTTAATCGCCGTGTAATGTCTCGCTTATCATCAATCTTAGGAATGATAATACCTAAACTTGAGACTACGGCATCTCGTACAATCCATTCATCATCAAGGAGCGCTTTATTCAATAAAATATCTATCACTTCCAAGGGTAAATTGTGACCTATAAAACCTAGAGTTTTAACAGCGATCTCTCGAATAAATGCATCCTTATCAGAAACTAGACTTATTATGCTAGAAATTGGTATTAATTTAGGCTCATTTTTTGCTATTTCTAATATTGCTTTAATTAACATTATTCGTACTGACAATACCTGACTCTTTTGCACCTGTAGTAAATCATTTATAACTGAATTTAGGAATAAAGGGTCTTTTTTAGCTATGCTTGAAATCAGTTGCGTAGCCTGTTTCTTTATCTCTGGATCATAAGGCTTCTGAAATATCAAAATAATTTTTTTTAAATCTATATTATTCAATTGGCTTTCAATTAAACCTTCAAAAGATACTAATGCATTTAATATAACATCATCATTATCACTTTCTAGGCTTTTAATTAATTTTGGGATCGTACTAGTAGGATCTGATTTGGCAATTTCGATTAGGGTGGTTGATATTATACCTTTAGAAAGAAATTTGGATTCATCCTTGACTTTTATTAAGTTGTCAAAAATTAATTCTGGTGAGAACTGATATTTTTTTCTAAGAATTCTCGAAATCTGAGTTTTTAATTTAATATCGTCAAATTTTATAAAAATTAATAAAATTGTTAAAATTTTCTCAGGATCTTTTATCCATAAATCGCCAAGAAGATCTAAGACGCTTTCTAAAATACTTATATTAGTTGGGTCAATTTTATTTATTATCCTATCCATATCTAATGCTTTAGGATTTTCATCAAAATATTTTTTAAGGGCAATTACAGCAGATCTCCTTACATCACCATCAAAATCAACTAATCCATCAAATAAGGGTTGAGTTGGAATTGAAAATTTCTTAAAATTCCCTATTTTGGCAATAGTTTCAAAAACAGAAGATCTAACATTTCCAGTGGGATCACCCATGAAAGTAATTAGTTGAGAAATTAGTCTCGAGTCAATTTTATCTAAGGATACATCTTTTAAGCTCCTGATAGCAGCAGCTCTCACTTTTCTATTAGGATGATTTAATTTGTTTAATACGACTCTGATTGGAAGTGAGACATCAAAATTTCCTATAATATTGAAAGTCTCAATTTGTACTTTATCACTTGGATCACTCAACAATTTTTCAATATTTAAATCTAAAAGTAATCCTTTATCATGTTTAAGTAGCTTTGAAATCAACTTTAACCCAATATATTTTATACGCCACTCAAAATCGTTTATTAGCTTTAAAATTAAACTTTTAGGAATTTTCTCCAATAATTTTATATTAGTATTCAATAAGGAGTAAGCAATAGGAAACACTTTATCATAATTAGGGGATTTTAATCCATCTAATATCCAAGGGAGAATAATTTCAGGATTATCTTTTTCCAACTGTTTTAATATTTTGAAACAGATTCGTTTGGAATTAAGATTAGGATCACATAAACCATCAATTAACATATCTTTAAATTGCCATTTATCAAGAGATAATTCGCTTTTTATTGGAATTCTTTCAAACATTAACAGGATTGTATTTTGTGCATGAATTCGCAATTCTGGATTTGGATTTTTTATAAAATTAAAAAGAGGGATGGGATCAAAAGTTTGGCCGCATTGAGTAATCTTCGAATACTTTACACTAAATTTGAATTCATTTGTTTTAGAAATAAGATAATAGCTTGTAAACATAATCAAGATTATTTCTTCGATAATTGATGGCCAAGCGAACAAAATGAAGTTTGGTTCAATTTCTTGAGTCAATGACCAAAAATTTAAGGTACTGGATAAAACATTAATATTAACTAATATAAAATTGGTAAACACATTTATCCCTATAGCTGCCATTAGATAGGCTGCAAAATAGATATCGATTCCTCTATATTTAATTTTTCGCCCCCAAAATCGCGTAAAGTACCCAATTATCCCAAAAAATAAAGTTACATAAACAAAATAAGAAGACATTGTCGAAATTGCGAATGTTCTAGTAAAGTAAAAACTCACTGTTTGAATTAGTGAGATCCAAGCCCAAACAAAGACAAAAATCATGAATCCCAAAAAAATATAGGACCTTGGATGAGAAAGAAATTGTTTCACTCCACGTTTGCTATTTTCAAAGTTTAAAAAAAGGGACCTTTTTATTTCCGGGATGTGGTAATACTCATTTGAAATTCCAGCAATATAACCCTTGGTCCCATAAAGAATAAGATTCAAAAGCGGATATATTAATACTGTAAAAATCCAAGTCAATAGAAGAGGTAATCCTGCTAAGGAGAACAAAATAGGGGGAACAACAAATAAAGAATATAATAATAAAGCCATTAGCAATGACAATTTTTTATTTTCTGACCTATTTATAATATTTTTACTGATAAATCTGTGAAATGGAGTTAGGCCCTCATCTGATTCTTTACTTAAAGCAATATATAGAAAATCAGTCAAAGGATAAATCGACATATAAATTAAGCAGATTATGAAAGGAATTAGTAAATAAAGTGGATTTAGTTTTTCAGTAGCAAAAATAACTCCCATTGAAACAACTATCATAGTTGCCAAACTAAATATTATACCATATATGCCACATTGAAGACGATCTTTTATCTTAAGTTCTCCTTTTTTTACTAAAGCTACTTGTTTATATATGATATAATAACCGAAGAGGAACACAATTATAAAAACTATGAGTAAAATAAGTTCGACTATCATTGAAACCATAGTTTCTTTTTAAATTATAAATAAATAATATTTAATTCTATAGATGTTCATTTCTTTTATTATATAATAGTATTTTTATTTTTAAATGATAGTGAGGTATAATGGAAACTTTAGGAGATACCCTATATTTAAGTTTAAAGAGAATTAATTTTATCTTTAAACATGAAGAAATTATAACTGAATGTATTGAGAATTTTGAAGCGATTGATTTATTTGGAGAAAGTTTTGGTCCATTCGAAAAAGGGCATAAATATAAATTAAGGTTCTTCACCGCGATACCTTTTATTCAAAATAAAATATTGAAACTTACATCAGAAGAAAAATGTGACAATGTTGATGTTCAGAGATATGCTATAAGTGAACGCGATGATCAAAAACTAATCCAACAAATTAAACCTTATTTCCTCAACAGGATTAAAGAATTTAAATCAATCATGGATTTTGAGGTAGAAAGTAATCTTAAACCTAAAGTAGATTTAGATCGATATAGTTCTTATACCAGTAATATCATTGATAGTAGATTATTAAAGTTACTACGTTTATCTAAAGCAGAATTAACTTTAGATGATGAACAACGCCTTACATTATCAGAAAAAGCATTATACACGGAATTATACACAATTATTAAAGTATGGAGAGATTTTTTTCTCTTGAACTCATAATTTATGTTACTTAGCACCATACTTTTTAAAATAGTTTTCAACCAAAGACAATATATTCTTAGGTAGATTCAATTTAGGGATTAGATCAGTAAATAGACTCATAGAGTAATATTTCACTCGCTTCTCATTAACCACTTCTTCAACTGTCTTTCCATCATCTCTTATTTCATTTCTATTTGTCAAACTAATTGCTGCAACCACATTTACTTTGTTATTCTGTAATCCTTCAATACACTGAACTAATGATTCCCCTGTTGTAGTTACATCTTCTAGAATTATAACTCTACCTTTAGGCACCCCTAAATACATCTGATCTTTTATTTCCCCATGATCCTTTATTTTTCCTCGACCCATTGATAATACAAATTTTGCAGGTCCATAATTTGGATTCTTTTTCGCCCATTTAAATTG
>JBHLON010000098.1:0-4923 GCA_048940445.1 Promethearchaeota archaeon
ATGTTTTGGAAACGGCTTAAAAGTTTCACAAGTCAAAATTATAGTATATTTACATTCTTAGCCGCAATATTATCCATCACCATCTCATTGTCAAGTGTCACTGGACCTTCTATCTATATTTTGTTGTTCATATTACTTGTCGCACTTGCATTGTTTTTATTAATTAAACGAAGAAAACAAAATAAGATTTAAATGAAATTTTATTGAACTATTCGTAATCAGAAACTAATTGAACTAAATTAGATTCTTTACGTAAAAAACCTAAATAGCAAGCGCGATTAAAATGAATATAAAACTTATATTCTTTCAAGTCTTCTTCACTTGCCAGGTATTGAAATTCTGAAAAGTTAAGAAAACCTTCTTTTCCATAGACTTTGATTATATTGATAAGCGTTCTTATGTTTTTATTTATACGCAATTTTCTTTCTTTAAATTGATTAGGCTTCTTCCCTTTTATTCTTCTTAAAGATTTCTTTAACTTATTTTTATCTGATTTGATTATCTCATTTATAGAGGTTATTCCATGACTCTTTAGTTTTTTATATTCTTCACTTTCGAGAAAATTATCTATTTCATTAATTATTTCATCAACTGAACGATTCACAAGTAATTCTCTCTCAATTTCTTTGCGTTCTTTAAAATCTTTATAAAGATCTACCTTATCAAATGATAAATTTTCATTAAAAATAATTTTCTGCCTTTCTATGGTATCACATAAATCTAAATTTAGAGGTTTTGAAAGAATAGAATTCATTGTAATTTCTTTACGTAAGGCTACTTTATGAAAAGGAATATCAACTGTCTCTCTAGTAAGGAGGATATAACATCTGCCAGGAGAATGTCTTCCTGTTCTACCTCTTCTCTGAATTAAACGAATTTCAGAAGGAACGGGTTCATAAAAAATCACTGAATCCACGTTAGGAATGTCAAGACCTTCTTCAGCAACACTAGTTGCGATTAATACATTAATCTTTCCTTCTCTAAATTCATCAAGAAGTTCTAATTGTTTATTCTGGGGAAATCCAGTATCACCATATTTAGATGCTTGACCGATAAATTTTTCTACCTTTAACTTTCCCTGATATCTTTTTTTAATTTCACTTTTCAGATATTCCGCCATTTCACGAAATTGTGTAAAAATTAGAATTCTTCGGTTATCATATTCGTTTAACTCTTCTTCAATTATAGAAAGCATTTTATCAATTTTTGGATGTGACAATTCCGCATCATTAGTATTTTCTAACAAATTTTTTATGAATTTATAATGTTCTGAATTAATAATCCTTTTTGCTGACAGAACATCTTGCCTTGATTTTGAAGCAATTCTTTCTAAGAATGATTTAAAAAGAGAATAATTTTGAGTTTCCAATAAATCTTTGCCATGAAGTATACTAACACAGCTTGAACAATAGGAATAAATTGTTTGTATATTAAGATTTTTATTATTAATAATGTCTATAACTTTAGGATTTTGTCGGTACAATAGATTATTATAATCTTGTTCTGATAACTCAGTTTCATAACCATTTTCATATCGCAATGAAAGAGTTAAATCTTGAGCGATTGTTAAAAATTCTAATTTTGAATAATAAGACTTATTGGGTTTTACTAAGGCCCATTCAATAAAGAGTCTTAAATATTTCTCAAATAAGTTAAACCATACAGCACTGATCTCTAAAACTTTTAATGGAACATCTACAAATTCTAAAAAGCAATCAATATTATAAATGTACTTTTGAACATCGTTATCATCATAAGATTTGAAAATAACATTTTCAATGAAAAGATTATTACATAATTGCTGAATGTGAAAATGGTCCTTACCTGGTGATGCTGTTAAAGCTAAAATTAAAGGATCTGAGCATGTAGAGATATACTCATTTGAAATAAAATTATATGCATAATTTCCCTTAGTGCGATGGCCCTCATCGAAAATCAGTAAAGAAACTTGCTTTAAGTTATATCTACCTCTTTCGATATCATTTTTTATTATCTGGGGTGTAGAAATGATAATTTGTGATTTATTAAAAAGGTAGATTCTATTTTCTGGTTTAATTTTTCCTGTAAATGAACTAATCTTATTGGTTTCAACATCTAAAAATTTTTGGTAAGATGATTTATGTTGAGCAACTAATGGTCTTGTAGGGGCGAGGATTAAGATCTTAGATTCTGGATATTTCTCCAAAGCTTTTACAGAAAGTAAAATACCAATAATGGTTTTCCCTAATCCTGTAGGTAAAACAACGAGAGAGTTTTTTCTAGAACAATTCTTAACGATGTTTTCTTGATATTGTCGATAAATTAACTTATCCTTTTTTAAGAAAAATCCATTAAAATACTCCAATTTAGGAGATTGCATATTATAAATAACTTTCTAAATTTAAATTTAAAATATATATCTCTGAAAGATTTTTATAAAATAGGGAGGAATATTTTTTTTTATTTTTTTATTGAGTATTTAACATAATTATAAAAATAAAAAATGTGATAAACATTTAATTTGATGAGACGGAAGAGATTATTGCCGATTTTTGTGTTTTTCTAGTATAAATGACATTTTCGCTTTTATTATCAGATTTTTTAGTTATAAATGTTGTATCAGGTATTCCGTGTTCCATAAATTCTTTTAATTCATCAGAAATTATCGATTTACTCATTCCCATTGAATGAAGCATATCATTTCCGCTTTTAATCACAGTTCTAGCAAAGCGTGGTACATTTCGGCCCATCCAATTAAATTTACCAATAGGATTAGTATATCTTTTTACGAGCATTTGAAGCCAACCCTTACTAAGATAATATGCAGAGTATGCTTCACCTACTAATTCATATATTTCATTAGTTGTTAGTTGTTCTGTACGCATCATTGGATGAAATAAATCATAATGCCTATAATCTTTAGTTGTAACCATTTTTTTTTTAGACATTTCATTGTAGAACTCTGTTCCCGGAAATGCTGTAATGGGAGTAAATTGAATACAGGTGAGATTAAGGGATCTAGCAAATTGAATATTTTGTCTTACCATTGTTTTAGTTTCACCCGGAAATCCAATAATAACACCTCCAAATATTGAAATTCCTCGGTCTTGAAGCATAGATACAACATTTTTAACCATCTCAGGAGTAGTATTTTGTTTATTCATAGCATCCAGGCTTTGTTGGTGAACTGATTCAATCCCTAGAAAAACTTGTCTCATACCCGCCTTATGCATTAAATCAACTAACCAAGGATTTCGATATAATGTATCAACTCGAGACTGGCAGGAAAAATACATTTTATTTGGGACTCCCGAACGGATCATAGTTTCGAGTATTTTTTTTGTCCGGTTTACTTTTATAGTAAAATTATCTTCACAGAAAAAGATAAAATCATTTTTCCAATCAATATCATAAATTTCTCGCATGATCCTTTTAGTTGATTTTGTTCTATAAGTTACAGGTTTAGTTGAATTCCTCCACATTTTAATAATGCAACAGAATTTGCAATTATGGGGACAACCTCGTGAAGTTTCAAGTTGAGCTACTCTTGCGCCTAAATAAATATATTTTGCATCATCTAATAAATCTCTTCGAGGCATTGGAAAGTTATCTAAATTACGTTCTAATTGACGTTCTTCATTGTGTATTACATGACCCTCTTCATTTTTATATGATAACCCATCAATGTTTTTTAACGACATATTATTTTTATTACCGTCAAGGTAATCAATAACTTCTTTAAAAGTATGTTCCCCTTCACCTCTAATTGTGAAATCTACAACAGGTTGTTTTGCTACAAAAGTAGGTGCTAAGGTTGGATGATATCCGCCTAAGATTGTATAACAACCATGCTCTTTAGCCATCTCAGCAACTTCTAATGCATGATATATTTGGGGGGTCATACTTGTAATGGCCACTACATCAGATCGGTTTAATTCACTGCGAAATCTTTTTTCCCGATACTTATCAACTTTAAAATCAAATAATTTGGCTTCATGATCAGGAACCATTGCAGCTATTGAAATAAGGCTTAATGGAGCTCCCTTAATAATAGCATCTAATCCCGCTTCTAATCGGGCTGGATTTATATAAAGAATTTTCATATTAAAAGCACTTTCTATACTGTTTTTTCTTTCCTAATATGAACTATCATTGTAAAAATGATCTCAAATATTCCCTAGGAGAAGCATTAATACTTTTTATTATAAATATAAATGAATTAAACCTTAATAAATTTGTTGAATCTACATAGTAATTTGTGATTCAATATAGCACTTAAATTATCTTAAATATTGATTTTAATAAAGAAATATATATATTAATATATTTGTTACTTATTAGTAGTGAGATACAATCAAGAAAACGTTGGGAAATTGTTATTGGGTTTGCAAAATACAAATTCTGCTATCAGAGCAGTAATTTTGCTCTCTGTTGAAGGATTACCTATTGCATCCACCCTTCCAAAAGACTTGGATAAAGCCCAATCATCTGCTCTTTCTGCTACAATATTAGCATTAGGAAAAAAAAAGAATTCTGAAATGAATAATGGTGAGTTCAATCATCTTTACATTGAAGGTTCTAACGGAGGTATTTTGATATTTCAAATGAGTAAATTTGAAATCCTTGTATTACTCACTAATGAAAAAACTGATTTGGAAATGCTTATTCAAAATCTAAATGATTTTAAGTTTGAGGATCTTCATCCTATTCATCTTAATAGTCTCTAAAATTCTTTTAGTGATTTTTTTAGTGAGAAACAAATCTAAAAAGCAAAAGTTTTTATTTGATTCATAAACTAGTGATTATTGACAAAATTCAAATAGTCAGTTAAACAATAAGGGATAATAGTGACTCTTATTTTATATTGGCCATTTACTTCGATGGAATATTTCTGGGTTACAATCCTTCTCAGTTTTCACTTAATAATATTCAATATATTTTTAT
>JBHLON010000099.1:0-4861 GCA_048940445.1 Promethearchaeota archaeon
AAGGATTAGAAGCAATTTTAGATAATTTGAAATTAAGAGTAATTATAAATACTGCTTACACGTATATTATTATTATTATTCAAGAATTTTAACAAAAAATTGTCTTTAAAAAATAGAATTATTTATGTAAATTAACTAATAAAAGGTGAAGTATAGAATTGGTATTAGACCAATTGATATTATCCTTCCCCGAAGGATGGCTTAACGGGATTTCAGCCTTAGGTGTTGTTTTGATAAATCTAATTATTGGTTTTTATTCTTTGTATAAATCAATTAAATTAAAAGCTAAACTTCTTGCTATCACATCGATAACAATCATTTTTGTTGGATTATTATGGTTAGGTCCTGCCACAGATTTTATTTCGATTTTAGTAACATACCAAAATATTGAACCATATTGGATATATCCAATACTAAGTTACGTATGGGCGGCTCCAGGAATATTTTTTGGTATGTATATCGGTGGAGAATTATTAATGCCAAAAAAGAAGTGGATTCTTTTGAGTATTTACCTTGTCATATGTATAGCTTATGAAATTTTTTTACTATGGAATCCTCCGTTTGGAGTCTTCAGTTCATTTAGATTCGAAGGAATCCCAGGAGTTGACTATGCTAAAGGTAGTCAATTGATTGACACTTCTAGTTTTCCATTGCCAGTGTCATGGTACCCAACATTTTACTTTTTGATTCTCTTCATTCTCTCGATTCTTATATTTAACGGAATTGGTTTTTTAATAAAAGCCAAACAAGCAACAGGGATTTTAAGAAGAAAATTCTCATATCTGTCAATTGGATTTATCTTATTTGCAATAATCGTGGTTTTTGATTCAGTAGTTCCTCCGATGGTTGCGTTATCAATTGTAAGGTTTGGAATAATAGTGAGCAGCATTTTATTATATCTGGGAATTAGGACTTAATTTTTTATTATTTTTTTTTTCTTATTAAACAGATTTTATTGGAGCAAAATAAGGATTTTCTTATTTTTAAAAAAAGTTTCAAATTTACTTTCTTACTTCTTGAAGGTAGTCGAAAATGGTATCAATTCTTTCCTTAATGCTTCCAAATAATCCTTCTTCTTCTGATATGACTGAGTTAATGGCTGTTTTTAACCCATAGTGACTTTCTGATACTACAACACGTATGGGTAGAGTAAGAATATCATTGAAAAGCATGAAAATTTCTTGAATTATTCGAATTATTTTTGGAAAGTTTTCTTCTGTTTTTTCTATCATGGTTTGATCTGCAGAAACTAGACCATCTTCTCTATCTTTTCTTAATTCTTCCCAGACATTATCTTTTAGTTCCGAAAAGTCAATCCCTAAGTTTTCTAATGCGAGTTCGGCACCTTCAAATAAGAATTTCAAATCATCCTTTCCTGAATATTTTTTAACATTTTCAACCATATCAACAGGAGCAAGGCCATCCAGAAAATTGATTAAAAGTTTATGGTAATCATTTATCACATCAATGGGCACGAATAATAGAACAAATTCTCTTAATTGCTTGAAGATATACCCTGCAATTTTTGAGAAAGTTTCATTACTTAAAATTTTCTCGACCAATCCTCCATATTCATTAAAAAGATGCACAGCTAAAAATCCAATTATTCTAATCATGTCATCTTCATAATTTTTAAAGTAATCGAAAAAAAGTGTTGGTTCCATATTTAAATTATCTTGAATAAACTCAGCAACTTTCTTTTTAATACCTTCTAAAGGCTCATCTAGTAATTCCTCTATTTTATCTAATGAGAGAGCATCTTGAAATTTATCTATAATGTCCAATTTTGTCTCTTGAATAACTTCTTCTTCCATTCCAACTTCAAAAATAACTCCTGAAGTTAATTGATCTTGAATTCGTATTGTGGATAAATCCCTCCATTCTGCAATATCATAAATTTTACATATAAACTGTAGAGATTGGCCTCCTTTCGCCTTACATTGTTGCTCTACAATGTTAATTCGATAATCATTCTTTTTAATTTTTAGGATAAAGTTAGCAACACCTTCTAACATTCCACACAATCCACAAGCTAATCCTTCAGTTTTCTTATCCTTAAGTTTTTTAATGTCAAATGTATCCATTTCATCATTCCCATAATCAGCACAAATAGGACAATTTTTAATATTGACGATATAATCATTATATTTTGAACCATCTTTTATTATTTCTTGATATGTTAAATCTCCTTCTTCTATCTCTTTTCCAAACACAACTATCCATAATAATTCAAAGTATTCTAAAACCTTTTTAGGGCTTCCCGGCATCCACTTAAATACACTAGAATGACGCTCACATGATTCTAATGCTGATTTCTTACCAATTTCTCTTAAAATAATTAAACTATCTTCTTCATTCTTTGTAATTTCGTTAATTTCTTTAAGAATTTCCCGATTAAGAAGTGTATAAAAAAGAGAACTAGTATTTTGACCAAAAGCTTTTGAAATCTTTTTTAGCAACCATTGAACAATACCCATCTCATTTTCCTCCATTATTATATTTAAATTGTTGGATACATGACTTATGCCCGAAAGTTCGTGATTCCTTAATTTCAATTGGGTGAATAGAAAATGACTTTTCGGAGTTATTTTTTTTATTTATCAGAAAGATAAATTCCGCTACCATTGCTGCAATAATTTCACACCCAGATATTTGAATATCTTCAAAATGATACTTACAGAGAGGACAATCATTGTCTTTAACCGTAATAATTTTCTCATTCTCATTTATCTCTATTGAAACTGAACTATTTAAGATATTTTTATAAATTGTAGCAATTACATTCTTTACACTTGTGATTTCTACCATTTCAATAGGCATCCAAGATTTTATGTAAGTACTAGCAATATTTTGTCCCATTCTATGAAACCGTTGTCTAATTTCAGAAATATTATTCATTTTCATGAAACGTTGGAGATGATAAATTGCATTTCGCATCTGATTCATAGTAGCATCTGACTGGACTAAATCATTTCTTGTATTACTCATCTTTAATTCACGTAGAAAAATCAAAATTTAAATAATATTTGAAAAAAGATAATCTAATTTAATATTTATGATACGAATTCGAATTTTATACAGATGAGATTTTAAAGAAATGTATCAAATTAGTTATGAAATGATTCTCATAACTATCCTTGAGATTTTTCTTGATTTTTTATAAGTGAAATTAATATAAACCTATTTTCATTAAAGCCATTAACAATTAGCAAAATAATTTATTACTTCTCATACTAATTAGAAATAAGTTCATCAAAAATTCTAAATATTAAAAGCTGAGACTATATGACAAATATCGAAGATTTAAAGAAGTATGGTATCCAAGTAACCGAAGATATGAAGGATGGAATATTAATATGTGATATCTATACAGTCTGGTGTGGACCTTGTAAATTTCTAAGCCCAATCTTAGAGAAACTTAAAGATGAAGGATTAATACGACTGATAGAAGTAGATTTGGATCAAAATAGACCTCTTGGAGAAAAGTTCGGTGTGACAGCGATCCCAACACTTCTATTTTTCAATAACGGCAAAATGATTAATGGAATAATTGAAATTCAAGGACAACCATTAGTAAAAGATGGAATAATGGTTGGTGCAGCTGGAGAAGCTATCATCAAAGAGATAATATCAAAAATAAATAATAACTAAAGATTAAATATAGGTTATAATTTCACTTTTTTCTTTTCATTTTAAATTTGTAAATTTCAATTTTTCTTAAACTATTAAATAACTCGTTAAAAGTGGCTTTGTTTAAGGAATAAAAGAATTAATTTTAAAATAGAAAAAAAGTTATTAATATATAAGCTTAATATAAGTCAAGAAGAAAAAAATGGCGACAATAGATTTTAATTTTAGAAATCAGATCATTCAATCTGATATCGGAAGTACACTTGCTTATTGTTATCAATGTGCTACTTGTAGTGGAGCATGTCCAGTAGCACAAGTTACTAATGGGCGTTATAATCCAAGAAGACTTATTTTGGATTCCCTTCTTGGATTAAAAGAAAAGATTTTTGGGAAAGAAAATGCATTTAATATTTGGGGATGCACAGTTTGTGACACCTGTGATGAAGTCTGTCCTCAAAAGGTTGAATTAACTGAGATTTTTACTATTTTAAAGAATATGAGTGTATTAAGAGGAGAAGCACCAGATTATTATACAACTCAAGCATTAACAATATTAGAAAATGGAAAAGCCATCCCTATGCAACCCGCAATAGAAAGAAGAAGAGATCAGCTTGGACTGCCAAAAGTTATAGCTCCAGATGCAGATGAAGTGAAAAAGTTATTAGAAACAGCAGGTCTAACTGAAAAGATTAAGAAATCAGAGTAGCCTTTTTTTACGTATATAATTTGTTTTATTTTTGATATATTTTATTATCTTACTAAATTTTGATTAAAAAATCATTAAAGGTGTTATTGATTAGAAAGCCAATTATTGGAGCAAATTGGAAAATGAATCTTGGATCACCTATCGAAGCATTAAATATGATTCATGAGTTTAAATCGCTAATAAAAAAAGTAGCTTCGGTTGATATGGTTATTTTTCCACCATATACAACTTTAAGTACTATATTGAATGCAATTAAGAAGTCTCCAATAAAAGTTGGAGCTCAGAACATGTATTTTGAAGAAAA
The DNA here is from genome assembly GCA_048940445.1 of Promethearchaeota archaeon. Lineage (GTDB taxonomy): Archaea > Asgardarchaeota > Lokiarchaeia > Sigyniarchaeales > SOKP01 > SOKP01. The sequence continues at coordinate 4,641 of JBHLON010000099.1, forward strand.
AGGTGCTTTTACTGGAGAAATTTCTCCTAAATTTCTAAAAGAAATTGGATGCCAGTATGTAATTATAGGTCATAGCGAAAGAAGAGATATTTTCGGTGAAACTGATGAATTAATAAATAAAAAATTAAAAAAAGCATTAAGGATAGGATTAAACCCTATAGTATGTATAGGAGAACACCTAAATGAAAGAGAGATGGGTAAAACTAAGGATTTCATTCTTA
>JBHLON010000100.1:0-4855 GCA_048940445.1 Promethearchaeota archaeon
AAGAAAAGATAGAGAAGATGGTCTAGTTTCAGCAGATCAAACCATGATAGAAAAAACAGAAGAGAACTTTCCGAAAATAATTCGAATAATTCAAGAAATTTTCATGCTTTTCAATGATATTCTTACTCTACCTATACGTGTTGTAGTATCAGAAAGTCACTATGGGTTAAAAACAGCAATTAATTCGGTTATTTCAGAAGAAGAAGGATTATTTGGAAGCATTAAGGAAAGAATTGACACTATTTTTGATTACTTACAGGAAATAAGAAAGTAAATTTGAAACTTTTTTTAAAGTAAGAAAATTAATATTTTGCTCCCACAAAATCCGTCTTATAAGAAAAAAAAAAATAATAAAAAATTAAGTTCTAATTCCTAGATATAATAAAATGCTACTCACAATTATTCCAAACCTTACAATCGATAATGCAACCATCGGAGGAACCACTGAATCAAAAACAACTATAATCGCAAATAAAATAAATCCAATGGACAAGTATGAGAATTTTTTTCTTAAAATCCCTGTTGCTTGTTTCGCCTTTATTAAAAATCCAATTCCGTTAAAAATAAGAATCGAAAGAATGAAGAGAATCAAAAAGTAAAACGTGGGATACCATGACACGGGTAATGGCATACTAGATGTATCAATCAAATCGCTACCTACAGGGAAGTCGACTCCTGGCACTGTGAAATTAAATGAACTGAAAATTCCATACGGAGGATTCCATAATAAAAACACTTCGTAAACTACACATATGATCAGGAAAACACTCAAAAGAATCCACTTCCTTTTTGGCATTAATAGTTCTCCACCAATATACATACCAAAAAATATTCCTGGAGCCGCCCATACGTAACTTAGTATTGGATATAACCAATATGGTTGAATATTATGTGATGGTGATGTTACTAAAATCGTAATAAAATCTGTGGCAGGACCTAACCATAATAATCCAACAAAAATAATTGTGATCGATGTGACAGCAAGAAGTTTAGCTTTTAATTTAGCCGATTTATACAAAGAATAAAAACCAATAAGTAGATTTATCAAAACGACACCTAAAGCTGAAATCCCGTTAAGCCATCCTTCAAGTCCTAATATCAATACCACTTCTCTATTTCACCTTTTAAAAGTTAGTTTGCATGAATATTTCTATTTCTTATAGACTATTTTTTGTTAAAATTCTTGAATAATAATAATATACGTGTAAGCAGTATTTATAATTACTCTTAATTTCAAATTATCTAAAATTGCTTCTAATCCTTAGTTAGTAAAAAATTATCACTTTAAATAGGAATTTAACATAGTAATTATCTAACGAAATTTTATAAAAATAACTATAATTTTAAGGCAAAAATAATGAAAATTCCTGAAAAAAAATTTGTGATTAAATTTTCTGCAATTATCATAGCTACCATTGTTGTAATGACTATATTTTCAATCCCTTTATTAGGTCCTCCATTAGGTAACCTCTTATTTCCTGGAAATGGTGTATGGAAAGTACCTGGTGAACTACCAGCAGCGGAACGTCTTAATATACCGGGACTCAAAGGAGAAGTTAGAGTTATTAGGGATGAATGGGGTGTTCCTCATATTTATGCAACATATGAAGAAGACTTATTTTTTGTCCAAGGTTATTGTCATGCTCAAGATCGCCTCTTTCAGATGGATATGCTAAGACGTCAAGTTAAAGGCCAATTATCTGAAATTGTCGGAGAGGAAGCCTTACCTTTAGATATGTTTTATTTAGCTATAGGAATGAAAGACTGGGCAATCAAATCAGATGAGGTTGCCAGAGAAATGTATCTCAACGGTACAGATGATAGCTATTTCATTTTAGAAAGATATTCCGATGGAATTAACTATTATATTAATACCCATAGAAATGAACTGCCTCTTGAGTATTATCTTATTGGTTTTGAACCAACTGAATGGACTCCAGTAGATACGTTTTGTTTAGTTCAAGAAATGGCAAGACAGTTATCCTGGAGTTATGATGATTTGTATAGGTACATGAATTTTGCTGCTTTTGGACCAGATAACTATTCTGAGCTATTTAATCAATTACAGCCTTATCAAATTCCTATTTGTCCAAATTATGGTGATTATGGAACCATTCCAATGAAGGCCCCTTCAATGACTAAAGTTAATCCCTCTTTAAATGCTGAAATTTCTAGCTTTCTCGAAACAGCTGAAATAATTGATTCTGACTTAATTGAGCAGAAAAAAGACCAAGCTGTAGGATCTAATAATTGGGTTGTAAATGGAACGAAAAGTTCTACAGGATATCCAATTCTATGCAATGATATGCATCTTAGTTGGATCCTGCCGGGAGTTTGGTATGAACAACAGCTTGTCGCAACGGAATCTAACTTTAATTGTTATGGGTTTGCTATTCCTGGAATGCCTATGGTTGCTGTAGGACATAACCAATATATTGGATGGGGTTTTACGAATACTGGTTATGATGTTATAGATTGGTATTATTATAATGCTATTGATGATACACATTATCTCTATAATAATACAGCGACTCCTTATACATATATGACATATAATATTAACGTTAAAAATAGTGATCCTGTTAAACTTACTGTTAGACATACTATTCATGGTCCTGTTTTGAGCGACATACGTGATTTTGGCTTACCCTCGTCTCTAGGAAATATCGTTCTAGCACCTAAATGGATTGCTAATGGTATCTATTATAATTTGCAAGCTGGAAATGGATTTGATAGAGCTACTAATAGGGAAGAATTTGATGACGCATCTAAATATTGGACAACCTTGGCGCAAAATATTGTATATGCTGACATTTATGGAAATATCGCTATTCGCCCTACAGGAAAGGTTCCAATAAGAGCTTCTGGGACTGGAACTTTTCCATATAATGGTTCTAAAGGTGAGGGAGAATGGATAGGATATATTCCATTTGGTTGGTTACCAAATTGTACCAACCCAGACCAAATGTATTTAGCTTCAGCAAATCAAATCGTAGCGGGACCTGATTATACTAAATTCTTTCTACAGAATGAATACGCTAATGGTTATAGAGCGAGAAGAATCAATGAAATGTTGAGTAAAGCTCCTGATGGCACAATAGATATAGCATTTATGAAACGACTTCAATTTGATGTTAATTCAACTGCTGCTCGTGCTTTTATCCCATATTTAATTGAAGTTATCGAAGATTATTATGGACCGTCACCTCCAACAAAAATCAATAATGTGCTTAGTCTCTTAAAACCTTGGAGGTATGTAATGGATAAAGATTCGGCAGCTCCAACCATATATCGAAAATGGCGTGATTATTTTATGGATTATACATTTAATGATGAAATTGAAAAATATGGAGCAGTAGCTGGTCCTCAACTTGTCATGTTAGAATATCTTATGAAAGAAAATGAGACATCACATTGGTTTGATAATGTAAATACACCTGTTCTAGAAACAAGAAATGTAACTATGTTGACTGCATTAAATGCTACAATTGATTGGTTAGAAAACTTTTATGGATCAAATGATCCTTCTGAATGGAGATGGGGAGATTTACACCAAGTACTTTTTGAGCACTTAACTGGGTTAGCCCCTTTGAGCAAGGGTCCCTATGAAGCGGATGGAGAGGGTTTTTGTGTTAATCCATCTAGTGTTAATATTAGAACTGGAACAGGTTATGCAAGAGGAGGAGCTTCAGAAAGACTCATAGTAGATTTCAGTAATCTTAATAACTCACTAACCGTGATTCCATCAGGAGAAAGAGGTCTTTCCAACTCAAAGCATTACGCTGACCAATTAGAGGAGTTATTTCTCCAAGGTAAATATCATTATCAATACTATACCAACACGTTTTCGGACTTTCCAACAAGTTGCATCGAATCAAAAATGTACTTTTATCCAACAGGAGGCGTATAGAATGAAAAATGAAGATAGAAGATTCATTTTAAGTCTTGTTATTGCAATCTCTCTTACTATGATCTTTACTATGATTCCTTTATGGCAACTAGTAATTATTCCTGGTATAATTGCTGGATTATTTAACAAATCCATGAAACGTGCTATTCTTAGTGGAACGTTGGGAGTTTTAGTGTCATGGTCAATCTATATTATTTATGGATTAATTACAAGGAACGTTTATAGTCTTTTAGATCAATTTGGGGCTTTAATTATTAGTGAAGGATATGGATGGCTGCTTTTAATATTGATATTTTTATTTGGAGCTATTTTTGGGGCACTCGGTGGAGGCATTGGTAATGGTTTGCTAATTACAGTTAAATTTTACTATGAGAACAACTCAAGGAATAATAAATAATCCTATTTATTATCTTTTTTTTATTTCAATTAGCATATTCTTAAGATATTATTAGAGTTCTATTTAGATTGTTCTTTTAAATAAAGCTCATGAAACCATTCGACAATATATTGAAGAAAAAAACGTTCGCTTAGTACATCATAATTAGATTTCTCTTTCAAACTTGTAAGTTTAGCTATATCTTCTGGTCTTAACTTATTTTCTGCAATTAAGTCCATTCGAACTTTAAATTGATCAATCATTTTTATTGGTCGCAATATTTTTGTGATTGATCTCGAAATTTCAGGAATTAAATTTTGAATTTTACTCTTTATATCTTGATTGAAATCAAAAAAGGACTTTATTTTATGCATAATGTCATCTTTTTTATAATAACTTATGAGATTTTTAGGTTCTAATAATTTTAATAGATATGTTCCTAATTCATTTATAACTAGATCAGGAACATTGAGAGTTGATAATTCTTTATTAAGTCTAGATATGAATTGCTCTAAGAGAAACCGTTTATACTTTACGATTATAGCTTTATTTTGATTTATGTCAGAACA
>JBHLON010000101.1:0-4797 GCA_048940445.1 Promethearchaeota archaeon
GTTCTGCAAATACGCTCACTTGATGGATTTGTTGTTCCACAATTCGAACAAATTATCATGAATTAAGACTCGATAATTACAATTTTTGATACTATTTGATATAATAATAAAAATTCAATCTAATTAACGTTTAGAATTTTAAAAAATAAGTTTATTTATAAAGAAGTTCTTTCAGTAGATTGGAGAAAGTATCAAAATCTTCCCTGGAAATATTAGGATCTTGTTTTAACATTATGAAATAATATGGGGGACTTCCTTCTTTTAATGATAATTGTTTAAAAATAAAATTTCTTCCAAATCTTTGAACTACCATCTTACTTTCATCATATTCTTTTCCAGGTAATACTTGTGTGAATTGTAAATTGTCATTTAAAGCTAAGAAATATGGTGTAGAAGCGGATAGTAAATTGCGAGCCTCCTCATTTTTATAATAAGCACCTAATACTAAGGAATTATCATCAAGGATGACAACTCCTTCTGAATCGACTTTTTCAGCAAATTGATACATTATTTTTTCGATTAAATCTGCTTTCGGGTAAAGATTCAGTAAAATTTCAGACATCGCTTTAATTATTGAAGGCAGATCATAAATAGATGTTTGATAGTAGAAAACTCTTTTATAATCAACCACACTTTTTATCTTTTCCTTTATTTCCAATTCTAAAGACTTTAATTCATTTGGAGCATTCCGTTTTAAGGCGGGATCATATTTGTGGAGGAATATGTAAATAGGGGGGGCTATTCCTAACTTTTTAAATTGTTGTATAACATCTTTAAAATAACTTATGGATTCTGAGAGCCTACTTTTAGCTTGTACATCAATTACGTATATTGCGACTTCTGTGCCATCAAAATATTTACCAGGATTCTTTAAGTAAGCAATTCGATAAGAGACTTGTCCTCCTAAATCCCATTCTGCTATATCTCTCCCTAAAAACTCAAATATACGCCGTTGAGCTCCCCTTGTTGGCTTAAGCAAAGCGATCTTTGAAAATTCTCGTTGGAGTCCTAAAATGATGGTTGTTTTACCCGCCATATCAAGACCTGTGAAAATTATCTTAGATGATTCAACTGGCTTTTCATCTTTCTTCTTGGTTAAATATTGGATTGACAAACAAAATCACCTATCTAAGCTTTGAGATAACAAAAATAAAATATAAATATATTCTTTTATACAAAAAAAGATTATCTTTTGCTATAAATTTCTTTCGCAAAAATTTCTTAAAATCTTAATAATTTTTATTGTTCTTGATTCTAGAATTTTTTATCCACAATAGGAAATTCCTAAAGTCTAAAGGTTATTTTAAATATGCTGTTAATTCTTTATTAAAAAATCCTAATTAAGGTCTATGCTTTATTTAAAATCGAATCCTTTACCATAGAATTCAGAAACATCAAAATAGACAAGCTTTTTAATTCCATTTTCCAATTGTATTTCTAATAAGTCATAATTTTTCCCATTATGTTCAAGAAGACTTTGTCTTATTAATTTATAGTTGCCGAATCTCTTTTTTAATTCAACATATTCCTGATCTACACCTTCAAAATGGGAACAATCAGTAATTACAATCGCATTTTCATAGGATGTTCCATTACCACCCGATATTTTAACCATTATTACTTTTACTTATTTTTATTAAATTAATCAAAATTTATTATTTACTTTTTGATTAAATTTGATATCTAAGCTAATTAAATCATTAATTTTTTCGATCACTTGTTCTGGAGTTTCAGCTCCATAGATTTTATCAGATCTTCTGTCATCGATTTTTTGATTTGAAATTTTTGATGACCAACCTTCTATATTCGACAAGGCAATAATAGGCTTTTGATATATCCAAGCAAAACAAAGTTCAGATAATGTACCTGCTTTTCCTCCAATAGCAACGCATACATCTCCCATCAAAACAACAACAATATTTCTCGCTTGTGAAAATGGGACTGGAATAACGATATCAACAAATTTATTTGCTGCAGATTTCTCTATAAAAGGAATAATACCAATTGTTAAACCTCCTTCTTCTTTTACTCCTCTACAAATTGATTCCATTACACCAGTTAATCCACCGCAAACAACTGCATATTGATGCCGTGCTAATAATCTTCCTAATTCAATTGTTATTTTTTTTGTTTTATTATCAATTTCACTCGCGCCAATTATTGAGACGGTTGCCTTAAAATTATCTTTAAAATTGAAATCCATAATCTTTCCCACACTTAATTCATAATTTAATAACTCATGAGTAGTAATGAGTTTCTGCCATTATTTATTAATATTTGGTTTGCTTTGATTATCTTCCCAATTACTGTGGAAACTAGCCCATATTGTGAGCACATTTCTACAATTTTCTCTGAATTATGCTCCGATGCAGTCAAAATGTAGGACGTAGTTAAAAACATTTTTATATATTTTTCTAAAGAATAACCTTGATCTCTTAAAATTTTCGGTATCTCTATGTTATTAATATTTATATTAGCACCAACTTTACTATATCTAACTAACTGTAATAGAGTTCCAAAAATACCACCATTCGATATATCTTTTGAAGAATTAGCTAAATGTTGTTTGGCAATTTGATGCATTGCTTTTCTTTTTTGAAGAATTTGAGGGGTAGTTTTGAAAGTTACTGTATCCCAATAATATTGACTAGCTTTTCCAATTCTTCCTTCAAAATCAACACATAGAATAACATCATCATAATATTGTGCATTTAAAGCAGAAATATAATTTTCTTTCTCAATTTCACCAATTATTGTAGAACTTAGTTCATAATAACTGCTTTCAGGATTAGTATGCCCTCGTATGATGGGTATCTGGAACTTTTGAGATGCTTCACATATACCTTCAATTATTATTTGGCCAATACTTGATTCTTTATAAGAGAGAATAATACTTGCAGCAAGGGGTGTTCCTCCACAACAATAAATATCATCAACACCAACTAGTAAAGAACTAAAACCTGCCCCATGGGGATAATTCTCAATAAATTCTGTCCTAATTCTGTCTGTAGTCAATAATATGTATTTATTATTATCTTTAATAGCAGCAGAGTCTTCACCTATATCTGAAAAAATGCGATTTGTTTTAAAGGAATGTTTATGAATAAATTGAACTATAGGATTAATCTCTTTCTTTTCAATAACATTTTTATTATTTCTTATAGAATTTGCAATAGTTTCCAACATCTAATATAAAAATAATTATTTATCCAAAAATCTTTGCGTTTGTATATAGTTTTCAACGAAAATTGTTATAAGAATTAATAATAAAAGAAATTCTGTAGTTTTTTTAGATTATTAAAGAATATTAAAAATTTTATAATTGTTCAATTTATGATACGATTCAATTCTATAGTTTATGTGATAATTTTAACTTACATAATAGTTATAAGGTTACTATGTTTATATTTAAAGAAGTTGAAATCATCAATTACATTCAAATTAGTAAAGCTATTTTTCATAATTTCATTCGCAATTATATTATTATTGCCCTTTTCAGTAAATTCTAAACTTAAAGTCAATTTTGATGATGAACTTAAATCTTCTCAAGTGACATATCCAGAGATACGTTCATTCTCGAGTGATGTGTGTCTATCTATTGACGATAGTGTTTATCCACATCATGTAGGAGTATCAATGGCAATAAGTGATGATGATATAATTTTCGTAGGATGGAAGAACTCAGAAAGTCATAATGGAGGAGGAGCGAGAGTTAGTTTTACAAAATCTCTTGATGGAGGAGAAACATGGACTTATCCTTACGATATGCCAATGTTTGAAGAACACTCTACTAGACAAACACATCCATGGCTCTATTGGTACAATGATACAATATATTATGCATATGTAGAGCATGAAGAGATATTACCAGAAGGAGGGTATCTAACGCAGATTACAGTAGCTAAAAGTGACAATGATGGAGAAACATGGACACTTGTTAAAGCTACTAATGGAAATTACTTTGCCAATAAGGAAACGTTTACAGTTAGTGAAAATAATACCATTTATGTCGTCTATGATGATGTAGATATCAGTTCAACAGGGAATACAACTGTAAGATTAAGTCGTTCAATAGATGGAGGCATTTCATACCAGGAAATCAAAAACTTGGGAGGAGATATTGACTTCTTTGGTCCTTATGTAACTTTAAATAGTACTGGAGACATCTTTATTGCTTGGACTTGGGTTCCTGACTCAGGAGGGAATCTGTATTTTACTAAAAGTTCAGATGGTGGTCAAAATTTTTCTCAACCAAAGTTCATAAATCAAGATGGTAATTATTGCATGTTTGAAGAAATTAATTTTGAACCTAGCAAAATAACTTTACCTGTTCTTGAATTTGATCAAAACGGTCGGCTTTATGTATTATGGGCTGATAAATTTGATCAACAAGGTGATACTTGGGACGTTTACTTAAGATATTCAGACAATTTTGGCTCAACTTGGAGTAATCGAATAAGAGTTAATCCATCAATTATAGGTAATCAATGGAACCCAGATATGGCAATTGATCGATCAGGAAGGCTCCATATTGTTTACTATAGTGAAATAGAAGGAAGATATAAACCTTATTATCGAACTCTGAATTTTACAGGACCCTATCGAAATGTAACAATATTTTCTGAAGAAATTGCAATTGCTCAAAGTTTTACATCTAGTACATTTACTAGGCCTGGCGAATATTTTTCTATTCAACTTGATAGTAATAATATCCCGCACATAGTTTGGTCTGAAGGAAGAATTTATGAAATGGATATTTATTATTCTCATGGACTCACTTATGTGATACATGATTCA
>JBHLON010000102.1:0-4776 GCA_048940445.1 Promethearchaeota archaeon
GTTGACCTCATCTTTGGTTCGAACTCCCAACTCCGAGCATTGGCAGAAGTCTATGCATGTGAGGATTCCCATGAGAAGTTTTTGCACGACTTTATCGCGGCGTGGAACAAAATCATGAACCTTGACCGTTTCGATCTTGCTTAATCTCCAACATTACGATTTTTAAAGCTATGTTATGTTCTTACTCAAATTTTATTTTAATATCTATTTTTTTTTTGAAATATCAATTTTATCTCATCCTTTCTTTTTAAAGGACGATGAGTCGAAGAACTCTTAAATCTATTTTTATTGGTAGCTAATAACCTATTTATTTTTATTTAATTCTGCTAGACTGTTTTGTACACCTTGTCGAAGTCCTAATAAATATAAACTTGTTTTAGTACCATATTTAGTTAAACCTAAAACATTAAGAAGTATGTCCATGTACAAGTATGGTTTCTCTAAGCTATCATCATTTTTCAGAAACTCATCTAATTTTGCATGAAACTCTAAGCTTAGATCTTTAATCTTTTCATATTGACTCTCAGATATAAAGCGATATTCTATCAAATTGTTCTCTAATACCTCTATAAGTAAATTGATAATCTCTATCATGGGCAATCCTTCCATTGCAACAGATGTTAAGAGTAGGTTCTCAGTTACTTCAATATAATTATTTAAGTGTTCAGATATCATCCTTATCTGTTTATAGACATAAGAAAATCTTGGAAGATTTTCAAATAGTGGCTTCCAATTATTTTCTTGTATGGCTATCTCTGTATTGATCTGTTTATTCTTTAATAATGCTTTAAAGTTTTCACTCAATCGATAATATTTTCGTTTAATATTTCCCGCGTGAATCTCACCTTCTTTAGAATATGATTCTATCAATCCTAATTTAATCAAGTCTCGAGTGTGTCTAGAAAGGGTTGCTTTATTCTTACCTAAATGATACGTTAAATTGGTTAAATTTAGTTCTTTATAAATGTGTAACAGAGTCAAAATTCTTAAATCTAGATCACTCTTAAAAATGTCTACTACCTTTCTCTTACTATCTACATCTAACATAATCCGTGAAAAGTTGACAAATTGAGTTTTAACAACCTCTTGATTCTTTGCGGTTATTTCTATAGCTCCTATTAAATTTTTTTTACTTGCCAGTTTATTAGCATGATCGATAGGGACTTTTCTTTTTTCTTTAAGATCTGCTTTATTACCAAGCATTAAAATAGGGACAATTTTATTGTCTTTAGGTTTCCTAAAAATTTTTAACCATAGATCTAGATGATTTAAACTTTTTTTATCTGTTATGTCATATAAAAAAATTGCTCCTTTTGCTCCTAATACATAGTTTTTAAATATAGATGAGCCCTTTTTCTTTCCCTTGCCCAATATCTCAGGTCTAAATTTCTCTATATTGGCTCCAGTAAAATTCCAAATCTGAATTGTCACGTTTGTTCCATCAATATCCAATTTTCCTTTAAAAAAATCTACTCCAATTGTAAGCCGAGTTGGAACTCGGAGTAGATCATCATGTATCTCTTCAAAACACTGATTTATTAAGGTCTTTTTTCCTACTCCAGTCTCCCCAAATACACATACTTTAAGTATCGGTTCTTTTGCCATTTTTATATTACCATCTTCTTATTTTGTACTTTGTCTAAGAAATCAAAAAGCATGATATTATCCTCATTAATTAGATTGAGCATCTTATTTTTGCATAATTTTTTATTTATTGCAACGTTTCAAAATCAATATTTATTGCAACAATATATTAATTTCAACGTATATTTTTAAATTTTTTGCAAAAATGGTTTTTTTTGCAACATTAGAAATTGCTAACCAAAAAGAACTGAATGATGTTATATAAGAGATTTCTACTTAAGTATATGATTCGAAAAGACTCAATTTCTTTGGAAACATGATCTCAATCAAAGATCTTGATAAAATGGTAACTAGCGCATCTTTAATAATATAATTTATTTCACCGATAGTTCTATCACCCAGTAATAATTTAAATAATAGAGCTCCCGGTATTCTGAGATCTGTTGTTTGAGGGTTAGGATAACCTTTTTCAACTTCGATACTCTCAATTTTTCCATTATTAAAATTTATTTTGACGGTTTCTTGATAACTACTGATTGCCACAGTTTTAGTTAATCTTCTAAATTCAGATCTTTTTAATCTTTCTTCAAATATTTTTTTTGATAATTGAAAAAATCGTGAAAGATTTGGGATTTTAACTTGCCACCCATAAGAATAGAAAGGAAATCCTCCTAAAGATTTAATATAGCTAAAAAGTAGGGAACTTTCATTTAAACTAAGTATCAATGTATCTTCTTTCGAAAAGTTACCAAGATTAATAATAAACTGAAGTAGAACATTCATTTGTCGTTCATTTAAATCCGGGCAAATTATCTCATAATTTTCTTTATCATAACTCAATCCAATTGAAAAATAATTTTTTAATTCACCTTCTTCTTCAAATATGCATGTAGATCTAATTTCGGTGTCAAACTCCTCATTAAGATACTTAAACTTGAAGCATTTACGATCAAATTTATTAAAAATATAGAAATTCTGATGAGATTTATTATATTCAGATTCAATGGAAGGCAAGTCATTTGAATTAGCTTTTCTAATCTTTATTTTTTTATCTATAGCACGAGGAATTTTTGATACTGGAATCCTTATTCTCTCATCAAGTGAAGAGATATATTCATATCCGAGACTACGATAATAATAAGGTATGCCTCTAATAACCGATAAGATGTAACCATTTTGTTCCATAATTTTTTCATATAACTCATTTAAAATCTTTATGAAGTTGTTACCTCTATATTCTTCAAGAGTGCCAACAAACTCCATTTCACATGCTGGAAGATTCGCATTTTGAATCTGCCATTCTAAAGGAATTAAACAAATTGTTGAAACTAATTTATCATTTTTGTCATCTTTGAGATATAACCATAGAATGTCACTTCTGCGAGGGTGTTTTAAAAAGATACGACGAATGTAGCTTTCTAATAATTCTTCTTTATGAATAGCTATATTCAAATTAATTAAAGCTGTTAGTTCTTCTTCTGTATCCTTTGCAATATGAATACTAAACTGATCATCAATTTTAGAGCTATACCCTTTTTCAAAAGTCATAGAATTAAAAATTCTTAACAATATTTCAATATTTTTAAAGTTCTTTAGATGGCCTATCGAAATAAGGTTAAATTCCATTTTTAATAATAGAAATTACATAAACATACTAATTTATCTAATTAAGATTTAAATCTTAAGCAAAATATTTATTTTAATGTCAAATTGTAAAACAAAATTCAAAGGTGGTTTATTTAGTAATTATAAATTCTGAAGGAAAATTTGATGAAAATTACTATTTAATAGACGGTTTGACTATGGGAATGCAAAAATTTCTTTCAATTTATATCATTGAAAATAATGGTATGCGATTGATGATTGATGTTGGAGAAGCTTTAAAAAGTCGTAAAATTATCAATAAACTCAAAGAATTTGGGCTTTATCCCATTCATAAAATAGTACTGACTCATTCTCATTGGGATCACGCTCAAGGTATATCTAAACTGATTAATTCTATGAAAGATTGCGAAGTTGAGGTTCTAGCAGCTGACAATGCTATAGATAATCTGCGAAATCCAGAAAAGATGTTGAAGGGATTTGAAAATTTCAGTGAAGGATATCCTTTTGAGGGGGTTACACCTTTAAAAGAAGGAGATATAATCGATATAAATGGATTGGAATTAGAAGTTATGAATTTTTTTGGACATACACTGGATTCAATAGCACTACTTGATAAACAAAATAGAAATATATTCGCTGGAGATGCAATCATATTTAGAGTAGATCAGGGTGCTTTTTTTGTTCCCATTATGCCCCCCGATTTTCATGAAGAAAGGCTTCTAGAAACCTTTAATAAATTAAGGAATTTAGAAAGTGATTTAAATTCAATCTCTTTGAGTCATTTTGGTGTATGGAAAGACAATCATTTTGATCAAATCGTAAATGAGATGGAGGATCTTTACTTTGAGGCTAAGAATTCCGTAATTAAATGGTATAATGAAAATCCTTCAATAGATTATATTGTGAGTAATTATTGTAAAAATTTTGCATCAAAATCTGAAATATGGACTGAAAAATTATTTGTATTTCTTATTAGTATGATGATTGATGGTTTAAAATTTAGTGGATTCTTAAAAAAGTAAAAAATTTAATTAAATTGAATTATTTTTGACATTTTGGACAATAGAAACCATGTCTTCCTGAAAGTTCATATCTTTCTATCATTGTTCCACAAATGGGACATTTATCATCCTTTTGTCGATGAGCGATGAAAAATTTTGAAGAATAAGAGTCTAAATCACCTGTATGTTCAATACCATAATTCAAGACTTCTTTAATATTAGAAAAAAGATCTTTTAATTTATTCTCATCTACTTCATTTATTCTGGTTTTTGGATTTAATTTCGTTCTAAATAGGATTTCATCAGAATAAATGTTACCAATTCCAGCAATTACATTCTGGTTCATCAAAAAGGTTTTACTTATTGTAGTTCTTCTTTTTAAAGTTCCGATAAATTCTTTATAACTCATATTAAGTGCATCAGGTCCCAATTTCTTCTGTTTTAGATAATCTTCCACATTATCGCATAAATCAACTCGTCCAAACATCCTTTGGGAGATGTAAGAGAGATAAGAGCCATCTATAAATTCGAATAAAACTCTGCTATGTTTTGGTTCATCCTTAATCTCCTTAAAAGCTTCTAGGTA
>JBHLON010000103.1:0-4716 GCA_048940445.1 Promethearchaeota archaeon
GCATCGGGTGTGTTAGAAAATTGGACATATGGAGGAAAGATTCCCCTATTTTTATCAGGATTTCCAAATGAGGTCTCTTCATTTATGATAGATAAGCAATGTGGTTCAGCAGGTGCTGGAATGCATGCACTGATAATGCATATTATGACTGGTAATAGTAAAAGAGTATTAGCAACTGGTTTTGAACATATGACAAGAGTTCGGAGAATAGGAATTGAGCCTGAATGGACACGATTTACTGATGAAAAAAGTAAATATTATAACCCTAATATTGACATTATGAATTCTGTTGATATGTTACAAACTGCTCAAAGATTATATGAAGAAGAAGTACCTCGATTTACAAAAGAAGATTTAGATAAATTTGGAGTACGAAGTCATAATTTAACAGTTAAAAATCAAGAAGCTGGATGGTTTCAAGGTGAAATAATTCCAATACAAGGCCATATTGAAGGAAATGTTGATGAGCTTATGATGGTTGATAGAGATATGGCAGCAAGAAAATCTTCTCTAGAAGTAGTCTCAGGATTAAGAAGAATATCTACACCATTCTACTTAGAAAAAAATGGTGGTAAACAAGGGTATATTGAGAGAGAAGGAACTGATGAGGGAGTAATAACGGCGGGAAATTCATCTCCCTTAAATGCAGGAGCTACAGCAGTAGTCCTTATGGAAGCTGAAGAAGCAAAAAAAAGAGGATTAGAACCAATGGCAAGAATTGTTTCAATCGGTTGGGCGGGAGTAGATCCAAGGGTAATGGGAAGAGGACCAGTTCCAGCTACCCAAAAAGCATTAGATTATGCAGGATTAAAAGCAGAAGAGATTGATTTCTGGGAAATAAATGAGGCTTTTTGTATTGTCGCCTTAAATTGTATGGATAAATACAATATACCTGAAGAAAAGGTGAACATAATGGGAGGATCCACCGCCATTGGACATCCATTAGGAGCAACGGTAATTCGTCTTACTGGGACACTAGCACGTATATTAAAAGATAAAAAGGCAAAATATGGTTTAGCTAATGCATGTGTGGGAGGGGGGCAAGGAATAGCAACAATCATTGAAAACCTAGATGCGTAAAATCAATTTATAAATTAACTTTTTTTATCTTTTTCAAATTTTATCTAATAATAAAATATATAATTATTAACTCTCAAAAAAGATCTAATACTAAAAATAATAATTTTATAAGGAATGATAAAGTATTGTCCGGCTTAAATCTAGATGTTATAGGAAAGAAATTTCCTGAAGTTCTTTTTAAATATAATTGGAAAGATGTAGTGCTTTATGCTTTAGGTATTGGAGCCCAAATCGATGAATTACAATTTTTATATGAAAATTTCAGTGGTAGATTAAAAGTTTTTCCTAGTTATGCTTGTATAGTTGCTGGGGCAGCTCTTCAATTGAATAATCTTGGTAAAATAGATTACTCCCACTTTGTGCATGGGGAGCAATCGATTAAACTCTATAAACAATTTTCACCTTCTGGTGAAATACGATGCCATGCTGAAGTTGAAAACATCTTTGATAAAGGAACTGCTGCAGTCATTCATATGAAGGTTTCAGGTTATGAGAAAGCAGGTGAACCAATATTTGATACGAAATATGTGTTTTTTTACCTTGGGGGTGGAGGATTTGGTGGAGATTCTGGTCCTAAAACAAAGCTTCTAACGCCTCCTGAAGGTGTAAAACCTGATTTCACTATATCCTATAAAACTCAAGAAAATCAAGCGGCATTGTATAGACTTAATGGAGATTTAAACCCTTTACATATAGATCCAGAATTTGCGAGTAGAAGTGGTAGATTTAAGGGACCTATCCTCCATGGATTGTGTACTTATGGTTTTGCTACTCGTGCTATCATTAATGGCGCTTGTAATGCAGATTTAGAACGTTTTAAGGAATTCAAGGCACGTTTTACCAGTGAAGTTTATCCAGGAGAAACATTAACTACTGAAGGGTGGAAAATTAATGGCCGTTATATCATTCAAGTGCACACAGAGCGAGGAGCAATAGTACTTAGTAATGCCTATGCAATTATAGATTAAGAATTTCTAAATTCTTTTCTCTTTTTTTGGGAACAAAAAGCCAGTAAAATTTTGAATTGAAGGCGCCTTCAATTCTTTCGAGGAGGCATCATACGAACGTATCTTAAACCTTCAATCATAGAAATTGCATTCTCAGTGCAAAGGTAAGCGCATACTCCACATCCTATGCAATACTCTTCATTAACTTCTGCTACATTTTCATCATTTAATGACATTGCGCTATTGTGGCAATTATCAACACATTTTCCACAACCAATACATTCATCTTCTTTAACTTTCGCTAAATAGTTGTTAGCATTTACAACTGGGCCAATCATTAGATTTCGATTATTTAAACAACAACAAGAACAACAATTACAAATAGCGACTTCTTCTTTAGTAATATCAGAATGAAGGTGGTACGCCTTATGAACCAAACCATCCTCTTTTGTAGCTCTTAAGATCTTTAGAGCTTCTTCCCTAGAAATTAACCTAGAAAATCCTTGTTCAGAAGTATGACGAGCAGATTTTCCCAAAGTAAAGCAATTTTCTCGAATATCTGTTTGTTTGCAAGGATCTCCTAATAAATCTTTATGTTGACGGCAAAAACAATTTCCTACAGCTATATCTTCGAACTTGTTTATAATTTCTTCAATTTTTTGCGAAGATAGAATAGCTTGAACCGGAACATCGACATTCTCATTAAGAACAATTTCAATCTCGTTTCTCGTCTCCTTATTAATAAAACTAGTTAGAATGGTACGATCTATTGGTAATCTTTTATTTAAGGTTGAGGCAAATTTATCATAATTAGTTTGTATAAGATCTTCAATCTCCTTATCGAGTTTGTAATATAATTCTGCTAGAATTCGAAATTTTTCAGAATCGTCCAACTTTTTCATGAATGTATACTCAAATTGCCTAGCTACGGGTAATAACCTATAAACCATTATTCCTTGGCGATTGGGTTGGTTAAAAATTACTCCCTTTTTTGCAAGAGAGTTCACTTTTTTTAATATTTGCTCTTCTGACAATCCAGTACTCTCTTTCAATTGTTCTATAGTTTGGGAAACCTGGTTAGTAAAACCGAAGATCAAATCTATATTCTCCTCGTCAATATTATACTTTAATATTTCAATTAATGTATCAGTTATTGGATAAGCAAATTCACCAGCTCTATTTATTATCTCCGCAGCACTTCTATATTTTTCATCAATATTTTCTGTCATTTTATTTACTATTTTGCAGTTCTTATTATTTTAATTACTTTATCCTTATATTGAAATTAAAAACCCTAGCAAGAAAATAACAAGTCCAATAATAATGTCGATTTGGTATCGAAATGCTTTATCTGTTGTAGTCTTTTCCTTTTTATCTTCTTTCTTCAAGTAAGATTTTAAAGTTCCTATTCCAATTGATATACTTTCTCGTATTCTTGGATACTGCCAAATAAGTAAAATAACACTGCCAATAAATAAGGGGGAATATAAGAATAATAATAATGTGTAAGATGTAATTCCATGAAATATGTTCCAAATTAAGTGAGAAAAGAGGATATTATTGAGTATATATGCAATAATCGCAGGTAATAGCCATTTTCTCCTAATAGTAACTAATGAGAACACAATTCCAATTATAAACGATTCAATCAACCAAATGACGGGGGTTAATGGAGAATAAGGTAATCTTAGAGGATCGAAATAGAAAATGAAAGTCCTCATACCAAAAGACAGAGACGAAATGATCACTGCCGACATCTCCATGAAATGGTCGCTTCCTCTCTTAGCCAAGAAGCCTCTATAAATGGACTCTTGAGCAAGAACAACTGAAACTTGTACAATAATCGCGTAAAAAAGAAATTGAAGATAATTAGATTCAAATAAATAACTATTAATTGGGTCGCCACTTAAAAAGTCCACTTGATATCCAACGATATCTGGCATTAAAAGAAAAGACAAAAATTCTAAAGGTAAGAGGACTAAAAAGAAGAGGAGAACTCCGTAAAGAATTTGATATTTAAAGTTTTTTCGTGTAATTTTATATAATCTTAATTGCCCTTCTAATGGATAAATTTCAATCTTTTCATTCTCTGGAATGTGTCTCCCCCGAATCCATAAAACAAATAAAATTATTAGAACGATTACTATAGCTCTTATAATATAATATAAAATGCCGAAAAATACTAAATTTAAATTTTCGAATAGAGGAAAAATAACATAGCGGCAAAGGGCTAAAATTATGAAAATTAAAATAAAAGCAAATAAAACCTCTGAGTAAAAAAACTTAAATCTAATTCTCCAAATTTGCTTTTTTTCTTTACTATATAATTCTGACATAATAATGATATTATTTTTAATAATTCATATTTTTATTAGGAGTCAATCAATTAAATAATTATAATAAAATCAAATTAAAAATATAATTTGAAAAAAATGACACTAAAAACCCCTCAAGAATATTTAAAAAGCATAAAGAGACCCGTAAATCTGTATTTATTCGGAGAAAAAATTACTGAATTTTGGAATCATCCGATTATTAAGCCTTCAATTAATACTGTAATGAAAATCTACGAACTAGCTCAAAATGAAAAATATAAAGATTTAATGACAGCAAAGTCTCATTTAACTGGTGAAATTATTAATCGGTTTACTCATATTCACCAATCTAAAGAAGACTTAATTAAAAAAGT
>JBHLON010000015.1:0-73836 GCA_048940445.1 Promethearchaeota archaeon
ATAGTCCATGTAATGGTTCCTCCATTAGGAGAAGCATATTTAGCATCTTATTTAATTAGTCGTGGCCATGAAGTAAAATTACTTGATTTAACTTTAAGTAATAACTACAAACAAGATATTTCAAAAGCTATATATAGTTTTAATCCGCATGTAATAGGCTTTTCAATTCGAAATATTGATTCCACTACCTACCCCGGAAATCTGTTTTTTTATCTACCAGTAAAAAATATTATTCAATATATTAAACAACTAGTTGAGCCCGATATTCCAATAATTTTAGGTGGAGCAGGTTTTTCTATATTTTCTGAAGAAATTTTACGAGATTTAAACCATGATCTAGGTGTTGTTGGGGATGGTGAATTAGCATTTGCTGAAATATTGGATATGATTGAACATCGTAGAGATCCTAGAAAACTTGATCGTGGTATATGCTTTTTAGGAAATAATGGTGAATACCATCAACGTCCACCATGGCGAGTTGAAGATTTAGATGGACTTCCTTTTCCATTAAGAGAATTACTAGATAATAAAGCATATCTCATCGATCCTATGAAAAAATCTGGCCCTATTTGGGCTAATATTCAAACTAAACGAGGTTGTCCTATGCATTGCATTTATTGTAGTTATAAATTTATAGAAGGCTCCAATGTTCGTTACCGATCTCCAAAAAGTATTGCCGAAGAGCTAGATATAATAGTAAATAATTATGGGATTAAAAATATTTTTATTGTAGACAGTATATTCAACTTAAATTATAATCACGTGAAAGAAACGTGTCAAGAGATAATTAAAGATAAAATAGACTTTAACTGGGGGGCAAATTACGTACCTAGTAAAAAATTTCTTGATTTAATGCCAATGATGAAAGATAGTGGTGCAATTCATTTTGCTACTGGGATAGAATCTCTCTCTGAAGAGATGCTTAAAAATATGAATAAAGAAAGATCTTCCGATGAGGCGATTATTACTTCAAAAAAGTGTTTTGATTTAGGAATCGAACAATTAATACATATGATTGTAGGCGGTCCGGGTGAAACACTTATAAGCGTTCAAAAGTCATTAGATCGGTTAGAAACTATCCAAAGTTATAGACGAAATTTATGGCAAGGTGATGGAGATGTGATTCTATTTATTGGAATGAGGATATATCCGCATACTCCACTTCAACATATTGCCGAAAAAGATGGAATCATACAACCTCATCAGAATTTGCTTAAACCAAGATTTTATTTATCTCCAAAAATTAAGGAAACAGATTTATTCCAATTACTAAGGCATTATGGTATGAAAAACCCTAGGTGGATGATGCCAGGTCTTGGTTTCAATAATCCAGAAGGGTTTGCTGAATTGAGCCAAACTCAATTCGCAAAATATCAAAGTTAGCTAATTACACTAGTAAAAAGGGAAAAAAAATGAAATGGCAATCAGAAGTAGAAGATCTTTTTGAAAAGATAGTATTAGGAATACCAGAAATGGTAAGACCAGCGGTAAAACCAGCACTTTTTGAAGCTGCTGAAAAAAAATGTGTTGAACGTCAAGCAAAAGAAGTAGCTGAGATTGATTTGGTGGTGGCATTATTTGAAGTGACACCACCCGCTTTCCAACCTACTATGATAGAAGATCTTAGGGAATTTGGTGTAGATTATGATAAGTATGTACCAAAAGTGGAGTCCAATTTTAAGTGTAATACAGATCTCGGTCAAATGGTTAAAGATATTTTGAAGATCGGAAAAATAACAGGAGTGAGGTGTAATGAGAATGCAATATGGAGAGCCATAAATGTTTATAAGCCCTTTTTTTCAGGATCTCCTGTATCAATTAGAACAACGACAAAACCCGTAGAAAGAAGAGATATCGCTGTAAGATATGTAGAATTTTTTGTCCCTCACAATCCAGATCCTTATAAGACAGCTATCAATGAAGGTTTATTAAATAAAAATGGGCATCCTATTCATGAAATGATAGTTGAAGCAATTGAAACTTTTGATATAATGGGTTACGGTGTTGATGTTGATGCTAGTACCGGCTTATCGAAAATTTGGCCATTTATTGTTCCTGGTTCAATTGATCCTATTTTCTTAATAAAATCAATACCAGAAAGTATGAAAAAATATAGAAATTACTTAAATAAACATGGTTTAACTTCATTTAGTCTTTTTGCTTTTGACTTTTTACATAATACGACAAATATATATTTCATGCTTAAGCAACCAGCAAAATCAGCATATGGTAATTGTATTGCATTGGTGGAGGATTTAGGATTCAAACCTGCATCAAAAGATATAATGGAAAGTTGTAGGAATGCTGTACATCTGAATTATACGTTTAATTGGGACTCACCCAAAATAGAACGCTTATGTTTCGGTATGGCATGTGACGATGCTTCAGAGGTTCCAATGCATTTACATCCACTGATTAAAGATTTTGCTGAAAATACACCACTTCAAAGTGATTCTCATAAATTTATTTGGGGAGTGACTTTCACAAGAAAGGGTCTATATTACAAGATCGAAAACGATTATAATGGAGCTATGGTAGATTTTTTAGGTATGGGTTGTAAAGCAGGATTAGATTCATATTACTAAAAAAAGATTCAAAATTATAAAAATAAGGAGGTGAAATGTGTTATGGAAACAAAAGAAGAATGGAAAGATTATCTAACGCGATTTATGAAAGCTTATAATGAGTTACCTGATTTGAAACCATTATTGGGTCCAATTGCACCATTAGTTTTTCAATATGAAATAACTGATAAACCTGAGATGAGTTACTGGCAATTTATTGATAAAGATAAAATGAGCTGGGGAATGGGTCAATATTCTGGTATAGAGGCTCCAACAGTAATCCATAAAACAAATTTTGAGACGATTAAGAAAGTTAATTCGGGAGAATCGGACCCAATTCAAGCAACTATGTCCGGAACATATGTTATTGAAGGCGATGTTAGTAAACTCATGGCATGCGCACCTTTGTTGCCACTTAATGCAAAAGCTCACGAAATTGCTAAAAATAATTAAAAAAATAAAAAACAAACATAAGTTGTTTATTTAACAACATAATTAACATTTTTTTTAATAATTAAAGAAATAAATTAAAAATTCGATATGTAAACCAAATATTTTTAGAGAGCAAGGAAAATGCGTGCGTTAATAATTAATGGGAGTCGAGAAATACATCATGTAATGGTACCCCCAATAGGTGATGTGTATCTCGCTGCGTATCTTATAAGTCAAGGACATGAAGTAAAGTTAGTTGATTTAGCTCTTAGTAGAGACTTTAAGCGAGATATATCAAACGCGATTGACTCTTTCAAACCACATTTAATAGGTATTACTATTCGTAATGTGGACTCCGCAACCTATCCTGGAGTTCTCTACTTCTACTTGTCAGTAAGAAATGTTATTCTTTATGTTAAACAAATTGCAGAACCTAACATTCCTATAGTGCTCGGAGGTGCTGGTTTTTCCATGTTCTCAGAAGAGATTCTAAGAGATTTAAACCACAATTTGGGTGTTTATGGGGATGGAGAATATGTAATTGCTGAGATTTTAAAATATATAAAAGATGGAAGGAATCTTAAAAAAATAGAACGAGGTATATGCTTCATCGACAAAAATGGAAAATATTATCAAACTCCCCCTTGGCGTGTCGAAAATTTGGACGATTTGCCTGTTCCAGCTAGACAATTGCTAGATAATAGTAGTTATTTATATCATCCTGTAATTAATGGCGGAGAAAGTTGGGGAAATATCCAAACTAAACGAGGTTGTCCGATGAATTGTATTTATTGTAGTTACAAAAACATTGAAGGATCCTCCGTTCGATATCGTTCCCCAGAAATGGTAGCAGATGAGCTTGATTTTATAGTCAATAACATTGGGATCAAAAATATTTTTATAGTAGATAGCGTTCTCAATTTAAATTATAATCATCTGAAAGAGATATGTCAACAAATCATAGAGTATAAAATTGATATTAATTGGGGGGCAAATTATGTTCCATCCAAAGAGTACATCGATTTAATGCCACTAATGAAAAAAAGTGGCGCGATTCATTTTGCTACGGGATTCGAATCGCTATCCGAGGATATGTTAAAAAATTTGAATAAAACTGGATCCCCGGATGATGCTATTCTTACTTCAAAGAAATGCGTTGAGTTAGGTATTGAACAATTAATACATATTATGGTAGGAGGACCGGGGGAAACGATTCAGAGCATCCGAGTTTCATTAGATCGATTAACTACCATTAAAAATTTTAAAGCTAATTTATGGCAGGGAGAAGAAGATGTGTTAATTTTTGTAGGCTTGAGAATATACCCTAACACGCAACTTAATTTTATTGCTGAACAAGAAGGCGTTATCCCAATAGGAGAAAACCTGCTCAAACCAAAATTTTATATTTCTCCCCAAATCAATGAATTAGATTTATTTAATTTAATAAGAGAATATAGTGAAAGTAATCGCAAATGGATGGTTCCAGGTCTCGGTATTAATCTTCCAAAAGGTGAAGCCGAACTGAGCCAGATGCAGCTTGAGTTATATCAAAAATAAAAAAATAAAACCAAATAAAAAGGAAAGAGATGAAAATAGAAATGAATACAAAAAAAGATTGGGAAGCATATCTAACAAAATTTTTTAAAGCATATAACGAATTACCTGGGCTAAAGCCTGGGTTAAAACCAATAGCACCATTAGTCTTCCAATATATTATATCAGATAAACCAGAAATGAATTTTTGGGAATTATTCGAAAAAGCTGAGGTAAAATGGGGAATGGGGAAATATTTAGGGCCAAATGTACCGAAAACAATTCATAAAACGGATTTTGAGACAATAAAAAAGGTAGTCTCAGGTGAGTCCGACCCTGTTCAAGCTACAATAGCTGGGTCATATACTATTGAAGGTGACTTCACGAAATTAACAGCATGTTCAGCTTTATTGCCACTGAATCCAAAAGCCCACGCAATAGCGATTAAATAAAATAATCCGAAAAAAAATGTCCGAATCTAGCTTAATATAAAATGTAATTAAGAAATCAATATCTCAAAAAAATTAGACAAAAAACTAAATAAATTATGTTTTAAAATTCTAAAAAAAGGTGAAGAAAAATTAATTTTTATGTAGCAACGAATTGGGACCCAAATCTTATAGATGAATTGGCGAAATTACCTGTTATCGATGTCTACGGTACAGCCCCTCATTCGGTCGTAGGATCTGGGCGTCCATCCGTTTTGTTAAAAGATATCGATGAGGAAGAGATTATAGAACATATTAATAAAGTGCATAAGAATAAAATGACATTTTCTTACGTACTGAATGCTCCTTGTATGAATAATATGGAATACGATCCATATTATCATAAAGAGTTGCTCAAACTTTTGCAATGGATTAGCGATATTGGTGCTGATAATGTTATTGTGACGATTCCTTTATTAATACAACTTATTAAGGAGCAATTCCCTAAACTCAAAGTGCGCGTGTCAACCATATCTCATGTAAATAGCGTGAATCGTGCAAAGTTTTACGAATCGCTTGGTGCTGATGAAATTACTCCCGATGTAATGATCAATCGCGACTTTAAGACTTTAGAAAAAATACGAGAAAATGTAAAATGTAAAATTGTCTTACTCTTAACAGATGGGTGCTTATATCAATGTCCATTTAGGATTTACCATTATAATACACTGGGGCACGCTTCTCAGAGTTACCAACAGTTTGAACGCCGTTATATTGAAACATGTGTCTTAAATTGTAGTCTTATCAAATTTTCAGATCCTACTGAAGCGATAAAGTGTAGATGGGTTCGTCCTGAAGATTTATCTCATTACGAGGCAATTGGAATCAATAATTTTAAAATCGCCGGACGTATTATGCCTACTTCTTGGATTGTTAGATCGGTTAAAGCTTTTTCATCCCGAAAATATGAGGGAAATCTTATAGATATCATTGAAGGGTTCTCAAATTCGGTTCCCGAAGGATTAGACAATGTTTCTCAAAAAGGATTTAAAGATACCCTCGGAAAAGAATATAAGTCAAAATTATATATAGACAACACCAAATTAAATGGTTTTATTGACTTCTTTAAGAAACAAAATTGTATAGCGATGTGTGATGATTGTAATTATTGCGCAGAATGGGCAAAAAAAGCAGTATATTTGGATAAAGAAGAAGCAAGTAAATATGTCGAATCTGTACGAGAATACATGGAAGACATATTAACAAGTCGCGAATTCGGTGTCGCATCTGCTAAACCAAAAAAAGAGAAAAAGACGGAGCTTCCGTGGAATCCGGAAACAGCGAAAATTTTTAGCGAGATAATAAAATTAATACCTCTTCAATTTCAATCGTTGGCACGAATGACTATTTCTTCGCTAGCAGAAGAAAAAACAAGAAAGAAGAACTCTCAAGAGGTAAACAACCAAGAAATGGTGGAAGCATTCATTGAGGGCACGCCAAGTGCATTTCAAGCTAGTATGAGAGAAGGTCTTGAAAAATATGGATTGATAACTTGCGAAGTTGGTGTCGAATCTATTAAACCTAAAGAAGAGCAAAAAGCAGGTCTTTCATGGAATTTAGAAACTGCAAAACTATTTGATGAGCTCGTGAAATTAACGCCTCCTCAATTTCAATCGATAGCAAAGATGGCAATCTCTTCGCTTGCTGAAGAAAAAGCGAAAAAGAGGAGTTCTCAAGAGGTAAACAACCAAGATATGATAGAAGCGTTTATGGAAGGCACCCCAAGCACATTTCAAGCTACTATGAGAGAAGGTCTTAAAAAATATGGATTGTTGAATGATTAAGCAAATTAATAAAACATTAATATAAAAATAAACAAAAGTTATTGTAAAAAAAATCGAAAAAAAAATTTAAAACTCTAAAAAAGGTGAAGAAAAATTAGTTTTCATGTAGCAACGAATTGGGACCCAAATCTTTTAGAAGAATTAGCGAAATTTCCTGTTGTTGATGTCTACGGATCAGCTCCTAAGTCGATTGTAGGAGGTGGCCGTCCATTCTTCTTGTTAAAAAATGTGAATGATGAGGCGATTACCGAATATATTAGAGAAGTACATAAGAAGAAAATGACATTTTCTTACGCTTTGAATGCTCCCTGTATGAATAATATGGAATACGACCCAAATTATCATAAAGAGCTGCTTAAATATTTGCAATGGATTAGCGATATTGGTACAGATTATATTATTGTGTCTATTCCATTATTAATACAACTTATTAAGGAGCAGTTCCCTAAACTTAAAATACGTGTGTCAACCGTCTCTCATGTAAATAGCGTGAATCGCGCAAAATTTTACGAGTCGTTTGGAGCGGATGAGATTACCACTGATTATATGATTAATCGTGATTTCAAGACTTTAGAAAAAATACGAAAATCAGTAAAATGTAATATCATTTTACTCTGTTCAGATGGGTGTTTGTATCAATGTCCGTTTAGATTATACCATTATAATATCTTAGGACATGCTTCTCAAACTTTCCAACAGTTTGGATGCTACTATATTGACACATGCGTCTTAAACTGTAGTACTATAAAATATTCAAATCCTACTGAGGTTATAAAATGTAGATGGATTCGTCCCGAGGATTTATCTCACTACGAAGCTATTGGAATCAATAGTTTTAAAATTGCAGGGCGCTCAATGCCCACTTCATGGATTGTCAGATCGGTAAGAGCATTTTCATCTCGAAAATACGAGGGAAATCTCACGGATATTCTTGAAGCGTTTCGATTTTCGTTTGGAGATGCACAAGAAAAAGATCCAGCTACAGGATTTAAAGAAACCCTCGGAAAAGAATCAACAAAATTAATAATCGATAATACTAAGTTAAACGGTTTTATTGAATTCTTTAAGAAACAAAATTGTATAGCAATGTGTGGAGATTGTAATTATTGTGCAGAATGGGCGAAAAAAGCAGTATATATAGATAAAGAAGAAGCGGGTAAATATGTTGAATCTATTAAAGGATACATGAAAGAAATATTGACAAGTCGCGAATTTGGTGTAGAATCTGCTAAATCTAAAGAACAGAAAAAATCATGTTTTCCATGGAATCCGGAGACGGCGAAAATTTTTGACGAGCTAATAAAAGAAACACCTCGCCAATTTCAATCTATGGCCCGATTGATAATTTCTTCGGCAGCAGAAGAAAAGGCAAAAACTAGGAACTCTCACGAGGTAAACAACCAAGATATAATCGAAGCATTTATTGAAGGTACGCCAAACGCATTTCAAACCAGCATGAAAGAAGGTCTTAAAAAGTATGGGCTTCTGAATAATTAATTCCTTTAACGTAATTCTATACAAGGTAATTTGTAAGATTAAACTCTCCTTATATGAATAATATGGAATAAGATCAGCAATATCATGAATTGCTCTTTAAATACTTAGTAATGGATTGATGTTATTAGTACTAATAATGTTATTGTTTCTATTTTTTCTTAATACAACTTATTAAAGAGTTATTCCCTAACTTTAATTCCTGGACTAAAGTCCCAATAGTTATTCATAAAACAAACTTTAAAACAATTAAAAAAGTTAATTCAGGAGAGTCTGACCCAATTCAGGTGGTTATATCAGGAACTTATCTTTCTGAACAAGATGTGAGTAAACCTATGATATGTTCACTTTTGTTGCCACTGAATGTAAAAATTTACTTAAGAGCGATTCAAAAAAAAGAATATAGAAAAACATTATTACAGAAACATTAAGGTATAAAATTAAGTAGAAATGTTATTTGAACCTATTTAAAGAGAAATTTTTTTTCTAGATTTTTATTTTATATTACTTCTAAATATAAAATTTTTATATTCGAAATTTAATAATAATAATAACTAAAATTACAAAAACTTGATACTATGAAAGAAGTTAGAGTGATCACAATCGATAATAGAGGTAGAATTGTAATTCCTCAGCTAATTCGAAAGAGTTTAGGGCTGAGTACAAATTCACAGCTTATGTTAGTGGCTGATTCAGAAAATAAAGAGATTAAAATCACGCCTATAGGATTATCAGATGAAAAAAGTCCAATAAAGCTAAGAGTAACTATGAAAGATGCTCCTGGTGCACTTGCCAAACTTGCTGGTACTTTTGGTGAACAAGGACTTAGTATGATGTATAGTGAAGCTGTGATCATTGAAAGGGATAAGACCGCTGAATGGACAGTCATTGCAGAGAGTCCAGATAATCTAGAAGAGCTTAAAAAGGTTTTAAGAGAAAAAGGAGAAGCTATAAAAGTGGAGATTCTTCCGTTAGAATAATATAATAAATATAATGTGTTGATCACTTCACATGGGAAAAAAAAAGAAGAAAGATAAAGGAAAAGAAGGAGATTCGGTTTCTAATTATACCCTTGATGGCGCATTAAAAAGTTCAAAAAAAACTGAGACAGCTTTGCAAGATTTGCTTAAAGCATTCTCAGAAGATATGGGTTATATAGCATTAAAAGAAGAAGATAAGAAAATTGAACCTCAACTTTCCTATGAAGCAAAAAAGAAAGTTGCTGAAGATTACGTGATGGAAGAAGTTCCATTATCGGAACGAGACAAAACAAAGGAGAGAATTCCAGTTAGAAAAGACATAAAAGAGCAAAATATTCAGGCTAAAATTGAAGTTTCAGAAAAAAAGAAGGAAATAATAGCACCAGTAGAAGAACCCATTAAAAAGCCTTCATTTTCTAAGAAGGATAATGTGTATCTCAAATTATCTCAATTCTTTGAAGGCATTTTTCAAGGATATAATGAGCGTTATGAGATGTGGGAGAATTCAGTATCAGCAATTTTAGCAATTCTAAGGAAAATGAGGAAAATTACAAAGAAAAATACTGAAGATTTAGTTAGTTCAATTAATAAACTGCATGAAAAAATTCAATTTAATTTAGAACAATTTAAAATTAAGCGAGACGAAGTTGAGAGACTTTCAGATGTGGACATTGAATCCATGTCGAGCGAATTTAAAAAAGTATTAGGTTTATTGGAGTTACAAATTAAAGAATACCAACTTAAAAGACTTGCCGATGAATACGTTCATCAGCATAGAATTCTTTAATTTTGGAATTAATATGTAATAAGATTATTTATGTCATCGAAATTAAGAGACCAAACTGCTCCTTTAATAATTGACATTGGGACTTCAAATTCCAGAATAGGATGGGCGGGTGATGACTTTCCAGATATTGTTGCTCCAAGTGTATATGTTGACGTTTCTGATTATTTATTCACATCTGATGTTATTGAAGGACTAGAAGAATTGTTTTTAAAGAAGGAACAGATCTCTCATTTAGTTGGACATCAAGCATTAAAATATCAAAATATTCTAAAAGTTCATGAATTTAAAAAAGAAAATAATTTTAACATTCTTCTTAAATTTTTTTTGTATTATTACAAACAGTTAAAAATTGATGATGAATATCAATTTAAACAACCTTTAGTTATCTTATCTCCGTTTTTCATATCAGATTTGGAGAAATCAAAATTACAAGATCTGTTTTTTAATTCCTTAAAATTTCCCTCAATTCTTTTCTTAAATGAAAGTCAAGCTATCCTTTCCACACTTCAAAAAGATAGCGGTGTTATAGTGAGTATGGGTGAATCCCATACTTATATATCTACAATTTTTCATGGTTTTACAAATATAATGGCTAAAGACGTTTTTCCAATTGCGGGTAAAGATTTAACAAATTATTTCTTGAATTTGATTTTAACCCGCATTAGTACATCGAAAAATATTTATATAGATAAACCGATTGCAAAAGAAATTAAGGAAAAGCTATCATTATGTGTTTTAAATCCTCAAGAGGAACAAAAAAGAGTGAAAAGTGGTTTTACAAAATATGATAGAGTGATCGATCTTCCTGATGGATCTAACTTAAAAATAAATTTAGAACGTTTCTTACTATCTGAACCCTTATTTAATCCAAAATTAGCTCATATCGATTATATTGATCTTGGGGAAGCAATTTCAAAAGTAATTAAAACATGGGAAAGAGAAAATTGGGAAGAATTGTTAACTAATATTATATTATCGGGTGGAGGGAGTTTAATTACGGGATTAGATCAAAGAATTCGAATGGAATTACAAAAGCACTTTTCCGAAAAATTAAATGATAAAATTAAGGTTATAGCTGCTTCTGGTAGAGAGAATATGGGTTGGATAGGTGCTTCTATCCTATATACAAAAGGAAAGCTGGATAAAGGCTGGATTGATAACCCTGACTTTTAACCTAAAATTA
Organism: Promethearchaeota archaeon; assembly: GCA_048940445.1. Classification (GTDB taxonomy): domain Archaea; phylum Asgardarchaeota; class Lokiarchaeia; order Sigyniarchaeales; family SOKP01; genus SOKP01. The sequence continues at coordinate 11,246 of JBHLON010000015.1, forward strand.
TAGTGAGTACATAATTATGAACGCAAACTTAAGTAAAAAAAGCAATTTTTTAGAGGATTTCCAACAGAAAGTAATACAAGGTAGACGTTTATTACAATCAGGAAACCATAGGTGGGCAGATAGATTATTAACTGATCTTTATTTTGAGATTGAAAAAAATGATTGGTTGGATATTCAGAAAAAACATCAATTGATGATGATCATCTCAAATTCTTGGTGGATGTACATTAATTCCCTGATTCAAAGAAAAGAAGGAAAAATTGATTTTGATATAATTAAATATATTGATGCGTATAAACGATTCTTTTCATTTTTATCAAAGATTGATGATTTTTATCTTTTTAATAACTTTGGAACTATGCTTCTTAAATCATTTATTAACTTAAAAGAATTATCCCAACAAGGGATTACTAAATATATAAATTCGTTTAGTGCAAAAGTTATAGAAAAGGAAGAATTTCAAAAGTTAATTGAATTGCAGATTTTGCTAATGTATTTGAGAAAATCTGTTCTACCTCAAGAATTTTTTCATTATGCCACAGAAATATTAGGAAGAACTCTTTTTAAACTAGAACCGAATAAGAGAGCATTATTCTTATTTATTTTTTTAGAAAATGTAAATTATAAATATAATCTTTTGGAAGATTCATCAGAATTCGTCCAAATCATAACTAAAATTTTAGCCAATCGTCTCCCAGGATACTTAAAGGATGAATTCAGTAAATTAAGCAGAATTTCGATAAACGAAAGAAATTTTGAAGAGATTTTAGTAGATCTTGAGGATTTAATTTTTTATTTGAATAATATTGGAGAATTTTCATGGATAATGATCATAATTAAAAATCTCTTCGAAAAAGTACAGAAATTTCAATCTTTTGTTGATGCAATTTCTTATATAAGAAAATTTATAGATTTTGCCATTACACGTAATAGGTTTGAGATAGCATTCGAAATTTATGACTTTCTTGAAGATTTATTTATGACACAAACTGATTTAGGATACGATAAGGTCTTAATTGAATTATGGGTTGAAGCTTGTAAGAAATTCGTTGATATGAAGGAAAAAAGATATCTCTTACAGGCTCTAGAAAAACTAAACACTCATTTAAAAATACCTCAAACTAACTCTCAATTACTTCATTATTTTTTAACTTGCAATTATCTATGGCAATTTAATTCGATATTTTTTTCATTAGAATCTAAGGATTTTTGGCGTATGATGTTCTATCGTGCCTTATTTGAAGAAAAAGATTATGATCTTGCTCGTAAGATTATTGAATATTTAGATAAAAATATCAGATCTGTTATTTTAGATCCTGCTATTTTATATAATGAAACTGAATCATTACAACAAAATATGTATACATTTGAAGAAAAATCCTTCCATTTTGAATTAGAACAATTCTTTATAAAGCAAATAATTTTTCGAATTAATAGAGACGGTTTAATATCTTATAGAATGATGTCAGAAGATGGTAAAGTCATCGATGGAAGAGTTTTAAATGAATATTGGAATGATGCACAAATTAATGAAATTTATAATGATATCTTTTCTGATAATAGAGATAAGAAATATGATTTCGATCTCATGGAATTTGGTAAATTACTATATGTTTTTCTCCCTAAACCGATAAGAAAACTTTTAAGACGATTTGAAATTAAAACTTTAACATTTGTACCAGAAATCTATTTTATACTCGATCAAATGACGATTCCTTTTGAATTAATTTATGATAATAATTTCTTTTTATTGAAATATTCAATAGGATATATAATCGGTGAAACACCTTTAGGAGGAGTCAAATTTGAGAAGGATATAAAAGAAGAAATTACTAATAGTTTACAAAAATATCATGTATTATTAATTGACTCTGTAAATTCTCTCGGACCATTCAGGTGGAACGAAACTACGAAGAGTAAAGAATTAATTTTTCCATTTGCCTCTGGTTCTAACGAGATAAATTTTATTACCGAATTTTTTAATAAAAGAAATGAAGTTGAAAGTATCACAATATTAACAGGAATTAATTCTACAAAAGAAGCTATATTATCAAATGTAACAAAGAGTCCAAATCATGTTATTCATTTTGTTGGAAATCTTTTTTACTCACATTGGAATCCAAATGATAGTTTTTTCATCACAAATGATAATCAAATAATTACGATAAAGGAAATTCTTTATTCGATAAGAAGAAATTCTTCAAGCATTAAACCATTCTTATTTTTCAATACGCAAGTTTTTGATATTAATGGAAAAAAGATTAAGAATGCCCCCAACAGTTTAGGAGATGTTGCGAAACAGTTTGATTATGAAGAAATTACTGGTATTGTGACTCGAAATTATCCTATATTTGATGATGAGACAAAAGAAATTAACGCTAATTTTTATATTAACTTATTTAGCAAAAACAATCAAGGGATATCACTTTTAAAAGCACGCCAAATTTGTATGTCTAATAGAGTAACTAAACTTGTAGAAAGCAAAGTTAAAGATTTAAGTGATACAAAAGGAAGTATGAGTATTGATTTGCAAAGCTCTTTAGCTATTTCAAGTTACATGCTTTTCGGAAAACCTTGGAAAAAGTTAAGTTAAAGCTAAATTTCTTTTAACAAATATTTATAAAAATTTGGTATTTTAGATAGTATATAAAAATTAATTTAATTAAGATTTAGTTTTGTCAGAAAATAGACTTATTGAGCTTCGGATTGAAAACCAGAACCTTAAGAGACAAGTACAAGATTTAGAAAGTAAAGTTTTAACCCTAGTAGGGATGGTGAATTTAGTTTCTTCAGGTGGCCCAGATGTGAAATATCGATTAAATGATGAATTGATTGAATTTTTTAATTCAACAAATACACAGTTGAATATAGTATCTCCAAAAGTGGATAATTTTTACGCTATAGAGTTAAAAAGATTAGCAAAAAGGGAAATTCCAATTTTAATGATTACAAATGATAGAGGGGGGATTCCAAAAGGTTATCAAGAAGTTTACGATGATCTAAAACAAACAGAGGGAATAAATATAATAAATAATCCTAATGTAAGATACTTATTGGTATTTAATTCTGAAAAAGCTATGTATTCGGGGGGATCATTAGATAAGGATGAATTAGAAAAATCCGTATTAATTGTAACCACCGTGAAAGAAACAACAAAATTAAGAAGCATTGCACAGATTTTTAGTATGATGCTTCCAACTTTTATGAGAAAATAATCTAGAGTTAAAGGCTTAAGTTAAGATGATTCAGAATTTAGATAAAGAGGAAGAAAATAATGAGCATTTTAATGAAACAGAATTAAAAATTAGCTCTGAGGAAAATTTTGACTGGGATTGGATATTTGATAAAGGATGGTTGAGAATAAAAAAGTAATAAATTCTGATTTCATAGTTAAATATTTTGGGCTAAACTCCCAAATCTATAAAGAAGGTGTTAAAAATCTAAAAAAGATTACTAAAGAGTCCAATTTGCAAGAAAGGTTCAGGAGTCTCAAAAATCTTTATGGCAAAATATACAGCATTGAACCTACTCAAGATTTACTTATTAAGTATTCTTATTATATCCAAGTCCTAAGATTAATCTTAATTAAAAAATTAAGTAGTATAAGAGGAATAGACTTTAAAAAACTTTATTATTCTGATTTAGATACTGATTTCAATGAATTTAAGGAATTTTATGTTGATTTTTTAGAGAAATCTACATTAGAAAAAATGTTTGTATTATTAGAAAATGTTAATTTTTCAAATGAAGATTTGTTTCATGAGCTTTATCAAGAAATATTTTTTTCAGCAACTAGACACCAATTAGGAGAGTTCTACACTTGTAAGAATCTAGTAAAGATGATGGTTGATAACTTTTATGAAATAAGGAAAAAAGTTTTAGATCCTGCTTGTGGTTCAGGCACATTTTTAGTCGAAATACTATTAAAAATAATAAGTTCTGAAGAAACTAAAGATGTAAGTAAAATTGATGCAATTAATAATGTTTATGGGTTTGATGTCAATCCAATAGCAGTTTTAACTGCTAAAGTTAACCTTAAAATTATTATTCTTGATTATTTTAGACTTGACGTACATAAACTACAAGGACCTATAATATATTTCAAAGATGCTCTTTTTTTTAGTAAAGAAGAAAAACTGAATCTGGAAAATGCATTTGATTTAATAATAGGTAACCCTCCATGGCTTACATATAAAGATATTTACAATAAGGATTATCAACAAAAAATAAGAGATTTAGCTGATACTTTAGATATTAAACCTCCAAGCCAATATATCACTCATATTGAATTAGCTGCGATATTCTTCTATGCAATTCCAATAAAATATTTAAGAGACTACGGTAAAATATTCTTTGTAATTACTAAAAGTGTGCTAAATGGAGATCATTGCTATAAATTTAGAAAATTTTCAATTTTTGATAATCTAGAGATTTGGGATTTCCCCAAGAATTATTTCTTTAATATTGATCACATCTGCCTCAAGGCAAGATATATTGGGAAAAATTATAAAAAAACCTTAGAAGAGAAATTTCCGATCACTGCTAAAATCTATAATGATAATTTAAAACTCTTAGAAACAACCAGATACGATAGTATTGGATTAGAAAAAGACGGTGCAAAAATAATACTTCCTAAAACAGAGCGAGATGCCCTAAATAAACTATCAATCAGCAATTACAAGAAATTATTCTTCCAAGGAGCTACTTTAGTTCCGAGAAGTCTTGTTTTCTTTAAAATTAATAGCGAGAAAGATAAATTTCTGCAAATATCTTCAGATCCGGATATCTTATCACGCGCTAAGAAAAATTGGATTTTCAAATTTGAGAATAGAGAAATAGAAAAAAATTTTGCTTTTCAGACGTTTCTTAATAAAGATCTAATTCCTTTTTATATAAAGAAGCTTCGCAATATATTTTTACCTATTAATGAAAATTTTGAATTCAATATGTTAAATTTAGAGAAATTTCCAAAAGCATATGAATTTTACAATGAATTAAATAAAATCTATCAGAGCAAAAAGAAAGCTACGAGTAAAATTAAGACTTTATTTTCAAACCTTAATTATTGGAATAAGCTTTCGAAGCAATCAAATAATAAACGTTTTATTGTGATATATAATGCAAGTGGATCGATGATTAAATCTGCAGTACTTGATAATCAAGAAAAAAATGCATTCATCGGGTCAGAAAACTACTATTTTTCCACAGACTTATCTAATGAAGCATATTTTCTCTCATCAATTCTTAATTCTAATATACTCAGTAAAAACATAAAAATAATTAAATCTAGCAGACATATTCATAAAAGACCTTTTTCGTTTCCAATACCAATTTATAATAATGATAATCTTCTCCATCGTAATTTAGCTAATAAGGGAAAAAAATATGAATCTGTTGTTCAAGATCTTTTTTTTAATAATCCTAAGATTAATGCATCAAAAGTCAGGATCTTCATTAACAGGAAACTTCAAAAACTTGACACACTCACAAAACAAGTAGTATTTGGATTATGAATTTATTAATAAATTATTAAAGAAGGCTCTAAATTGATTTTAGGAAAATTTCTAATTTTAACCAAATCTAATAGTATAAATTACAAAGGTTTTTCTTTTAAAAACAATTTTAATATTTGACGAGAGAGAAAAAAGAAGAATTTTAAGGTTATTTTAAAATTGAGTTTCAAAGAATTAGGCATTAGTGAATTTTTAGTTAATGCTTTGCAAAAATTAGAGATTAATCGACCAACTCCAGTGCAAAAAACTGCTATTCCTGTAATATTAAATGGTCAACATATAATGGTTCAAGCTAAGACAGGAAGTGGGAAAACATTAGCCTTCCTATTACCTATTATTGAAAGATTAAGTGGCAAATCTAATGAGGTTTTAATTTTAGAGCCTACTAGAGAGCTTGCAAAGCAAGTAGATCAAGTATTAAAGGAATTAGGAAATCATACTATTAAATCGACAACTATCTATGGAGGAGTATCAATAGATCGCCAGATTAATGATCTAGAGAATGGAGTTAACTTTATTTGTGGAACCCCGGGAAGACTTATTGATATTTATAAAAGAAAGAAATTAGATTTTAAAAATATAAAGTTTGTCGTTATTGATGAGGCAGATCGTTTATTTGACATGGGATTTGCCCCTGATGTCAACTATATTTTAAGTAAAATTAAAACAAAATATCAATTTATGCTCTTTTCAGCAACACTTTATTCTGAGATTAGAAAATTAGTGAAAAAGCATTCTAAAAATGATTTTAAATTCATCAATCTGAGTAAAGATGATTTAACAGTAGGTAATACCAAACAATATTATTATTTAATAGATAGATTCGAACAGAAATTTGGCACATTTCTAAAGATTTTAAAATTTGAGAATCCTAAACATACTTTAGTATTTGTAAATACTAAAAAAACAGCTTCATGGTTGGTAAGCAAGTTAAAATCAAGAAAAGATTTTAATTTTCAAGTAGATATGATTTCTGGGAGATTAACACAACATATGCGTGAAAAAATTTTAAAATCTTTTAGAGAACATAGAATCAATATGTTAATTGCCACAGATGTCGCTGCTAGAGGTTTGGATATTGAAGATATTACTCATATAGTTAACTATGATGTCCCGAAGTATCCTGATGTATATATACATCGGATTGGAAGAACTTCAAGAATGAATAAACGTGGCACGGCTATTACATTATGTTTGGCAGATGAATATGAGTATCTTTGTCATATTGAAGGTTTAATCAATAAAGAAATCCAGCAAAAAACCATAGAAAAGAAAGATACTAGGCGATTTCATAATCCTTTCTATTAAGCATTAACCTGCTTTTCAGAAAATACTCTCTCTAAAAATTTATGGAATTCTTTAGAGTTTTTTTCTAAGTCTTGTATAGCTTTAGTAAAATGATTTTTTATGAACTCTTTAATGAGTTTGTTTTTCAGAATTACTAGATTGTTTATTGTTTTAAATTCTTTCGCTAAATGAACGTTAAAAGGTGCTTCTTTTCTTCCTCTTATCTTTGGAATATAAACAATATAGCATTTAAATAAAGTGCTAATAAGATGGTTGAAATTATTATGAGGAAATTTTTTATTATACCAACTTTTTAATTCTCTTATTGGTATGGATTTATTAGATAACAGATTCAGCGTTTCTATAACTTCTTGTTTTTCTAATAGTGAAGATATATTATACTCTTTTAGATTATTCTCGGTTTCATCTTCTATTGCTAAGTAGAATTCTTGAATCCAGTCTTTAATTAAATTAAAATTAGATTCTATTTCCCTATGAGAAGAATGGCCATCTTCTTCTGTATTTCTATAAAAACCCCTAAAAATATATTTCTTTGCTTTTAACCATTCTATAAATTCAATGCAAATTGTAAATAACGCTTTTTCAAGCTCAACGGAAACAGGCTGTTGAAATATTATTGAAATCATTAAAAACTCTTTCTTTCCACGAGCCCACTCTGAATCAATTTCAAAATAATAGTTTAATGTATAAGATGAATTGAATGAATGGGTAAAAAATCCTTCTGAAATGATTTGATCCATCAAGCTAGAGATAATTGAAGCATTTTCTTCTTTCAATTTATGCTCTGGATAAGAATAGAATACACAAGGTCCCAATTTTCGATCAAAATAGGAGATTGCAATTAAGAATTGCATTAAGTTGTTTATGACTTTATTTTAATCTAATTATTTAAGACATATAACCCTCTAATAAAAAACTGAATATTATTTAGATACTTATCAACGGGATTTTCTTAGAGAAATAATTGAGAAATTAAATAATTCCTTCTTCATTTTTATCATTCCATTGTCTTTTTTTTTTGGTGTTATCAAAAAATAAATTCTTTTTTACTTTAAACTCAATCCTACGTAAGGTATCCTGCAGTTCCAGAGTATCATAATCCTTCATAAGTAAATCTATCAAACTTGTTTTTACGGCATTTAAATTATCAACACCACATTTATAATATACGCTATCTGGATCTAACCCTAAGTTTAAAACCTCAAATAACCCATTTAAAGCCTCTTTAAGTTTATCATAATACTCCCAAGCATCATCATTACAATCGATATTTGAATCACTCATATGTTCTCACTATAAATTAATTTTAATAAGTATTTAAAAAAAATTAGTAGAAAACTAAAGCATTTTTTTCAAATTCCTTTTGCTTTAAAATTTTTTATAATATGAAAGGTGTAAAACATATTTTAATACAAATTTTTTGTTTCCCAAGCTTATAAACTAGTGTTTTTAGAATTAATCTAAAGAAAATATATTCTTTGAAATTTTCTAAATTTAAGATCACATCTAAAATTTAAAAATGAATACAAATTGAAACTAATAAAACAAAGTATGTTTGGTTTTCTCACAATTCGCAAGTATTATAAAGAAATTAATAATTTCTAATAATAAGTAAAGATGGACAATTATTGTTATGAAAAAGGAAGCTTTTATAACAATTATTAAACTTAGGAAGTGGTGAACAAGTTATGATTATAAATCAAGAACTAGAGTTTAAATTAACTGATTTAGGAGAGATTAATAATAAGAATCTTAATGATTTCAAGTTATCTCTAAATAAGTTTCTATCAAAGAATGATTATCCCTTTTTTGATACATTTTTAGTCAAAGGTTTCGAATATAAAAAAATTGGTCGGAATGGTAATTCTTTGCTTTTAGAATTTGAAGAAGTATTAGAAGAATTAATTAATAGAGTTAAATATTGATTCTTTAGTAAATTTCGGTTAAAATACGACATTAATTCAATGATTTCTTTAAGTAATATCCAAAAATGACTATAGATACAAATTTACCAATAATGCTTAAAACAATTCCCTCCCGTCTTGGACGTGAGAATCCCTCCTTAAATCAGAGATTATATGGGTAATATAATATTTAAATTTTAATCATATCAATAAAGCATTACTTTATCGCTTTTTTTGTTTTCCTTCAATTATGGCTCTCCCCATTTCTAAGACTCGATTAAAAGGTTCCTCACGATCATCTCTAAGTATTAAAGAAATCGCTTGTTCTGGGCAAACGCCTGCACATAAACCGCAACCTAGGCATAAATCTCGATCAATAATAGCGATATCCTCAAGAGATATAGCTTCTACTGGACATCTTTCTATACAGGTTCCACATGCGATACATTTTTCTTCTTCTATTTTTGATTCAAATAAAGCATTCATAAATCGATGTTTATCTTTACCATATTGAGTAATACCCTTCATTGAAGCACAGCAACAAGAACAACAATTACATATGTTTGAAAGGTGTTTTGAATTAGCTCCAGCATGAACTAAGCCAGCTTCATCAGCATGTTTAATAATTTGAATCGCTTCCTCGGATGTTATCTCACGTCCAATACCATTCTCTATATAGTATTCCGCTGCAACACCAAAACTTAGGCACGTCTCTATAGGATGATTACAGCCTTCTCCTAACAACTGAGCCTCTTTTCTGCAGATACAATCAGTTACGGCGATAACTCTTGCATTTTTTATTGATTCCTGCAACATTTGATAAGGAAAAAGAGTAGTACCTGATTGAATAGTTTCTTCTAAAGGGATAACTTTAAATCCGGGGATATTACTTACCCCCATCTCCTCAAGACCTGCTTCATTATAATACTGTCTGTACAATTGAGCTAATTCTTTATCCATGTTCTTAACTGAATATTCATATAACCCTATCATGAACGGAATAGCATTATAAAGGACTTGATTATTTCTACGCGTTCGAAAGATAAGTCCTTTTTTTGCCATTGATTCAAGCTTTTCTTCTACTTCATTCAACGGTCTTCTTGTTCTTTTCGCTATAACTCGAGCTTGTTCTGGTTTTATAGTTAAAAACGTGGTTAATTCAGCTTCCTCTTCAGAGAAAAGCCGTTTTAAAATTTCGATTTCTATTCCAGATGATGTTTTACGAAATCCTATTGGGAATTGATCGAGAAATTCTCTTAATTTCTTATATGATTCCATTGTCATAAAAACACATATCTTATTTCTTTGATAATCTAATATTAAACTCCTTTTTTTAAAAAGGCTTGAGAATTTAATAATCTTTTTTGGAAAAGAAATTTTTATATAAAATAAGTTTTATATTATTTCTAATAGGTTATTTCTAAACAGAATTATAAAGAATTTTAATTACTTAATGAGAACACTATGGAGTGAATAAAAAGTGCCTTCACGTAGAGGAGATGGTACATTAGTCTTTAAGATTTGCTTTTATGGACCTAGCCTTGGAGGTAAAACTACCGCACTTGAGTGGGTATACCATAAAGAAGGTTTAGCTAGTGGAGACATGCAACAAATACAAGATCCTACTGGGCGCACTCTCTTTTTTGATCGTGTAGTTGCTCGTGTATCTAACGTTGTATTCCAGGTCTACACTGTGGCAGGACAAAGACGTCATAAATTCCAAAGACAAACTGTATTAAAAGGTACAGATGCCGTAATTTTTACTTGGGATTCTCTAATCGATCAATGGCAGGAGAATATCTGGTCGCTTAAGGAATTATTGAAATTTTATGGAGATAAACTTATTCCAATAAAAGAATTTGATCCTCCTGAAGTGCCAATTGTTTTACTCGCAAATAAGCGGGATTTGGAAGGAATAGTCGAAATCTCAAAAATCAGACAAGTTTTGGATACTGCTAAATTGAATCATTGTTTAATATATGAAACAATTGCGATTCAAGGTGTAAATGTAAAGAGAGCATTTGTATATGCTGCTCGACAAGCAGTATTAAATCATTATAAAAAGCTTTCAGGAAAATCAATTGAAGGCTTTTAGTTACTAGTTCTTTATATAAAATATAGTCTCTCAATAACTGGAGAATTTAAAGATATATAATTTTGGGTTTAACTTCATTTTTAGAAATTTTGAGAAATCCATATGAACTTACTACAGTTAATCGATTATCTATAGGAGTGGTAGTTCCAGGATTAAAGAATAAGATACCACTTTCTCTTTCATTTACTGGTCTGTGGGTATGTCCAAATATTACAATATCATAATCTGAATCCATAAGATTTAATTTCTTTATTAGACGCTTGACTATCATATTTGGTCCTCCCATTCCATGGATCATTAAGACTTTATGACCTAATATTTCCAGTTCTATTTTTTCTGGTAACTCTCTTGTTAGATTTTTATCAAAATCCATGTTTCCTCGAATTGCGATAACCTTTTCTTTTCCAAAAGTCATTATTAGTTGTTGATAAGCTTGAAAAGATGTGAAATCTCCTAGATGGAACACGTAATCAACATTTTTTTGAGAAAAGTCATCAATTACTTTCTGTGGAATAACAGAAGTTCTGTGCGGAATATGAGTATCTGAAAGTATTCCAATTAATAGTTCCTCTTTATTTGATTTAATCAATATTTCCACTCTCTATTCTTCTTGTATATGTTGTTTTATTCTAAATTTTACCACTTTAAGAGCAAAATTAATAACTTCTCGTGTATCTTTCCATCTGCCCTCATCAAGTTTTTCCTTTATCCAATAGTATAAATCTTGTTCAATAGGAATTGTTATATATATTGGTTGGGTCAATTGAGCTTCTTTTGAGTGTGCCTTGTTCATGAGCCATGAAATTATATTTACAATTAATTTAAAGTTATCCGCAGCACGAATACCATAGATTTCATGAAAACTGGAAAAGAGAGAGAGATTACCAATTACAACTACTTTCCCAAGGCTATAACGTGCAGCAGCGATTACTGCAACTTTCCTTACTGGCTCATCAAACCATTTTCCTTCACTAAAGTATTTATGCCAGGCAGAATCCTCGGATGAAAATGCTACTGCTGTTACGTCTAAATCATCATCCTCAATATTTTCAAATATCTCAAGGGTACAACCTGCAGAATGTACAATTTGAGATATATCTTTAGTAATAAAGTGTTTCTTAAAATCTTTAATAATTGGGCGAGAATTATCTTTTGAGAAAAATTCATTATCAAATAAATGATCCGAATTAAATTTAATTCCAAAATTTGAAGTTAATTCTGAAAGGTTATTCTTGTTAGCTTTATCTCCTCCCTTATCATTAAGAATTAATAATGAGCCTCCATTTTTAACATATCTAACTAAATCGTTGATTTCCTCTGGTTGTAAAAAAGCTTCAGCCATTGGAACTCCGATAATGAATACATTATATCGAGATAATTTCTCATAAGTAATACCCTCCTCAATTTTTCCCAACTTGAAATCGGAATTAAATAGAAACTCTATAAACTCATTAAAAGCAGGATCTTCAATTATGAATTTATTCTTGTGGGAATAGTCAAATCCAAAATATGGATTTAATTCCGCATTCATAATATAAGATATTGTTTTAATTGATTATAAATTATTTAATTTATGTTAAAAAAGCATTATAAAGATATAGAAAATGAACCAGCAACTTTAACTAATGGGACTCCAGTTGATAATGTATTTGTCCGTTGGCTGATTGATGAAAATGATGGTGCTAATAATTTTGCTATGAGAAGGTTTGAGATTAGGCCAAATGGGAAGGTCCCCATACATAGTCATCCTCAAGATCACGAGATTTACATATTACAAGGATCTGGAATATTTTTTAACGAGTCGGAGCAAGTTAAGGTAGAGCCAGGTGATGCAATTTATATCCCACCTAATGAAGAGCATGGAATTAATAATACAGGGAAAGAGAATCTTGTATTTTTATGTCTTATACCTTACCTTTAATATTAAAAGTATTTAGTCTTCTTTATCACATTTTCCTATCGCTACTACAGAATCTCCTTCATAAAGCTTGATGACTCTTACTCCTTTAGCTTTTCTATGAGTTATTCTTATTGAATCTACTGGAACTCTGATTACTTGTCCTTGTTCAGTACCAATTAACATATCCATGTGTTTTGCAATTTTAATTGCAATGACTTTATCATTTTTTTGATGATTTAATGTAATATTTTTCACACCCTTTACACCTCTACCTGTTTTTCTGTACTCTTTTACTGAAGTCCTCTGACCATACCCATTTTCAGTTAAAGTTAAAATAATATCATCATTATTTACTAAAAGCGTATCAATTATAGCATCTTTTTCTCTTAGATCTACTCCTTTAACACCCATGGAATATTTTCCTAATTCTCTTAATTCGGATTCATCAAATCGAACTGCATATCCTAACTTTGTTGCTATAAAGATATCTTGTAATTCATTTGAGAGCTTTTTTACACTAACTAATTCATCATCAGAACGAATTCTTTGAGCTCTTACTCCTGTACTTTTAAATTTCGAAAATGCTTTTAAAGGTGTTTTTTTAATTATACCATATTTAGTTGTCATCAAAAGCATCTCATTAGTGTCAAAATTATTAATTGGAATCATATCAGCTATTTTTTCATCTTCTTGTAAAGCAATGAAATTAACAATAGGTTTTCCTCTTGCGGTTCTGGTTTGTAAAGGAATATCATAACACTTTATTGAATACACTCGACCTTTAGAGGTAAATATTAAGATTGTATCATGAGTTGATGCTACGAATAAGTCTGTGATAAAATCTTCTTCTCTAATTGTCATACCTTTTTTACCACGGCCTCCTCTTGCTTGAGTTTGATACTCTTGCACTGAAATTCTTTTTATGTACTGATTTTTAGTGAAAATGACTATCGTTGGTTCATTTTTTATCAAATCTTTCTTTTCAATTTCTTTAAAATCTTCTGATGGAACAAATTCTATTTTTGTTCTTCTTTTATCTCCGTATTTTTTGATAAGATCCCTTAATTCTTGCTTAATAATATTAAGTTGTGTAAGTTTATCTGCCAAGATTTTTTTACATAATTTAATATCTTCGTTTAATGATTTCTCTTCATCAACTAATTTCTGATGTTCCAGATTGGTAAGGCGAGATAAAGGCATTCCTAAAATTGATTGCACTTGAATCTCAGTAAAACTATATTTTTCAGTTAATTTGGTCTTAGCTTCACTAACATCTTTTGATTTTTTGATTACATCAACAACATCATCGATATTATCCAAGGCGAGAAGCAAACCCTCAACTTTGTGAAGTCTTTCTTTAGTTTTTTTTAATTTGTATTCTGTTCTCTTTTGTATTATTATAAGTCTATGTGAAATATATTCCTGAAGGATTTCTTTTAAAGTCAAGATTTTTGGTTGTTTACCTTCGTTAATTAGAACTAGGTTAGTAATGCTAAAGCTAGTAAGTAAACTCGTTCTTTTAAATAATATATTCTTTATAATAACTGGATGAGCACTCTTAGTTAATTCTATTACAATTCGCATACCACTCTTATCAGATTCATCCCGCAAGTCTTTTATATCTTTTAGTATTCCATTTTTTATCAACTTAGCAATTGATTCTATTAAATTTGATTTATTAACTAAGTAGGGAATTTCCTTAATAACGAGTTGAATTTTATCTCCTTTAGTTTCTGTTTCTATTTTTCCCTGGACACTAATGGTTGCGTTACCGGTTGAATAGGCATTATATATCCCACTTGTATCTGTAATTATCCCTCCGGTGGGAAAATCTGGTCCTTTAATAATTTCCAAGAGTTCCTGAATCGATATTTCAGGATCGTCAATTGTTGCGATAACTCCTTCACAAATTTCAGTTAAATTATGAGGTGGCATAGAAGTGGCCATTCCAACCGCAATTCCCTTTGTTCCATTTATTAATATATTGGGCAATTTTGCTGGTAAAAATATTGGTTCTATTGTAGAATTATCAAAATTAGGTTGAAAATCAACAGTTTCTTTATCAATGTCTTCAATCAATTCCTCTGAAATCTGAGATAGTCGTGCTTCTGTATATCTGTAAGCTGCTGGTTCGTCTCCGTCAATAGAGCCAAAATTTCCTTGAGGATCAATTAAAAGATATCTTAAAGAAAAATCTTGACCCATTCTTACTAGTGCATTATAGACGGCCATATCTCCATGAGGATGATAATTGCCAAGAGTATCGCCTACAATTTTAGCACATTTCACATGAGGTCCGGTGTGATTCCAATTATTCTGGGCCATAGCGTAAATAATTCTTCGATTGACGGGTTTAAGTCCGTCTCTTACATCAGGTATAGCTCTTCCAACAACCACTGACATGGCATAATCGATATAGCTACTTTTCATCTCATTTTTTAACATTATGTCTTCAATATGTTCTGAACTCAAGCTATTAACCTCATATCAAGTTAAAAATAAATTAAAATGCTAAATATCTAAAACGTTTACCTCATCAAAGTTACTTATAATAAACTTTTTTCGAGGTTTTACTTCTTTTCCCATCAATTTTGAAAAGATTAAATCATTTTCTAGGTAATCCTCATAAGTGACCTTTTTCAATTTTCTAGTTTCTCGATTCATTGTTGTCTGATATAATTCGTCAGGATTCATTTCACCTAAACCTTTATATCTTTGAATTTTTATTGTTTCTAAGTTCTTTAGTTTATACTTTTTTTTTAATTCCCCGAAAATTTTATCTCGTTCTTGATCAGTGTAAACATAATGCTTCGATTTTTTATAGGAAATTTGATATAAAGGGGGACAAGCAATATATAAATGACCCTCATCTATTAATGGTCTCATATATCTAAAAAAGAATGTGAGGAGAAGAGTTTCAATATGTTTTCCATCAATATCAGCATCAACCATAATGACGACTTTATGATATCTAAGTTTATTTATATCAAAAGTATCTTCTATATCACCATTTTCTTCATCTTCTCCATTAGTACCATTTGTAAAGTCTTCTTCATAAATTCCAACTCCTAGTGCCCTGATAATAGATTGAATTTCATTATTTTTTAAGATTTTATCCATTCGAGCTTTTTCTACATTCAAAATTTTACCTCTAAGAGGGAGTATTGCTTGGTATGTTCTATCTCTACCTTGTTTTGCTGAGCCTCCAGCTGAATTTCCCTCTACAATAAAAATTTCGGTTTTTTCAGGATTATTTGACGAACAATCTGCTAACTTCCCTGGCATTCTAGCGCTATCTAATGCAGATTTACGGCGAATAAGTTGTCTTGCTTTTTGTGCAGCTTCTCTGGCTAACTTTGCATTTATGGTCTTTAACACAATTTTCTTACCAGTTTCAGGATGCTCTTCTAAGTATTGAGTTAACCTATCAGTAGTTATTTGGCTTATAATCTGTCTTAATTCAGGATTACCAAGTTTAATTTTCGTTTGACTTTCAAATTGAGGATCAGGTATCTTTACCGAAATGACCGCTGATAAACCCTCTCGAGTATCAGAGCCACTTAATACATGATCCTTATATTTTTTCTCCATATAATTTTCAATATAAGAGTTGAAGGTCCTTGTTAATGCAGATTTAAAAGCAGTTAGATGTGTTCCTCCTTCGATTGTATTAATGGTATTTGCATAAGTTAGAATATTCGTTTGATATCCTTGATTATATTGTAAAGCAATATCACAATATGTAGTAGAACCATCTTCTTCCTGATAAGTATCGCTAATACAAATGATATCATCATGTAAAGGCTGTTTATCTTTATTTAAATAGGCTATAAATTCTTTAATACCTCCCTCAAAGTGGAATTCTACTTTATCATCATTACTTTTATTGAGAAGTTCGAATCTCGCTTGTGGAGTAAGAAAAGCTAGTTCTCTCACTCTATTAGCTATTAAAGAAAAACTGAAAATAGGTTCTTTTGGATCAAATTCAAATATTTCAGAGTCTGGATAAAATGAGATTTTTGTATAACTTTTTTCATTATTAACTTTGATTATTTCTGGTTCAGAAACCTTCTTACCTTTAGAGAATCTCTGCTTATATAATTGCCCATCTCTACAAATTTCTACTTCTAACCATTCAGTTAATGCGTTTACAACCGAAAGACCAACACCATGCAAACCACCAGATATCTTATAGCTTTTCTTATCGAATTTACCTCCAGAATGTAAATGCTCAAGTATTACTTCTAAGGCTGGTTTATTGAATTCAGGATGAATATCAATTGGAATCCCTCGTCCATTATCATGTACTTGAACAGAATTATCTTTATTTAACGTTATTTTTATTTCATCAGCAAATCCACTAATTGCCTCGTCGACAGAATTATCTAATACTTCAAAAATTAGATGATGCAGTCCTTTTTTTCCTGTATCACCAATATACATCGCTGGACGCTTGCGAACCCCATCCAAGCCCTTTAGAACTTTAATATCTACTGCGTCGTAAGTTTCCTTATCAGACATAAAAGATCTATTCTTATGTAGATTCTAATGTAAAGTTAAATTAATCAATTCTTAATTGAACTAATAAGATTATTTAACATTATACATATAATGAAAGGTATTACGCTAATTTAAATATAAGCACATTTTTGTTTTAACCAAAATTAAATTATGTTCAATTAGTTAGACAGAACCTTAGAAATTTGTTAATAAGTTAAGCTTATTATAAAAATGATTGCCAAATTTATGACTTTTTGTTCAAACGGGCTTTCCATTTAAGAATGATTGAAGTTTAAAAAAGAGGTATAATTATCTATTTTTTCTTATCTGATAAGCCAAATCAACTATTTCAGTCAATTGAGAATTCACATCATGAGTTCGAATTATATGTACACCATTATATACTGCTATAGCTGTAGCAGAAAGAGTACCATTTAATCTATTCTCTGGGTCAGGAATATTTAAAGCAGTTCCTATAAAAGATTTTCTCGAGATAGCAATAAGAATAGGTTTATTTAAGATTCTTAATTTATTTAGATTTGCTATTATTTTTAAATCATATTTATATGTTTTTTCTTCAGTCCAGTGTCCAATTCCGGGGTCTAGGATTACTTTATTAATATCATATCCTTTAGACTTCAAATGTTTAGTAGTTCTCTTAAATTCATGGATTATTTCTTCTATAGTTAATAAATCGCCTGGTATTTCTTTTGATGCCATTAAAATTGTAGGTAAATCTTTTTCATTCACAAAATCAGCTAAGGAAGGATCAGTTTTAAAACAACTTACATCATTGATTATTATTTTCTTTTTATCTTTTTCGGAAATCTCAAAAGCTTTTTCAGCTACTTGTGTATATTGGGTATCAACAGAGATAATTATATCATTTGGAATGATTTCACATAAAAGCTCCATTGCTGGTTTAAATCTATCTATTTCTTCATCAATAGTAATTTTCTTTGACCACGGAGCAGTTGATCTTGCCCCCAAATCCAATATTTTTGCACCGCTTTCAATCATCTCTAAAGCAGCTATTTTCATTTTATCAAGAGTTTCATAAACAGAACCTCGATAGAAAGATTCTGGGCTTAAATTTAAAACACCCATTACAACTGGTGAAAAATCATCCCCGATTTCTAAATATTCAAATAAATTTGCATATATTTTCTTCAAGGTTATCTATAATTGTAAAAAACTATATCAAATAAGTTTAATTTTTTAATCTCCAAATAAGTTCTTTACAATTAAATTTCCGATTTTGATCTAATCAAATCAGAAATTTTTACTTCAGGATGGTGATACTTTTTGTTATATGCTACTATCTCACCATAAATTGCATTATTAGGGCACCATACATAACATGCATAACATGTTTCGCAATGATGCTGCCATAAGGGTTTACCATTCACGATTTCTATATTATCAACTGGACAAATTTGAGCACAAATTCCGCAACTATTACACTTATCATTGACTTTGAAGCTTTTATCAGCAAGATGGATAAGTTGCTCGAATGAATAATGGATCTTATCTTCTGTTTTTTCCTTAGAAACTTCAGAGACTTCAGCAAGTTTTTTATAATGCAAACGAAATATGGCTTTAGATAGTGAAATTAATGGTGAAAGCTTAGATGTCTCAAATATTCCTTCCTTCAAATCAGAAATATAAATTATTATTTGTTCAAGTTTTTTATTCCATTTCTCATACAATTCTTGCTGTTTATCTGTATCTTTCATGATTGCTTCTTTCGAATCAATTTTTTTATGAAAAAAAGAACTTTTTATTTTTAATCCTGGTGAATAAGGAACAGACATTTTTACTGTAAATCCTGCAGAAAGCTTTCCACCTTGAGTACTGATTAGATATTTAAATTTTTTAATAGTCTTACCTGGTCCTCCTGCATGATTACATATAGCAAATATGTATTTGGGAGTTAGATTTTTAAGTTTTTTTACAAATCGTTGAACAATGAGAGGAACGCCCCCAAAATCTGCATAATAGACTGGAAAAACAATTCCAACAACATCTGCTTCGATCTCTATATTATGTATTTTTTTTAAAGCCACAATAGAAGTTAATTTCCCATTCAATTTTTTAGCAACATCTCTCGCTACAACGTAAGAATTTCCCGTTCCTGTGAAATAATAAATATGTGTTTTGATTTGATAACACCTTAATATTAGGAATTTTAATTTTTAATTATATCATAAACATAATTAATCACTCTCTATAAGTTGTTCTCATTTTCTTAAAAATTCTGGAAGCTATTTAGCCGGTTGCAGTTAGGATACAATTTAAAATACATTATAAATAACAAAATAATAACATGGTCATTATATTGAAATATTTAGAGAAAGAAAAAGTTCTTCAAAAACAATTAAGCTGAACTCTTTGATAAAAAATAATGAATTGTAAATCATTTTTAATTCCTTTTTCATTTTATATTGTAAAGATGTGGATTTTGATCACTAGTCTATACACTTTTATAGGCGAAAATTGATTTAAAATAAGCTTAATTTTTTAATTTAGAATGGAACTTTTTGCAATCAAACTGCCACTTATTAAGGAAAATGATGATCTACTCAATATCATTATTGATAATGTTAAAAAGCTAAAAGGATCCTTGCATGAAAGGGACATTGTGGTTATAGCTGAGAAGGTTGTGGCAACATCTCAAGGAAGAGTGATTAATTTATCAGATGTTAAAAATATCTCAAAAAGAGCTAAAAAACTAGCGAAAGAGTATGATATGGATAGGAGGTTAGTCCAGCTTATATTAGATGAAGCATCGATGGTTTTAGGAGGTATGAAACACGTAATTTTAACTAAAGTAAACGATTTTTTAATTGCAAACTCAGGAATAGATCAATCTAATGCGGGACTGGGTAAAGTTGTATTACTACCAACAGATTTATATGATGTTGTGTGGGATTATTGGAAAAGATTGAAAACTGAATTTAATTTAAATAAGCTTGGGATTATAATAGCAGATTCCCGCGTCCAGCCTTTAAGAAAAGGTACTATAGGTATAGCCATAGCAACTGCGGGATTTGAACCAATTGAGGATTTACGAGGAAAACCAGATCTTTTTAATAGACCTTTAGAGATAACAATGAGAGCTATAGCTGATGATCTTGCAAGTGCCGCTCAATTTTTGTTAAGTGAAGCCAACAAACAAACACCAGTTGTAATTATTCGAGGAGTAGATATGGATTTTACAGAAAAACCAAAACTAACAATGGAAATGCCTCCAGAAGAATGCCTTTATATGAATATATTCTCAAAATATCTTCTAAAGAAGAAACAAGATTGATTGTATTGAACAATTCTAAAAAATTTAAAAGAATTAGATAATTTTTAAACGTTGAAATAAACCAGTAATTAATATAGGTAATGCAATGGTTGCATCACACCACACACTTACATATTTTGATTCTAAGGAATATTTACCCCACGATTTAGATTCACTAATAGTACACCCAGAAAGGCCTCCATCATACTCAGTTGCAGTATGTATCCTTACAGAATAATTATATCCTATAGTTTCCATATTATCAATTTGATCCAACAGTGGAAAGATTTGTTGAGCCCAATTTCGAGGCACTCCTCCTCCAATTATTATAGTTCCATATTCTTCTGCATTTCTAATGATATTGGCAAACTTTAATACATCCCCAAAAATATCAAGAGTGAATTTATAACCATCTTTAACAGAATATTTAATCATATCTAATGCAAATTCTGAATCTGAAAATGCTGGAACAAATATAGGAACATTATATTTCGCAGCTAAAGAAAGAATACATCTTGATCCCATTTTTTCGCCTACTTTTTTAAACAAATCTGAGGGTGTTATTTCAATATTTTTAGAATTAAATGAATCATGAATTATGTGTAATAATAAATCTTCTGCTTTTTTATAATTATCCTCGGGTAAAAATACATCATATATTCTATTAATACGTACTTTGAATAGCTCTTCATCATCTATATTGGTAGTTCCCATATAATGACCAATATCCGATGCTACGTCAACTAAGTCATGTATTACATTTGCTCCAGTACTCACTATAGCATCAATAAGGTTATGTTCGATTAAAGCACATATTATTTCACCCATCCCTGCTGGAACCATTGCACCTGAAAGGGTTAAAACAGTTAAAATGTTGTCGTCAGAGACCATTTTATAAAGTATATCAAGAGCAATTCCTAGATTTCTACCTTGAAATCCACAATTTTTTAAGGAATTTAGTAAATCTTCTATATTTTTTACATTATAGACATTAAATGGAGTAATTTTTTTAATTAGGTATTCTTCTAAATGATGCTTATCCATAGATTAATAAAAATGCGTTAAATGTTTTAAATAACACTAAAATGTTATATTAGATTAGAAGCCGTAAATATTGTTTTCACTTAATTTTATACTTAAACTTTCAATATTATTTGCATTTTATTCCGGATGTCTATTTTGTATAAATTTAAAGAAATGAATTGACTCTAAGTAGAAAATTCTAATATATATTAACAAGATATAGCAAGTAATATGAAAGATTCAAACATAGGTAAACATTTTAAATTTTATTTTAATAGTATTTTACATTATTCATATGTTTTAATTAAATTTAAATAATTTTAGTATTTATTATAATAATAATAAATATAAGAATTAAGATTAAAGCTAAGGTATGTCTCTCGTCCCAAAAAAGGTTTTTTTTGTAAAAGGGAAAGGATTTCACAAGTCGAAGTTAGCAGCATTCGAACAAGCGCTTAGAGAAGCAGGTATTGAAAAATTCAATTTAGTAAACGTTTCTTCTATCTTACCACCATATTGTATCGAAATAGATCCTAAGGATGGCTTAAAACAACTTCGTCCGGGTCAGATTGTTTATGCAGTTATTGCCAGAGCAGATTCTAATGAATATAATCGCTTAATATGTGCTTCAATCGGAGTAGCGAAACCTGCTGATGCTGGCCATTATGGTTATTTAAGTGAACATCATTCTTTTGGGATAAAGCCTGAAAATGTTGGAGATTTTGCCGAGGATTTAGCTGCAGAAATGCTAGCAACGACGTTGGGTGTTCCTTTTGATCCAGATGCTAATTATGATGAAAAAAAAGAGGTTTTTAAAATGGAAGGCAAAATTGTAGAGACAAAAAGTATCACCGATTCTGCTACTGTTCGAAATGAAAACGAATGGGCTTCAGTAATCGCTGCTGCGATTTTTATAATATAGTCTTTGTTTTTAATTTTTCACTTTTTTATCTGTTTTTAAAGTTTTTCTAAAATAAGGTATTTTATGGCATAATTTACTGTTTTTAGTGAAATTTTTTAGAAATACTATATTTTCATATATATCAACTAACTGAATCGTTAAGTTTTTAAGATGACTGAATTAAAATATATCACGATTGAGGAAGCTCTAAAAAAAGATTCTGGAGAGGTAAACCTTAGGGGGTGGGTATATAGACACAGAGCATCAAATAAGTTTGTCTTTATAGTCTTAAGGGATGAATCCGATATTATACAATGTGTCATTTCTAAGAGTAAAAAACATGAAATATTTGAAGAAGCTGAGAAATTAACAATTGAATCTTCTGTAGAAATTTCAGGTGAAATAAAAAAGGATGAAAGAGCACCTACAGGTTATGAGGTTACTGTATCTAGGCTAAAAATTATTCAAGTTGCTGAACCATTCCCAATTACAGAACATCAATCTCCTGAACTTTTATATGATAATCGGCATTTATGGTTAAGATCCAGAAAATTAACTGCAGTTCTAAAAATAAGGCACACTATTGTTGGAGCGATACATGAATTTTTTAGAAGTCACGGTTATTATGAATTTGATGCCCCAATATTCCAACCTACTCAATCTGAGGGAGGAGCTACTTTATTTGAAGTGAAATATTTTGAAGATAAGATTTATCTTAGTCAAACGTGGCAATTATATGCTGAAGCAGGTATCTTTTCACTAGGCAAAATTTACAACATGGGACCCACATTTAGAGCTGAAAGATCAAAGACTTCACGACACTTAGCTGAATTTTGGATGGCTGAAATGGAAGCTGCTTGGATGAAATTAGAAGAAATTACAGAAGTAGCTAAATCTGAAATTAGATTTATTCTTCAAAAAGTTTTAGAAAGCAACGAGAAAGAACTTGAAGTATTAGAAAGAGATATTGAATTATTGAAACATTATGCCAAAGCAGAATATCCCACAATAAAATATGCAGAAGCATTGGAAATACTTCAACAGAAATATAAAATGGACGTACCATGGGGTAAAGATTTAAGAACAATTGAAGAAGCTAAAATTGCTGACCATTTTAAAGTACCCGTAGTGGTGACTCATTATCCCACAGAAATTATGGGCTTTTACAAACCACCAAGTAAGGAAAATCCCAAAGAAGCATTATGCTTTGATATGCTAGCCCCTGAGGGATACTGTGAAATCATAGGTGGTTCAGAAAGAAGTTTATTAGTAGAAGATATGATGAAGAGATTAAAAGCACAAGGAGAAGACCCAAAAAATTATGAATGGTATTTCGAATTGAGAAAATATGGAAGCGTTCCTCATTCTGGTTATGGATTAGGTGTAGAAAGAGTAGTATCTTGGATCTGTGGATTGGATAATATTAAAGATGCCATTCCATTTCCCAGAACAATGGTTAGAAAGACGCCTTAACAATTAGAATTTATCAAATTTAAATTCTTTCTAACTACTTTCAATCAAATTTTTTAGAAATCCAGAACTATTATCGATGAATTACATAATATTGGCTATAATTTTGTAGTTTACATGAAAGGAAGGTTGTACTAAATGCAACTCACTAATCTTATGGGATATGAAATAATCGAAAAAATAAAAAAAAGAGAAATTACAGTTCGAGATGTAATTAGTGAAACCTTTCAAAGAATAGAAAAATATGATCATCTCCTTCATTCTTTTGTAAATCTTTCACAAGAAAAAGCATTCGCAAAAGCAAAAGAATATGATGTTAAAATTCAGAATGGTGAAAAGGTTGGAAGCTTATGTGGATTACCTTTAGCAAATAAAGATTTAATATGTGTTAAAAACTTTCCTACAACCTGTTGTTCAAAGATTTTAAAAGATTATTATCCACCTTATAATGCTTATGTAATAAACCGCCTGTTGGAACAAGAAGGAGCAATTCATTTAGGTAACACAAATATGGACGAGTTTGCCATGGGAAGTTCAACAGAGAACAGTTGCTATGGTCCTACATATAACCCTTGGGATTTAGAAAGAGTTCCAGGAGGCTCAAGTGGAGGATCAGCTGCTTCTATATCAGCAGGATTATCCATCATAGCTTTAGGAAGTGATACTGGAGGGAGTATCAGGTGCCCAGCATCTTTTTGCGGTGTAGTTGGATTAAAACCTACTTATGGCAGAGTTTCACGTTATGGATTAATTGCTTTTGCAAATTCATTAGATCAAATTGGTCCAATAACAAAATGTGTTTATGACTCTGCTTTATTACTTGAAATCATCTCTGGCAAAGATATGTTTGATTCAACTTCAGTAAATGTAAAGATTGATAAATACACAAATGAAATTGAGAAACCATTATACAAAATGCAAATTGGAGTCCCAGAAGAATTTTTTGGTGAGGGAGTTACTCCTCAAGTAAAAAAATCTGTTAACAAATCAATTGAGAAACTTGAAAATTTAGGAGTCACTATTAATGAAATGACAATTCCACATCTAGAATATACTGTTGCGACTTATTATTTACTCTGTATGAGTGAAGCAAGCTCAAATTTAGCTCGATTTGACGGATTAAGATATGGGAAAATGAGTTCAGATTTATCTGGCGATGTATTTGATGTCTATGCAAGAACAAGAGCAAAAAATTTTGGGAATGAAGTAAGAAGGAGGATTTTTTTAGGAACCTACGCCTTATCTGCAGGATATTACGATCAATATTATTTAAAAGCTCTTAAAATTAGAAGTTTAATTAAAAATGATTTTCAAAAAGCTTTCAAAAAATATGACGCAATTGTATGCCCGACAATGCCTCGTACTGCTTTTAAGATTGGAGAATTAATAAATGATCCAGTTCAGATGTACATCACAGATATTTTAACGTGTCCAGTTAATCTAGCAGGTCTACCTGCTCTTTCAATCCCCTGTGGTTTTGATAATCTTGGATTACCAATTGGTTTTCAAATAATTGGAAATTATTTTGATGAAAAAAGAATTCTTAATATTGGATATCAATTAGAGCAAGAATTAAACATTTTCAGGAAAATGCCGTCCTTGAATTAAGAGTGTGAATTAAAGTGAACAATGAAAATTCAGGAATTATCATTGGTTTAGAAGTCCATATTCAATTAACCAATTTAAAAACTAAACTTTTCTGCAGTTGTAATAGTGATTATCGAGACGCTACACCTAATACCCATTTATGCCCAATTTGCATTGGTCTACCAGGTTCCTTACCAGTGTTAAATGAAAGAGCAATCGAATACGCAACAAGACTTGCTATAGCTCTCAACTGTCAAATCAATGATTTCATGTACTTCTTTCGTAAAAATTATTTTTATCCAGACCTCCCCAAAGGATTTCAGATATCTCAATATAATAAGGCAGGAGGTAAAGCATTTGCAAATGGGGGAACGGTAGCTATTAAAATTAATTCAGATAAAAAGACTATTCTACTTAATAGAATTCATTTGGAAGAAGATCCAGCAAGATTAGTTCATAAGGGATCTATAAGGACTTCCCCTTATACATTAGTGGACTATAATCGTTCTGGAATAGCGTTAATAGAGATTGTTACAGAACCAGTATTAAATTCACCAGCTGAGGCAAGAGAGTTCTTAAATCAACTTAAATTGATCGTGCAATATACAGGAATCTCTAATTTGAATTTGGAAGGTTCTTTAAGAGTAGATGCAAATATTTCAATTAAAGGACATGCAAGAGCTGAGGTAAAAAACATTTCTAGTTTTAAGGAAGTTGAAAGTGCTTTATTATATGAAATCATGCGCCAAAAAAATGAATTAAAAAAAGGAAAAGAGATTCTTCAGGAAACAAGGCACTGGGATGGAAGAGTCACAATTGCCTTAAGGACAAAAGAATTTGAAAAAGATTATAGATATTTTCCAGAACAAGATTTAGTTCCTATCATAATCGATAAAGAATTCATCAATTCGATAAAAGAGAGAATGCCAGAAATGCCATATGATAGAGTTTCTCGTTTCCAAAGACAATATATGCTTTCTGAGTTTGATGCTGAAAATCTAATTCTTGATAAAGAGATTGCTGATTTTTATGAAAATGGTGTTAACTCGGATCCAACCTTCGGTCCAGATGAGTTTAAATTATATTGCAACTGGCTAATGAATGATATTGTTGGCTGGTTAAATGAAAATAATGTAAGGATCGTAGACACACAATTAAAGCCACATCATATCGTTGATTTAATTTTAAATATTAGGAAAGGGAATATTACGACCAAGATTGCAAAGACACTCATCTCGGATATGATGAAAGGAAAAACTATTTCAAAAATTATAGAAGATAAAGGCAAGAAACGAATCTCAGATGAAAATATCTTGAAAGAATATTGTATAGAAGTGATTCAAGAAAATCCAACAATTATCAAGGACTTAGCAAAAAATGAAAAAGCATTTGAAGCACTAGTAGGTAGAGTAATGGGAAAGACAAAAGGTCAAGCAGATCCCAAAATCACAAGAAAAATTTTAAATAGGTTACTATAATATTTTTGAGAAAAAAAGAGAATTAGATTATAATCTAAAGTAAAGTCTTAAGCGTTTCTACTGCAGCACTTAATTTCAAATTAATTATCCCTAATTGAGCTTCTACGGTTGTTATTATACACAAGATATTACCACCGACTTCAGAAAAAAGAATCCTTCCTTTTTCACTTTCTATAATCGCATTAAAAAATTGTCCTTGTTCTAATTCTTTTGTAGCTCTTTGAGATGCCTTCAGAATAAGTGTTACCATAGCTGCAACAGCTTCTGGATCCACCCATCCTGGTAATGCACTACCTTTAATCAACCCAAACTTTTCAATAAGGGCAGCTCCATGAACACCTTTGATTGATTTAAGACTTTCAAGAATTTCTCCTATTCTATCGCTCATTTAACTCATCTTTTCTACTTTTTCTATCTACTTACTTTTTTATAAATTAAATATATAATTCAATAATTAATCTTATGATAATATATAAGATATCTAAGATTTAAAAATATTTAACAATCAGATTACTATCCTCCAAAAACAAGGCTAAACTGTGAGATTTATGGTCAATATTATTTATCGCTATTATAGAAAAGGAGATGAGGAACAACTCGCAGAATTATTTAATAAAGCATTTCAAATGAATGGTTTTAGTTTTGTTAGGACGAAGAAGAACTGGAAATGGAGATATTTACAGTCACCTGACTTTGAACCAGAAATGATCCAAATTGCTGAAGATATCGATAATCATAAGATTGTTGGAATGGTCTGTGTAAATCCAATAGAAAAAATTAATATAAATGGGGTAGACTATTTAAATGGAAATATTAATGATGTTTCTTGCCATCCAGATTATATAAAACAAGGTATATCTACAAGTCTTATGCAAAGATCAATAGAATATATGCGACAAAAAGGATGTGATATTTCTCTTTTGATTACAGATTTTAGTGGTTTTCCAAGAAAAAGGTTGTATTCAAAACTTGGGTATCAAGATTTCGATATTTCTAATAGTTATATTAGTTTCCCAAACTTTTACCAATTATTCAGAGATATGCCTTTAATTATCTTTCTTTTACCAAGTTTAATTCTTTTTTCAAGTATACCTCGCTTGATTAAGAAATTTTTTATTAGTTTAAATTCCTATAATAAAGTTTTTAGTCATATAATTGAATATGATAGTCATCACTTCAAATATTTAGAATTTTCTGATAAGATTTTAAAACAATATTATACAGGCTATCCAATTACTAGGAAAGGATATCCTATATGGGCAAGGATTAAAGTTCCATCGAAAAGATATAAACCAACGTATATTCTAATTAAGAAAAAGAATAGAATTGTTGGGGGTGCTATTTTGACCCATGTTAATTTATATCATTTCAAATATGGGCTAAAATTACGAATTGGAATAATTCATGAACTTTTTCTAAATCCCAGCCAATTAAATAATAAAAAAGAACTATCCTTTGCTCATGACTATCTAATCGACAAAATCTTGAAGGCTGCAACTTATAGATCAGTTGGATTATTATTAATCAATCCCAATAGTGATAATTTTCTATTAAAGAAAAGCTTGAAAGAATACAATTTCTTTAAATTCCAAGATTTGAGCCTTATGATATTGAAATTGAAAACTAATTTGGCACTTTCTAAACCTAAGAAATTTTTTTTCATACCCACGTATTTATCCTTAGGTTTTCCTTAAGAATTCTTCAAATTCATGCTAAATTTCTTAATAATAATAAATGAGAATTATTAAGAATCTTTTAAATTGAAAATTGGAGTTTTTTATAGTTCGTTTAACCTTGAATAGTAGGGAACAATGAAAAGATGATTTATAAATGAGTAAAATTACTAAATGGAAATATAATGACATTTATGAAAGTCAGTTGCGGAGAGAAAAATTAGTCGATCTCCTCCTAAGTGAAATTATTTTCATTAAAAAAGAAATTAAAAAATATAATATAAAAGACGAGAAGAATAAAGTTAAAAAAGCCTTGAAAAAACTTGAGTATCTCTTAAATCTCTTGAAAGATAATGATAATAACTTGTCAGATTCAGATTTTCATAAGATAATTTTATTTATTCGTGGGATATTTAAGGATATCGTCGATAATATAGAATAATTTTCTTTTAAAAGAAAAATAAAAAATTGATAATTTGAATTAATATTACATTTTAATCATATCTCCTAACAGACCCATTAAGTTTTCCTTCTTTGGTGCTTCCTTCATCAGCTCCTTTATCCTATCTGCGATCTGTTGTGGAGTAAATGGTTTGTGATCATTCTTTATTTGATTAACAGTATGCCATCCTTGGAATAACATAACACGATCTCCAACTACTCGAAATACTTCTCCACTTATCTTTTTAGCATCATCTGATGCCAGAAAGACTACCATTGGTGCCACATTTGATGGATGAAACACATCAAACCCAATTTCATCAAGTTTTTTCATAAATGCAGCCGTTTGAGGAGTAGCATCTACAGTTAAACGAGTACGTGCTAAAGGAACAATACAATTAACCGTAGCATACTTTTTCAATTCCATAGCAGAAATAATTGTAAAAGCTGCTATACCAGCTTTAGCTGCTCCATAATTGGATTGCCCCATGTTCCCTAATAATCCAGCATCGGATGCTGTGTTTATGACTCTTCCAAAATTACCTAGTGATTCATCTTCTTTACCTTTTTCCCTAAAATAAGCTGATGCATGACGCGTCATATTAAAAGTACCTTTTAAATGAACTCCAATGACATCATTAAATTCAGCCTCTGTCATATTAAAGAGCATACGGTCTCTCAGGATTCCAGCATTATTAACTAAAATATCTAGTTTACCAAATTCAGCAATAGCCTGATCGATCATTGCTTTAGCTCTATTAAAGTCAGTTACTGAATCGTAATTAGCTACCGCTTTAACGCCTAATTTTTTCATTTCCTCTACTACTTGATCCGCTACCTTGGTTTCTGCTCCTGAACCATCAAAACCAGCACCAAGATCATTTATTAGTAGATTACAGCCTTCTTTAGCAAAAGCTGTTGCTTCTTCATGACCTAGTCCTCGCCCAGCACCAGTAATTATGGCAACTTTACCATCTAACATTCCCATTTTTTAAATTCAACTCATTTTTTAATTATTTGATTATATTTTTCTAATTTGTTATAATTAGATTTCAATTTCAAAACTTAAAAAATTTTAAGAATTTTAAATTCTACTTTATTAAAATTTTGTAAACTAAAACAAAATTTACTTATGGAAACAATTACTCATTGTTTTGCTGGAATAATTTGCCAAATAATTTGTTTTAATTACTTTTTTTTTCCTCTAAATATAATTTTAACAATAATTATAGCAATAGCTTCTCACATAGTAATTGATATATTTGCACGAAGTACATATCATATGCCAGAACCACAATGGAAAGATAAATTTTGGATTACATGGCAAATAATAACACGTATTAGTGCTGTCATTGTAATTGTTTTCTTCTTTTTTCCTTTCTGGTTAGGTATGTTATTTGCCAAATTTCCAGACATTGTAGATTGGCGAATCCTAAGAGCGATTCAAAGAAGAATCTATAAAAAGAATTCTAGTTCAAATAGGGGCTTTATACTAATTTTTCATCCTTTCAAAGATTGGGTAAGCAACAAATTTTTCTTTTGGCTCCCTGATTTAAATCAGAAAAAATATGGAATAATTATAGAAATAATATTCATAATAGTGTTGTATATAATCATTTATTTTTTATTTTACTTCTAAATAATGATATCATTGAAATTCTTAAACCAAAACAAATGACTTATACAGTTACAATCTGATGACCCAAAATCTTTGATGTAACCTTCAGAATTGGCTAAAAGGTCTCTTGCTATTATACATTCTAAAGCTGTTATTGATGGAATAAGATATACTTTTGTAACCTTAGTAAATGTATCTGCTAATAGATAGTCTATATGCCAGTGGACTCTTTTTGAATTAGAATTTGATAAATGCCTTTTTACCCGATTTAATAATGTACTAGAGCCTTTTTCTCCCATTGCAGAGCCTACGTAAAGATAAAAACCTTTAGAGAACAGAATTGCTCCCAATGAGCCTATTTTGATACTTCTTTCTTTTTCAAGAAAGATTATTAGTAGATATGAACCTTTCATTTGTTACATTCTTTCTTATGATCATAATAACATCCATCACAGAAATAGTCTCCACATTTCCTGCATACATTCGCACAATTATCACATAATGGATTAAAACATTCTGAGCATTCATACATAATTCCTTCAGGTGCTTCTTCCCCGCAATTTTCACATAAAACTTTATTCAGCTTAATCACTTGCAAGATATATGTATACATAATTCAACAATTAAAAATTTTAAAAAATCTTTATTATTAGTTAATTAAGTCTTAAAAATTCATGATAATATTATGAATAATTTATTCTTCACAGAAAAGCACTATAAATTACAAGATAATTTAAATATATTTTTAGCAAAAGAGTTAGAACCTATTAAGAACAATTTAAATGGTCAAAACAAAGTTCCTATTTCTCTAATTCAAAAAATAGGAAAAGAAGGATACTTTGGACCTTTAATCCCTAAAGTTTATGGTGGAACGGAATTAGGATTAATTGCGCATTGTGAAATTACTGAAGAGATCTCAAAATTTAATGTAGCAGTATCAGTTACTAGGACACCCTGTATTCTAGATGGATATCTTTTAAATAAATACGGAAGTCAAAAACAAAAAGAGACGTTCTTACCTAAAATCGCAACAGGTGAAAAATTATGTAGTATCTGTGTTACAGAAGATGAAGCCGGTTCAAATGTAGCTGGAATAAAAACAAAAGCAGAAAAATCTGGAAATAACTATATTTTGAATGGCTCTAAAAAGTTTATCACAAACGCTGGTATCGCAGATTATTATTTCATTTGGTGCGTTACTAATCCAATTGTAAATCCTCGAAATGGTATGAGTGTGTTTATAGTTGAAAATGATACCCCCGGGTTATCTATTGAAAATCCATATGAATTAATGGGAATAAATGGAGTTTATAATGGTATTATTCATCTAGATAATGTAAAAGTCTCTGAGGAGAATCTTATTGGAGAAGAAGGAATAGGGTTTCAAAGCTTAATGGATACTTTCAATATAGAACGCTTAACCTTAAGTTCCGAATGTAATGGAATATCATTAGCAGCTTTAGAAGATTCTAAAAACTACGCTAAAAATCGGATTCAATTTAACAAGCCTATTTCCACCTTCCAACTTATTAGAATTAAGATTGCTGAGATGGTTACTAAGCTTCAAGCTGCAAGATTGTTAACTTATAGTGCTGCAGCATTAAAAAACAAACAAGATATTACCAAAGAAGCCTCAATGGCAAAAACTTTTAGTAGTAAGACAGCATTAGAGATTACATCAGAAGCAGTCCAAATTCATGGAGGGGATGGATATACTAATACCTATTCTGTCGAGAGATATATGAGGGATGCTAAATTCTTTCAAATTGGTGGTGGGACAACAGAGATACAAAATCTTATTATTGCACGGGAAGAATTAAAATAAATCTGATTTTATTAATTAGGTAAATTAAAACCACTTATTACGCCAGTATATTACAGTGGTATGGTGAATTTTTATACCATATTGATTTTTATGTATGTTCGCAATCTCTTGAAGTGTATATTTTGGGAGTAAGTCTTTTAGTTCTTCTTTAGAGAATTTAAACCGTTTTCTTCCATATTTTCCACTTAATTGCCTTTCAATTTGAGACACTGAAACAAAATCACGCTTTCTTGGTAAACTTTTATCGAAATTAACAATTATATTATTATATAAAGTAAAACCTAAGCTTAAATCATAAGTTATAGATAGATTACCATCTTTCTTGCATTGTCTTTTCTCACGTATTAAATAATCGAGTTTAAATTTAGATTTTATATCCTCTATAAACAATTTGCTATTTGAAAATATACTTATTTCTGTTATCTTTCCACATTTATTATGTTGAATAGAACCATCACCGTCGTAGAATCCTAAAAGGAAAGCTAAATCAAACTCTTTATTATTAAGCTTAGGAAATCTTAATTTATCAGCCTTCTTTCCTACAGGAAAGCCATGAATCATTAATTTTTCAGCAAATAAACGATTCTTTATTCTGACTCTATATATACGAGAATAATATGGTTCTCTATTCTTATTATATTTAGTTCTCTTATAATATTCTACTCTTTTAGGATTGAATCCAATATCCTCAATAAATCTCTTAATTAAAATACCATCTTTAACATCGATTTGCACACTTACTACTAACTGGCCATCTTTCTTTTTGTATATGTTTCCTTCTGCAAAAAGCCACCCTAACCAATAAGCCTTCTCCTTGCTACTAATAATTTCAAAATATTTCAATTGGAGATTTGGATTCTTTTTAAAAATATAATTTCTATTTGAAGGTAAATCGTTATATCTACTATACTTATTAATAACTTCTTCAATCTTAGATGAATAACAATTATTAACCTTTAAAGCATTGATCCAATTAGATACTAATTCTTTAGTAAGTAAATATTGAGGATTGTCTTTACTATAAACTAGTTTACGTGTGATATGAGATTTATGTTGATTTAATATCTGAACAGATAAATCTTCTTGACTTATATGTCGTCCAAGTAAAGAATCTATTCTCTTAAGTAAATCTTTTATAAAGTTCAGAGTAGTATAAATCTCTTTTCTCATTGAATTTACTTTAGAATTATTGGTTTTTAATTGCCTTAAGATTAGTATAACAATTATTTAAGGAATAAGAATATTTATCATTTAAGAGATTGATGATTTATTATTTTTCCAGGCAATAATTAAAATAATTTATATTTTTTTTAGAAATTTTTCCATAAATAACTCGTCTTCATAAGTATTATCAATCTTTATTTGTCGTTCTAAATCTCCTTTAATAATAAATCCTAAATTTTGATAAAATTGAATTGCTTGTTTATTTCTTTTTCTTATGTAAATTACTATTTTTTCATAATGTTTTACACGAGCAAATTCAAAAGTTTGATTTGCCAAAGAATTACCAATATCCTTTCTTCTATATTCAGGAAGTATAAAAGTACCAATAGTACCAACATGGGATGTAGAAGTTAATACTCTAGACCAAAGATCTAAGGTTTGAAAGCCAACAACTTTGCCCTCGACTTCTGCTATGAAAACTATTTCTCGTTCAGAAAGTGATAAAAGATATTCTCTTTCTTGTTGGGGTGTAAAAGGTTTCTCAACTGCAGAATAGACTTTTTCAGCACAGATCACTTTCCAAATGTTTGAAATACTTTCAGCATCATTTTCAGAAGCTTTACGTATTTTAATATTCAAAGATATCACTTAAATTAATTATCTATTTTTTTTAAATTTACAATTTAATTAGAATCTATAAATATTTTGAAAATTAAATAAATATTATGGAGAAAATGGAAAATGTTTTAGAAAACGTTGCAATAATAGGAACTGGAGTTTTAGGAACACAGATTTCTATGATTGCTGCATATAATGGTTATAAAGTTAGGATTTATGATGTGAATCAAGATTCTTTTGCCCAGAATTTAAAGACACTTAGAGATGAATTAAAGAGTAAAAATGTAGAACCTATCATTCCGTGGGAAAAGTGGCATGAATGTGAAAAAAGTATTAGACGAGAGAAGAGTATAGAAGAATGTATTAAAGATGCAGAGCTAGTTATTGAAGCAGTATCAGAAAAAATTGAGCTTAAGCAAGATATATTTAAAAGGATCGGAGAAAAAGCCATGCCGAATGCGATTATAGCAACAAATAGTTCATCAATACCTGTTTCCAGATTAGAAGCAAGCAGTGGAAGAGCGGAATATTGTCTTAATATTCATTTTTATTTTCCATTACAGGGGATAAATATAGTTGATGTTATGGGAGGTACTCACACTTTGCCAGAGATATTAGAGAGAGGTGTTGAATGGGTTCGTTCTTTAAACTTTATTCCTCTTACAGTTAGAAAAGAATTATTAGGTTTTTGTTTTAATCGGGTTTGGAGAGCAATCAAGCGTGAAACTCTATATATGTGGGGAAATGGTTTTGTCGATTTTAAGGATATCGATCGGGCATGGATGGTGTTCAATGATTCAATAGAAGGTCCTTTTGGAATTATGGATAAGGTGGGATTAGATGTGGTATATGATATAGAGATGGTGTATTATAATGATTCTAAGGATCCAAAAGATTATCCACCAGAAGCTTTATTAGAGAAGGTTAAGAAAGGAGAATTAGGGATAAAAAAAGGTAAAGGATTTTATATATACCCAAATCCGGAATATCTTGAGTCAGATTTTTTATATTCTAAGAAATAAAAAGAGTAAAAACAAATATTAATCTATTTTTATTTTCTAAATTCATTAAAATTAGGTTTCCTTTTTTCTATGAATGCGTTCTTTCCTTCAACAGCTTCATCTGTTCCATAATACAGAGAGAGTCCACCAACTCCTAATTGAGTAATACCTGTAGTTCCGTCGCTTTCAGCTAAAAATGCGTATTTTAACATCTTGATGGCTGTAGGGCTCTTTTCTAATATTTCTTGGCACCAGGTATTAACTTCTTCATCTAATTTTTCATATGGAACTACTGCATTTACAAGTCCCATATCTAATGCTTGTTTTGCTGTATAACGACGACAAAGGAACCAGATTTCCTTGGCACGTTTAACTCCAACGGCTCGCATTAAATCACCAGTTCCATATCCTGGATCAAAGGAACCCACCCGTGGTCCAGCTTGTCCAAATTGTGCATGTTCTGCTGCAATACTTAAATCACATGCCACATGCCATACATGACCGCCTCCAATTGCATATCCATTAACCCTTGCAATTACTGGTTTAGGCATTGTGCGTATCAAGTGTGTTACGGTTTGCCATCCTACTTCTAATGGTAACATATATTTGCCTTTATATCCTCCTTTCTCACGAGTTGTTTGATCTCCCCCAGTACAAAATGCTTTATCTCCAGCACCGGTAAAGACAATTACACCAATTTCGGGATCCATGCACTGATTTAAAGCATCGATTAGTTCATAAAGAGTGTGTTGTCTACATGCATTATATCGTTGAGGTCTATTTATTGTAATACGAGCAACCCTATCTTTCTTTTCAAAAATAATATCTTCATATTCCATTCTATATCATCTTCACATATCAATAAATTGTTAAAATGTAATTAATCAATTAAAATGAATAAAATATATTTAAAGCAATCTCTATATCTTCTAAATTGAAAATGTAAAAATGATTTTATAGCATTTTACAGAGCGTATACCATTTTAATTCCTTATTATATTCTGCTTTATAGCCACGTTTACGACAAATAGATAATGCAGCAGGATTATCAGTGTAATATACTATCCTTTTATAGCCCAGACGTAGTAGAAAATCTTCAAAAAAATCAAAAAACTGCTTTCCATAACCTTTACCTCTATATTTTTTCTTTAACCAAAGCTCATGCAACTCTATTATTTCTTTATTCGTACCAATTAATTTTTCTAGTATTTTTCTATCACTTTCACTGCGTTCTGATCCTTTTCTATGTTCATTAGTAGATGATTCATGCCATATTGCCCATCCAATCAACTCTTGATTTTCTATCCAAACAATTAGATGAGAAGGGTCTTCCTTGACAATCATTTCTTCTGCATCATCGAATATTGCAATATTCTGAAGAAGCTCATTTCTCAATTCAATCAGGCTAATTCCAAATTTTTCTAAATTAAAACCAACTATAAATTCCATTTGCCATTTAAAGGATAATTTTATTTTATATAATAGAAAAAGATGGGTTCTTGAGTAATTACTTAAATGGATATAAGTTAGTAAAAGAACTACATCCTTTCCCAATTTCTGGAGTTAATCTCCCTGTTATTCGAAATACTATTCCTTCTCTCCCACATTCAGAACATCTATTAAAGTTTATTATTTCTATTATATCATCAAGCATGACAGCAACACCAGCATAAGATTCCACACCATAGGGAGTTAACACTTCTAAGATTCCAGGTTCATTTACTTTTTTTATTCTCTCTAGAAAATTTAAGTCTCGAATAATCACTTGGGCTTCATTTTTCTCTAGATGGAATACAAAATCTTCATACTTTTTGCTCCAATGACCACCACAAGCAATAGGAATCTCAGTTGCTCCATAATTATCTGTAATGTTCTCATAAGGAATGTTGAAGAATTCTGAGACAAATTCCATAAATTCTGCTTTATTTATTTTATATCCAAGTTTTACTCTTCCTTTAACTCCGTCCCAGCCACCTCCTCCAAGCTGAACCCTAAAGGTTTCTGGCATACTAAAGCCTTCTTTATGATGCTTAAAATAATCCTTAAAATTTTGGTACATTAAAGGTGCGGAATTAGCGATTAATGTAGGAATCTTCTTACGTTCCACTTCTTTAAGGCATTTCTCCATTAATTTTCCATCAATTTCTATGAATGCTTTCTTTTTAAAATGACTAATCATATGCAATAATGCTTTAGCAAGTTTGAACTTTAAAAGATATTCTATTTTGTACCCATTCCAGATATCAGTAATATCTCGATAAAAAAGAAAGCCTCTCTTTCCATACCATGAACCAGGCATTTTATTCATAAATGCTAAAGAAGGAGCAAATAGGATCAATTGTTTGATTGATTCCATATTGGCATAATCTTCAAATACTCTTCGATAATTTTCTTTAAACAGATCAATATCTTCAGGACCTCTACCTACTAAACTTGGATCACCGGTTGTTGATGAACTTATTGTCCAATAAGATAGTTGGTTATACGGAATTCGTAATAATTCGGGAAACTTTCCTAAAGATTCTTTAAAATAATTCCAATTAACATAAGGGACTTCTTCGAGATTTGACTCTTTAATAGTTTGATCAAAATCATATTCTTGATTTTCACAGATCTGTTTATAAAATTTGCAATCTTTAGAAGTTTCTTCAACTTCATTTTGTAAATCAGTAAATAGTATTTCTGAAGCCATAATAATTACCTCATTTTCTTATGTATATTATAGTAAATTTAAATTTAATTGTGAGAGTAAATAAAAAATTAATTTAAAAATTATAGGTATTTGTTGATTTCGTGAAACCTAAATTTCACGATTATTAATAATATAGGTAAATAGATAATAATAATAGCAAATCTTAATGAAGAATCATTTTTTCTTTAATTTCTTGGACTAATTTCATTCCTTCTTTATTAACTTGTGCAAAAATATCCCTTAGAATCTCATTGAGTTCAAGATTTTTTAATTCACATGATATAAATAGGAGTGAAATCAATTGTTTAGCGAATAATTCAATATTTTTAGTATCATCAAGAGGTATTCTTATTCCTAATGCTTTTATATCCATATGAGTCTCTTTGTCTTGTTGACGAATTACTACAAAAACGTCATTTTTACGACCTTTCCATTCTTCAGTAATAGCTCTAATAGATAATACATATCTTTTAGAAGGACTACCGATTCCTATTACATCTTTGGTAAAGCTAAGTGGCTGTGAGTTTCTAATCGAACTTAAGCCAAATGATCTATTAATTAAATTCGCTTTATCTAGCTTATTTTTCAATTTTGTGACTTCTTCTGTAAGCTGTTCTACTTTTAACGAGAGTTTTTCAAATTTTTCTAAAAATAATTCTTTATCTATAAGATTATCCGTATTACTCATTTGATTTACTACCTTGAATATAAGTATTATACTTTCTGAAAGATTCGTTAATAAAATTAATTATTAAAGTATTAATCTCATACGGATTTCTAATTTTTAAATGTGATAAATTTACTGATTCATCATTAAAATATTTTAATAACACCTATGATTAAATTTCAATTGGTCCACTCATTTTCACTTTCTTCGTCATAATCTGTAATGGTAAACTTTTTTTCTGATAATTCAGCATAGTGTTCCATTTCTTGTTTATAACTTAGAGTGTTTCTAATTTCTTCATCGATTTTAGTCATAAATTTCTTTTCATTAGAATAATACTTTTTAATTTCATATAATCCCAGAATTACTAAAATAGCCACGAAAAAGACTATGACATAAATGTTTCGCAACACATTTATAATAGCATCATTTAAAAATGCCATAGATTGAATGTAAGGTAAAACTTGTAACCATTCATAAGGAAAATAATGGATAAATTCATAAGTTACTTTTGAAAGCACCAACCATATTAAAATAGTATCAAGCCCGAATCGTTTCATTTTCAATTTTTTGCTTAATAATTCGGCTTGGGAACCCATTAATGTACTAATTGAATAAAGAATAATGAACACATCGAAAAATATCATAACAATTTGAGTAATAATGGGTGAACTCCCTCCAGATCCCATACTATTAACAGCTATAAATAATTTTACCACAAAATAATATGTATAAATAACAACTAATATAGAAAATATCCCAATCCATGCATTGAGAATCTTTCTAGATAAGAAGAGCAGACTTAATAATGCAAAGCCAATGATCGCTATTCCAACAACTATAAATAATACTCTAACACCTAAATTCAAGCCAGGATAAAACGAGAGTTCAGGAATAAATGTATAAATTATATCGAGAATACCTAAGGCAGGAACGAGAAAAATAACCAATAGAAACAAAGATAATAATATTCCCCCAGAAAATGTTAAGCTACGAGTAATTTTTCGATGATTATGCCTCTTCAATCTATTGTCTACATTTTTAGCTATTAAATAGGCCCCATAAAGTATAAACCAAGATGAGAAAAAGAAGTAACTGAAGATAGAAAAAGCAAATAAAGCAATTAAAATAACCCCTATTAATGACATTAGAGGCAAGGTAACAATAAAAATTAAAATTACTTTCCATGAGGGAATCTCTTTTATATCTTTTTTATAAAATATAGATAATAAATATAAGAACATCAGAAAAGTTAAGAACGGTAAAAATAGAACGACTCCAATAATATCCCATAAATCTACTTGGAATGGCCCAATTTGGATGGTTATTTGAAGAGGAATTTGGATGAGAATAATGTCAATTAAAAGCCAGATGACTAGAATTAAATACTTTCTATTTTCTTTTAGACCTAACTTTCTTAAGTTTTCAATAAACTCCATAAAAAAAAGATAGACTTGGTTTATTTAAAATTTTTTAATTAGTAAGGCTTTTTAAAAAGCTTATTCTTAACATAAATATTTAAACAGATACACGATCTAATATTCAACTACATTTTCTAAATATGTGAGAAGATTGATATTTCAGACAGATTATTGGACATATTTGCAAGCATTTTTTGAATGGGTTGGACAATCTGCTGGAGTTATGGTTTTCATTAGTGGTTTTATTGCTTTGACATGGTTTGGATATGAAAGAAAACGAAGAGGATCTTTTACTAAACGAAAGCTTGAAGAAGGTAAAAAGTTTGATACAACGAAATTCCTAAGGGTACTGTCTTATCTTGGATTAGCTGTGGGGATAATGGATATTTGGGCGGGAGCGTGGGGATTGATCTTTAATATTCCTCCAAGCTTCAAATATGAAGATGTATCTGGTGCTAGTGCGAATTATTTTACATGTATCTTTTTGATGGTAATAGGAATAGCAATGTTTTTTAAACCGATATCAGACTTACCTCTTTCTAGTATTTTAGCGCTTATTGCTGGAAGTGCCTCCACTTTTATCCTTGCCTCATTAATACCACCTGACGTAGAAGTAAATATTTCCGAATGGATTAATCCTAAACTACTACTCTTTATTGTGTTTATTATAATTACAGCACTAGTAGGAATTACAGCAAAATTATTTATTGGAATTTTACAATGGATTTCAAAGATATTATCATGGCCACCAATAGCTTTCATAATCATGGTATTTTGTTTTGCTCAAGGAATAGCTCTTTGGGGATTCGGAGTTTCAATACCAAATTTATTATAATCTTATTTTTTCTCTTTTTTAAATATAATCTGTCAAGTTTTTCTGGTGATTAAATGATTCAAAAGGTAAATTTAATTCTCTCTTTATATTATTAGCAGATTCAGGAGCAAAACCCTGAAAGTGATTATTAACAATTATAAAGATTTCAAAGATTTCTGGATTTTTCAAGAGTTTATCAATATTACTGAATAAATCCTTAAAAGCATCTTTCTGCTCTCGTTGGATTCTTCCAAAAGTAGACAATTCACGATCTCCAATTAATCGGATATAGTAATGTTTTTGATTCGGTAAGTAATATGGTATTATTCCGGGTTGGTAGGTGGTTCCAAGTATTATGGTTTCTTTATCGATAATATCTATAAGTATTTTGGAATTAAACCAACTATTATCACGTACTTCAATAATGTAGACAATACCTCTCTTTTTAGGAATGAGATTAATCAATCTTTTTAATTTATTAAGATGATTTTCAGAATATTTAAACCGAGGTGGAAATTGAAAAAGAAATCCAAAAATCTTCGATTGTAGTGGTTCAAACGTTTCAAAAAACTGATATATACGTTCTTCAAGATTCCCCTCAAAATTGTGAGTTATCTCTTGCCAAACTTTTACAATAAAACGAAAATTGTCTGGTACAATAGTTTGCCATTTTTTTACCATTTCAATTGAAGGTAGATTATAAAAACTCGAATTAAGTTCAATAACATTGAAATAATTAGAATAGAATTTTAAATACTGCTGTCTTTCAAGTTTCTTAGAATAAAAAGTACCTCTCCATCCCTTATAATCCCAACCTGCTGTACCTATCGATATTTTAACCATATTAACTTAAAAAGATTAATTTGTTTAGGATTATTTAATATTCTATCTAAAGTTAACAATATAGAATGAGTTAAAATAAATTACTTTTATAAATAATTAATTTTATGTAAAATATATATTAAGAAGTGAAAATTAAAAAGAATAAGAGCTTAAGTATTTTTTAATTCAAGACTTTTGATAATAATAAAAATTTAGTTCTATTATGATAAAAGGGTGACCCTATTGGATGATCAAATTGATTGGACTAAAGCTGAAGAAAATCCTGAAAAGAGTCAAAAGGTTGATGGAAGGACTCTATTAGATCTTAGAGCCAAAGTAAATCAGTTAGAGCATGATTTATCTTCTAATAAAGAAGAATTGCGAAAAACAAAGGAAGAATTGAAAGAAACTCAAAAAAAGTTGTCTGGGAGAGAGAAAAGTTTAGTTAAAGTAACAGAAAAATTTTCTTCTGCTAAAAAGAATTTAGATGATATGGCTGAACAAAAGTTAAATGTTGACATTGAAGTTACAAAATTAAGACCAAAGACTGTAGAATTAGAAAAAAAGCTCTCAGAAGCTGAAGTTAAAATAACCCAACAAGAACAAGAACTAGAATTTTCTTCAGAAAAAATGACTGAATTGGAACAGAATGTTAGTTCTAAAGAAAAAACAATTGAGAATCATAAAGAAGATTTAAAGAATAAGAATATTGAAATAAACAGTCTCAAGGAACAATTGACTAGTAGCCAAAAAGAAAGGAAGGAATTAATTGAAAAAGTCAAAAATCTTGAAAAAAAATTATCTGAAGTTAATTCTGCATCAAATATTCTTGAAAAAGTCCGAGAAACTATGGTCCATAAGGGTTTTCTTTCAGACAAAGAACTTGAAGAAATATTAAACGAGTTTGAATAGAATGAAATTTTTTAGGGTTAATAGTAAATGTAAAAACTACTTGAAAAAATATATATATGATATTGTAAACTTAATAATATAAATTAAAGTAAAATAATCACAAACAAATCAAAAAATAGTAGGTGTTAAGAAGATTGGCGATAGACTGGGATCGTATATCAGAAAAGCCTGAAAAATCATATAAGGTTGAAGGGCGATTTTTGTTAGACCTTAGAACGAAAATTAACGATTTAGAACAACAAGTAAAAATGAAAACAGATAAACTAGATAGAACAATGAATGAATTAAATGAATCTAAGGAGAAGTTAGGTGGAAGAGAAAAAAGTTTAACTGAAAAAACAGAAGAATTGTCAGCAAATAAAAAGGATTTGGAAAACATCAAGGA
Organism: Promethearchaeota archaeon; assembly: GCA_048940445.1. GTDB lineage: Archaea > Asgardarchaeota > Lokiarchaeia > Sigyniarchaeales > SOKP01 > SOKP01. The sequence continues at coordinate 54,270 of JBHLON010000015.1, forward strand.
AGATAAAGGAAAGATTGATAAAGAACTTGTGGCTCTTAAATCTAGTTATTCTGAGTTAGAAAAGAAGTTATCTGAGTTGGAGCCATTAAAAGAATTAGAACCAAAAATGAAGAATTTGCAAGAAGACATGGAACAAAGAGAAAGGGAGCTTGAAAGCGTGAAAAAGGATTTACAACAAACAATATCAGATAAATATGTTGAGATTGAGAGTCTTAAAAGCGATTTAAATAAAGTGATTCAAGAAAAGGAGGAAGAGATCATAAAAGCAAAAAATGATGTATTATCAAAAGAAAAAGAGATAGAAGCTCTAGACTTAAAAATTAAATCTCTTGAAGATTACATCGCTGAGGCAAAGGGAGCACCACAAGTTATTGAAGAGATTAAGGAGCTTATGGCTCATAAAGGCTTTCTTTCTGATAAAGAGTTTGATGAAATTTTAGAAAAGAATTTAACCAAATAATTCAATACATTTTATTTTAACATAATACTACCTTATTGTAAAGCTCTTTAATTTATTTTTTAATAATTTTAGAAAATTAAAGTAAGTATTTATTTTAGCAATCTCATTTTAATAAATTAATAAAATGCTAGTACAAATAACTCCGTTTGAGGAGGAATTTTACAAATTTCTTTTCTCAATTATTATTTCGATTTTTTGTGGATTTCTAATTGGAATCGAGAGGACAAGGGCAAAGAAACTATTTGGAGCAAGAGATCATATCGCATATGCGATCTTATCCACAGTATTAATAATATTGTATGAAAACTTTATTTTTGATATAGCTCGTATTGTTATATTTCTAATTTTTGCAGCAATGATAATATTTCTTTCAATTGGTAGTGTTTATCGTCTTTTTCATACTCAAGAACCGGGTTACACGTCCACTATGTCTATGTTACTAGTAATAGTAGTGGGAATTTTGAGCTATTATATGCCTTATCTGGCTATAGCGATTTCAGTTATATTTTTAGTGATTCTATCCACCAAAAAAGAATTTGAAAAGATAAGAGAACTGAAACAAATAGAATGGACAGGAACGGTAGAATTTTTAGCAATCGTCATCCTTTTATTTATCTTGATCCCAGAGAATATACAAATTGTAGGGATTAATATAAGAGCTATAATGATAATTTTCATCACCATTCTAGCTATTAAATATTTTAGTTATTTTCTATTAAAAAGTTCTAGTAAAAACAACCTTTATTATATCTCATTTTTGGGAGGATTTGCGCATAGTGAAGCGACCGCTGTTGAACTAGCAGAAAATGGAGCTCCTTCATCATCAATTTGGTTAGTTATTCAGACTATGCTTCTACGTATGTTACTTATAATATCGATTGGGGCAATTAATTTATTTTGGTATTCGTTAACTCCAATATTGATTACAACAATCGTAGGTTTGTTTGGTGCTTTTTTGGTTCTAAGAAAAAAGAAAATAAGTTTAACCCTTTTAAAAATAAAGAATCCGTTATCAATTAAAGGAGCTTTAGTATTTACTGGGACGTACCTACTGGCTATCCTAATCACCCTCGGTTTACAAGCATATGGAATGTATCTACCTCCTTTAAACTACTATTGGTATTATCTAATTTCTTTTGTTATAGGTTTATTATCGGGAGGTGCATCATCCTTATTTGTCGTGACTACTTACAGTATCTCCCTGATTAATACGGCTAATGCGTTAATAATGCTTTTAATTGGTTTATCCGCAGCAATAATCAATAAGATCTTTTATGCTCGAAGAAGTTTGCATAAGAGTAAAAATAAGAGAAATTTTACAATTCACCTATTAATTTATCAAATTTTGACTATTAGTGTATTAGTGGTTTTTACTTTTATTACGATTATATGGTTTAATTTATCTATTTTTTAAAAAAAAATTTCTCAAATTTATTATAGTCAATTAATGTATATTTAATCTAAAGGAAAATAGTATATTCAATTTGAAAGAATTATGGTTAACTTAATTTGGAATGGTAAGTCAAACATTTCCAAAGGATTAGATAATGCGAATGAATTATATCATAAAAAGTACGAAACTTTAAACCTTACTGGTAAAAATCTCGATTGTTCTTATCAGTTTATTGAAGATAATTTATCTTGGAGAAATAAGTTATTTTGGGGAGATAATTTAAGTGTTTTATTATATTTATTAGAGAATTTAAAATCCAAAATAAATCTAATATATATTGATCCTCCTTTTTTTTCTGGCAATAATTATCAAATAGAAATTAAACAACAGGAGAATATATTTAAAGATACAATATATAGTGATTACTGGGAAAATGATTTAGACTCCTATTTACAAATGCTTTATGATAGATTGATTTTGATGAAAAAACTATTATCTGATGAGGGTTTAATATTTATCCATTTAGATTGGCATGCATCTCATTATGTTAAAATTCTATTGGATGAGGTTTTTGGTCAAAAAAACTTTGTAAATGATATAATTTGGTATTATTATAATAAATATTCAGCAGGAAAGATGAATTTACCTCGAGCCCATGATAATATATTGGTTTATGCCAAATCTAATAATTATACTTTAAATGAAATAAGAATACCCAGAAATAAACCAATAAAGCAATTAAAGAGAAAAATGGTAAATGGTGTATTAAAGAACGTAAAAGATGAGTTTGGACACGTAGTTTATAGGATAGTAGATGATAAGAAGTTGGATGATGTTTGGAAAATTCCTTGCTTACAACCTGCTTCTAAAGAGTGGACAGGTTTTCCGACGCAAAAACATCATGAATTAATAGAGACAATTATCAAGTTAGGTAGTAATGAACAAGATTTAATTGCAGATTTTTTCTGTGGTTCAGGAACAACGATTTTATCTGCTGAACGATTAAAAAGAAGATGGATTGGATGCGATATTTCAGCATATTCAATCTATATCTCAAGAAAGCGATTATTGAAATTTAGGAGAATGCTTAAAAGCAAAGATAAGATTAATATTCCATTTGAGATTGTTACCGAATTAACAGAAGAAAAGAATAAACTTATAGAATCTAGATTCTTTCAGAATGATTTAAAAATAAGAGCTATTAGATAACTCTTCCTAAGTATTTACTAAGACATAATAAAGAGCACCCAATTCACCAATAATAAACAAATTAGGATCAAGTTCCTGAAACTCTTGATTATAAATTGCTTCAATTTTAAATCCTCCTTTCTGGATTAAATTTTTAAAATCCCTATAAAACCAGAGTCTTAATTCATGTTTTTCTTCAAAAATATAGGTCTGTGAATGATCCTCTACTTTCATTTTAAAGCGAACATGTCGTATTTTTTTTATTTTATCATATTGATAGGGAGACCAAGTCGCTTCAATTTTGATACCATTTCTCTCTGCATACCATGTTTCGTCAGGTTTTCTTTCTTTTTTGATATCCCTATATGCACATACAATTTCAACTATGTAAATACCTCCTTTAACAATCGACTTAGACATAGATTTAAAATGTTCAATTATAGCATCATTAGTGAGTAAATAACCAAGACTATTAATTGATATTATCGCAGCATCCAATTTAGGGTCAAAGGTTAATATTCTCATATCACCGAGGACTACAGATGCTTTATCATAATAACCATGCTTTTTGATGATTTCTGTTGAATAGTTTACCATATTGTCACTGATGTCATAACCAGTGATAGAGAAACCATATCTGGGAAAATTAATTAAAAATATACCTGTTCCACATGCTGGCTCTAAGATATTTTTTACATCGATTTCTGAATATTTTTTAAAACAATCAATATAAAATTCAATTTCTTTTGATACGTCTCTCTCAAAAATGATATCATAATAAAGAGGCATATTATATAGCATAGATTCCCCTTTTGGACGTTCTATAGGTATCTCTTCCTTAAAATTTTGTGAATTATCATTATTAACATTAAATTAACCAGCTCCTAATAATTTTATATGATTATTAATAGAACTTCAATTTTTTTTAAAATTTTTCTTAATGATGGTAAATTACATTCCATCCTAAGTATTTTGTAAGAGCTTCATAAACTACTTCTCCGATTTCACTTAAACTAGCCGCGATATGATGAGCAAATCCTTCCTCACATACAGTTTTTAGAGCTTGTTGAAGATTAGGGATTTTTATAACACCATACCCTCCATATGTATCAAGAGGATCATCAGTATAATTACCTTCCGTTAAAAAAGCCTTTATTTCCCCAAAAAGATCATCTGTTTCAATTCTCAATAAGGTGCATGGTTTAGACTTTATTCTCCCTTGAATTGCTCCATAAGTAATTTCATCTCCCTTGAGATCTGAAATGATGGGATGAATAGTTATTTCAGTATCCTTAAAAAATGATTTTGGTAAATTACTGCAGTGAAAAAGTACCATTTTTTCCGGATCTTCTCCATAATTATTGTTCCAATCTAAAATAGCTGAAGGAGTATCTGAAGCTACTTGTAAAATATACATTCCGATCAAACCAGCTATATCAACTTCACATGCAGCAGGAATTAAACCTTCGCTAAATATACTCATAATAGCACATGGAACAATTCCAAAATTGTCTTGGATACTTGGCCAACATTGGAAAGCAAAACCGTCTAAATTATAATCTAACACCCATTTTTCAACCACTACAGATAATTTTGCTAATTTTAGAACTCCTTCTTCAAGAAAATTTGTTGTAGGTGTATAGGCTTTAATGAATTGTATTTTTTCTTTTACTTTAGGATCATCATTTTTTAGCTTATTTATTGCTCCAAGTATTTCAGATAAGTCAATTGGTTCGATTGTAATTCCATTAGTTTCTAAAATCTTTTCACTATATCTAACGGTTTCAAATGCTGCTGGCCTTGTACCGATTTGGCCAAATCTAGCTCTTTGTAGCATTTTTACTATTCTACAGATTTTTTCAAATCGTCTAATATCATTTTTAAAAATTTCTGATTTAATTGAGCATGTATGCAATTTTGTTAGAGAAAAAGGGATTCCACGCTGATATAGGACATTACAAATGGAAATTTTTCCACAAAATGCATCTCTCCGGTTTTTTCGATCCATTTTATTAGGGTCATCTGGAGAGGCTTGAATTAGGATAGGTACTTTAAGATCTGCTAGTTTTAAAGTTACAGCAAATCCTTTCTCATCAGAGAAATTAGGCATACATAAAATGATCCCTGATATCGAGTCTCGATTTTTTTTGAATAAATCTGCACATTTTATAGCATCTTGATACGACTCCACGACTCCATAATGAGTATCTTCTTCATTTAAGATAACATAGTCATATCCCATCTCTTTCATTACCTCAATTATCTCATCTCTCCCTTCTTTTGCGAGATGATCTGGAAAAACATCTCTGTTTCCAACCATAATCCCAAATGTTGTTTTATCGACTCGTTTGGTTATAAAGGTCATAGATATCAAAATTAAATAAATTTTAATTACGAACTTAAATTTTTTATAGAAAATAATTTTAACTAAAAATCAATTTATTTGTTCTTACCATTTCCTTATATCAATAAGAGTTATTCCCTTTCTTGTTCTTTCCCTCTCTTCCTCTAAATGTTTTTCCAATCCGACTTCCTTTACTCTATTGTAATGATCTATTACAAATGGATATCTATCGCGATGATATGAAGTTTTTGAACATGAAAGAAATTCATTGCACAATAGACAACTTTTTAATTTTTTAGCTTTTTCACATTTAAGTACTTCACACCATGGATTTTTAATTTTTAGGCAAGTAGGACAACTATCTTTTGAAATCCATTGAAGTCCTTTATATAAATCATCAAAACTAAAATCAACAGAGTCTTTTGCCCAACTATAAGAACCTTCTATAATTTTCAGAAGTTCTTTTGCTAAATTTGCAATTTTACCAGTTCCAGTTGGACACATTTCACAAAATACTCCACAAACTCCATAACAATATTCTTTATCTGACATTATAATGAAGATTTAAGGTTAATTAATAGTTAAATTTTTTTCTTAAACATCATAATAGAAGGTATGAATATCGTTTTTGTAGAAAATATTCAGATTTACAAAAAACTTACTAATATTAAGACCGTTGGGGGCATTGAAACTAACACCAATGACATAATTAAGGAAATGCTGAAAAAAGGGCATTATGTGTGGATTTTTAATAAACAAGAAAAACCACAATGGGCCGAAAATGGTCAAGTTGACATCATTGCAGCTTCTACATTTGATCCTATCACATATCTACAAGTAAAAAAGCTAAAAAAAAAGTATAACGCTAGTGTTGTTATGCATGCTCATACAACGGTTCAAGATTTAGCAGGTAATTTTTTACCAGATAAACCGATATTCAATCTAATATTTAAGTATTGGCTTAAAATTTTATATGGAAATGCTCATCTTTTAATAACTCCTAGTGAATATTCAAAAAAATGTTTAATTGACATCCAAACTACCATGACCTATCCTATTTATGTAGTAAGTAATGGAATTCGGTTAGAGTTTTTTAAAGAAGTAGAAAGCTATAGAGTAAATTTTAGAGAATTTTTAAATAAAAAGTATAAAATTCCTTTAGATGCAACAATTATTATCAATGTAGGTTTAAGTTGGAAAAAGAAAGGAGTAGATATGTTTGGGAGGATTGCTAAAGCATTTCCAGAGTACTACTTTGTATGGGTTGGACCTAAAAATAAGAATCCCGATATTGATGAAGCTTTAAAATTGAAAAATGTAATATTTACAGGATTTTATGAAGATATTAGAGAAGCCTATTTTGGTGCAGATGTGTTTTTAAATACATCTCTAAATGAAAATCAAGGTATTCCATTAATAGAAGCAGCTATTTGTAGGTTACCAATCATAGCCAGAGACATAGCCGCATTTGACTGGGTTAAGCATGACTATTCATGTTATAAGGCTAAGACATTGAATGATTATATTATAGGTATCAAAAAACTAGTCTCGGATAATGAATTCAGAACAAGAATTGTTGAAAATGCTTACAATAAAGCAGTGGAACTTCATGATTTTAATAAAATTGGAGATAAAGTTGAATATGTATATAAAAAAGCTATAAAAGTCAAAAAGATATGGGAAGCTACAAGAAATAATTAAAAATATATTCAATTATTCTTTAATTCAAATATTCGTGTGAATTTAAAAGGTATCCCTATCTTGAGTCTTGACGCTTATTTTCGCAGATTTTATACTTGGATTCAAAAATCATTTGCCTTTGCTTTATGGATTCAAATAGTTTTTATCATAATATCATTAATTTTAACGTTTACTATTAATCGTAATACTAATGATTTTCTCGTTTTTTATAAATCTGCTGAAATATTTCTAAAAGATTTTGAAAATTTGTATAATCCCTCGGTATATGGTTCAGCATGGGAATATAGATATTTACCTTTATCTCCGATTTTATTTATTCCTTTTTACTTAACTGGGTTTGGGTTTGGATTTATATTATTCACGCTTAGTAACTTTGCTTTGAATATAATAATCTGCTTCCTCCTATTTAGAATAATTAATATAATCAAACCCATAAATACGAAAAATCGAAAATTTAAATTTATTTTTTATTTATCTTTGTATTTAATAGGTGTGCCGCAGTTAATGAATTACTTTTTAGGTCAGGTAAATTTATATATTACACTTTTAATCTTATTTTCACTTTACATTCTACTTAAGTATGATAATATAAAATGGGATTTTCTGGGAAGTCTAATTTTAGGAATAAGTGTTATATTAAAACCTATTACAATATTTATGATTCCCTTTTTAATATTAATAAATATTAGCTTTAGGAGAAGACAATTCAATTTCTTTATCAAAAGAAATTTAGTGAGATTAATTGGGGCCATATTACCCCTTTTTTTTAATATAATTGTTTTCGTGATTTATCCAAAGTTATGGACTGGTTTTTTGGAAACTAATTTTACAGGATCTAACCCCACAGATATAAATTTTTCATTTAGTTTAACAAAAATAATATTAAACTTCTTTATATTTTATAACTTAGGTTTTAACCAAATGTTAATATTCTTAATGATCCTAGGCTTTTTTGGTATAACAGGTTTCCTTGTCTATATTTTTCGAAAACCAAGTAAGAATGCCTTAGTATTTGGTTATACCTTTGGGATTTTAATTACATTTATAAGTTATTTTGAAGTGTGGGAGCATCATCTAATAACTCTAATACCCTTCTTAATAATACTTTTATTTATTTTGCCTGATAATACTACTATTACTAGAATCTTTATCAAGCCAAGCATTTATGTATACAATTTTCTAAATGTTGTGTTTCTAGGAATTTTTGTGCTCACCATAAACTTCTTTCCTTATAATTTCGTTGGAACAATATTTCTAATATTGAATTTTTATGGTTTATGTAAATATTGCTTATCTAAAAGAAACAATACAAATAGAGAATGACTCGAGATTCAGAAATCCAATGATTTAGAATGGTTAAAATTAAATAATGTTGTTTCACAACCTAAATTGAATTATAATCTATAATGATTCCAATAAGTCAAGTAAGTTTGTAATTATGGTACAAGAATTTCTTATTATTTTTTTACCAGCATTCACCTTAGGAATTTTACATACAGCGATCCCATGTGAAGATAAAGCAATATTTTTCTTCTGGTCTTTTGGAATTGCTAAAAGTCCAAAAAGAAGTGTATTAATTTTGGCGCTTTATGGGATAGGTCTAATGTCTGCGAATATGCTTATTGCTGGTGGAACTATTTTGGCAAGTACTCTACCTAAACTTGTAATTCCAGGATTTATTCCAAACCCTTATGTTATAAACTTTTTTGGCGCCTTTACATCCATGTTTGCTGGTATCTTTCTTCTATTCTTTATAACTCGCCGTGATTACATGCCCCATTCCAAGTATGCAAAGAGTATAGTAAATCTAAATTGGGAAAGTATAAAAACACCTTATTTTTTTGGTGTTTTAGTAGGGTTTGCACCTTGTATTTTTGAATTAATAATATATTCCCAATGTATACAATTTACATTAGGATATGGGTTTATAGAAGGGTTTTTTGTAGTATTTTACTTCTCTTTTGGAACTTTTATTGGTCTATTTCCTCTTGCTTTAGCAAAGCATGGTACCTCACACATAGTAAAGCCAAAAGATAAGAGTAGAAAAAGAATTTTCTATATAATGATCTTGATTATTATTGTATTTAACACTGTAGTCATGATTTTATCTTTTTTACAAATTTCTGTTTTTCCAGTACAAAACCTATAAATAAACTGATAAAATCAATTCAGAGTAATCAAAAAGTTAAAAATTTATCCATAATTCAAAATCAACAGTTGGTCTATGTTAATAATTTATATTAGTATTTTTATATATATTATAACCAAATTCACTATCTAAATTAGCAAGGATGAATTTAAAATAATGAATTGTTTATTCTGTGATTCCAAAAAAATTGAATTTACATGTGAAAGGTGCCGATCCAGTTTTTGCATCAACCATATGGCTACAACAGAAAATTGGATCTGTAAAAAACATGATCTTGTTTATTCAAAGGCGAGTGCAGTCGAAAAAAGTTTTAGATGTACGGTTGTTGAAAACAGTAGATGCCCAGAATGCGGTTCTTTATTAAGATTAGAAAGATTATCTTCTGGACAATATTATTTAGAATGTATAAATCCTGAAGATGGATGGAATTCATATTTAAAAACTCCCGGCTTATTCTTCCCAACAAAAGAGCAATTAGCTAGAGAAGCAAGTAAATATAATCTAATTCGGGGTTTTAAATTATTATTATGCCGTAGAGGTCTAAAACATATTGTTGGCAAAGAGATCTGCCCAAATTGCTTTTTAGAATTATTAAAAAGGTCTCATGTTACAAATTTCTCAACTATTATGAATGCATTTAATCTCTCAGCTCCACAGATGATTAAGTTAATTAATAAGTATGTGGACGAAGAACGCATCTATGGTATAATTGATCAACAAACTCAAATGTTTTACTATATATCTCCTGAGATGAGAGAAAAAATATTAGCGAATATTCAAAATGATGGTAATCTAAAAGTAGCTGATTTAGCAATTATGCTAGATATGAGTTCTGAAATTGCTTTAAAGGTGATATATAAATTAATCAGCCAATTTCAAATTAGGGGCTCATTTTCACAAAATAAAAAAATTTATTACACTCAAAAGTACATAATGGACAATTTGATAAAAGAAATTAATAATAAAGGTCGAATCTCTTTAAAAAATTTAGCCAAAATATTTACCATACCTATTGATCTTGTAAAATCATTTGTTGTTAATTTAATGAGAACAAATGCTATTAGTGCTTATTTTGCTGATCGTGGTAACGAAGTAATTAGTTCTGAACAAATTTATAAAGACATTAAATCATATTCTAAAGAGAAAGGATTATTTGAACTCTCAAAACTCGCTAATGACTTAAAAATCGCAGTTGAATTAGCTAGAAAAAATCTTCACGAGCTTATAAAATCAGGAGATATTCAAGGAATATTCACACAGAGAAGAGAATTTATGACGAATAAATATCTAGAAAGCAAAATTAAGGAATTTGCTAAGGCTTACAGAACAATGCCTTTAAGGGAATTATCCAATAGATTAGGAGTCACAGAATCAAGTATAGAAGAAAATTTAGCTCAATTAATAGGAAAGGGAGATATTGATGGATATATTGACATGCAAAAAAGACTTTTCGTAGCTTATAGTGTTAGTAGGACAGAAATACCAAAAGATGCAATCCAAAAAGAAACTAAAAAGGTTTCAGAAGGAGACATTGAAGTGGTAAGAGATTATGACTTTGAAGGGGGCCAGGTTCATATGAAAATTGCGGTCAGAAATAATAGTAATATGGCTATAAATAATGTAAAAGTAATTTTAGACCCTCCTTCAAGTTTTAAGATCAAGCAACCGTTAATTACCATTCCTGTTATTGAAGCGAAGGCTAGTCGGGGCGTAGATTTCTATCTTGAGCCAAAACAATGCGGAATCTCAAATATTGGTGGAACTGTTATATATAAAGATGCAACGGGAGAATCTCATACGATTCATGTTAGGAAAAAAGAAGTACAGATAAAATGTCCTCTTGTTTGTACATCTTTGACGTCTATTGAAGATTGTCAAATCGCTATTCAAACCCTTCCTAACGATGCTCGCGCCTTTTTGATTGCCGACTTAGATCCTCGATTAGCTTATCGAGCTGGGATTAGAACCTTAAAAAACTTTGAAACGAGCGCAGTAACATCTCACGAGGGGACAGACGCTAAAGGAAGCTATGAAGCTGAGGCATGGTTTTGTTCTGAAGCCAAAATAACGGGAGGAAGAATTATAACTAGAATTTATGTCTCAGAAGGAAGTCAATCCTTAGAAGTTAGAGTATGGACGTCAAATCCTGGACAATTAACAGGTTTTTTAGCCCGAATAATCGAATTATTGTTTGAAGAAATTAATATTATCAGAAAGATTAAATCTGAGGAAAGAGAGAAGACAATTGACGTTATGGCGATTACACAGAATCTTGCTGAAGTTTCAGACTATTGTATGTTAAGGTGGAAAGCTCAAAATATTAGAAATAAATTGCATGATACTTTCATTAGATTAAGGAAAGTTTTAGGTGATAACGAGGCAATTCTAGGCAGAATTGAATTTTGGTTGACTCAACTCAATAATTATGGGAGAGACGACAAAATTAGCGATGCAGATGCAGATACGCTAGTACAAGATGTTGAAAAGTTCAAAAATGTTATTGCAAGAGCTATTAAATTGTAATAAAATTTTCTGTGAGCTCTCCTATTAAATTATAATTTTTTATAAATATTTATATATTCAAGTAGTTCTTATAATAATTAAATAATAACTCCATACAATCAGGTGTTTAAGATACCAATTATTAGCATTAGTATTAATGAACAACTTCGCGAATTCATTAATAAATTAGTAAGAAAGAATCAGTATGAAAATAAGTCTAAATTGATTAGAGACGCGCTATTGCGTTTAATGTCAACAATGGAGATATCAAACTTGGAATCTTTCGGTGATATCAGTCCATCAACTAAAAGTGTTATAGGAAATTTATTAATAGTTGCTCCACTTGATTCAAATGTCCAAAGGAAGTTGAATAAAGTTGAATCAGAGTATAATGATAAAATAGTTAGTAAAAATCAACATTTTCAAGGAGAAAATGTAATTAATTTTCTCATATTTGAAGGAGATCTACAAACTTTTCAAGAATTTGTGGTTGAGATTAATGGTATCAAGGAATTAAAAAATTTTAGATACCTTATTATAAATTAATTCCCCTACTTTAAAATAATGCAAATTCAATTTTTATATCCTTAAATGAGAAAGAAGAGGAATATCTCCCTCCAAAAGTATAACGGAATTAAATTTTAATATTATGAATTAAAGAGCTGAATTACGAAGAATTGAAAAAGGTATCGAATAATTATTAAAAATGAAAAGATGAATTAAATGGGTAAAAATAAATATGGTAAAGATTTTCACAGTAAAAAGACAGGAGTAAAATCGAATAAAGGTGGAGATCCAATTCGAGGTGGAAAGATTAAAGCGAGTCACATTCTAGTTGAGAAATTCACAAGAGCACAGGAACTTTATGAAGATTTACAATCAGAAGAAAACTTCGAGAATTTAGCACGAAAGTTTTCGATATGTTCTAGTAAGAAAAGAGGAGGAAATCTAGGGGAATTTTCTAAGGGGGATATGGTTCCAGAGTTTTGGAATGCTTGTGTTCAATTAAGAATTGGAGAAATCTCTCCTCCTGTAAAATCTAAATTTGGGTATCATATTATAAAGAGAACAGGTTAATAATGATTTAGAAAAAGTAGCCCGGCACGGATTCGAACCGTGGTTTCCCTTTCAGATTATGGAATTACTCTGAAACTCGGGATTCAGAGTCCCAAATGCTTGGCCACTACACTACCGGGCTAAATTAACGAAAAAGTATATTATTTAAAATATTTAATTTCTAAAAAACCTTACTTTCCCTTCTATTCAAACTCTACTGATTATATTTAGACAACATTTAGCTTTAATTATAAATTAATTAAGGATAGATTTTTATTAGAGAATGATTTTATAATTTATTGGATTACACAAACATTATCGGAGGATATTTTAAAAAGTTTTTAAAAAAAACTATTTTTTAAACCCCGTGAAGGTATTTGTCATTCAATTACCTAGGGAAACTGAAATAAAAAAACCCCGTATAAAAAAGTTCTTATTATCCTCCCGTGTAATCCAACCTTAAATTGTGCAATTATTTAAAGTTAAAGATAAGATATGTTTTAAGGGGAATTCCTTAATAATTCATATATCTGAGTAAAATATTTATCAGACATTCCAGCAATATAGTCTCTGACAATTAGTGTTAGTTTATTCTTGCTTTTTAAGGGAAAATAATAAGTCGAATATTCTTGATCATCAATATACTCAATATGATCTTTAAAGATAGAAGCATCATAATTTTCCTCTTCAAGATGTTTTAAAGATTTACTCCATATTAATTCGAATTTCTCTTTTAACTCCTCAATGTATGGTTTTTTTGATTTGTCATCTAGTTTGAAGTAGTCTCGTCTATTGTAGATGTTTTCATAATTGAATCTTTTTAGTTCCTTCAAGGCATTAAATACATTTTCACTATATCCAATAGTGTTGTTTTCTAAACTATACTTAAGGAGATCCATGATTAAAGTTTTCATAATGCCTCGATTTGTATCTCCCAATATCCTTTTGCATCTTTCAGGAATTTCTTCTCTCGCTATGAATTTCAAGAGTATTGCATCTTCAATATCTCTGCCGATATATGAGATTGAATCAGCAAATCTTACTGCAATCCCTTCGTAAGACATTGGAATCCTTTTAATTTTATTTTCATTGAAACTATCTTTATATTCGTTAAAAAAGTCATTCCAGGTCTTACCATTGATTCTTTTTGGTTTCAATTCTCTTTCGTTTATTTCACCATCATGAGACAATATCCCATCAAGTACTTGAAGGGTTAAATTTAGACCATTTGCAGGTTTTTTGGGAAATCTCTTTTCAAGATAAAAAACCCATCTTATTCCTTGGGAGTTATGGTTAAAAGTGCCAATTTTTTCACGTTTACTAATATCATCTAAGATTTTTTCTCCAATATGTCCATAACAAGTATGCCCAATATCATGAGCAAGTGCACATGCCTCTATTAAGTCGTTATTCAATCCTAAAACCCTACCGATTTGTCGAGCCACCCTTGAGACAAGAATTACATGTAATGAGCGATGTGTAATGTTTGCATTATTTATTTCAAAGAAGACTTGGGTTTTATCAATGTAACGAGCGTAGGCTTTTGAATGAACAATTCGGTCAACATCTCTGAAAAATGGGGGGCGAATATCATCATCATTTTCCACTTCTTCTTCATAATATCTTAAGGCTTGAGAATCTAAAATACCATGAATACCTACCTCTGTATTTTTCCTCATCCTTAGTTTTAATTCTTCAATTTTTTCAGAATCCATATTTGTTTACCAATAAGAAATCTTACTTGAAAATAAAAGTATAAAGATAGTTAAAAAGTACCTAATTTTAAATTAATTGCATCATATGGACAAGTCTCTTTACACTTTAAGCAAAGGTTGCATTCTCCTCTTCCGGTAAAAAATTCGAATGGCTCATCCAGGATTCGAATTTGTTTTGGACAGACTCTTTCGCATTCTCCGCATTCAGATCTTCCTACGCATCTAACAGGATTTCTTGATAATTTCAAGAATGAAAAGTCCGTTACAGCCGATGCAACAGCAGCAAAAGGACAAAAATATCTACAATAAAATCTAGGATATCGTGTTGAAAGTACAATAATAATAATGTAATAAATAAATATAATAAACCCACCAAAATTAGCAAAAAGAGGTTGTAATCCTCCAGTTAAAAAAATTTCACTTACAATTTTTGGAAAAAATACAAAAATAAACTCTGAAAGGGAAAAAAATCCAATTGGTTTTTGAGCAAATAATCCTAATTGATCTCGAAAATCTTCATAAGCAACAAAGTTAGTTACTTTGGTGATCCCTAGAGGAACAATTAGAATTACTAATAAAATAATAATTCCATACTTAGCATTTAATAATAGTTTATGAGTTCTGGGCTTAATAGGTTTCTTCTTTACAGGAACTGCTGCACAAAGATCTTCGATTGACCCGATAGGGCATATCCAGCCACAGAAAAATCTATTAGTAAATAATAGTATCAGCAAAAAAATCCCGATTAAAAGAAAAGGGAAGATACCATTTGCCATACTATAAAATATATATTCCATGAACCCTGCTCCTTCTGAAAGAGGATTTCTTGGTGAATTTAGAATAGGAAGTACTTTTGTAATACCTTCTAATCCTAAAAGATTAATCGAGAATATAAATTCAAGTATAATGTAGTTTACTAGTAGAAATGCTACGATCTGAACAATCCGCCTAATTATTGTAGTTAGATGATCTTTTATTTTGAAATTTCTAAACACCAAAAGTACCACTTAAAGAAGATTTTAAATTAATAAATAATTGGTATTTAAAAAAATTAATTCTTCGAAGATTTCAAAATAGAGGTATTTTTAAGCAATCATTTTTTATTAAAAAGATGTTATAGACCATCGAAGTATTTCATTTTAATAAAATGGTTTCACGATTTTTTGGACTCTTAGTTGCTTTCCGTAGCTTTTTATGCATCATTGTTAATAAACTCACACACTTACTCTCTTCTCCATGATTAGTAATAATTAGTTTTAACCTTAGTTGATCCCGCCGCAGAAATTTGGATATCTGACTTCAACTTTAAATCATAAGTAATTCAGAGGATTCATGTATTATTTTTAATCATCTCTTTAATTAAATAAGATATTTTAAAGAGATAATAATCATAATATATAATAAGACAAAAATTAGAAATGAAAATCAAATTAAAAAGAGGGGAGAAAATCATGTTGAATGGGCGAATATTAAGAGCTAGAGACCCTAAATTAAGAAAATTTAGAAATAGCCTCCGTAGAATGTGGCTCTCCCTTATTATTAACCAAGATCAAAAAATAAAAATCAAACAAGAAAGTCTAATAGATCATTCAGAAGGTTCAATCTTCAAGATAAAGGATAAGATAAAAGAGTATATGAAGCTAAAGTTTTCTAATGTAGAAATGAAACGTTTAATTAATTATTCAATCTGCTTATGCCCTATTTGCTTGAGATATGAAGAAGATATGATATGGGACTCCTATTCAGAAGCTTGGTATTGTGAAAATTGTTATAATCAAATTACTTCTCCAATTACTGATAAAAAAATCCTTGATGATCTCAATAAGCTTTTTCTTCTAAACAATGGAGGCCATGATGACTACGATATCCAATCTTCTTGGAATAATGTTCCATTAAAGTTCTTTAAAAATTTATCTATTATCAATCTTACTCGCATAATCCTAGATCCTGAATTGGATCTTATCAAAAATATTATTAAAAAAAAAGTAGAGACAAAGGAAAAATATAATTCATACCAAATTGGAATCATGTTTAATGAAAGAGTTTCACAATTTATTAGTAAAAAACTCATGGATGTATTAAATGAATTAAATGATGAAAAAATAGATTCTTTAATGGAATTAGGTTTACTTCAATTCATTCATTTTCGAGATTTTATTACATTATCTTGTGCTGTAAAAAAGTACTTTTTTGTAACTTTTTATAAATATGCTTATAATCATTATGATCGGGAAATAGAAGAATTTACTTCTCAATTAGGTCAAATTAGGCATCTCAAATCTTCTTTTATATTGGATTATGTAAAGGATCTTATTCGAGAAAATAGAATTAATGAATTATACACATATAAGTGGGTTGATCTTTTAGAAGAAAGGGACTTTATTGATTTATGTGGAGATCCAGAATATGAACTCTTAAAAATTCTTTTAGAAATAAATAAAACAAATTTTGATGATAAATTATTTTATGGATTGAAATTCCCATTTAATTTAATGAGGTTAGTAAATGATAAAATAGGTGAAACGATAGAACAAGTCGTTATTGAAGAAAATGAACTAGATTTAATAATATTTTTTTCACTAGATTTTTTTGACTTCTTAAGTGAAGAACAACTCATCTCACTTTTCCAAAATTCGAAATTTATAGAACTATTATATAGCTTATATAACTCTGCTTATTTATATAACTCAGATAATTTATATAATTTAGCGAAAACCAAAATTAGTAAATTTTTCGAGGATTATAAACAACAGTGGATTCCTTACCTCAAGCTAATAATTATTGATAAATTCAAAAATGGAGATTTAATAGATATTTTCCGTTTGTGGGATTATGGTTGGTTATTAGACATCCCCGAAGATGACTTTTGCTATATTTTGGCTCAAGAGGAATTGCATTTATTAAATAAGTTACTAAAAGCAGTACATTTTCATGGATTTGAGAAAAATTATGATCACACCTGCGCCTCGTTTCCTTTTTTGTATAATTTTATTAAAATGCCTACAAGAATCAGAAATGCATTAAAAACTCAAGTTATTGAGGTTATTAAAAATGGTGAAATGGAGGCAATTGTTCCATTAGTCGGTATACACTATCTGGAAATTCTCGATATTGATGAAATATATTCACTTATTAATGATCCTAAAGTTAAATTGTTAGAAATAATTAATCAAGCAGCTAAAGAACATAATGAGGAATTATATTATTTCAATTCAGAATTTTTTATTTGGACGGATAAATTTAATAATTTAATACAAAAGTTTGGGTTTAAATCCATATTCAAAACCCGAAGTTTATTAGAGTTATTATACATACCAAGATATGATATGATTTCTAAACACGACAAAAGATTTATTGAAGAAGGAGAGGAGAGTGTCGAAATTGCAGGAAGAAGATTTTATATGAAAAATGGATTTTTAGATTTACAAAATTTGTTTATACAAGACATTTCTAAGATTAAAGATTTGTTCTCATTAGAATCTCTAAAAGTATTAAATCTAAGTTTCAATTGGATAACGGAATTACCCCGAAAAATCACCCGCCTTCAATCACTTGAAAAACTCATTATCCAAGAATCCCGCTTACAAAAAATACCTGAATATATTGCTAATTTAAAGAATTTAAAAGTATTAGATATTCAGGGTAATTATCTAGAGAAATTACCTCAGTGTTTATTGGAAAGCGATTCACTTAAACATATCCTTCTCTCCGTGTTTAAATATCATGAACTTCCAATTCTGCATGAAATGATAAGAAAATTACAACGAAAAGGAATAAAGGTCTCTATTCATGATATGCATTTTCTTGATTAAACAAATATAAAAAAAGTAAAAATAAACAAAAAAATAATCAAAAAGGGAGTTAATATAAAGAAATGAATTTCTTCGGAGAAAAAATCTAATAAATCCTTCTAGTTTAATCATTCTTAATTAAGTATTTCTTATTTTAAAAGGATGGTTTCCCTGTTTTTGGGACTCTTAGTTGCTTTCCGTAGCTTTTTATGTATCATTGTTGATAAACTCACACACTTACTCTCTTCTCCATGATTAGTAATCACTACTTTAGGTCGTGGTTGAATACGTCTTAAAAATTGAGATATTTGACTACGAGATGAGTGTCCGCTAAAACCTTCCAAAGTAAATACACTTAAATTTAATCGTACAAGTTGCGTTCGACCCCTATCATCGACATACTGAAATTCCCGAAATCCTTTTTGTATCCGGCTTCCTAATGTTCCATTAACCTGGTACGACACAAAAATTAACGAATTATTTTTATCCTCTGCCAGTGACCTGAGATATTGCACTGAAGGGCCCCCGATTAACATACCACTCGTTGCGAGAATAATACAAGGGCCACCGGATATTACATCCATTCTTTCTTCAGGAGTACTGATTGTTGTGAAAAAATCACTTAAAAAAGGGTTCTTGCCTTGGTGAAGGATCTTTTCTCTCAAATCTGAGCTGAGGTAATCTGGATGAGCCGTATGAATGGCAGTTGCCTCCGCAATTAAACCGTCCAAAAATATTGGCACCCTATCAATAAGACCCTTCGAAATAAGCTCTTCGAGTACAATGATCAATTCTTGCGCACGTCCTACTGCCAACACGGGAATGAGCACTTTTCCTCCGCGCTTGAGGGTACTTATGAGAATTTGTCTCAGCTCTTTCTCCGAATCTTGCCGACTTGGAATCCGATCTTGAGGACCACCGTAAGTTGCTTCGATAAGTAGAGCTTCCACTCGCGGAAACTTCACATTTGCCTTTTCAAGCAACCTAGTCTTTTGATATTTCATATCTCCGGTGTAGATAAAGTTAAAACCGCCTTTACCGAAATGGAGGTGGATAACAGATGAACCAAGGATATGCCCAGAGTTATGAAGTGTAAGTTTAATATCGGGTGCAATATCAGTAACTTTTCCCCATGAGAGAGGGATAGTATGCAGAACTGTAGTTTTAACATCTCTTCTTGAATAGGGTGGAGTTGTACCTTCTTTTTCACATATTTGAATATAATCTAACTGAAGCATCGTAGCTAAATTACGAGTTGGCAAAGTACA
>JBHLON010000104.1:0-4642 GCA_048940445.1 Promethearchaeota archaeon
TTACAAAAAACATTAGGATTAATGCAATTATTAGAAATATGGCAGCATTTAATATTAGAGAATAAGGGGGACTAACCAATGGATTATTAAATAAATCAGTAAGTCCTCCCACTATATATGGTCCTGTTATAGCCGCTAAATAACTAAAGAAATAATAGATACCCGTATATGTGCCGATTTTCTCATCTGTTGGAGCTAATTCCCAAATTATGACAATTGAATTTACATTTACGAAAGACCAACCTATTCCTCCCACAACTAAGAGTATTATTATGTAAATCAAACCTTGGGCTCGCATAAATCCAATAAAGAATATCAGAATTAAACTTATTATCATAATACTTAATCCTATTTTGATAGCATTTCTTCTTCCAATTTTTCCAGCTACAATAGCAAACGGATAAGCAAATATTATGATAGGTAATGCTACAAAAAAAGCTAAAAATCCTGAAACGTTTTCATCTTGTAATAGAACATCTGTACCATATATAGTGAGAAGTGCAGCTAATCCTTGAAATGCTATGAACCAAAAGAAAATAGCTAATCCCATTATTAAAGTACTTTTATCTTTTTCCTTTGCAATATCTTTAAAACTTTCAATAATACCAGGCTTCTTTCGTTTTTCCTTAATTCTTTTCCCCTCTAATTGCTCTTCTTCCAACAATGCTTTATAGCTATATGATTCCTTCTCATCTACTTTCCAAAATAATACTATTAAAGATAATACCATCAAAACTGATGTTATGATAAAAGAACCTTCTAACGTTACTAATCCTGCTAATAAGCTCAATCCGTATCCAATAACTCCACCAAGTCCTCCCATCATATTAATAATCGCATTACCTTTGCTCCTATTTATTGGTTTAATAAAATCTGGCATAAGCGAAACTGCTTGCGATCTGTAAAATCCCATAGCAATACCAAATAGAAACATCCAGAGTATTAACTCAAACAGATTTTGTTGTGTTGGAATTAAAGCAAAAAACACAGCAGCTGCCGGAATACCAATCAGAATATAAGGCATCCTTCTTCCAAATCTAGTACGCGTGTTATCTGAAACCGAACCCATGATGGGTTGGAGAATTACCCCAATGATGTTATCTAATGCCATCCATATGCCTACAAGACTTAAAAAGATTAAATAAATGTCTAATAACTTACTCACCCTTGCATTGTATAAGCTCCACGCTGCTTCTGTAGTAAAAAAAGCTAAGCCTATGAAAAATGTCAATTTAATATTAAATTTTCCAGCGGATTTTGTTTCGGACATTTTTTTCATCTAAAGATTAATAATTTAAATTTAAGATTTTAAAAGTAAATTAGTTTTTGTAGTTTATATAACTTTATAATCAATTATAATTGACTTATAGATTGATTTTTTATTAAATAGAAAAAAAGAAAGAAGATTTAAAGTTCAATTTCAATTTTAATATGCTTAATTTCTTCAGGAACTTTTTTAGCTGATTTTAAATAGCCTAAAATTATGTTTTCTAACATAAGTTCCATTTGTTCATTTAAGGGGATTTCTTTTTCATTTACCATTAAATTAACGTTTGTCATAAATCTAAGTTATTCTACTATTTTTTAAAGTTTAAGTCTATTTTTTAAAAAGAAAATTAGAAATATAAAAATTTATAGTATTCAAGTTTCCTCTTTTTGAAGTAAGTTATTGATTAAATGCATAAGGATTATTCAAGACTTCCTTATAAATAACTAATTCAAGCATTTTAATCAAAGGTTCAAAAGTATCTTCAAAAAAGTAAACCCCTTTTTTAAGTAAAATAAGATACCAGGAGAAAGGAATACTTTTTAATGAAAACTTCTTAAAAACGAAATAATAATTTGTTCTTTGAAAAATTATCTGATCTTTTAGATCATTTCCCATCTTAATATGATCTTGAAATTCATTATCAAGTTTAATGAAATATGGTAACACTTTATTAATAAGTTCTTCAGATTTTTCATCTTTAAAATAGGATCCAAGAATAATTGAATTTTGATCTAGGATTACCATACTATTACAATTTATCTTAAGGCAAAATTCACTGATTGTTTTTGAAATTAATTGAGATTTTGGATACAATTTTAATAGAATCTCTGACATTGTAAATAATATTGATGGTAGATTATATACTGAAGTGTTATAGAAAGAAAGTTTTCTATATTGAGTCTCACTTTTAACCCTTTTTTTTAAATTACTAATCAAGTCATCCCAATTTTTTCTTATATTTTCTGGAAAATTAGGATCATATTTGTGAAAAAAAATGTTTAGAGGAGGTGATATTTTTAATTTGTGAAACTGAGTAATAACATCTTTTAAATAGCTTATTGCTTCTGGAATTCTCAGCTCATTTTGAATATCTATCACAAAAATAGCAATTTCAGTATTATCAAAATACTTATTTGGATTTTTTAAATAAGAAATACGGTAAGATTTTTGGCCTCCCAAATCCCATTCACTTATCTCAATATTCAGAAAATCAAAAATTCTTCTTTGTGCTCCCTGTGTTGGTGAGATTACAGCAATTTTGGAAAATTCTTTTTTTAATGCGAGAATTATTGAAGTTTTTCCTGCGGTATCTAAACCGGTAAAAAGGATTTTTCTGGCTTGAATAATATCTTCTTTTAAATATTCCATGTTTCTCCCTAAGTTAAATATACCAAGTTATACAAATAAAAATTATTATATTAGACTGATAATATTTGATAGAATCTGCTGATCATGATACTAAAAACTAAAAAAGTCAAAAATAATCAGAGCTACCCAATTTAAAGGTCATTCATTATTTAAAACCAAATTTTCTAAAGCTTTTACAACCTCAGGAGTAATATAATGTTCAATCTTACAGCATAATTCTTTGACTTTTACCTCATCATTGATGTTTAAGATCTTTTTAAAGAATTCTCTTAACTTCTTATTATACCTCACAATATCTTTAGCTACTTCTTTACCGCTGATAGTTAAACGAATTGCCTTTCTTGGCTCCCACCTGATATAACCTTCCTTTTTTAATTTATATAACATATTAGTAACTGAAGAAGGCTTTACTTTCAAAAAAGAAGCAATCTCTGAATTACTCACCCACCCACCTTTATTCTTTTTTGAAATAAAGTATATTGCTTTCAAATAATCTTCATGACTCTCTTGACTATCTCTAAACATTACAAAAAATATTTTTTAATTTTAAAATTGAAAAAAAAGAGTAAATGATTACAATTACTCGCTAGTTTCTAAGTCCTCGATTTTTTTTGATATATCTTCCATTGCACGTTTAATTTCAGCCATTTCAGAATCCAAATATTCCTTTTCCTGCTTTAACATGCTTAATTGATCCTTTGAGTCGTATACTGGTTTATAAATTGGAGGAGGTACTACATATGGACCATAGGGAGGATATTGCCACCTCCATCCCCTTCCTCGCCCTCGTCCCCATCCCATGCCACGTCCCCATCCTCTCCCATAGCCATAGCCCATACCATATCCTTTCATGTATCCAGGAGAACTATAACCCGCACAATAACCTAATGCTCTGCCAGTCATCGGACCTTCCCCTCGCGGACCAGTTCTATCTCCACCAGGCATTTTTTATATCATCTCCATTTTTTTTGTTTTTTTTTATTTTGAATAAATATTCTTTTCTAAATAATAACTAGAAAATAACTTATTTAAATATTATGAATAAATATTCAAAACCATAAGAATAAACCTTGAAAACGTTTCTATTAAGGTTTGTTATTGAAGGGTTAATTCAAGAAAATTTCTACTCGCCACATTTAAAAGGGAAACCCTCCTTATAGAAATCACGAAAGAAAGCTCTCAAGAAAAGGATTTTATTATTCACAGAGAAGGTAACCATGAAGAGGGATACTGTGTCTATTTTAAAGTAAGAAAAGAAGTGATCATTAAATGTGATTCTCCTAAATTTTTAATAATTTAATGAATTGTAAAATTAATATCTATAGAATATATTATAGCTCTCTAATGACTCTATAAAAGCTCTGATTGGATAAGGAATAAAAGCAGTTATACCTTCGAAATTACTTACATCCAAAACTCTTAAGAATTTCAGACTTTTAATACACTCGGGAATAAATTCTATGATATTATTAGGAAATCTAATAACTTCTAAATTCTTGAGAAAACATAACTGTTCGGGAAAAATTGCTATAGATACAGATTCAGCACCATGTGAATGAAGTTCTATTATATTTCCCCCATTATCAATCTTATAATTACGTAAAATTCGCAGATCATCTTGATCTTCATCTAATTCCTTAAATAAGGGAGCTTTAATTAAATCCGTATCAATAATAAGAAAAAATTTTGCCAAGTAACTCGCATCTTTAGAATTTACACCTTCTTGAATAAGTTTTTGTGTGGCTTTCTCTAGGAGAACTTGGGGGAACTTGAATTTGGTACTCATAGTTTCTTGATGTTTTTTAATATTAGATAATGAATATTGATTGTCTCGAAAATCAGGAAGTACTTCAATTTCATACATGTTCTCTAATTTAGAGGGATAAATGAAGGGTCTTTTTTCTTTTAAATTATAAACTTTAAGATTAGTTAGTAAACCAATATTATTGGGACAACTAATTAAAGAAAGACATCCATCTAAATTCAATTCCTCTAAGTTATTTA
>JBHLON010000105.1:0-4631 GCA_048940445.1 Promethearchaeota archaeon
ATGTGAATTTTGAAATAAAAAAAGCCTAGATTTGAATATTTTCTGATAAGAATCTCATAACTATTTCATTGAATTCCTCTGGTTTTTCGATAGCAACAGCATGTCTAGCATCCTTAATTTCAATAAACTTTGCATTTGGGAGTAATTCAGTATATTCTTTCTTAATAGAAGAAGGAGCATAGTCTTGCTCAGATCCGATAACCAACGTCGGACACTTAATCTTTTCTAATTGATCTCGAACACTCCAACCAATTAATGACCGCATTGCAGAAAGATATGCTTTTTTATCATTTTCTTGCCATCTTTCGATTAATTTCTGTCGTAGATCTTCTTGTTCAGGTTTTATAAAAAGTCGAGGAGCAAGAACCTGTCCCATTTTTTTCATTCCAACTAATCTTACAATAAATGTACGTTTAAATGCCTCTAATTTCATTTTAATCGAGCCTGTTGGAATTTCAATTCCAGCATTGACAATTATAAGGCTTTTTACTAAATCTGGATAATCTACTGCAAATTGAAAAGCAATCCCACCACCTAAGGAAATACCTAGAATGTGGGTCCATTTAATTCCTATCTCCTCAAGCAATTCTTTAATATCATTAGCAAACATTCGCATATCATAAGGTCCTTTAGGTTTATCTGTTTTTCCATGACCCCTAAGATCGATAGTAATAACTTGATATTTCTGAGAAAAAGTGGGCACTTGAAATTCCCAATCACGTGTACTTGAACCCAGGCCATGAATTAATAATAAAGGTTCACCTTCTCCAGCCATTTCATAATACATTCTAATTCCATTTATTTTCTTTTTTGGCATAATCTCTCACATTATTATTACTTTAATTAATATTAGTTCAATTTTAGGACATTTAAAAGCAATGAAAATTGATTCATTGAAAATTATAATAATAAATCAAGTATTGTATGAGAAGTGCACCAATAAGCTTTTTAAATAAGTTTTCGTCTGATCTTTTAAATATGTATAGTTTTTAGGAGAGTATATATGAATTCTACAAAAAAGCTAGTAAAGAATAAAATTTTGACGATTTCAACGAATATTTTTTCAATTTTAATACCTTTCTTTCAATATGTTCCAGCTACAGCCATATGGTTTGGTATAATGAGTGTGCCAGTTGTTACTTATATTTTTTATTTCTTTCAAAATCCAAACATTTTAATTTATGATATAGGATTTCTATTAAGAACACCAGGAACATATATCGCAATATGGGGGCTAACAATTTTCATTTATGCTTTAATCTTACAAATAACTAATAGAAAGCATTTAATTCAGAAAGGACCTTACAAGATCGTTCGACATCCTCAATATATTGCTTTTATTATTATGACATTTGGAATGACTTTAGTAACATTTCAAACTTCCCCTATTACCAATTTGATCGAATTTGATATAAATCCCTATTCTATGATTTTATTGATATGGATTATAGAAGTTTTGGCTTACATAGTGTTAGCAAAAATTGAAGATTTTGCATTAAAAAATAAGTATGGAAAAGAATTTGTTGAATATCAAAATTCAGTCGGATTTATGATTCCAAAATTTGCGATGAAAAAAAATCTTTTACGATTTAAAAAAGATAATAATTAATCAACATTATATCACTTATGGGTATTAAAGAATGGAAGTATAGCTGGTTATTTTATGTTAAGCTTGCTATTATAATCTCCCTCATTTCAATTTCATTATTCGCAATAATAGTTCTAATATTTTCATCAAGAACTTTTTTAGGAGCAATTGATTATTTTTGGTTATTAATTGGAGCTTTATCATTTTTCATTTTAATTTTAACTTCATATTTTATTGTATTAACGGTTAATCAATATAAGGACTATTTTAGAAGAAAAAATATCATATCTGAAAACTTTACCTACTTATCTTTTGATGATGTATTTGAGAATGAGAATCGAAGAAAAATAATCAAGAAAATTCTGCTAGAGCCCGGCATTCATAATAATGAACTTCTTAGACAATGTAATTTACAGAAGGGTCAGTTACAATGGCATCTTGAAGTACTTTTGCAATATGGTATTATAAAGAAAGAAAAGTTAGGGCAATATAATACATTTTTTCCGACAATTACAGATCGAAAAAAAGAAAGGAAAATGCGTAGATTAATTGCTAAATCAAAGACAAGTTTGGAAATTCTGGATCTTATCGAAAATAATCCAGGGATCAATTCATCAACAATAGCGAAAAAATTGAAGATTACAAGAAGTTCGGTAAAATATCATATTGACAAATTATCAAGGAATAATATAATCTCATTATTAAATAAAGGTCGAGAAATTAAACTTTTTGTAAATCAACCGGAAATTCAAGATTAGAAAAGTACCTTTTTATTCTTTCTTGTCATAATAATGATCTAGGAAATTTTATTTCCATTTCTAATTCCTTCTTGATGATTTCATTTAACAGATCCTCCCGTTCCTTTCCAGCAAGCACTTCTAATTTTCTAATACTTAGTGGATCCACTTTATCGCGTAACAATCTTATTTCTTTTACTGTCGGAGGTGAAGTTTCTTTCAAATTTTTATGAATTTCTAACTCAAATCCTGTAGATGATTTCACAGTATCAATATCAATACCTGGATGGATAGATCTTACTCTCATTACTTTACTTGATTCATTAAAATCTAAATATGCTAAATTTGTAATAACACATTGAGGTCCGGAACCTCCACATATAGAGGGTTTACCCTCTGGAAAACCTACTCCTGAAATGAAAAATAAATCTTCAGTTGGAACAAAAGTTCTAGTATCATGCCGAGGAGTATATAAAAAGGATCCACGAGAATAAAACATACTAAAATCTGCTATTCCTGCGCATCCAGGGAGGCGAACCTTCGGCTTTTCCCAATCTCCAATACAAATGTTATTAGTGTTTCCAAACTGGTCAACTTGAGCTGGTCTGAAAAACTCTATGGTAGTAAGTTTGTAAGAAGGCAATGATTCTAGAGTACATTCTACTGAATTTTGAAATCGGTAAGCCCTTGCTGTATTCATTTCTAGATAGAGGAGGGATACTTGACGAGGCTCCAAAACAAATGTATTACCCATAATATAATGATAGATAGCATCAGGCGCATGAGTTAGTTTCGCTAAAGTAAACGCTGCCCAAACCATAGGAGTAGCAACACCAACGATCATAATATCATCATTCTTTACTTCTCTTGCCATCAAAACTGTCATTATCTCATCTATACTATAATCATTTGAATATTGACTCATCTTCTTACCTCTTTTATAATTCACTATTTTTTGAAATCCAATCTCTAATTGCTACCTTAACGGATCGGCGCATTTCTTTAGAATAATCTGCAGCTAATTTTGCAAAGTAAAAGGTTTGCCCTAAATTTTCTGCATATTTTACATTATAACCTCGCTTAACACCTTTAAACATCTCATTAAAATCTCCTTGGTTTAATCTATTATATTTATTAATGAAATGAATAAATTTTTGAGGAAATCGAGACTGCAGTGGAATTTTCTCTTTATCACCTTTAGGGTAACCGAAACAAACCATAGTAATTGGAAATACCCATTTAGGAAGATTAAGTAATTCACGGTGTATTTCAATGTTTTCCATTATATCTCCAATGTAACATGAACCAATCCCTAAAGCTTCAGCCGTGATTACCGCATTTTGAGCTGCAATTAAGGCATCACAACTAGCAAGTAGCAAATCAGATTCTTGTGGAGTCTCAAAATCTAATTCCATCTCATCGCATAAGTCCTTTACTCCACAAACATTAAAATAATCCCACCACCTCTGCATATCAGCTAAAAATATCAATACCAAGGGCGCCTTAGCTATATGAGGTTGATTATCACATGTTTTTGCTAATTTATTTTTTACTTCTTGGTCAGTTACTTGAATAATAGAATAAAACATCATATTTCCTGCGGTCGGCGCCCTCATTGCTCCATGGATAATTGTCTCTATTTCTTCTTGGCTAAGAATTTTTGAATTGTATGCTCTAATTGTTCTTCGATTATTAATTAATCCTAAAGTTTCATTATTTTGATTATTTCCACTCAAATTTACACTCTCTTTAAAATTTTATATAGTGTAAAGTTCTGCTTTTTATTTAATTTTAGAGAAATTAAATTTTTGGTTTAAAAAGTAACTTATCTTTTAAAAAAGATAAAAAAAAATAGATTATTGATAGAATTTTACCTTTTCTTGTAAGTTCGAGATAAAATCATTTAATTTTACTCCAAATTCCACTTTTCTGTCTCGATTTCTAACAGCAATAGTTTCTGCTTCAATTTCATTATCTCCTACAGATATCATATATGGTATTCTTTTTAGTTGAGCAGCTCTTACTTTAGCTTCCATTCTTTTTGGACTTAAATCAACATCTGATCTAATATTTGCTTTCAACATCTTGTTATTAACTTCTATTGCGTATTCAATATTCCGATCAGTGATTGGTATAATAATTACCTGAACTGGGCTTAACCATATTGGCAACTTACCAGCATAATGTTCAATAAGTATGGCTATAAATCTATCAACAGCTCCATAAATTACTCGATGAATCATTACTGGACGATGCTTTTGACCATCCTCACCAATATAAGTTATATTGAACCTTTTAGGGATATT
>JBHLON010000106.1:0-4629 GCA_048940445.1 Promethearchaeota archaeon
GTTGTACCTTCTTTTTCACATATTTGAATATAATCTAACTGAAGCATCGTAGCTAAATTACGAGTTGGCAAAGTACAATATACTGGACCGCGATAACCATATTTATAAAGGAATGGAACCATACCACAATGATCTAAATGAGCATGAGTAATAATTACAGCATCTAAATCCCGTATAGAAAATTCAGGAATGTCAAAATATGGAAATTTATTATTATTATTCCCTACATTTAATCCCACATCAAGCAATATGTTACTGTCTCTTGTTTGCATTAAAATACAGGATCTTCCTACTTCTCTAAATCCACCTAATGCCGTAAGCCTAATATCTAAATCTTTAAAAAGTATTGGACGATGGATTCTCTTTCCTATCCTTAAAAGGATATCTTTTTGGCTTTGGCGTTCTCTAGTTAACATTCCTCTTATAAGTTGAATAGTTTTGGAAGTTAGAGGTGGAGTTCGTATAGTTTTTGGTTGCCAAAATGTATTAATACGGATTTCTTTTAAGTTTACTCCCTTTTTACCTATAACAAGCCCTGGTTTTACAGATTCAATAATTACTTCTCCACGAGTATGATCGAACTCGATATTAGTAACTTCGGCTTCTTCGCCAACCAGGTTTCTGATATATTCTTCAGTTTCAGAGGGCTCCTTCCTTTTGTCAACATTCCATCGAAAGACTACTCTTTTTCGCATAGTTTTTGCTAAATCTTTCAACACATCAGAGCTTTCGATTATATCGAGATTTGAATTTTCAGAATATACCGCAATTTCTGGCCCTTCAAATTCGATTTTTTGGACTTTAATATCTTTTGGAAGATTTTTAACAATCTCGTTCTTAATTCTCTGTAATTCTTGCTCAGAACTCATAATACTTCAATCTTCTTTAAAAAAATTTTAAAATTTTTATTTAGGATTTTCAAATTTCTTGACTATTATTTATTATCTAATATGTTTTTAATAAATCTCAATTATTTCTTATTTCTAAATTCTTAAAACATGAATGTTATGTTTGAATAATAATTTTTAAATAATTAGTTCTTACTTCTCTTAGAGAATAAGAGATAAATTTAAAAGATCAAATATAAGAATAAATGACTTCTAATTTCTAAGATATATATTATATATAAGTTAATCAAATAAAAACATTTTCATTATAAATTAATGAGGCTTTTCGTAAGCCAATCAATATAAATTATGTTATTAATAAACAATGGAAACTCTCTTAGATATAAAGGTTTTATTATTATAGAAATTTCTGATCATTATGCCAAAAGTAAAAATAGGTGCAATAGCGAGTGGGTCTGGAAGTAATTTCGAAGCTATAGTATTAGCATGTAAAAGTGGAATCTTAAAAGAAAAGGCTTCTGTAGATGTACTTATTTGTAATAAATCAGGCGCTTTCTGTATGGAACGAGCAAAAAGGCTTGAAATTCCTTTTTTTTTGATAGAATCTGATAAACTTTTAGATAAACCACGGGAGGAATTTGATAAGCTAATGATTAATGTGTTAAGAAGATATGATTGTGAACTTATAGTATTAGTGGGATATATGAGACTTGTTAGCCAAAAGTTCCTTAACACCTTCAATGGAAATGTAATGAATATACATCCTGCTCTATTACCTTCATTCAAGGGCATGCACGCTCATAAAGATGCTTTAGAATATGGTGTGAAGATTTCAGGAACGACAGTTCATTTTGTTGATAACAAATCAGATCATGGACCTATAATCATCCAGAAGTGTGTTCCCGTATACGATACTGATACTGAGGAGACTTTAAGTAACAGAATCCTTGAATGGGAACATAAAATATTCCCTAAAGCTATTGAATTATTTAGTGATGGAAGACTGCATATCGATGGGAGAATTGTTAGGATTGATGGAGAAGTTAGAATATAATTAAAGTTATAACATCATGCGGGAAATGATTTCGTTGAAAACTCTGACCCAACTGAAAATTGAAACTTTAGTGCCAATTTAATGAAGATGATCTTGAGTTATGAGAATATTCATTTCCCGCTCCCCTTTTCTTACTATAATCCTAAAACTTTAATCAGAAGTAAAATTGAATATTATTAAATTAATTTGAAAGTATTTAGGTCATTGTAATGCCACGTCGAAAAGAAATTACTGATATTTTACGAATGATGGAACAAACAGAGAACATCAGAAATTTTGGGTTAGTAGGTCACATTGATCACGGAAAAACTACCTTATCTGACTCATTATTGAGTGAAGCAGGTTTTTTATCACCCGAACTAGCGGGAGAGGCAAGAGCACTTGACTATTTAGAAGAAGAACAGCAACGTGGGATTACAATGAAATCAGCTAATATCTCATTATATTACGAAAAAACATTAGAAAAACGCAAACCTTTTCTTATTAATCTAGTAGATACTCCTGGACATTTAGACTTCAGTGGGAAAGTTACTCGTGCTTTAAGATTAGTCGATGGTGTTGTAGTCGTAGTGGATGCTGTTGAAGAAATAATAAGTCAATCAGAAACGGTGATTAAACAAGCACTACAAGAATGTGTTAAACCTGTTCTTTTTATTAATAAAGTAGATCGCCTTATTCGAGAATTGAAATTAAATGATGAGCAGATACGGAAAAAATACACAAGAATAATAAATGACTTTAATACTCTTATTGAAAGATTTGCAGACAGAGAATTCAAAGAAGAATGGAAAATATCTCCAGCGGATGGAAATGTGGCATTTGGTTCTGCTCTTCATAAATGGGGATTTACTTTAAAAATGTTAGAAGAAAGTCCTCTTAAATTTAGTGATATAAGGTCAAGATATAAAAAAGAAACCTATTCGAAAAAAACGTATTCAGATTTAGTAGATTATTTTCCAATTCATAGAGCAATACTAGAAATGGTTGTGGACCATCTTCCAAATCCTCAAGATGCCCAGAGTTATAGGATTAATAAAATCTGGGATGGAGATATTAATTCAGAAGTAGGAAGAGCTATGAAGAATTGTGACCCAAAAGGTCCATTAATCATTTGTTTAAGCAAAGTTCAAGTTGATAAGCAAAATTTAGTTGCTACTGGAAGAATTTTCTCAGGTATTTGTTCAAAGAAAGAAGAAGTCTTTCTTTTAAGGGAAAATGATTTTGCAACCATTCAGAGAACTGCTATATTCATGGGACAGAGAAGAGAACAAGTTGATAAGGTACTTGTTGGGAATATAGTTGCATTAGAAGGAATAAAGAAAATAAAAAGTGGTGAAACCATTGTTGAAAGAAAATATAAAGATGAGACGATTCCATTTGAGGATGTTAAATATGTTACAACCCCGGTAGTCACTGTATCAGTCGAACCTGAATATCTTAGGGACCTAGATAAAATGAGAGAATTAATTGATAATTTATTAATTGAGGATCCAAACTTAAGGTTTGATATTAATGAGGAAAATGGTGAATTCTTATTATCAGGTATGGGCCCCCTACATCTTGAAGTGACTGCAAATGAAATTGATAAAAGAGGAGTGAATATCTCGATCTCAGAACCCAGAGCTGTCTTTAAAGAATCTTGCAGAAATAATTCGTCACTAATTACTGTTAATTCACCAAATAACCAGAATGCCTTATCAATAAGGATTGAAAGATTAGACCCCACAACAGTTAGGTTTTTACAATCATTAAATGTTAGTTCATTTAAGTCATTAAATGCTCTTAAGGATACACTATTAGAAAAAACAAATTTAAATGAAAATGAAATCCAAAATTTTTGGAAATTTGATGATGATCAAAATCTTTTGATTTATAACGGAAAAGAAACATTTAGTGCCTTTTTTAGAGATACCATTATCGAAAGCTTTGAAAAAATCCATTTAAACGGTCCACTTTGTGGGGAAAAACTTACAGAAATTAAAATTCTGATAGAAAACTTGAGGATCAATAACATAAATGAAGAGAACGCTTTCACAGAAATATCTACCTTATTTTATGACGCTATAAAGAAAGCACTTAATGAAGCCGAATTGATATTGCTAGAGCCTATATACCATAGTATTATCCAGTTACCTCCAGATTATATAAAGAGTGTTCTTTCTCTACTCACGAAATATTCAGCTAAGATTAAAAATATAAACCAAGATAAAGAGTATCAAGCAATTATAGAAATACTTATTCCTGTTAGAAATTCAATTAAATTCGCTGAGGATATTAGATCTGCTACTTCAGGAAGAGCCTTCTGGCAAAATGAATTTTATGCTTTCATGGAAGTTTCTGATCATGAAGTAAATACAATAATTAATAATTTGCGTTTTATAAAAGGGCTTTCATGGTAATTTTTTTACTAATATGCGCCCGCCGGGATTTGAACCCGGGTCCTCGGAATGGGAATCCGAGATTCTACCTCTATACTACGAGCGCCTAATATGACATAATAATGTTATTTAATTAAGTTTTATGAATCTATTTCAAATAAATAATATCTTTTTAAATTTCTTTAAACATTAATAAGGTTATGAGAAATTTAACTCGTAGTTTATCTCACTTTTATAGACTCATTCCTGGAGGTCTTTTTGGTTTATTATCTATAGTGATAATGTTTCTTGGGAATCTTATTGCTTTTTTTTCATTTCCAGGGTATTCCATGTTAAAATATAATATAAG
>JBHLON010000107.1:0-4574 GCA_048940445.1 Promethearchaeota archaeon
TTGGAAGTGGGCAAAACTTTTCCTATGGTGTTTTAGAAGCAAAGTATAAAGATAATCTTACTGCTAAAGAAGGAAAGGATATTGTAATTAAAGCCGTAACATCGTCCATTATACGTGATATGGCTTCCGGAAACGGAATTGACATAGCTGTTGTAAGAAAAGAAGGTCCAGCTGAAAGAGAATTTATTCCTATTAAAGAATAATATATTTCTATTAAGAAATCAAATAAAATTGCATTCTTTAAATCAATCTTTATCTATCTGCTCTTTCTCCATTTAAAAATTTTGTAATAATAAAGCTTAAATCTTAGGATTTCAATAAATTTAAAAAGAATAACATATCTTTAAAAAATAAATTACAAAGTATAAAGATAGAAGAATCGACTGGTTAAGCGTTAAAATACTTTTAAACACATTAATAAACAAATATAAAAGTCAATATGGAGAATCATCCAAATGAGTTACAACATAATTATTGATTTATCTCACAAGGAGAAGGTTGAAGAATTTCCAGAAATTACTTTGGGTGAAGAAGATATTGAGATTGATTACATAGATAAAAATGAGGGCCCTATAGACTTTGAAACTATTGAAGATTATGACATACTATTTGTTGGAAATATTCAACATTCAAAAAATGGAATTAATGATAAATTTACTAAAGAAGAATTATTAGCTATCAAGAAATTCGTTGCTGATGGGGGAGGCTTATTTTTAACAAGTGGTGATGGTGGGGATAAAGACATCTCTATGAAAGAAGGTTCTATTAGAGTATTGTATAAAATAACTGGAGTAAAGAGATTCTGGAATGGGGTTATTCAAGAAGCACCCTCAAATTTTCTAGTAAATAGGAATAATATTTTAATAAATGAGATATTTAGTCATCCCATATCAATCGGTGTTACTCAAGTGGTACTACCAAACAGCACATTCTTCACTATTACAGAAGAAGATGTTGAGGACATAATTGTGACCTCCGAAAAAGCGGAATTCAAATACTATATTGATGATGATATAAGTGCTATTGGTCCTGTTCCAATATGTGCTGTTTCTGATTTCTATAATGGGAGAAGTGTTACAATTGGATCTTCAGATTTCTTAATGGAAGATTCAGATTTTGGGTTAGATGCAGGAGATAATCTTCTGTTTCTTGAAAATATTATTAAATGGTTAACATTTGAAATATAGTTAAAATTCATTATATCTCCAGCAGTATTATGGTATTTAGAATAATTCGTCCTAATTCTGAAAGTGTATGGCAGGACAAGTCTATTTTAACAAGATTTCCTAGATATAAAGGAATAATTGATGGTAAGCAAATCGCAAGGTATTTAATTGCTAAGACTTTAGAGTGTGATTTTGATCCAGAAGATTCTCTCGTAAATTTAGAGAAGTTATTACACGAAAAATCAAATGAATTTAGTAAACTCTTGCTTGAAAGTTTCGGAGATATAAAGGATAAAGAAATGGTTTCTAATTCTTATCTAGCATTAGCTGAAATCTTAGCAACCAAATATCTTGAGAGTTGCATATTTTGTGAGCGTCAATGTAAAGTAAACAGAATTGATGGGGAAAAAGGTTTTTGTTTATTGACTAAAGATTCATATGTTGCAAGCGCTTTTCTTCATATGGGGGAAGAAAGCGTTTTAATTCCTAGTGGTACAATCTTTTTTCAAAGCTGTAACTTTGGATGTGTTTTCTGTCAAAATTATGATATTTCTCAAGCTTGGAAAAACAAAAAAGCAATTGAAGACGTCGCTAAAAAAGTTAGCGAGAAAGATTTGGCAATCTTAGCAGAAAGATTAACCAATGAAGGAGCAATTAATATTAATTATGTTGGAGGAGATCCAATACCAAATATTCATACAATATTAGGTAGTTTGACTTATCAAAAGATCAATATTTGTCAACTATGGAATTCGAATTTTTACCTCACAGAAGAATCTCTTGCTTTAATAATTGATTTTATAGATTTTTGGCTTCCTGACTTTAAATATGGAAATAATCAATGTGGGGAAAAATATTCCGGGATAAAAAATTATTATGACATTTTGACTCGAAACCTTAAAAAAATTCATAACAAAGGAAGTGGTGAGATTATTATTAGACATTTAGTCATGCCTAATCATATTGAATGCTGTTCTAAACCGATTTTAGATTTTATAGCACAGGAGGTACCTAATTGCGTAGTAAATATTATGGGGCAATTTAGACCGGAATATAGAGCGTATCAATATCCTGAAATTGATCGGAGACCTACTTCAGAAGAAATGATACAAGCTAGAAAATACGCAGATAAATTAGGAATTCTATGGAAACCGGTTTCATAATGCTCTTAATGTAAGAAAAACTACTTCTCACTGATAATAAGAGATTTAGTTGACTGTTTATAAAATTGAATAAGTTATTGCTTTAAGATTAACCTCTAAATGATTAATTTTATACTTTTTAACATATTATAGAAAAATCTAAAAACTATTAATTATTTTAAAATCCAACTAATAAATTAATATATTTCTTATATTTTGATTTGAGAATGATTTCAAATGAGTTTAAAACTGGAAGACGTTAAAGGTTTAGGTAAAAGAGCAGAAAATCTTAAAACTGCCGGAATTGACACAGTAGAAAAATTAGCAAATGCAAAAGTCGAAGATTTACTAGCGATAAAAGGTATAGGAAAAACATCAGCTCAAAAATATATAAATAATGCAAATTTATTGCTTAAAACGGATAATGAGATTCAAGGAACCCCGATAGAAGAAGTTATGGAGGAAAAAGATAAAAAAGTCGAAGCTGAATCTAAAAAGATTGAGGAAAAGAAAAGTGCTCTTAAAGGCAAAGCTGTGGAAAAAGGAGATTTTGTCTTAGTAAGAATCACCGGAAAAACTCAAAAAGGAAATGTCTTTCAAGTATCTTCTGAAGAAGATGCTAAGAAGGCAGGCATCTATGATGAAAAGAAGGCAAATCAGGGATACTATTCACCTGAATTTGTTATTGTTGGTAAACCGGGTTTTCTAAATGAAGGTTTAACAGAGACAATTGAGAAAATGAAATTCTTTGAAAAGAAATCTGTACGAATCCCTCCAGGAAAAGCTTTTGGTAAGAGGGATCCTCAAAAGATAGAACGAATAGGAATAGCTAAATTTAGAAAATTGAATGATGGAAAAAACCCTGAAATTGGACAAGAATTTATTAAAAAGGGAACAAGCCAGCGAGGTGTGGTGACTAACGTCGTTCAAGGGAGAGTTATAGTTGATTATAACCATCCATTAGCAGGTCAAAGTGTTGATTATAATATTGAAGTAATAGACAAAATTGAAGAATTCGATGAAAAAGTAGAATATTTTATGATCTCTAAAGGAATACCTGAAGAAAGTATTTCAGAATTTAAGTTAAAATATAACACGGAAGATAAATCTCTTGAGATCACTATCCCGAAAACCTATCTGTTCCAAAATCTTACGTACTTAAAATTTGGATTATCTTATGATTTACAGACACATATGCCAGATGAAATAAACGATGTGAAATTTATAGAAATATATGAGAAAATGCCAATCCCATCGATGCCAGAAGAATCAGTAAAAAAAAAGATAGAGGATTACAATAAAGAAGTTGAGCATGAAAATGAAAATCAATAATAAAAACTCATTCTACTCTAATTGTAGAGACTAATTCTTCGTTTTTTAGCTTTTTTTGCTCTTTATACTTATGTTTCTTTTTCTGATATTCTTTTCTTTTCTCTTGGAACTCACGTTTTCTTTTTAATGCTTTTTTTTTGTTATGCTGTTTTTTTAAATACTCTTTTTTTGACTTTTTATATTCCTTTTTAGCCTTCTTATATTCCCTTTTACTCTTTTTATATTTTTCATACTTCTTTTTAATTTCTTTTCTTAAATTAGGACTAATTTTTTGAATTCCAAGATCACTCAACTGTTTTTTAAATTTTTCAAACGACTCAAATCTTAAAACTATTATTCCTAACTCACGAGCAGGAATGAGATTTCTTATTTTATCATCAATAAATACACACTTTTTAGGTTTTGTATCTAGCTTATTTAAAACATATTTATACTTTTCAATATCTGGTTTTATTAGGCCAATTTCATTTGATAAAAAAACATAATCAAACATCTCATAAAATCCCCTTAATTCATTTGATTTTGCATGTATATCATGAGTATTTGACATTAAACTCACAATGTATCCAGCTTTATGCAATCTTTCAATTATCTCAGCCATTTTTAAAGATAAATTAGTGACTTTTGTATACAGATTAAACCAAAGTTCAACATAATAAGCAATATTAACCTTCTTAGGAGGTAAAGCTCTACTTTTAATTTGAAATGGATAATAATAGTTTTCCAATACTTTCTCTAAAAATTCATCAGAAGATATTATTCCTGAACTTAATCTGCGTTTTAATTTTCTGATGTAAGGAGCCTCATCAATTTTTGGAATTTTTATCTGTAAATCATGTTCTAGAAGTTCGAATAAATTTTTAAGTACAAATGTCTTTTCTATTAAAACCCCTCCAAAGTCAAAAATGAAATGTTTAATCTTATACAATCTAAC
>JBHLON010000108.1:0-4547 GCA_048940445.1 Promethearchaeota archaeon
TAAATTGTAATTTAGGCTTTCTTCTATGGTTAAGAAAGTAAATTCGGCACTTTTCAAAGTTTTGGACTAATTTTTTCAAATTATTTTTCACTCGCTTCTTATCTAAGAAATGAGCTTCACATAATAAATGTATAATTAATGATTCATTAGGCATATTCCATGAAAACTCTCTATCAATTTCCTGCACATCGGGAAATAAAAAAATTCTTCTTACTTGAGTAATTAAGTCTAGAGTGAGAGAGTTAAAATCATATTTATTTTTCTCGTGTGATATGACGTTTTCAATTGTCTTATAAGTTTTCAGTAAATTTAAGGCTCTTTTAGGACCAATACCTTTAATTCCAGGAAAATAATCACACCCTATTAAAAGTACCATGTCCACTAATTGAAACTGATTAATACCAAGTGTATGTAAATTATGGGCTAGATCAATTCTAACAGGAGTAATTTCTCGATATACCCATTTCCCTTGTAATTTCCTTCGCATCGTTTTAGATATATTTTGGAGTAACCATGGACATCCAAAGACTAATGAGTCAAAATCTTGAGAATTAGAAAAATGAGCTAGTTTCTCCTTAACCAGCTGAGCACATTGAGATTCTGCTGAAGACGGCGAATCAATATAGGGTATTCCAAAGGCAGCTAATAGTTCTTTAGACTCTTTAATAACAGTTTGCCATTGATATCCCCTATTGGCTGCAATAGCTTTAGCAAATTCCACCTCTCCCGATTCCATAGTCGATTTATACCACTTCTGCATAAAAAGGAAATCCTTTAACTGATCTTTAGTAATTATTCGCTTTAAATTCGAGACTTTTCCATCAAAGCAAAATATTGGAAATATAAGATTACTATAAAAAAAGTTTACTCGATAAAGTAACCCATATAAATGGGAGATAGGTTGATATGTCCTGTCTAAAAGGAGTCCGGCATAAGTTCCATCCAGATTCTTTCTAGTAAAATTGAATAAGCTCATGATAATATTCGGAGCGTCAATAGCGATAATACTACCCGCTAACTCGGGGAGTTTAATGCTATCTCGAATTACAATATCTTTCAATTTTACACCCATAACTATACTTTTATTTCAGTCATTTTTAAAAAAAAAAAAGAATAATGGTAGCATGTAATATAGTTTGCTCAACTAAGACTCTAAATATTACTACTAAAATTATTGAACTTAACTCAATAAATAAAAAATGAGAGAAACTTTTTTCTTTATAAACAATCATCTAATTTGAGGTTAAAATAAACTTTTCATCAAATATCATGAGGAATCATGTCAAGAAA
This sequence comes from Promethearchaeota archaeon, assembly GCA_048940445.1. GTDB lineage: Archaea > Asgardarchaeota > Lokiarchaeia > Sigyniarchaeales > SOKP01 > SOKP01. The sequence continues at coordinate 1,291 of JBHLON010000108.1, forward strand.
AGGTCAAAATTATTTGGTAGGAGAGAAGAAAAAGAATTCACGCGCCTTTACTTATGTGTTCTTTGGAATTCTTGGTTTCATTGCAGTCTGGGTACCATTTTTTGGTATGAACCTACAGTATCAAGTAGGTACGCTTTTCTATATAATTTTTTCAAAATTAGGTGAGTTTTGCATTTTTATGGGTTGGATTTTGCTTGGATTTACAATTATTGGCGTATTAATAGCTCGTAAAGTTTATTTAAAATTATTATTAGGATGTGTAGTTTTGTTATGGGCTGGATACTTCCTTACAGGGCAGATTTTTGTCCTTTTTGGGTTCCAGTTGGGTCCTATTCAAAATCCAGGTTCACATTAACTATAAAAACTATAAACACTTTTAATTTTGAACTGGTTGGAAAAAATTAGCGATAAATACTAAAGTATCGAATTCCTGTCTCCACACCACAAATCGCTAATAAAACTAAAGAAAATATAATCACTCCCAATATACGGTATCTTATTCGCTTGCCACCCCACACAAATAAAATAAATCCAATTATAAGTCCTAATAACCCTATTAATGACCCCAACGCAATTAAAAAATCTATACCTGCTAAAAATCCATCAAAATAATCAAATAGAACCATATTTAGTTAAAGAACTAAAGATTTTTAAAGAAAAATTTCTGAGTCAACATGAGAAGGTGAGGTTAGAAAAGTAAGTCTAACCTCAAAAGTAGTGTTTATTTTATTAACGAATGAGAATCTTATTAATTATAATTTAAGGGTCATTTTAATGTGAAGTGTATAACAAATTTCTAATTTTCAATTTTTTCTTTTTATATGGAAGTCAGTTTTCTTCTCTAAAATTCATTTTTAAGTGTTTAACGAATGAGAAAATTAGATGAAATTGGGATATGTCCTCAATGTCAATGTTCCCTTTCCATTTATAAAACCTCTAATTATAAACGATTTGTTAGATGTGAAGTTTGTGAAACTTCTTATGCTTTACCAAAGAAAGGTAATATTAGTAATTCTGCTCTTGATTGTCCTAGAACCAAATTTCCAATTTTAATTGTAGAACAACATCATTTACCAGCATACTTTTGGACAGACAAGCCATGTTTTAGTTGTATCGACTTTGATAGATGTGCTGTCATAAAAGAATTAAAGTTAGAATTTAAAGAACTTAAGGTGTATGGTTATTAATATTAAAGCTAAATCCAAGAAAATTTATTTTATAATCATTTTTATCTTGATTGGAGGAATGCCTTTTATTTGTTCGTCTACTCAAAAACCAAAAAAAGATACAGAAATTCCCTCTGATATATCATCTAATCGTTTAAGCACAAGTGATTATGAGTATATCTGTAAAGTGTTCACTTTCACAAACATTCAAAATACTTATAGGTTAACATTTGACTTATCTCGTGCTTATATACATTCTATTATTGTACAAGTTGTAACTCCACATAGCTGCACGATGAACATAACATTATGGGATTCACTAGATCGTGAATTTCAAATTTTTTATGCAACAATTTCTCAAGCAAGTGGGGAGATTAGCACACTTTTTGGTACAACAGAATCTGGTAATCATACATTTCAATTTCAAGTAATTAATACTGGAAATCTCAATATTAAAATAACTATCCGAAACACGGGAATACACTGTCTTTATGACAAAATTAGCAATGATGAACAGAGAAGAATGATGTTTTATGATCTTACTTGCTTCTCAAATGGCTACTTTATCCAACATGAGATTTCCCTTTTAACAGATCATAGATATAAATTCTATGTTGGGAGAACTTCTTCAATCTCAATGGCATTGAGTAATCGAGCAGATGTTTCTTACAATATTTCAGATCCTCTCAATCGGGATTTTCAGATTTATGGAAATGCCACATTAGCAGGAATTGCTGATGTAAATATATTCACATTTGGAACAGCAATAGCTGGAATATACACTATAGATATCGAAATTTATTGTGACGTGCCATGGATGAATGTAGCCTATGTTATCATTGATGATGGAAAAATAGGAGATCTTCCTCCTGATACCAATCAGACTTCAGCGCAAAACTTTTTCTGGATTCCAATTGAATGGGGACTACTGACCGTGGTTGGTATTGGAACCATTGTAGGGGCAGTTGTGGTCATAATACTCATCAGTAAAAAACGAAACAGAATTATAATCAGAAAAAGAGATTAAATCTTATTTTTTTCTTATGGTATTTCACTTTTATCTCTGTAATGGACATATTATGCCATAACTAAGGTTGCATCATTATCATTCAAAACATCTTCGAAGAGATAATAGTCAAAATCTTGATGACGTTAAAAATCTCTTCTTTACCGCTATCAACACCCTTAACAACAAAATAAATATAAATCTTAATTAACATATACTCATAAAAAAGAACAAAAATCTGCAAATGGAATACTAAACACATGTTTAAAGAAATATTATACAGTAATTATCCGATTCGTTATAAGAAGCTAAAAAAGTTTCTTAATTTTAAATTTCCCTTATTTTGGGTCACCTTTGACTTACTTCTAATTATTTCTTTGTCACCATTATATGAGTTAAAATTTCTGGGAGATTACTTAATCACAATTTTAGTAAGCTTTATTAGTCTGACACCAATTTTATTATGGTGCGTTCTTTTCCGAATATATGCTCATTTTGATTACCAAATAACTAAAAATGAACGAAAGTACCAAGGAAGGTTTTATCGCAAATACTTATCGAATTTTGATTATTACAAATCTTATTGTAGAGTTTGCGGACAAGAACTTTCAGCGCAATTGTTTAAGGCGTCAAAAAGTTCATATATAAAACCCATTAAAATAGGGGCTTCTGATTATAAAAATTATTATTGCAAACAATGTTTCAAAAAATTTTCTTTCTACCAATTTAATTATACAATTATTATTACATTAGTTTCTATTATTCCTATAGGAATCTTTTTTACGTTAATATTTAAAAAAATAAATGCAATTACCTCAATTATTGGATTATTTAATATAAGTATTGGAATTCTTATGTTAATAGTATTTTTATTATTTGTGATAATCCATTATATTCAAGGATTGAATAGGTATAGATAACTAGTTCATAAAGGACTATTTTTTTACAATAAACATTCTTTGGACGAATTGCGTTGTGATGAAGCATTAATCACAACTTTTCAACTCAATCATAAAAAAAGAGTGAGCCTTGGTGGCTAAAATGCCGCAATTAAAAGAAATCAACATTTACAAATAAAAAAAATT
>JBHLON010000109.1:0-4544 GCA_048940445.1 Promethearchaeota archaeon
AGTTAGTTTTTATTGAAGTTGATCCATGATATTCGAAAGAGTAGATGATAAATATTTTAAAGAAGGGTAATTCTAGAAGAGAACAGAAGTTATCCTATTTCAATTGCCTTTCTTTATTTCTTTTTTTTTTTTAATGATAAGAAAACAAAAATCCAAATTGCAATTAACAAGATAACTACCAACATGGAAAAAAGATAAAAAAACGATGCATAAGAATTAGAGGTTTTCTCACTATATGCATTTTTTTAGATACTCGTTTTATAAAATGAGATTAATAGGTAAAGTTTGTAGGAAGTTAAATAGGTTTCAATCGATAATTTGAGTACTGTTTGATTTTTATAAATCAGTAAGTAATTCCGCTTTTTTTTAAGAATAGTCCAAATACCCATAATGCTTTATCTATGTCTTTGAATATTAAATGGGATTATTTTGAGAATTCATTAAAAAACATAAAAAATCATTATAGAATCTATCCTGATGGGATTTTTTGTGAGATAATACATAATTTTGGATTATCAATGAATAGAGTTTTCATGACAAAAGTGTTAAATACACACTTGCCTTTCTTTTAATTAATTTAAAATTTAGGTGAAATTTAATGAGAAATAAAGGTAAAATAAAGACAATCTTAACTTTAGGAATCATACTTGTACTATCATTCATAAATATTAGTATTTATCAGGGAAAAATTGATAAATCCATAGAAAATCTAAATGATTCAGATCTAAAAAATTCATATTATGAATTTGAACCTGCTTTTACATTGTCAGTTGGGAATGGGCCGACTGGTATTTTCATTGCTGATGTAAATTATGATGGGTATAATGATATTGTAACTTCCAATCTTATGAGTGGTGATGTATCAATTCTATTATGGAATAATTTATCTAGTAACTGGGAGCCGCAACAACAAATTTCAGTTGGAACACAACCCGAACAAGTTTTTGTTGGAGATGCAAATAATGATGGATTTAATGATATTGTAACATCTAACTCTGTTTCTAGTGATGTTTCAATAATTTTATGGAATGAAATATCTGGAAATTGGGATCCACAAATTACTGAAACGGTTGGTGGTGGACCTCATGATATCAATATAGGAGATGCAAACCATGACGGATACAATGACATTATAACCGCAAATGAAGGTGGTGACAGTGTCTCAATTTTGTTATGGAATGATACTTCTAGTGGTTGGGATCCAAAAATTGACGAATCTGTGGGACAACACCCTTGGGGTGTTTTTTTAGGAGATGCAAATAACGATGGATATAATGATATTGTAACTGCCAATCGGATTGATAATAATATTTCAATATTGTTATGGAATGATACATTAAACCAATGGAATTCACAGCTTACTGAAGAGGTTGGTTATGAGCCTATGAAAGTATTTATTGGGGACGCAAATAATGATGGTTATAATGATATTGTAAGTGCTAACCTTTATGGCCAAAATGTCTCAATAATATTATGGAACAAGACTTCTGGGTATTGGGATGCCCAAATTAAAAAACCTGGAAGAGATTCAAGTAGTATTTTTATAGGGGATGCAAACATTGATGGGTATAATGATATAATAACAGGGAATTCTAATTCAGTATCTATATTATTTTGGGAAGAATCGAGTAGTGATTGGAAGACACCCGTTATACTCCCAGCTACAGGAAATACAGCTGACGTATTTTTGGGAGATGCAAACAATGATGGATATAATGATATTGTAACTGCAAATTATCCCCAAGACAACGTTGCAATAATGTTATTTAATTCTACACCTCCTTCAATTTGGATAGATACACCTAGAAATAGAACACACACGATGCCAACAAAAGGATATTTTCTAGGATCATTTGGCTTTGAAAATGATGAATTTGGAACAAAACCAGATAAATGGATAAGTAGTGGTGAAGTCTTTGTTATAGATGAATTAGATGGACATAAAAAGTTGGCGAGAATGAGAGATTTAGGTACTGGTTCAAGTTCATCTATAAGACAGATGTTTTCTTCTTTACAGCAGAATGGAACTATAGAATGGTGGTGGAGAACAACAGATTCTTCTGAGCCTTATACGTTTATTATGAGAGGTTCATCCTCAAATTTGTTTAGATTTCGTATAAATGATTATGAATTTCAATATGATAATGGAACATGGAATAGTTTGGGATTATCTGCATATGATAATGTTTGGTATCATGTTAAAATTGCCTATGAATGCACTACTGGAGATTATGAAGGATTAAATCAATTTGAATGGTGTGTTTGGATAAATAACTCAAGATATGGAAACTTTCGTTTCTCGAATAATGATATTACTGGTGAAAGCATTACATTTAGTTCAGATAATCTAGCTGCGGGTTATAATATGTATTTAGATGCAGTAGGATATTCATGGGATCCTTATTATAATATTGGAGATAATTTAAAGGAGGGATTATTACTTAGTTTTCATACAAATTTTGAGAGAAATTGGACAGCCTATTCTATTGATGACCAACCTTATAGAATGATACTAGGAAACATCACGATCAAAATGCCTAATGAAGGGAAGCATCATATTCAAGTTTTTAGTAATGTTTCAAATGGAATTTTGGCTGGAAGTATGGTACAATCAGATATTAGATATTTTACAATTGATACTATAATTCCTGAGATTTTTATAAATAAACCCACACAAAATGAAGTTTTTGGAACTATTCCACCAAATTTCACTGTTTCTATTAATGAGATTAATTTAGTATCTACATGGTATTCTTTAGATGGAGGAATTACTAATGTCACATTTACTGGATTAACAGGAAGAATTAATCAGTCTGAATGGGATAAAAAAGGAAATGGTTCAGTCATAGTTATATTTTATGCAAGAGATAAAGGAGATCATGAAAATAGTGCTAAAATTACTATACAAAAAGATATCCATAAACCAGAAATCTTTATAAATGAACCAATCCAAGATGGATTCTTTGGAACCATTGCTCCAAACTTTAATATATCGATAATTGAAGAGAAATTAAATACTACATGGTATTCTTTAGATGGAGGAAGTACTAATATCACTTTTACTGGATTTACTGGAAAAATTAACCAGACTGAATGGGATAAAAGAGCGGATGGCTTAATCACTATTAGGTTTTATGCAAATGACTCAGTAGCAAATGAAAATTTCCTGGAAGTGTCTATCTTTAAAGATACTCTCGCTCCTATTTCAGCATTAATTTTTGAACCTTATAGAGATATTCATATAGTGAATAGATCAACTATTTTTACATTGAGTGCGGATGATGGTGCTGGTTCAGGGATCGCTATACTAAGGTATAAAATAAACGATTCAATATGGATAGATTATACTGGTGCTTTTAATTTGTCTGAATATGATCCTGGTGATTATCTAATTTCATTTCAAGCGATTGATGAAATGGGTAATACTGAACTAATAAATACGGTCTTAGTTACATTAGTTGAGATTCCTGAGGGAGAAAACCCTCTAATCTTGATTGTTATAGTAATTTCATCAATATTAGGTATAGTTGGTATAACAGCATTAACAATCATAATATTACGTAGAAGAAAGCGACCAAATGAAGTTATATAATAAAAGATGTTGTTAACATTTCAACTCTTAACTTAATTTTTTTTTATGGATATGAGTCTCAAATCCTACTTTATAATAATAAATATTTTTTCTGTATTCAAGATACTTTGTCCATTATTCTCTCGAAATTGCTCCTCAGTGATATTTAATTTTTTTGTCTCTCCACTTCCTTCAATTTTAAGAGTCTCAAAATCATTTTTATTTTGAATATTAGATTTCTTGGGAACCTTATTTAAAAAAATTGTTGTTTGACTCTTAATTTACTTTGTTGCTTCTTAATAAAATTATGAAATTTTTATACTCATTTTATGTAAAATCATAATTAGTTCATTAAACCCGTATATCGAAAAGAAGATTAACAATTATTGATTAAAAAATATTTACTTAAGTAAACATAAAAATTTTCTTGTTAATTAGACAAATTCATTATCAATTGGTTAAATTTTCCCAACTGATACAAATTTTTTAGACACTCCTTTTATAAGGAAAAGAGTGCAAATGCTTATAATTCCGATGATAATAAAAGGATTATAGCTTGGAATTCCTGGAGGAGTATAAGTATACATGATGTGGGGTACATCATCTAGAGATGTTGAATATGTATTATCTTTTGAGGTAATTGTATCAAAACCCTGGTCATCAGAGCTTTTCACTACAAGGGTCACTTGATTCCATTCGTAGGAGGTATCGGGAAGTTCAATTGAGAATCTTGCATTTCCATAAATGGTTCCTGTGCATACGATGGTATTATATGAAGGTGCATTATTCCATGTAATAGTTGATTCTTGCCAATCATCACTCTTAGCTTTATAAATTGTTATTGTAGTGGATCCTGACACATAAAAAAAATTTAAGACGATTTCAGCTTTGATGATGTCTAAGGGTTTTTTTGATAAATCAAAATGAATAAAAGCTCGATATGTTATATCACTAATCCATAATGAATCTTCGT
>JBHLON010000110.1:0-4528 GCA_048940445.1 Promethearchaeota archaeon
TAAAAATGCTAATAATGCCACTAGAGTTATTTGATTTTTCTTATTATTAAATTTATATATTAAGGGAAAAATCGTTTTCTAAAAAAACATAATAAGGATTATGAATAATATATTAAAAAATATCCCAGATAAAATCGTAGTATAGATATTATTGCTTGTTTCATAGATAACTCCTAATAGGATTGATTCTAGAAAATAAAGAAGGAAAAAGAATAAGCTTACGGGCAGTCCGAATACTAAAAATAATCCAGAGTAAACAAGAGCAACAAGAATGATGATAGTGGCTCTTCCTGTGAAACTTTTATCAAAACGACTTCGCAAGGTATTATGTAGAACTCCCCTGAAGATGACTTCAGTTGAGAAGGTAACAATACTTAGAAAGATGAACAAGATAATAATCCATAATAATCCCGCATCTTTGATAACTTGGTTTTGAATATCAAGATAAGCTGGGAGATTATTAATCCCTAGAGTGATCCCAGAATTATAAAGAAAGTCAATAAACATATTCGATAAGTAGTTAATTTCGAATAAAATTATAGTAGCGATTAGTGCAATTACTATAGCAAGAATTAACTTTTTCTTTTCAGAATAAAATCCTAATTTCTTAAAACTATGTTTTTTAGAATATATATACCATAGAGGATAAACTCCAAAAACCATTCTAGGAATCTGATTTAATAAGATTATTCCAATATTAATATTCTCGGGTTGAAGTGTTCCAAATCCAGGATTCAAGAACACAATTATTATGCTAATTATTATATAGAACATCAGTGAATTTCCAAATACTCCAATACCCTCCCGTAAATTCCAAGTATCTTTACTTAATACAAGTTTTCGTTCTGGGATTAATTTTTTATTAGTAAAAACAAATCCAGAGCCTTTTTGAGGGCTAGGAGATACATTTGCTATTTGGGACTTAGGTAGTTTTTCTAATTTAGAATTACATATAGGACATTGTTCTAAGATTGGAGAATTAATTATTGAGCCGCACTTAGGACACTTCCTAGATATGGATTCTTGAATTTTTAATTGAGATTGATCCTCAGTTAAGGTACTTTTAGTAGAAATTTTACTAGATTTAACTTTAAATACTAATTTTCCACATTTTGGGCAGTAAATCTGGTTTTTATCAATACGTGCTCCGCAGTGGACACAATATTTTACTTCTGGGTATTCATTATTATCAGACATTATTTTACTGGGTTAAGAATATTACTCTATAAAACTATATTGAATACGTATTAAATAGTATATCTGCTTAGTAAAAGATATAAATTACAAATTATATAGTTTATGCTTATTTTTCCTAATTATCAAAGAATACCAATAATTTACTTATTATGAATAGTAAAGAACGAGTGAAAAGAGCTTTCCATTATGAAAAACCAGATCGTGTACCCATTTTCTGCAAGTATGTACTCAAGTCAGACTTTTTATACAGTATTTTATTTAATCCAAAGCTCTGGCAACCAAAAGATTACCCTCCTCATGTTTCTGGTGGTGTAAATTCAATTTCAAAATTATATTATCGTATTTTTGTATATAATTGGAAAAAAGAAACTAGAAAGAGAGCAAATAAAGCTAAAAAGTGGTGGAAGTGTCCACATCTTAGTATAGATGAGTGGGGTATTTTATGGAAATCTGCTGGAGCTGAAAGTAATGATATTACAAAAGGTCATCCATTCTTAGGACCCCTTCAAGAGAGTTGGGATAATTTAGATGATTTTAAAATACCAGATGGATCAGATCAAGATAGATTTCGCTTAATGCGTAATGGTTTATGGAAAATCTTTGCCAAAAATAGATATACAGTAGGAGCGTTGGGAGTTAATGGTTTCTTTAACTTATGTTCTCAACTTAGAGGCTTTAATAATGTTTTAATTGATTTTAAAAGAAATCCCAAAAATGTTAGCTTATTAATCAAGGAAATTGAATCATACTACTTGATTCAAATTGAAGAATTTAAAAACCAGTACCCAAAGTTAGATTCAATATATATTGCAGATGATTTGGGCACACAAAAAAGCCCTTTTATTAGTCCAAGTATATTTAAATCTTTTTTTAAAGATTCTTATAAAAAGATTGTAGATTTAACTCACGATTTAGGAATGGATTTCATTTTTCATTCTTGTGGTCAAATATTTGAATTAATGCCCAATTTAATTGAAACTGGAATTAATATATTTCAATTTGATAGTCCCCTAATGACTGGCGTTGAAAACTTCGAATCATTTACAGAAGAAAAAGAAGTGTCGTTTTGGCTTTCTTCGAATATACAAAGTACATATATCTTAGGAACACCTGGTGAAGTAGAAAATGAAATAAAGTACTATATTAAACATATAGGGAAAGAAAATGGAGGATTAGCTATTTATGAATATGATGCTAATAAAACTATAGGAGCTCCTAAAGAGAATATTATTGCTCAACGTAGAGCTACTCAAAAATGGGGAAAATACAATAAAGATGGGATAATTGATTGGTTATGTCGAGTTTAAATTTTGATTTCGAATCTTTTTGCCTACTTCCTAATAGTTCGATTTTGGGCTTTAAAACTTAATTTTTAAGGATTTCTATAGAATCTAATAATTCATATTCATAGAGCATCTCAATAAGAATTGCATTAATAATGATGCTTAATTTTACCGTTTCATGCTTTTCTAAAACGGAAATAAAATTTAAACCAATTTTTTTTAATCTCTTTTAAAATTTGAACATCTTGGGTGGGAGATTGGTATAAATGAAAATATAGACTCTGATATATTACCATAACTTATTTCCTTTATTATTATGCATATTTAATTCTTGAAATGCTTTATTGCGTTTTTGACAAGATTTACATAATCCACACGGTTTATCAAAATCACCATAACAACTCCAAGTTAGATCTATAGGAACCTTTAATTTTAAGGCTAAGTTAATTATTTCTACTTTATTCATTTCAACTAAAGGAAAAATAAATTCAATAGTTTGACTGTCTAGCTTATGTTTTGATTTTTTTATTAAATTGAGGAGATCTGTAAAATAGGAACGAGTGGTATCTGGAAACACGATAGTATCTTCTTTTATATGACCTGCAATTACATAATTATAGCCATAAATTTCTGCAAAATAGGTAGCAATTGAATAAAATATAAGGTTACGTAAGGGTATGAATCCTTCTGGAGCATTAGTAGCTAAAGGTATAGGATAACCTTCTAAACGTAAATCGGTTGCTTGTTGGAGATAAGGAAGAGGAATTTCAATCAATTCTACTTCTGCATATTCTGCTATTTTGAGAGTAGAAATTTTTTCTTGTTTTGGTCTCCACTTATAATTGAATGAAATAGCTTTTACCTTATATCCTTCTTTTAGAGCCCAAAATAGTGCGGTTGCAGAATCTATTCCTCCTGATAATAATATAATTGCTTTTTTATCGTAACTATCTGCTTCTGAAGATAATTCTGCTGTAACTGCTGCTCTTATTGCATCGTTAAGAGGAGAAATTTGAAATCCTAATGCTTTAGCAGTGATTCTTCCATCCATTAGAAGATCGCATTTCATTACATCAACCATTTCTTCGCAAATTTCTAATATTTCTGGGGCCTGCTCATAGGAAATATATTCAAATCTCGGTGGAGGTATATTCAATCCAATTTCTTTAATCATTTCAAAAACTCTCTCTACAATATCAACCATATTGGCAGTTTCCAATCCTACAAGAGAATAAATTGCGTTATCTTTTCCCTTTCCACCTGCAGCTGCTAAAAATGCTTTCATAGCATCATTAACAAAAATTGGTTGCATTGGAACTTTCCCATCTCCCGTAATTTTGACAATTCCATCCCCAATTTGTTGAACTAATTCAGGAATGAGCTCATCCTTTGGGCCTAAAATATAAGAAGGGCGAAAGATGATATATGGCACCCTTCCATTGATTAATTCAATCTCAGCTTTCCTTTTAGAATGAAAATATTCATTATCTGCCCATTCTACTTCGCCATACTTATCAACTCCTAATCCCGAAGGGTAAATTATCCTGGAAACATTTGCTTGTTTTGCTGCTTTAATTATCTTTTTTATTCCTTCAACATTTACACTTTCAAAAAGTTCTTTACTTCCACATACAATATTAGCAAAATGTAGTACTGCTTTGCATCCAGTAAATGCCTCTTTATATTGTTCTACATTAAAAGTTTTAATCATAAAGACATTTGCTCCCAATTTTCTAACAAGTTCTTCTACATCTTCTCTTCTTACGATCGCATTAACTTCCCATCCATATTTTATCGCTTCTCGGATAGCATTTTGACCAAGATATCCATTTGCACCTGTTATTGCTAATTTTCTTGGTTTATTCATACTTATTCCCTTATTCCTATATTTGTCAGATAAATTTATATTTAATTTGTATATTTTAAAAATTAAATTACAGAAAATACCGTTTATCGATTTATAATCTTTAAAGAAAAAATATAAAAATATTCAAAAGAAATTCAATACAAATCTTTAAAATTCAAATTATAATCTTTAAAAGTAGCTT
>JBHLON010000046.1:0-19365 GCA_048940445.1 Promethearchaeota archaeon
ATAATTAGGAATATAGATCTTTAATGAGAATTAAAATTTTAAAACCAATATAAAATTAATGAAAAGAATTAAAAAAAAGTAATTTATTATATTTTTAATCAGAAGTAAATCCAGAATTATGTCTAAGGAAGAGAATATACGAATTTTACTGAAGAATTTTGTTGAAACTCAGAACGATATAGAAGTTGCATTTGTTTATTCAAATCAAGGTTTGATTATATCTAAATATGGAAAACTAGAAAAAAGCATGGTTAATGATAAAGAAGTTGATGAAGTTTATGGTGCTCTCACAAGCTTAGTTGAAAATTTACTTAAAAAAATCTCTTCAGAGTATAAAATAGGACATTATGGTAGTGGTTCTTTTGAAACTTCAGATCATAGGATTGTATACCTTGAAGCTGGACCAGATGCCATTTTATTATTAGTCTGCAATTATTTAATAAATCTAAAAGAATTATTTCCAATCGCTTTTCTTGTTGTAGAGAAAATTGCTCAATTACTAGAAGATAGTTTTGATTTTAATTATAATACACTAGAAGTTCCGGATTTGAAAATACAAGAAAATATTTCATTAAGGTTAGATAAATTTGCTATAACTCAATCAGATATATTAATCAATGGTATTAAAGAAACACATCATTTAGAAAAAGAGAGAAAGATAGAAAAGCAATTCAAACTTATCATCTTAGGTAGTGCAGCTGTTGGAAAGACTACGTTAGTAAATAGATTTTTGAAAAAAGACCAAATAATGGATTATCGTCCAACTATAGGAATTAATTTTGCAGCACAGAATTTTTACATACACGGATTTAAAGACGATGTAATTAAATTTTTAGTTTACGATCTCGCAGGTCAAGAATTCTTTAAAAGAGTCAGACATGACTATTATAAGGGTGCTAACTGTGCTTTTATCGTTTATGATGTTACTCGTAGAAATACCTTTGAAGAAGCGATAAATTTTTGGTTTAAGGATGCTCGTCAAGAATTAGGAGACATTCCTTTTGTTCTGATTGGGAATAAAATGGATCTAGAAGAAATACGCGAAGTATCAATAGAGGAAGGATTAGAAATGGCTCAAAAATTAAAAACCTCTTTCATTGAGACTTCCGCATTACATAATATTAATGTACAAGATACTTTTAAAATAATAGGAATTGGTCTTTTTTTTAAATATATTGAAAAGGACGGATTAAAATTAGAAAAATAAAATAGATAAATAATCTTTATTTTCTCCAGACTTTTATTCCTCTCTTTCTCCTTAAACGCCATTTACGAACTTCATCCATAACAGAAACGCTAAAAGCACCAAGTAAAACAGTAATCCAATAATAAGGATGATAAATTGGTATAACATGAAAAGCTAATCCCATAGGAGTAAACAATATTAAAAGTTGCAGTCCAAGAGAAAGCCCCACAGCCCAGAACAAATGTTTATTTGGAAACAAATAGAATGGTTTTATGTTAGACGTACAGGTAAAGACAAACATTAATTCACATATTACTAAATTACTAAAGATTATTGTTTGTGTTAGAGCAATTGCGTATTGTTCTGCGGTATAGGTAACTCCAAATATAGTCGTTCCACTTATAAGGGCTGGATCCAATGGATTCAAAGGATTACTCCAGATTGGAATTAATACGCTCCATAAAAGTAAGTATAGCGTAATATCTGTGAAGGACGTATATATACCAAGAAGTAATACGGGTCCTTTAATTTCTGGAAGCAATGTAAATCCTTTACGCGGTTTCTCTTTCATAACATCAGGATCTGTTGGTGTTAAACCAAGAACCATTGCCGGTATTCCATCAGTTGCAATGTTAAGCCATAAAATTTGTATTGGAACTACTGGAATCGTTATAAATATCAAAGGAAATAATTTCATAACGATAAAGGCTGCAAGTATCATAAAGATTTCATCAAAATTAGTACTTAGCATATAACGGAAGAATCCTTTTGTAGTTTCGAAAATTCCTCGCCCTTCTTCAATAGCATTAACTATAGTAGAATAATTATCGTCTATTAGTATCATATCAGAAGCTTCTTGAGTTACTTCTGTTCCTTTGAGACCCATAGCCACCCCTACATGGGCACCTTTAACTGCTGGTGCATCATTAACCCCGTCTCCAGTCATTGAAACTATTTCACCCAATTCTTTCAATCTTCTGAGAATCCTTAACTTATGACCTGAAGTAACACGAGCAAAAATATCTACCGTCTTAACTTTCTTTTGCAATTCCTCGTCACTCATTTCCTCTAGGTCTGCTCCTGTTATAGCTTCTTCAGAATCAGTTAATCCTATCTGTTGAGCAATAGCTATCGCTGTAATCTTATGATCTCCTGTAATCATAATTGTTCTGATTCCTGCCATTCTCGCTTCCTGTATTGAGTCCTTTACTTCATCCCTTGCTGGATCGATAATACCTACTAAACCTAAATATATATAATCTTGTTCTATTTCTTCTTCCTTGTATCCCTCATTTATAGGTTTATAGGCTACTCCTAATACTCTTAATGCATTCCTTGCAAATTCTTCATTTTGATCTAGAATTTTATCCTTCACATCACTAATCGGCTTTATTGTACCATTATCTAACCCTTGACTTGCATTCTTTAATAAGATATCTGGAGCACCTTTGATTAGAGAATAAAGCTGATTGTCAATTTTAACTACTACGGACATCATTTTACGGTCAGAGTTAAAGGGAATTTCGTCAACTTTTTCAGCTTTAGTATCTAAACTCATTTTCATTGCCAAGACTTTCATTGATATCTCAGTAGGGTCTCCAACAACATCAGCATTTTTCGTACCATCAGTTCTGGGAGAGACATTAGAATTATTGCAAAACATACAAACTTCTAAGAATCTTTTTAAGTTTTCATTCAATTCTACTCTTTTATTTTCCTCATCAGTAACATTTCCTTCAAGAGTATAACCTACGCCCTCCACGAGATAGATTTGACCACCAAGAAATATCTTTACAACTGTCATTTCATTTTTTGTGAGAGTTCCTGTTTTATCGGAACAAATCACATTAACTCTACCTAAAGTTTCAACAGCTGTGAGTTTTCTTACCAACGCATTTCTATCAGCCATTTTTCTCATACCTATGCTCATTACAACAGTAATCACCACAATAAGGCCTTCGGGAACAGCAGACACTGCTAGACTAATTGCAATCTCAAACGCTTGAATTATTTCGTTAATTTCAATTGGTCCAAATGTAAATCCTTCTGTAACAAGGATGATTATCAATTCAGTCGCGAATACACCAAAACAGATTACTAATATAATAATCCCTAGAAGTTTTCCAAATCTATTTACCTCTACTTGAAAAGGGCTAAGTGTAATTTCTTCTTCTTGTAAACTTTCAGCAATTCTTCCTATTTCAGTTTTCATTCCAGTTCCAATAACAACACCTTCTCCATTCCCTCTGGTGATTATTGTATTCATATATCCAAGATTTGTTCTATCAGCTAGGATCATTTTCTTCTCAACAGGTTTAGTTTGCTTTTTAACTGGTTTGGATTCACCTGTTAGGATCGCTTCATCAACATACAGTGAAAATTCTTTATAGAGACGAATATCTGCAGGAAATTTATCGCCTTCTTCAACCAACACGATATCTCCAGGAACTAAACCTTCAACATCTATTTCCATTACCCTCCCATTTCTCCGGACTCTGGCTATATGAGGAGCTAACTTCTTTAAACTTTCAAGAGCTTTTTCAGCTTGAAATTCCTGGTAAAATCCAAGTACGGCATTAACAATCAAAATCGCTCCAATTACAATTGCATCAGTATACTCGGAAGACCAAGGATCTGCTCCCGGTTTTGATGCTTCCCAAATACCTATAATGATGGATATTACAATAGCAAACATTAGGAGATAAATCAAGAAATCTTTAAACTGACCTATAAATATTTGCCAAGCTGTTTTCCCTTTTTCTTTAACCAGTTCATTCCTACCATAGATTTCCAGTCTTTTCTGAGTCTCAGTTTCGTCTAATCCATTTTCAATGGATGTTTTAAATGTTCTTTCAGTATCTTCAGAGGTAGCAGCATGTGGGTAAAAATCCTTTAGTTCAAGCATTTTAAAATCATTCTTTAAATTTTTTATAAAGTAATATTAATTTATTAAATAAATATTCTCAAAAAACTTTAGTTTTTTATTTGTAACTTATAAAATAAAATTCCTAAAAAAGTATTCTGGTGAGGTGCACTAAATTAGTGTCTAAAGATTACACTTTTATCAAGAAACTTAAATGAGAATCTCATTTTTTAATTTTTTGTACTAACTCCGTTACTCTTTTTCCTAAATCCCTAGCAATTATTCCGGCAAGTTCATCATTTTCGCCTTTCCCTATAAATTCTTTCAAATTATATTTTTGCAAACTTGTTATAGGAATATTTCCCTCGATTACAGGAGAACCTGACGTATTACCCACCACTATCATACCTTGAATGAGAGCAAAATTTATTAAATCTGAAATTACACCCTCTCCTCCATTTCTAAGGCCAGTAGATGCCAATGGAGCAAATACTATATCTTTTAGAAGATAATTTTTCATTTTCCAAGGACGTGATCTATCAATTAAAGTTTTTATTTGAGAACTAACTGAACCAAAGTAATTAGGTGCTGCAATTAAAAGAGCAGCACATCCTAAAACTTTTTGCTCCAGTTTCTTCATATCATCATTTTCAGAGAGCTGGCATTCATTTGGTGGTCTTAAACATTGATCACATCCATTACAAGGAGTAATTTTATAATCAGCTATTTGAATTTTTTCAATGTGAAAATTATTAGATACAGACTGAATTCCCTGTATCGCTTGGTCAATCAAGAAATTACAGCTCTTATTTTTACGAGGTGAACCTACAATAAGACTAATTTTTTCCAATTTTACTCTTCCCTTAGATTGTATTAAATTAGAAATATAAACATAAATTATGTATGTACAAAATGAGAATTAAAATAAATATTTAATGCCCAATATCACATTTAAATTTATATTTGCCTTAATTAATTATAGTAAGAATATACTTTGTCATTTTGGTAAAAGTATATGAGCTTTAAAGATAAACTTAAAGAATATAAACATAAAAATGATTTGATTGAGGAATTACAATTATATGAATCAATGATTTCAAAAAAGATTGAAAATCACGATTATAAATATGCTTTAAATAAAGTCGAATCTGCTATAACTCTAA
The DNA here is from genome assembly GCA_048940445.1 of Promethearchaeota archaeon. Lineage (GTDB taxonomy): Archaea > Asgardarchaeota > Lokiarchaeia > Sigyniarchaeales > SOKP01 > SOKP01. The sequence continues at coordinate 5,213 of JBHLON010000046.1, forward strand.
TCAAAGAAAATCAACAAACTTTTAATCTGGAACCTGAACTATCAGAATTAAATAGTTTGCGGGAAAAAATAATAATTAAAATTAATAAATATCAGAAATTTTATCAAAGACGATATCGTAATTTATTAAAAGAAACCTTGACAGAGGCAAATATAGAGAATTTTTTAAAACTATTAGCTATGTTAAAAGATGAAGTTGATGAAAATATAAATAATTATAAGCTAACTGAGCTCGCTGATAAAATAAATAGATACTTCAACTTTTTAAAAAGATTGTATGCAATAATTAATTCTTATAAGATCTTACATTATAAAGGGGCTCTAGATAAAATCTTAGAATATGTTAGATTAATTAAAAATGAAAATTATCCCAATATTAAAGCATTAATTTTTCGCATTTATCAAAATCTACTTAATTTGCAATTCTATTATTTAGCAAAAGAATATCCAAAATTAACCATCACAGAATTATCAAAAAGATTAGCTATTAATCAGGAAAGTTTAACAAACCTTCTGGATTTGATTATGAAAAATCCTGATTGCCCAATTAAAAAGTATAATATGCAAACTCAAGAAATTATTTTCTAACTTATAAACCACGGGAAAACTCAGGTCTTAGTACATTAGGGTGAGTTAAGCCATAATTTATTGTATTTAATATAACATCTTTGTCTCTGTCTAATATCCCCTTAATTGGTAAAAAATTGCTTGCATGGTTACTCCTAAACACACAATTTGCCTTCTTATTTTCAAATTTAATATTCTTTATGAATAACTTTAATTCTTTAAGAATTTCTATTGAATTCATTTCTTCAAATTGACCTTCCCTTTGTTTCTCATAAATAACAGTACCTGTAGGGATCATGAGAGTCAAAAATGCTATATACCAAATTCTATCATCTATAGGGCAAATTTTATTTACTAAATCAGCAGATTCAGTAGCATGCTTTTTTGAAACCTCCGGATTATTTGATCCTCCAAGTCCGTTTATAAATGTCGCTGATAATGTAATATTAGCTTTCATCAGCCTTTTTGATGCTTTAATATAGTCCGCTTTAGTGGCATGTTTATTAATTTGCTTTAATAAAAAATCATATCCTGATTCAAAACCTACATAAGCAATTTTAAGTCCAGCGTCTGATAATGACTTTAGTTGAGCATCAGACTTTTTTATAATATCAAGTGCATGAGCATATACTCCCACTCTTTCTAGTCTTGGAAATGCTTCCATGGCGTATTTAGTTACTTCTAATAGCTTTTCGGCAGGAGTAACCATAGCATTTCCATCTAAAAAAAAGATCTTACGTACTATAGAACCATACTGTTTTTTTGCTATATCTAAGTCTTTTTTCACATTCTCTACTTTTCTAATTTTAAAATCTTTCCGTAAATTTGATACGCAGAAATCACAGTGATAAGTACATCCTTCTGTTAATTGGATTAGTAATGAATTAGCTTCGCTAGGTGGACGAAAAACAGGATGGCAGTAATATATACTTTCCATATACAAGAACTTCTATATGATTTTTGACCATTTCTTTAGATTAATCTTCTTCTTCCTCATCAGTATCTTCACCCTCTTGTGGTCTTTTAGGGCATGAATTAAGATGCCGTCCTAATCTTACAAACTCTTTACCACAGTAAGGACATACTTTTTTACCTTTTCCCTCGTCGGTTCCAGATTTAGATTCTTTAGATTTTGTTATTTTTTTCTTTTTCTTCCGAGGTAATACATCTTCAATACTGACATCATCAGGGGCGAATTCACAAGTTGGGATATGCGCTCTTAAATCATCGACGATTTCTCCACAGAACGGGCATTCTAAGTCTCCAAATTCTTGAGAAACACCTATTTCATCTTTCCCTACTTTCCTTTTTTCGAATTTTACTGGTTCTTCCGCTTCTTCTTCTTCAAACTCATCAATTGTTAAATCAACATCATCTTCTCCAGTTAATTCCTTATATTCAAAATCTTCTAATTCAATCTGTTTTTCTAAAATCTTTTTTTCAGCACTTTTTCTACTATCTTCATAAACCTCTTGTGTCTTTCGATTCGATTTCACAGGGTCATAAATTGCACATACTTGACAAATATATGCTCGTCTTCCGAGGATCAAATCCCTTTCAGGACAAAAACACAGTGGTTGAAGACTATTAGAAATATTACCCATTGATTCTAAGTGTTTGCAAGCGATTTTTCTAGAATATTTAATTTTTTGCTTTCGACGTGGTATAATAATCACCAAAAGAAGTAATTAAAATAATATAGCTTAAAATTTATTTTTTTTCATTTAAAAAAGGTGAAATTATCTTTAAGATAAAATTAATAGTTATAATTTATAGACTTGAGATCATTTATTACTTTCTCTCTTATTTTACTATGTGTTATATACGGCAAAAGTTCGTCTACCAAATCCCTCAATTCAATTATCTTCTCAGTAAGTAATTCAGGCTTACTCCAGAGAGATTTCCTTAATGGATGGTTTTGGATTAATGCTTTATTATAATTTTCAATAGCTTCTTTGTAGAAAAGGGAAGCACTGTCGTAATTTTTAAGTCTTGTTTGATATATTGTAGCAATTTTATTATAACTCATACCTGCTCCTGCGTAATCTCTTTCTTTTTCAAAATATATAGCAGATTTTTCGATTTTTTTTAGAGCATCTTTTAATATTTGCTGATCGCCTGTTTTTAAGGAGATATATCCTATGATATAGCTCGCAACACCTAGATAAAACCTACTATCATATTTTTTGGAAAAATCATATAATTCATCAGCAAATTCTTCTGCTAAAACTAAATGATTATTTGAAATACATAATTTCGCTACATTTCTTAATAGTTCTAAGACTCGGTCAATATTACCCAATTTGTTATATTTGGCAATACCTTGTCGATATTTTTCAACTCCAGTAAATGTATCTTTACGCTGAAAAGCTTGGTTACCTTCATATATCAAAAGTTCAGCTTGTTCTTCAGATTTATTTGAAAATAAATCGTCCTCTTGCTGTGAACTATCATAAAAAAGGTTTTTAAAACCAAATGATAAATCTTCCTCAATTGGAATTTCTACTAAATCCTTAGGTTCAGTTCTGATGTCTATTTCAGACATATAGTTTTGATCATTTAAGTCTTGCACATCTTTATAATTTGAATCTAATTTGAGCTCCTCTTTGTAAGCAGATTGTAAGGGTTTACCAGAAGAAACTAAAGCAGATAATTCAGACAAAACATTAGCAAAGAAATACTTATTTAGCCCTTTAACCATATAATCAACTTTTTGATAATTATTTTCAAATTCTGGAACATTGGGATTCAAATTTACGTCTTTCAACCTATAAATTTCAAATCCAGTATCATATTTAGTGAGAACATTATCACCAATTGTCTCTTCTTTCTTTTTTCCTAATAAAGTGTGATCGAAAACTAACCCAATAGCATCATTATATTTTGCTTGAAATCCTAGTTGATTTATGAGATCTACATAGGAAAAAAATAAAGATAAACCCGGATGAGAATGAAACCAGCCTACAATAAATTGGCCCTCTCCTTCTGCATCTAATTGTTGCTGTATCTCATCAATAAATATATAATGTCGTTCATCTAGGTTTACATCAGTATCATGCCCAAAAGTAAGTGCGTGTGCTTTTTCTACATAAACAAAATCATCATCAGAGTAGCCAGTTAAAATCCCATATATTTCTTTCCAATCTTTAGGTGGGATCGCTTGATTTGAATACCTACTGGCATATAATATTATTGTTTTATAGGCTTCTGCTTTAATAATTACAGGTTTACTTATTACTTCTTCTAATTCTTCTTTATTTTCTTTTTCAAACTCTTCAGACATTTTAGAATTATAAATCCTTCATTAAAGCAGATAAATATTTCTTAAAAATATAATGAAAAGATTATTAAATAAAATTATGTGTTAATAAATTCAATTAATCATATTATTAGATTTTGTAGTGTTTTGCTTTTTCTGCCATATCGAGTATTCTTTTGGCAAAATCTAAATTAGGCACTATTTCTAATGCTTTTTCTAAAGCCTTAATCGAATCTTCGTATAATTTTTTATTAAAATACGCTGAACCTAAATTAGTCCAAACCACCTCATCTTTTGGATTGAGTTTCAAAGCAATTTTACAAGTTTTAATTGCTTCATCAAAATTTTTCATATCAACATAAATAGAACTGAGTTCTGACCATGAGATTGCTAAATTGGGATTAAGATCGATAGCTCGCATTAAAGCAACAATAGCTTTTTCATAATCTTCAATTTCATAATATAAATATCCTAAATTATGCCAGTTAATTGCTTCATTTGGATTAAGGTCTAGCCCTTTATTGTACGCTTCAATAGCTTTCACAATGTCATTTGCTTGAAAATACAAAAAACCGAGCTGGATCCAATCATTTGAATCAGAAGGATTAATTTCTAGTTTTTTTTTTAAATCTTCAATCTTCTTTAACATTATTTACTTTAACTTTTCTTATTTTTCAGAAATGGATTTTATGAAACGATTTTTAATTTCTATTGGAAGCAATGGTATATTGTTTACTTCAGCATTACCTGGTTCAGCTTTAATCAAAATAAAGTGACACCCTTTACCTAAATTTGTTATAACTTTTTTTATATCCTGAAATTGTGTAATTTTAATTACAGACTTGAATCCAGCCCCTTTTGCAATGATATCTAATCTCGTTTCCTTACCTGTGTATGTCATTTGATCCCCCGTAGAGCCATATGATGCATTATCTATTACTATTAAAGTTAAATTAGAAGGGTTTACATTGGCAATTGTACTTAAACTGCCAAGGTTCATCAGTAATGATCCATCTCCTTCTAAGCACCATACTTTTTTCATTGGTTGAGAAATGGCAAATCCAAGCGCAATGGAAGATGCTAAGCCCATTGAACCCATCATATAGAAATTTTGAGTACGATCCTTCAGATGATATAATTCTTTAGATGGAATCCCAATATTACATATGATAAATTCATCTTTCACTATTTCTACAATAGCTTTTAATACCTCGAATCTTCTCATTTAGAATCACTCCACAAGGATTTTTGTAAGAGAACACCGGCAGAATGGCTACTTCTTTGACTATATGAAATTGCTCCTTTGAGTTTATTAATCTCATTCTTGGATTTTATAGACCAAGATTTAATTCCCATTAATTTTAATAATTTTTTAGTAATACTTCCCATTGGAATCTGTGCTAAGATTTCCTCACCTTTCCCTCCTCTATGACTGATAATAAAGATTATTGGGATGTTATATAAACCTAATAAAGATTTAATTGCATTAACTGAGTTTCCCAATCCTGAATTTTGCATTAACATAACGGGGCTTTTTCCACCCAAATAAGCACCAGCTGCAATACCTATTCCTTCTTCTTCACGTGTTAAAGGGATATGTAAAATTTCTTTTCTTTCATTAATTAAATTTAAAAGACCTTTTAGTAAAATGCAAGGTACAGAAAGAATGATATTGATTCCGGAATCTTTTAGAATTTTGTATAACTCAAAATCAATTTTCATAAAGCTAAGTGATTTAGTTTTATTTAGCTATAATCATTAGTATATAAACAACTAAAAACTTTTTTTTATAAAGGATTGAATTGAAAGCGCTTCTCTTTGACTATAAATTTTCCCGCCTTGCTAGTGCAAAGTTATTAGGAATATTCTCTAAAAGAGGTTATCTCTCAAGATGTGGTCCTTTGAAATTGAATGATTTTGAAAAGCCAATTATTAAATTAAACGATTGGTGTATTGTAAAGACAAAATTCTGTGGGATATGTGGCTCAGATCATAAACAAGTCTTCTTAGACGGAAATATAGATAATCCAATGACAGCTCTTATCTCATGGCCACAAATACTTGGACATGAAGCAGTTGGTGTAGTTGATAATCCTGGGAAACTTTTAGACCTCAAAAGAGGAGATAGAGTTGCATTAAACCCTTGGATTAGTTGTGAACCTCGAGGAATTGAACCTATATGTTCATCATGCAAAGAAGGTAAAAAGTCGTTATGCAGAAACTTTACTAAGGGAGCATTAAGTCCTGGTATTCATACTGGAAATAGTAGAGACGCGACAGGAGGTTTTGCAGAATTTTTTCCCGCTCATAAGATTATGGCAATTCCAATCCCTGATTATATAAGCTGGGACCAAGCAGTTTTATCAGATCCGTTCTCAGTTGCCTTTCATTCAATTTTGAAGGTAAATTTACAACCGAATTCAATATGTGCAGTATATGGTTGTGGAAATCTAGGGTTGTTAACAATTCATCTGTTAAAAAATATTTTTGAAGAAATAACTGTAATTGCAATTGCTAAATTCTCCCATCAAGCAAATATGGCAAAAAAATTTGGGGCAGATTACATTATCAAGTCATCACCACCTTATAAGATAATAGAACGGGTAGCAGATTATCTCAACTGTGAGATTTATTATTTAAAAAAGAAAAAGCCATGGTTAATTGAAGGAGTCGATATTCTTTTTGACACAGTTGCATCATCTGAAACAATTGAGACAGGATTAAGAATAGTAAAAGCTCGAGGCAAAACATCAAATATGAAAAAAAATTATTCAAGCGCTATTGTTGTAACTGGCGTTTCAGCACCTAAGCGCTATGAATGGACGCCGTGGTACTTTAAAGAAATAAATATTATAGGAAGTAATGCTTTTGCTATAGAAGAATTCAAAAATGAAAGAACACATGCGTATTATCATTATTTCCGTTTTATTAGGGAAGGTAGAATTGATCCTTCTCCCATGATTACTCATAAATTTTCATTATCCCAATATAAGAAAGCGTTTTTGGCAGCACATTTTCCAGAAAAATACAATGCAATTAAAGTAGTATTCAAATTTGAAGGGTAGAAGAGAAGTAGAATAAGATGAAGTCAAAAAGCAATGAAGAAAAAATAGAAGCGTTAGTTTTTGAAATGAAAAAGTTCAAGCTTCTAAAAGCATACATTACTGGTAAAATAAGTAAGACAAAGTACTGGAAAAAAGGTGGCCCTATTAGCATAAAGAAGATGCCTCTTTTAAGCCTTCCCAATGAAGATTGGATACGAGTTAAAACTATTTATTCTGGGATATGCGGGAGTGATATGAAAGAATTAACTTTAAGCGGATCATTTGACAATCCTTTAAGGACTTTTATCTCTTTTCCACAAATAATGGGCCATGAAGTAGTTGGCACTGTTTCTGAAGTTGGAACCAATGTTTCTGAGTTTAAAATAGGAGATAAAGTGGCTATAAATCCTTGGTTTTCTTGCGAGCCAAGGGGAATTAAACCTATTTGCTCTCGTTGTCATGAAGGAGATTATACTCATTGTAAAAACTTTCAAAAAGGTCTTTTACCAATTGGTATGCATTTAGGGGTGACCAAAGGTTATGGAGGTTTTGCTCCTTATGTACCTGTACATAAATCCCAATGTTTTATTATCCCTGATGGAATAAACCTAGAACAAGCTGTATTAGCGGACCCATTTTCTGTTGCTTTTCATTCAAATTTACTTTTAAACCCTGAGCCAAAATCGACAATTCTAGTATATGGCATAGGTATTATAGGATTACTATCAATAATTTGTTTAAAAAATTTATTTAATGTAAAAAATGTATTAGCTATTGGAAGATATTCCTTTCAAAAAGACTTGGCATTAAAGTTTGGGGCACAACATGTATTTATGAGTAGAGGCGAACAATTAATTGAAGAAATTGGAAATCTTATGAATATTGAGCTTTACACGCCTGAACGGGGTCTTAAATGGGCCTTAGACGGACCAAATGGAATTATTGATACAATCGCTTCTTCAGAGACTCTAGAGATTGGTGTTCGCATACTCAGAACTCAGGGAAAGTTGGTTTTTCTAGGAGTTAGTACCCCAAGAAGATGGGAAAACACTCCTCATTATTTTAAGGAACTTGAAATTATTGGATCTAATGCCTTCTCAATCGAAAAGTTTGAAGAGAAGAAAGCACATGCATTTGAATTTTTTCTTAATTTTCTAAAAGAAAAAAGATTTGACCTAACCCAATTAATCACTCATAAATTTACTCTAAAGAATTATCAAAAAGCATTTAATGTTTTAATCAGAAAAGGAGAATCTAAAGCAATAAAAGTTATTTTTGATTTTACTTCTCAAGTTTGATAATTAACAACTAAATCTTTTTGAATTTATAGCTTTTTAATGAATCTCAAAATAAGGCTGTCTTAATATCTTTATCAGAAATTAAGGAATAGTCTCTTTTTTTTTCCTTTTCATTTTAGAACCTCCTCCACCACCCCCAATTCCCGAGAGATCAATACCCCCAGTCTCTCCACAAATAACAGCTAATACAATAATAATAAGAACTACTACGACAATAACAACGGCAACTACAAGTGCTAACAATAATAGACCTTCAACTTTATAAAAAATGTATATCCATGGTTCATTTTCATTTTTCTGCACTGCTTTAGCACCATAAAACATTATTACTAGAGAAGCAATGAGGAGATAAGCTAATGTTATAGGGATTGTTAATAAGAAATTTTGAATATTAAAAATAATAATAAATAATAACTCAAATATCGCTGTCCCTATAAGAAAAATAATGATATGTGCCCATAAATATCCTTTTGCAAAATATTTAGCTCTCAAACTATAAGCCATTAAGGCTACTATAAGTGTCGCTCCAACTGTTAAAGTAACGAACATATGAACTTGGGGTAAGAATTCTGTCAAAATTATTATAGGAAGACTAATAATTCCTGCTATGATACAAAATATAAAAAAAATACTAAGCCCTAAATATTTCTTATTAGCCTTTGACACAAAATAAAATAATGTAAACAAACCTCCCTCAACAATTAAAAAAATAATATAAATAGTCAAAAACATAGTAGTAAATTCAAAGTCTCTAAATACAAAGCTGAAAACTATTTCACTAGCTAACCAAATAAGGGAACCAATTATCAAAATAGGTAAAATTTTATGTAAGAAAGTATTACGTTGTGGTAATGTAAGCAGATATTTTGACTCTCTTTTAGAAATACTTTTATTTATCACTTGTAAATTGGACTTCATTTCAATATTTTGTTCTACAGGCTCACCACAATTAGTACAATATTGATTTTCTTTTTTTAAAGGAGCACCACATTTTGTACAGTATTTACTAATACAAATTTCACCAATTTATAGTCGTAGTATTAAAATTCATAAACTATAAGCTAAATATCAATAATATTAATATGTATTTATAGATATGTTTAATTTATCTGCTACATAACTCTCTGAAAAAGTTTTTTCAAAGAATCTAAAAATTAGATTAAAATATAAATAAAGTGCTCTATAATATCCCCATTTTCTTAAGATTTTTAATATTATCGTCAGTATAATCTAAAGATTTTAATATTTCCATTGTATCTTGTCCGACTTTTGGAGCTAGATTTCTTATTCCTAAGGGAGTACGTGAATATTTAATTGGTGAAGCAACATTTTGAATTTTACCAAATTTCGGATGGTTAAGTTCAACTATCATTTTTCTTGCTTGTATTTGAGGGTCATAACAAGCTTCATTGAAAGTTTTAACTGGCATGACACAAGCATCTCTCTTAATAAAGATTTTCATCCACTCGTCTTGTGTTTTCTTTAAAAATTCTTTTTGAACTTCTTGAAAAACCTCTTCCTTTTCTTCATCTTGAGCATTGCCTTTAGGAATTAGGTCCTCTCTGCCAATTCCCTTGCAAACTTCACGCCAAAACTTAATCTCAATAGCACCTACAGATAAATATCTATTATCTTTAGTTTTGAAGATAGAATAAAAAGGAACCTCTCCATGAAGTGGATTTTTTGGTTGAATATCCCCATCATTTAAATCTTTCGAAAATTCGAAAGCAGCAGCCATTGGCATAAATGAAAATACACAATCGGTCATAGATAGATCAATATATTGCCCTTTTTTTTCATCATTCTTTTCTCTCTCGATTAAAGCTCCTAATATACTGATTACCGAAACTAAGCCACCTCCTATATCTGCAGCCTGTATACCAGGTACAATAGGCTTCCTTTCTTGATCTTTTTTGCCGAAAATTTCGCGTTCTCTATTTAAATCTAAAATCCCACATATTCCAATATAATTCAAATCATGTCCAGCTATTCCTTCATAAGGGCCAGTTTGTCCGTAGCCAGTTAATGAACAATAAATAATAGAGGGATTGATTTCAGATAGGGTCTTGTAATCAATCTTTAATTTTTTTGTTACATTTGGTCGAAAAGTTTCTAAAATAATATCTGCTTTCCGAACCAATTTATAAAAAATATTTACTGCTCCCTCTTTCTTCAAATTAAGCGAAATTGACTTTTTGTTTCGCATTAGAATTGAATTAAAAGCACTTTCTCTATATCGCCCTTTCTGAAAAAATGGTGGAGGCCTTCCATATGGGAATCTTGGATCATTGATATGAATTACTTCTGCACCTAAATCTGCTAAGATCATAGAACAATAGGGTCCAGGAAGCATACGACTTAAATCTAATACTACAATATTCTCTAAAGGTAAAACCATAATAAAGATAAATGGAAACTTATTAAAAAAGACTTATTAAATTTAAATAAATTTTAAAAAAATAAGATTATAAAAAGATAATTTCAGCTTCAAGTTTACTCGTATCAATTAAAGCAAAAGAACTTTTTCCCGTTAAATAACCGCAAACTTCACCAGGATTAACTACTAACACATCATTATTATATTTTTTGTTTACAAATACATGAGTATGGCCTGATAAAATAATGTCAAAATTCCCCGATTTAGCTAATGCTTCAATAGTTTCTGGTCTCGGCATATGTGAGGCAAACACTCTTTTTCCGTCTATTTCCTTAATAATTTCATGTCCATTTTCCGCAAATTTACATATTTGCCCTAAGTTTTTTCTTAAAAAAAAATGGTCCCCATCATTATTTCCAAACACTCCATAAAAATTCTCTTTCAAGTTTTGATTTAGATTATTAAACCATCGTCTTGTAAAAGCTGAACAATAATCACCACAATGTATCAATATATCTGCTTTTCTTTCATTCATGATAGAAATTGCCCTTAAAATATTATTTTGATGGTCATGAGTATCTGAAATTACAGCTAATTTCAAATAATATACACCTCTTTTTGATTAAATTGAAATTATTATATATTATAATAAAAACCAATAAAAATTGTTTGGGTAAAAAGTTATATTGTAAGACTAAATATTTATAGCATAAGAAATGAAAAAGTTGTACTCTCAATGATTGAAGATTTCCTTAACAGAGAAAAAATGGTTATTGATAGTGAATTAGAAAAATATTTCAACCATCTCGATGAAATTGAAGATGAAATTCTATTAAAAGATTTTATTTCCCAATTAAGAGAATTTGTGCTTAATAAAAAAGCAAAACGGTTGCATCCCATATTGTTAATCGCCAGCTTCACTGGAATTATAAATCCAATTTATTTAAATGAACAATTGGATCAACTTAGGAAAGTTTCTTTAGCAATGGAATTACTACATAGTGGGCATATAATCCATGATGATCTTATAGATGAGGAAGAAGAGAGAAGATCTAAACCAACATTTCACATCCAATTGACCAAAGAATTAGAAAAAATGTATAAAAATCTCGATTTTGTTCATAAAGAAGATTTTATAAAACTGTATGGGAGAGATATGAGCATCTTAGGTGGAACTCATGGATATTTACTCGGACTTAACGTACTTAAAAATTCAAAATTTCCTGATAATTTGAAGTTACTTGCAATTAATGAATACACTGACGCAATGGATTTTTTGATCAAGGGGCATATTGTTGAAGAATATATGCATTATCATAATTTAACAATGACATTGGAGCAGTATCTTAATATAGCTGAAATGCAAAGAGCAAGATTATTTGAAAAATCTGCTAAAATAGGAGCAATATTGGCTAGAGGGAATTTACATTATCAGATAGAACCATTGAGTGAAGCCCTACTAAGAATTGGACAAGCTTCTGCTATTCGAGATGATATACTGGATATGAACAGTGATATAAAAAGTAAGATAAAGAAAAATTTTGTATATATCTTAGCTATTCAAAATTCAAATGAAGATCAATCTAAACAATTAAATGAAATTTATCATAAAGATAAATTATCAAAGGATGATATAAAGATTGTACAAAACATATTTGCAGAAACAAATTCAGTTATTACAGCAGAACACTTTTCAAAAAACTTAGTTTCTCAAGCAAAAAACTTCTTGAAAGACATTTATCCAGATCTTAATAAAGAACAAAAATTGTTCTTCAATGAATTCGCGGATTATATCTATATGAGGGAATTTTAAATTCTCTTTTGCTTTATAATACTACAAAATTACATTTCTGCTTTTTAAGCATTAGATTGCTCAATTTTTTGAAAACTTCTACAACATTATAGTTTTCTAATGATGATGTTTTGTAAAAAGCGTCTATCCCTTTTTTTACAACAAAATCATTTATCAATGCAACAGGAACTATCTCTTCCCGGGGTGTATTTTCAACTAAATCGAATTTACTTCCTACTAAAATTTTTGGAATATTGGATCCATTGGCATGTTCTATCAATTGATTATTCCAAAAGTCTAATTGTGCAAATGTATTCTGATTTACCAAATCAAAAACTAAAAGTGCTCCGTTAGCACCACTTAAAAATTTTGGAATTAAAGGTTTGAATCTATCTTGGCCTCCAAAATCGAAAATTGAATTATTTATATAATTTTCCCCTGACTTATCAATACGATCTTGATGATTTATCTTCAGATTTATTGAATGAAAATTAATACCAATAGTCATTGATGTGTCAAAATTGAATGAGTTAAAACAAAATCTATTAAATAAACATGTCTTTCCGGCAGATGGCCCTCCAACTATAACAGTTTTAAAGTTAAAGATTACGCTCCTTTCTTGTTCTTGAACTCTCATATAATCGAAATCATATTTTTTCCTCTTAAGAAATTAAATTTTGCTTCTAAAAAAAAATTAATTAAATCTCTTTTTCATTATAACACTTAATTCCTAATATCAAGATCCTTTATAATTTAATGATTATAAAAATGGAACATAAAACGCTAAAAGCAGTCCCTGCAGAATATATTGTCATCAGACCACCAATCGAAGGTAGTTCGAATTCCATACTAATCCCTGTAACTGGTGGATGTTCATGGAATCGATGTGCATTTTGTGGAACCTATAAGGGAATGTATGGAATAGTCCAAAATTATACTATTCGTCCCCTCGAAGAAGTATTACAAGATATAGATTATTATGCTGAACATAATTATCATGGTTTTCCTGTATTTTTAGCAGGAGGAAATCCTACTTCTGCCCCCACAGATTATCTAGTTAAGATAATAAAGTACATTAGATTGAAGATTAAAGATGTACCAAGAGTAAGCTGCTATTCTAAAGCTTTAGATATATTGCGAAAATCAGATGAGGAACTTAAAGAATTGGCACATGCTGGATTAGATATTGTATATATGGGATTAGAAAGTGGAAGTAGTGTTATATTAAAGAAAATGAAAAAAGGAACTAATGCTGAATCAATGATTGAGGCAGGCAAACGTGTACTTAAAGCAGGTATAAAGCTTAGTTTATACATTATTCTTGGATTAGGTGGAAAAAAGCTTTCAAAAGAGCATGTTGAGGGGACTGCTAGAGTTTTAACAGAAATAAATCCAACAATATTTAGATTTCGAACTTTAAATATCGTTCCATATTCAGATCTTTTTGATGAATATAATAATGGTGAATTTAAGTTATTATCACCAGTGGAAAATCTTATGGAAGAAAGAGATATAATTGCAAAATTAGGGGAAAATGTTACTTCTGAAGTATATAACGATCATTTCGTAAATTATTGTGATTTTGAATCGAAGAATATAAAAGAAGATCGAGATCTGTTCCTTAAAGCTCTTGATGCTTTAATTGATAATCCTAGAATTCAAAATTTGCCAAGAATTAATTTCACACGATTATAACTTCTCTTTTCTCGAAAGTTGTTAATTGATTAATATTACCATTTACGAAAACTATATATTTTTCATATTATAAATTGATAAAATTTTATAATATGCAGCTTCTTTATTAATAATATTTAAAT
>JBHLON010000111.1:0-1636 GCA_048940445.1 Promethearchaeota archaeon
TCCGTGTTTCTAATTATCTACAATCAAATCATAATCAATTACAAAAGAAATTAAAGAATTAAATAAAAATTCAAAAAAATTTCAAAAGATAATCAGTTTTTTTTACTTTTTATACTATCCTACTCCTTTTTTACCAGCATAAATGGAGCATCCTAACTGTAAAAAGTAAGTGGTTCCTGTTATTACTCCGTATACAATTCCAACAGTCCAAGTTAATCCCCACATTAGTATTATACTGATATAATATAGAATTAAATAAGGTACTAATATTTGAACATTTCGAGGTTTACGAAACTCAATTTTCTTAATATAGTCGATAATTAGCTCAAATACTATAAAAATAAAAAATAATGATGGAAAAACCCAAAACCACCATTCTCGTTGAAAATAAAGATTAAAAATAGTAATTAATAAGGTCGGTATTCCAAGTGATATATATAAAATACCAAACACATGTTCTAAACCTGGTCTTTTAACCCTTAATATAAAAATACAAGAAATTATGATATTAGCACTATTAATTATTAAAAATAGTAATAAATCTAAAAGATAATAACTCATAAAAAAATAACATTAAGATCTTATTAAATACTTTCTTAATACCGATAGATATTTTAATACTCAATATGAATTTAATAGATGTTAGAACAAAAATTCCCTTTATTATTGATTCTAGTCTTTTAATATCGGAAGATTTATTGCCTTCATATGAAATTAAAGGGGAATATTGGGAAACTCTTGCTATTACTCCTGTAATAATAATTGAAAATATAAAAATTCACAATAAGGAAGATATATTCAAAATAATCACAAAAAAGGAAATTTATGGGCAATTATTTGTATTGGCTCGAATTTACCTTTATTTAGATGATTCTAAAAATCATGTATGTTTTTATTTCGATGGCTTTCCTTGGTCATATCTTTTAAAAAACGTTAATAAAGAAATAATCAATAAAATTGATAAAATCTATGATGAAACTCAAGTTGATGATTGTATTGAGAATACTTATCAACAAATAATAGACCAATTCTCAAGAATGATTGAAATTTTACTAAATAATAGTTATTCTCTTACATTAACGGCAAGGTGGGCTGCAAACGAGGAATTGAATCCCCAAAATAAAGTTAAGTAAAAAGATTTATTTAGAAAAACCTCCATAATTTTAAATATTCGTAGTTTTTTATTAGAACTAAAATAACATGTTAATTAGTTGATTTCTATGGGAAAAGAAAAAGATAAGGATAAAGATAAAAAAGATAAAGAGAAAGAGAAAAAAGACAAAGAAAAAGAGAAAGAAAAAAAAGAAAAGAAGGAAAAAGAAAAAGAAAAGGAAAAGGATAAGGATAAGGATAAAAAAGACAAGGATAAAAAAGATAAAGATAAGGAAAAGAAGGAAAAAGATAAAGTTAGCCCAGATCAAGAATGGAAATTAACTATAAGTCAGAACCTTGATTCTATAATACACGCTTATGATAAAATTACTAATAAATTTAGAGATATCGATAATTATATTTTAAAGGATGCTAACTCAAAAGAGGAGTTTATAGAAAAAGTCAAGAAAAACATTGAAGAGTTGCCTGAAGCATCTCAACAAATCTTCTTAACATTCTTAAATTCTATAGAATAAATTAATTT
>JBHLON010000111.1:1736-4503 GCA_048940445.1 Promethearchaeota archaeon
TTAAATTCAGCTTTAGGAAGTTTCACAGTTTTTATTGCGTTTGGATAGGTTTTATAAGTTTCTGGCTTTATTGACCAATCTAATCGATGCATAGGCAATTGATTTCTTATATATTTGGATTTTTGCTGAAAATCATCTCCATATTTCTCAAGATTACTATTCATATTGGAATTACATTAAGAAAAGCTTAAAAGTTTTAATTTAATATTTTAAAAATACAAAAATTATATCAGAGGAGAGAAGATAGTATATATTATTTAATTTAAATTTTGAAATGTGAAAATAATGGTTAAATATAAAAGAGGTCATCTTTATTACCCTGAAATCCCTATTCATGAAATACTGGAAGATACAGCTAAGAGATTTCCAGATAGGTCTGCTTTTCTTTACCCTCAGAAAATGACCTTTAAACAATTTAAAGATCAAGTAGATATTTTTACTACAATACTAAAAGATTTAGGAGTGAAAAAAGGAGATAGAGTTGCATTATACGGATGGAATTCAATTAAATGGGAAATTTGTTTTTTCGGATTAGAAAAAGTAGGTGGCATTTTAGTGCCTATGAATCCATTATTCAAGGAGTCTGAAGTTGAATATGAAGCGAATGACTCAGGAGCTGAAACGATAATAGTTTCAGGACCTCAATACCCTAATGTAGCAGCAATCAAGGAAAAGACAAACCTGAAAAACATCATAATTATAGAATCAGAAGAAAATACAGAGATTCCAGAAGGAACTACAGGTTGGTCAAAATTAATGTCACAAACAGAACCTAATCCCCCAAACTATGATTTCAATCCTAAAGAAGATCTTGCTGCCTTAGTATATACAAGTGGAACAACTGGTCTCCCGAAAGGAACCATGCTTACACACTATAATATGGTCTCAAATGTAATTCAAATATGCCAAGGTTTTGAATTAAGTGAGCTCGATATTGCTATGACTGTACTTCCTCTTTACCATATTTACGGATTAAATGTGTGTATGAACCAAGCTATTTGGTTAGGCGCTACCCAAGTAGTTTCATCCCGATTCGAAGTTGAAGAATTTTGTAAACTTATAGAAAAATATCAAGTTTCATACACTTTATGCGTACCACCAATATTTCTTGCAGTTGTTCGACATCTTGAAGATCCTAGTGTACAAGGGTATGATTGGACAAATCTTAAAATTTTTAACAATGGTGCTGCACCCATTCCTCTTGAACTTCTTGAAAGATTTGACAAATTAGCCAAGGAAAAGTGCAACGCAAATAATGTAACCATCCAACACGGATGGGGGTTAACCGAAGCTTCTCCCGTTGTTGCTGTAAACCCTATGTCTCGACGCAAAATGGAGTCTCAAGGCATCCTAATTCCGGACACTTTTCATAAAATCATAGATTTAGAAACAGGTGACGAACTACCTGAACGAGGTAAGGTTGGAGAATTAGTCATTAAGGGCCCTCAGGTTATGAAGGGGTATTGGAATAGATCTGATGCTACTAAGGATGCTTTTTGGGTAGATCCCAAGACGGGTGAAAAATGGTTGAGAACCGGAGATATGGCTTATATAGATGAAGAGGAATATGAACACCTACTTGACCGTATTAAAGAAATGATAAAATATAAAGGATGGAGTATTGCGCCTGCTGAGCTTGAAGATTTATTGTTTAAGAATCCCCATATATTTGATGCTGCAGTTATAGGAAAGCCATCAACAGAATTGGATATTGGTGAAATACCTAAAGCTTTTATAGTTTTAAAACCTGAGTCTAAAGAAAAAGTATCTGATGACCAAATTATGGATTGGGTTGCTGAAAGAATCTCTGCCTATAAAAAGATTCGGGAAGTTGAATTTGTAGATGAAATTCCAAAATCAGGTTCTGGTAAAATTTTACGTCGAGAATTAGTCGAACAAGAAAAAAAGAAACTTGGATTGAAATAAAATTGATTTAAAATATGAAACGTTCTTCACTTTTTCTCTTACTTCTTCTTCTTAATAAAACTATCATTAGCAAAACAAAACTTACTGGTAAAAATACATAAAATAATAAGATCCATGATAAAGTAGAAGGATTAAACCAAAAAGGCCAGCTACTACGATAAGAATATGTGATATGAACATTATTTATATTTATCACTTCATTTTTCCATTCCCAGATATAACTCTTACCCTCCTCAATATCGGAAATTGAAAAAATGTAATTATTATAATAATCAGAACTATTTGAATATGAATGCGGTTGATCTCCATATACATTAAATTCAACTCGTTCCGTTATAGTTCCATTCCATGCGCGAGATGTTCCTACATCGTAGTATATTACTAAATCCGTATTTAGATAATCTCCTATTTTAATATAAGCATTAAAAATATATTCAAGGGTAATAAACTGCTTTTCGGGAAAATCAATATCGATAATTAATAATTTTCTTGGTTGATCTCCTGTACGATCAAAATATTATCCCCAAATACTACGATTTAAATTCTCTTCCAAAAAACTGAATGGAATTATATTATTTTCTAATTTTATTACACATGTTAATTCCAAATTGATTAAATCGGGTGAAAAAGGAGCAACAAGTGTCATCCTTACAGATTCATAAGGATTATAAATTGTATAATTTCCATAAAAATTAAGAAATAAATTATTGGAGGACTTAGAATAATGTATATTAAAAATAACACTTGCATTCGTCATAATCAAAGAAGGTTTTTCCAAAGGAATAAAATTTCCTGTACCAGGTTCAATTAATGCAACATCAGCTTTAGTTTTACTAATATA
>JBHLON010000047.1:0-19261 GCA_048940445.1 Promethearchaeota archaeon
CCAACTCCATCTTCTGGCTTTAATATAATTGGAGTATTGAATTGTCTAAATTTATTAATTATGAAGTTAACACTATACTGTTCATGCTCAAAAGGAATTAAAAATGTTGGTGGAGTATTCATTTTATTCTCTTGAAAAAAGGTGAAGGTTTTTAATTTTGAACTTCCTATTCTAATTCCTTTTAAATTAACACTTAAAACTGTACTATTATTGTCCAAGGCAATTTTTGTTAACGAATATAGAATTTTTGAAAATTCGGGTGCAATAATAAAGCAGAATTCATTCTTTCTAACACAATCCTTAAACTTCTTAAAAAATTTATCAGATTTCTGAATTACATTTATAAAATCGGCTTCTATATATCTTGATAATAATGCGATGCGAGAGTCTAAAAATGTTTCAATTTCATAGTCCAGATTTTTAAAATCAGCCACAATTGACCTTAGCATTCCATATCCTTCAGCAAAAAGAGAATCTGGAATTTCAACTTGATTAAATCCTCCTCCAGTGACAAATTCTATGATAAAAATTCTGTTTTTCTTCATAACTTTTTGAATATTTTTTGATCAGAATTTTATAGATCTAGTTGTAATTAAAACATTTTTATAGATTAGTTTTAAAATGATGATTTAATATTTTAATTAACTTAAATTTAACAAAAACCTATTGAAGGAGAAAATGTCTACTTTTTTTACAGAAGAGTTAATGCAAAGAATTCGTTATTTGCATTTTAAAATTAAAAAATTAGAAGAAGCTTTAGAAAAAGAGGAAGAACATTTCAGTGTTGATGATTTGAATCTTATTTTGGAATATACTAAAATATTAAATATAAATTATCAGAACCAAAATCAATACGATATATTAAAAAAATTAGATATTACTTCCTCATTCTTTGACCCACTTGAAAATAATCGTGAAATTGACATAAAAGATATAATGTTTGAATGTGCTCGTGTTTTATGGGTTTTATCTAGAGCCTATTCACAGTTATCAGAGAAGTTTGAAGAAGATGAGGAATGGGAAAATGCTATTATTGCAATGGCTGAAAGTAGTAAATATTATAAAACATCGGCTTATTTCAGCGCTGCAGTAACCCAGCAACCAGATCTGGGTAGTTCTCTAAACTCAGAAAACCTTGAGTTAAATTCAGAAGAAACTCGTATATTAGCACAAAGCATTGCGGCATTATGGGAAGAACATAAGAGTAACATTTATTTTGCCTCAAAACTTTATGCTGGTTTAAGTGCATTATCTAAAAGGGTTTTTTATTTAAAGAAGCATGATGAAAAAAAGAAATATCAATTGAGAGCCCAATTTCATTTTGATATGGGGAAATCATGCTATTTAAAGGCACTTGCTTCATTAGAATCATCGATTACGTCTATCAATAAAGAAAAAGTTAAAAAATTACAGCAAAAGGCTAATTTTTACTTTATTAAAGCTAAAGAAATTTGGGACGATATGCTCAAATTAATTGCAGGTTTATCTGAAGATGATCAGGAAAGTATTAAATTGAATCTATCTATTGTAGAGGATCAAATAAAAAATAATGAAGTAGAAACTTTGCAATATGAAGAAATCAAGAAAATTCAAGATCCTGAACCTATTGTGATAATTCCTGAAAATTTAGCACCGTTTGTTCCAAAAAATGTAATATATCTTACCAAATTTGTACCTAAAGATTTAAACATAAAGAGATTTAAATCTTTCCAAAGAAAGAAGTTAGAACAAAAAATTCCATATAGTAAGCGAGAAAAATTAAATGATAAGAAGGCGGGAATCGTTAGAACGATAAATGAATTGAAATCTTTAAGGGAAAATAATGAAATCGATTTAGAAAAGTTTGCTGAACTTATGGAAAGATATTCTACTAAACTTAAGATGATTGATACTGCAATTGAGAAAATTACTAAACAATAAGTTTTAACATTATTTATTAAAATATAATTTTCGGTTTTTTTCTAATTCAAATATCCTTTCAGTCTCCTCTTTAAAAATTAGATCGTAGACTTCTTTAAATATCACCCCTAATAGTAATGTTTCGATAAATATTATAAGAACTGTTATTAAAATCTGTAAATTGTGTAAATCTATAAATAATAAAAAAATAAATGCAATTAGGTTTGGAATAATTAATAAAGATATTATGCCAATTCTCCTTGCAAAATTTAATATATTTTTAATGCCTGATTTAAAAATAAATTTTAGTCGTAAGGCTTCTATTAAATAATATAAACAGAAAATCATATTAATACCTGTTATAAATATAATAAGGTCTCTTTCGGAAGGCTCTAGGGCAATATATGGTTTTAAAATAATTGAAACAAATAGAAATGCAAATGAAAAAAAGAATAAAACAAGCGTTAGTGATAAAAACCCATCATGAAAATCTTTATAATCCATAATATTAGTAATTTATAAGTTAATTAGGATATTGCTAGGTATATTTTTTTTTTAAAAAAAGATTAAAAAAGCAATTTATTTTAATTATTATGTCTGATCAGATTAAATTACTTCTTTATATAAAGAACATGTTATCAGATCTTATTTATATCAATAGTATTATAGCCACTGAATTAATTAAAGTTACTGAAAATGTTGCTGCCCAAAGATATGACCAAGATTTTCTGAAACAAAGTCGTTGTGTTGAAGAACATAATAAGTTAAACAAAGGTATCCTTGATGTATTAGAGAAATACTATAAAGCACCGGATGAAAATGAAAGATTGAAAAATCTAATGAATCATGCATTAAAACATAATATCAATAATGAATAAAATGACAGATCCTAAAGATAATTTTGATAATTTTGTTGAAAAACTACAACAAGAAATAAATGAGAAAGAGATTGAAGACTTTAATGAACAAATTGTCAGCTTATGCCGTAATCCTCCAAATTGGGGTCGCCCTCTTAACAAAGAGGTTACTATTTCTCATTCAGGTCTTGACCAACATAAAAATCTGATACAATTCTTTTTAAAAATAGAGGGTGAAAAAATCATAAAAGCAAATTTTATCACTGATGGTTGTGGGGTTACTGTAGCTATTGCTAGTCAAATAACCTTATTAATAGAAGGAAAAACGCTAGATTTTGCTAGCAATTTAAGAGGCAAAGACATAGATAAAGCACTAAAAGGTTTACCAAAGGGTCATAAACAACATGCCAACTTAATTGTAAAAATTCTAAAAGAATTAATTATTAAATATCAAAATTCGAAGTAGGGATATTTGCATGGGGGACTTAAAGATAGAGAATATAGATATACCTATAATGTCAGCAAACATTAATTTAAAAGCATCAATCTACTTTAAAGAAAAAGATCATAAGGCTCCTTTTGTAATTAATCTCCCAGGATTATTAGATCATCGAGAAAGTTATTTTGTAAGATATTATAGTGAGAAATTTGCTGAAGCAGGTTATTATGTCTTATCTTATGATTACAGAGCTCATGGAGAAACTAAAAAACAAACAGGTCACAAATCATGGTATAGATTAGTGGTAGATATTTTTAAGGATATAGGAGTAGTAATTGAATGGGTTATCAAAAATCAATCTAAAAGACTTTTGAACGAGGATATTATACTCTTTGGGAGAAGTTTAGGTGGAGCCATAATTTTGACCTATGGATTTGTCGATGAGCGCGTAAAAAAATTAATTTCGCTTTGTACGCGATATGACTATAGTAGTACAAGTGTTAAATTTTCAGACGATATTATAAAAAGGATTAGCCCAAAATATTTTCTTAAGAAGATGGATAATAATGGTGATAGGATTTTAATCGCTCATTGTAAAGATGATAATAGGATCCCTTTTGAAAACGTTTATCTGATAAAAACCCATTTGGGATTAGAAGATAGCAATGTTCTCATATTTAATGAGGGAGGACATTCTTTTAAAGGTCACAGAGAAGAATTACTTCAATATTGTTTAAAGTTTATAAAGAATTTATAATAAGAGTGATTAATTAAAATAATAATTTAATTCTAGTGAGAGATGCATATGGAAAAAGTTTTAATTGCGGGTCCCGGAAGTCAAATTCTTGGTGTAAAAATTGCTAATGAATTACAAATTCCAGTAATAAATACCGAATTTAAAAACTTTCCCGATGGTGAGAATTATCTAAGAATAAACGTGGAAGATGATGCAATTATCAAAGGCAATGAAGTAATAATCGTTCACTCTACGGGACCAAGCTCAAATAGTGATCAAAATAAAAGGTTATTTGAACTTTTCATGATAATTGATTCAGCTAAGATAATGAACCCTAAGAAGATTTCTGTTGTAGTCCCTTATTTAGCATACGCTCGTCAAGATAAAATATTCAGAACAGGAGAGTGCCCATTTGCTGAGATTGTTGTGAAGCTTTTAAATTCATTTAATATAGATGAATTTTATACTGTAGATGTACATAATCCCCAAATTTTGAAACATTTTTCATGTAAAGCCATAAATATCGATTCTATGAAAATCTTAGCTGATTATGTAAAATCATTAGATATTGAAAATATTGTAGTCGTATCTCCCGATAAAGGAGCTATAGAAAGATCTAAAGCATTTGCAAAGCACTTTGGTGAGAATACACCCGTAGAATATTTTGAGAAAGAAAGAGATGTTAGAACAGGAGAGATAAAAATGTCAGGTAAACTTAATTTGAGAAATAAAGATGTTGTTATTGCTGATGACATCATTTCCACTGGAGGTACAATGGCAAAAGCAATTAGCTTAGTAAAAAAAAGTGGAGCACGGAAAATTTACGCTGTCGCAACTCATGCTTTAATGTTACAACAAGCAAAATTTAACATTTTAAATGCTGGTGCCGATGATATAATCGGCACAGATTCAATTGATAATGAATTAGCAAAAGTCTCATTACTCAAAGCAATATCTAAATATCTAAAATAAATAATAATTTTTTAAGATCTTCAAAACAATTTTCCTTATTTTCCTACTTAGTGTCTCTTTTGTTGAATTATTTAAGATTTTATAATCTGCTTTTAATAATACTTCTCTGATACCAAACTCAGTTTCTCTCTCCTCTCTTGCTAGTATGTTAGACAGCACTCTTGGATCATCACTTCTTGAGCGGTCTAGAATCCTTTTGCGCCTAATTGCATTTTTAGTGAAGATTTCAATTAAAGGAAACTTCCAATTCTCCTTAAATACATCCACTTCCACCACTGATCTAATTCCATCAACAAACACAACTTCAGTTTCCAGATTTTTTATTAATTGAACGCATCTTTTAGCAATGATTCCTCTACCATATCTCTCTCTTAATTGCCTAGCAATTTTCCCTAAATTCTCATCCGTTGGTTCAATATTTTTACTTTTTGCTTCATTTCTTACAACATCACCCATATTAATTACTATACCTAAATCTTGGATTGCGCTTATAGCTGTTGATTTACCTGATCCAGGAAGTCCACAAAATCCTAAAACTTTCATTAATTAGTTCAAATTATCTTGAAGAATAATTTAAAAACTATATAAAAGAATAAAAATCTTTAAACTATAATTAATTTGTTAAAAAATTATTTCATGGTTAAAAGATGAACCCTAAACAAGGAAAGCCCGATGAAGAAAATAATGAATTATTACATACTAAAAACTTGACAGGGTCATCTTCAACTGCTAAATTGATAGAAGAATATGGCATCAATCCGATTAAAACTCCTGTAGTATTAAAGCTAAATGCGTATAAAAGAATGGTTGGATATGCAATAAGATATGCAAATAATAAATTAGCAACAAGAAACTGGCGTGAAGTTTATGGGATTTTAATTGGATCTATTGAAGAAAATAAAAGAGTTATCGTAAAAGATGCTATTCCCATGGTGGCAGGTGACCGAGCCGGAGTGAAATATGAAAGCAAACAATATGTTGATATGGCTCAGATTGATGAATCTATATTCGAAAAATCTATTCAAGACAAAAAAAGTGATTTTATAATTGGATGGTGGCATTCTCATCCCGGTTTCAAATTTTTCTTTAGCCCAGTAGATTGCTTAACTCAATTGGGCTATCAAATTCCAAATCCGTTTGCCGTAGGTTTAATTTTCGATCATTGTGAATTAAAGTCATCTGATTTTTTTCTCGGAATTGCAGCATTAAGAATATTAAATCCAGATAAAGGCATGTTCTCCACATACGATTTTACAGATTTGTCTTATGAATACGATGAAAAAAAGATGTTTAAAAAAGTAGAGCCTATATTCACTGATTTAGATAATAAGATCGAAAAAGTTTTAAAAGAGATAACATTAATAGATGAAATTTTACGTAAAAGATACTTAGCTCAACTTCAGAGGAATTATGGTTTAATCTTGGTGCCTAAAAGTGACATTAAAGTCACGGATAATGAAGAAGAGGCTGAAGAAGATGAAAAATACCTGTATGAATGGGATCCTGAATTTTTTAAAAAAAGCTATAGAATACCAAAATTTAGAGAAAAAGTAGAAGAACGAATTAAAGAATATGAAGATAAATTGCTTGAAATTAAAGATGATAATTCTAAGTTTAAACAAAGGAAGGAAAAATTTAAGAAGAAGATTCAAGCATTATTGTCAAAACCTAATGATTGGTATAATAAAATAATAGAAGAATTTACTAAACGAATAGAAATAATCTCTCCTTATTTTGAATATTTAGATACTGATGAGCGAAAAATAATCGAGCATTTCGAATCTAGGAGTTTTGAATATCAAACAATTTTAGATGATTTAAATAAGCGCTCAGAATTTAATAGAAATTTTGAATCTATATAAATGAATGAAATTACCATTTTAGAAATAAATAATATAAATAATTTAAACAAATTTTATATTTATTGGTATATAATTACTAATTAGACTTCTTTTTATTCATTCCTAGTAATTTTATTAAGAAGGTTCTTAAATGGCTAATGATACGACTCTAGTAATAAAAAACCGCTCTGATAAAGATAGAACGATTAAAGATGCCATTTTCGCTTTTTCAGGAGGAACCAAATCTTTAATGATAAAAGGAGAAGGAAATGAAATCTCAACAGCAGTTGAAGTAGCTGAAATTTTAAAGCATAGAATGTATCCAAGTATCGAAATTGCAAATATTTCGTTAGGAAGTCGTCCCTATTATAATCATAAACGACGTGGTTATAAAAATAGACAAAAACCGAAACAAAAAAAAGATTTAATCTCTAACATAGAAATAACTCTTTCAAAATTAAATTTGTAGTTGTATAATGTCATTTGATAAATTAGGTCCATTATTAGGAGAAACTAGAACTTCTGCGATATGTGAAGTTTGTAAGAATTTTATTTATAAAAGAATTTATTATGATGAGAATTCTGAAAAGAAAGAAAAAGTAATTTTTGTATGTAAAAACTGTTTAAATAATAATAAATGATTAATTTGAAGCTTTTTGCATTATAATTTCATGCTTTTTTCTTTTCTCAAGAAACTTAACCCAATCAAAAGTCATAATAAAGTACATTATATTTAAAGTAACTATAAGTAATACAGCTTCAGTTATCACACTTGATGTATCTCCTAAGTCTACACCAGAAACACTTACTCCAAATGTAATTAGAATTGGAAGCATGGCATAGAATAATGTAGTAAAATTTTTGCCCATCCATGCTGTAATTAGGCATTTAGGAAAATTTATAGGTTTTTCTGCCATACCTAAAGCAATCCACAGAGGGTCATCGGGAATAGGTAATGCAGCAGCGAAAAAAATATAAAGATACATAGTCTTAGGATGTTCTAATATAATTTTACTAAAGCCTTGTACATTTTTCAAAGTTTTACTTACAGTTTTCTTCTCTGCTATTTTTTTAGCACCTTTTCCGATTAGAAGACTCACAAATTCTCCTAAAGCACTACCTAAACCACCAATTAATGTGATGCCTATTATTTCTAACCAGAAATATCCATCTAATAATACTCCTCCCAATGTTAAGCCTAAACCCAGATAATTTGAGTATATCCAATTTGAAAAAGAAAAAAGGATAAAAGGATAAGGAACAGGAAAACCTACACTAGCATTTCCTAATAAACAAATGAAAAATGAAATAATAAGTAAGAAAAGATAGTTTGTTCCTTCTATTAGAATTGCTATGCTTCTTCTTGCCTGAATAATAGCATCTCGTACTGAGGGAACTGTTAGAAATAAAATAAGATATAGAATAGTGGCTAAATAAAAGAAAATGAACACTATTGATAACTTTTTTGGAACTGCCATACCATATATTACCGCTATCTCCTAGGAGCCTTAAAAATTTTGGTATTTAATCCATTATTCGCTTTTAGTATAATTTCTAAGTTGCTAGATATTTTTCCAATCAAATTTACCTTATTCGGCATTATGGAGTTTTCTAGAACTAATATTAATTCGTCTGATTTTGGATTGTAGATGATATCTCCCTTCTCTACTTCTTTTTTAGATTTTGGATTCATTCCTTTAAAGATTTCCACGCCTGGAAGAATCCAATACTTTTTTGATCCAAAACTAAATCTCCCTCTTAATATAATGGGTAATTTATCTAATATAGCATCAGCAGATAAAGGAGCAAAATATCTATCAATATTTCCTTCTAAGCTACCAATTCCAAAAAGATCAATCTTAATGGGTATTTGTCCACTATCAGACATGGTTTATATATAAAATCAATTTTGATATTTATATTATTTCAAATTTTCTTAATTGTTAATTATTCACCTTAATAAAAAGATTTAAATAGTCTTTTCATCATTTAATTTATTGGACAATAGTATTGCATAGGATTTTGATACAAATAATACGGTCCACCATAGAAAAAGTTGTGACCATCTAATAAAGAAGATTTAAGCAATGATTTTTTTTTTGATACTTAAGGATTTAATGACGACATTGAATCCAATTGCTTAGTATTTTTGAATAACGTTCATTCATCAAGAGTTTATATACGTTCTTGTAAATTATAATAAGCATCTATAATCATAAAAGCACCCGGGTAAATTAACACTCTGGAGCATTTAACAAGATAATAAGTATTTTTTCCGTTGAGTAATTTATACTGAGGAGCAATTATAAAATGAGTTCTTGTGGTATTGAGTGGTTTTTTTGATACTCGAGACAACAAAACGAAAATGCTCTTTAAAGAATTCCGTTTTCCCAATAGAAGCTTTGATCCAGGAGGGAATTCATAGGAATACATGTTTCCTTTGAAACATTTCTTCGGAGGTTATCGGAGCTACTATTGTCCACCTTTTTTTTCTTTATTTATTTTATCAAAATATTTTAAATCTTCAGGAGTATCAATATCGTAAAATTTATTTCTTGAATTTAATTTTATAGGAATAATTTTTCGATTTTGCGCAAGGTAAATATTCAGAGCTTCACGTATTTCTCGTAAAGTGTTACTCATAGAAATTTTAAACAAAATTCCCATGAACTTAAAATTAAAAATGACAATTGGGACAACTAATTTTATAGGTTGTTCTTTTGAAACAAAATTTAAGTTAATTTTTTCAATTTTCTTAACCTTAAATTCACTTTTGCTATCTTCTGATTTTATAATAGATACAAATTTAGGAATAGTTTTTTTACTTTTTCTATTATAATCATCTAAATTATTTAGTTCTTGGAAGAAAATACACGGTTCAGTAGAAATCATATCTATATTATCATTAATAAAATCGAAAACTTCTTTTAATAACCCTACTTCGAAAACAGTGTCTCCCGGAAAAACAATAAATGTATTATGTTCTGCATAAATACATTTATTCTGAATTATAGAAAGTAAGGAATAAAGAGGGCCCTTCTTATACTGATTTCCAGCATGAACAATATTAACTTTGATATCTGATCTATTTTTAAATAATAACTGTACACAAGATTCAATTTTTTCTTTTAAGTAACCAGTAATTATCACTAAGTCTTCAAGATGTAATGTTAAAAGATTTTTAATTAAATTAGAGAGAATAGACTCATTATTTAGCGACTTTAATTCAATTACTGGTTTAGGTATGCTTTGAGTAAGAGTTCCATATCTAGTTCCCTCACCTGCGCATAAAATCACAGGGATTATCTTTTTTTCCTTAATTTTCTCTTGTGGTGACAATTGGATTTCCATCCATGTCTATAATAATTGTATGTTCTTGTTGGGCTACAGGTTCACCTGTTCTTTCGATCAATATAGGATAATTATCAAGAATTTTTTTTCGTAAAAACCTTTCAATTATATTTTTAATTTCTTGTTTTTCAATACCATTTTTTTCCAATAATCTAGGAGAGAAAGGAAGTCGTTTTGTAATTTGTTCTATTTTTTTCATAAGATCTAAATCTTTGTAAGATAAATCTTTTTTGACTTTTCTTACAAACCTATAGATATATGATTCTTTTCCATTTACGACTTTACCTACTCCTGAGGTTGCAAATGGCTCGCATGCATAGGAATCACCTACTTTTAAAACTTGATCATGATTAGTATCTCGAAAATTTGGTATGAATGGGCCAGCATGTAGATTATATCTCTTTAATTCATGACCACCAAGATTAACTATTGGCCTTAATCCATGAGTTATGATCTTCTCTGCTATTACTTCACCTAATTCATATAACTTGATTCCTGGTCTAAATTTACCAATTGCTGCTTCAAGGCCCTCAGTAGCTGCATCAATGTAATTTTGAAGTATTTTATCATTATCAATATTAATAGTAAAAGCAGAATCCGCAATATAGCCATCAAAATGAGCTCCTAAGTCAATCTTCAGTAATCCTTTAACAGGTACTAACATATTGTCATCAATAGTAGGACTATAATGAGCTGCAATTTCATTTAAAGAAATATTTATAGGAAAGGCTAATTCACATCCTTGGTTTAAAATTTCATCTTCACATTTAGTAGCAAGCTCTAGATATAAAAGCCCTGGTTTTACAATTTTTTGAGCCACTTTCTTTGCTGCAATTACAGCCTTGCCAGCTTTAATATATGACTCAATCCAATCTTCATCCATAATTAATTTATAATTTGTGATTAAAATTAAATTAAGGGGTTAATCGATCAGGTGTTCTTGGATACATTACTGCTTCTCTAATATCTTCTAAACCACATAAAAACGTTACCCAACGTGCTATTCCCAATCCAAAACCTGCATGCGGGGGCATACCAAAACCGAAAGTATTGAGATGTGATTCAAATGAAAGTGGATTTAATCCTTTTTCCTCAAGCGCTTGAATAAGCTTTTCCTTATTATGAACTCTTGTTCCACCGGAAGTTAATTCAAGCCATCCCATTTGTAAATCAAATGATTCACTATATTTTGGATCATTTGATGGCATAATATAGAAAGGTTTTATTGACATTGGCCAATGAGTTATATAATAATAACCTTCTATTATTTCTCCCAGTTTGCGGTATGCTTCTGTAGAAATATCTTCACCCCATTCTATAGCGATTGAAAACTTATTTTGTAGTAGGTCCAAAATTTCATCATAAGTGTATCTTGGAAGTGGTAATTCTGGAATTTTGGTCTTGTCTTCCATTTGAAGAAATTTTAAAGCCCCCATTTTATTTTTTCTTATATTAATGATAACAGAATATACTAATTCTTCTAAAATTGTTAGCACATCATACATATCTACAAAAGAAATTTCCACATCTAAAGTGTAAATCTCACAAATATGCCTTTTAGTACGACTCTTTTCTGCTCGAAAGCATGGACTTATTTCAAAAACTCTCTCATAAACACCACTTAATTGTTCTTTATATAATTGAGCAGATTGCGTTAAAAATGCTTCTTTATCGAAATACATGATTGGAAATAATTCTGTTCCACCTTCAGTAGCAGAACCGATTATCTTTGGAGTTGTTATTTCAGTAAAGTCTCTCTTAAGTAAAAAATCTCTGCTAGATCTAATAACTTCTCCCCTTATATCAAAAATTGCTTGATTTCTCAAAGATCTTAGATCTAAAGCTCTATTGTTTAATCTAAGATCTAGCTCCGAATTTGTTTCACCAGTCATATCAATAGGGAGCTTTTCAGGAGTTTCATTTAAGATTTTTAATTCAGAAGGGATAATCTCAATTCCTCCAGGTGCATTTTTGAATTTTCTTACAATCCCTTTCACCATTATGCAATACTGATAACTTAATTTTGTTTTTTCAAATAATTCATCACTCACTACCCCTTTCTTGAGGGTTATTTGACGTTCACCATACTTATCTTGGAGATTTATAAATTTTAAACCTCCAAGGTCTCGAAAATTTCTTACCCACCCCCCTATTATGACTTCCTTATCAGCCAACTTTGGAGTTATATCTTTAGTATATTGGGTTTTCCTCCAGTTTCCTAATTCATCCAGCATTTTATATATTCTTTTTATCATAATTATATTCTAAATTAAATTTGAAAAGGAAATTAACAATAAATTTTTTGTTATCTTATAAAGGATTAACTATGCCAAATTTAATTTGGAAAGGTAAAAATCAGCATTTAAATTCATCAAGTTTGAAATATAATTTTAAAGATTCTTTCCAAAAAAGCAAGTCTCAAATCTCTTCTACACTTGATAGATATAATCATAATTTTAAAGAAAGGAATAATAAAAAAGTTTGGAATAATCTTCTATTTTGCGGAGAAAATGAGCAAGTAATGAGATTTTTGCTAAATTATTTTTCTGGTAAAATTAATCTTATTTATATTGACCCTCCTTTTGCTACAGGAGGAAGTTTTTCTTATAAAATATACATTGGACCAAATAGTTTCAATGTATCTGCAAAAGCTTATTCAGATACATGGAAAGAAGGCATAGAATCATATTTAAACTTTTTATATGTTCGATTGATTCTAATGAAGAAATTACTTGCAGAAAATGGTAGTATTTATTTACATTTAGATTGGCATGTGAATCATTACGTAAAAATTATTTTAGACGAAATATTTGGAAATGAAAACTTTAGAAATGAAATTATATGGTCATATCCAGCAGCATCAGTTCAAACAAGAAGATTTTTTATTAGATCTTATGATACTATTTTATTTTATACAAAGTCTGAAAATTATGTTTTTAACGATGACCCGAATATTTATATGGAATATTCAGATCGTGTTAAGAATGCATTAAAAAGGGATGAGAATGGAATTTTTTATTATAGAGGAGGAAGTCATGATGGTAAAAAACTATCACGAAAAGTATATGTTGAAGAAAATGGTATTTTTCCCAGAGACGCCTGGAATGATATTCCATATATTAGAGCAAATACAACGGAATATCAAGGTTTTTCTACTCAAAAGCCTGAGAGATTATTGAAACGGATCATATTAGCATCATCAAGTGAAAATGACCTTGTTGCGGACTTTTTTTGTGGAACTGGCACAACTCTTATAGTAGCAGAAAAACTTAGTAGACATTGGATTGGTTGTGATTTAGCAAATCATGCCGTTCATATTACAAGAAAGAGATTACTTGACATTTCAAAGAGTAATGACATTTTTAGTTGGAATGAACCTTATGGCAGTTCTTATCAACCCTTTGAAGTAATAAGCTTGAATAATAAATGTAATAATAATTTCATTCCTAAAAGCTTTATAAGTGAAAATATCGGGAATAATCTAAAAATAAAAGATAAGCCAGATTTTGATATAGATTTTTCAATAGATCATAAAAAGGTATGTATTGAATTAAAAAGTTATAGTTTACCCTATATTAAGTCAATATCAAAAAAAATGAGAGCCAGAGTTACTTCATTTTATGACCTAATTGATTATTGGGCAATAGATTTTAATTATGATGAGAACGGTTTTAAAAATGAATGGTATTCATATAGAACACCAAAAAATCGGGAAATTGATTTAGTCTCGGCACCGTACACATATGAGAAATCAAATAAATATCATATCCAAGTAAAAGTTATTAATATTTTTGGGCAAGAAAGTATTAAAGATTATATTATTAATATTAAATGAATTATTTCATTAATTCTCTCAATAACATTGTTGCGTAAGATCCTCGTTGAAGTGAGAATTCTAATCTTAATTTCATTTTACCTTGAAAAACTTCATCTTTAGTGAATTCTAAAAGTTTCAAACCATTAGGTTTAACGATCATTGATCGAAAAGCACCTTTAAATTCAAATTCTCTTAATAAGTTATTGTTAAATACCTCTTCATCTATTTGCTCCATCATATATATTTCTTTAATTAATTCATTCATTAGTGGAAATTTACTTAAATCGGTATCATATCCTATTAATGGGATTACAATAGCAGCATGGTTTAACCTTAAGGCTTCTTTTAAGTGTCTATCATAAAGTCCTCCATATTTATATACTATCTGAGTACATTGTCCATTTACATCATCTAAAATACTAATTAGATCCCCTTTAATCGGTTTTAGCAACGGATATCCTTTTTTGATTCTTAATGATAGCATTTTATTAAATAGATAGGATTGAAAAGAACTAATTAATAATTTTTTCAAATAATTAGGTAATTTATTTACCGCTCCTTTATAATCTCCCTTGTTCTCAATTAAATGCTTAATCATTATCTTTTCATAATTTAAGCTAGCAGGAAAATCATTGTAAGCCTTTTCAAGATCACCAGTTTTCGCTAATTCATTTCGTACATTTTGTGATATATCCATCTCTGTAGAATATGTATTAACTACGTATTCATCAAAAGCTTCTTTGAATTTTCCCTCTAATAAAAATTTACCAATAAGATGGGAATTGGGCCTAAAAGTGCCAAATCTTTGGAGCCCAAAATAGTTGGGAAAACCTTGATTTTTAAGTACTTTAAAGATTTTTTGAATTCTGTTTAAAGGATTATTTGCATTTTCAATATTCCTAATTATAATTACAAAATGATTGCCCCAATGGCTTCCTAATTTTACAGATCTTCTTGATGAATGCACATTTCTTAGAAAAATGTCTCTAATTTTTAAATTTCTAAGTCTATCTACATAATCTCCCTTTATGGAAAACTTTTGAATACTTATAGAACATTTGTCCTTTAATCCCGAATAAGAAATTAAGTCTGCAGGTATATTTAAAGCATCACTTAGAAGTTCAATAGCTTCAAAAGTTTCTTTATTTATTTTGATTAGATTAAACGTTGTATACTTGTCTTTTGAGTCTTCTGAAAACGACCTTGTATCATCATACTTTAAATGAAGAACATAGCCTTTTTCATCGATTTCTTTGACAATAAAGTCCTTGGAAGAATTTTTATATAGTCCCTGAATTCCTTTAATTTTTGAGCTGGAATAAATATCTATAGATACAAACTTCTCAACCTCTTTTTCATCATTGTTTTTGAATGTTATCGTCGATTTATCACGTCTGTTATGTACTTTTTATGAAATTTATTTAAAGTAACTTCAAATCTCCTGTTATTACATCAATTTCCTTCGAAATGACTGGTCCAATTCCTAATGCTGTGGTTGTTCCCGGTGGTAATTGTGTTAAACCCGCATCTTTAACTAAAAAATAAGGAATTTCGACTTTTCTAAGTTTATTTACTATTTCATCTAACATTTCTAAGCTATTAATTTTTAAAACAACCTTTTTCTGACCCGAATTTTTCCAACTTTTCCATAATGGTTTATTAGTTGTTCGCACTAAATCTGCTGCTGAAACAGATGCATGGCAAGATTGAACACATTTTTTACCAGTTCCCATTTTTAAATCGGTTCTTATTAAAATAACCTGTTTGTATTCTTCCACATTGTTCACCCTAGGTTTAATATAAATTCTAAAATCTATTAATTACTCAAATTCTATTCGAATAGTCTGTCTCGTTAATTCTAAAACTAAATCTTCCAATTCATCTTTAGTAAATAAAATTCTTTCTTGATCCCTAAGATTAAGAACTGCTTTAAATTCAATATCCCCTGTCGCTAAAAAGATTTCATTTAGTGTGATTAATTTACTTGGAGCAATAAGAGCCTCAATAACAGGTCGAGGGTTATTAGTCTTTTCTATTAAAATGAGTTCATCAATTTCGTAAGCTTCTTTAATCCAATTAATTAACTCATCAGAAAATCTTATCTTATCTTTTCGATCTACAACAATTATAACTACATCCTCAAAATCAATTGCTTTATAAAAAGAGATATTTTTCAAAAAACTAAATTCTTCCTTTTCTTCCAACTCTAACAATTTTTTTGCTAAATCTAACTCAAACTCAGTTAATTCACCTGAATCGAGCTTTTGTTCACAACTATTGCATAAAAAGCCTGAAATAACACATGTTTGACACGCTGGAAGATTTTTCATTATGTAATAACTAATTTTTTTGTTATTCAATAATTTATTTAATTAAAGTTCGATTATGTCGCACTTTAAGCTGCTTAAAAGTGTATCTGCTGTATTAGGGTCTGTTTTAAATGTATAGAGATATTTCTTAGTCCTAAGCTTCAATTTTACAATATCTTTAATTCTTTTCACTCTGCAATGAATAGCAAACTCTGCTAATTCTAAAAATTGATCACTTGACTTTATTTCCTTAGGCATACTCTCTCATCTAATAATTAAAACACTTAGAATTCAATTATAATAATCTATTAATTATAAAATTTTAATTTTTTCATTAAGATACAAAAATTTTAATTCTTAAAACTATTTTTCCATTTACCTTTTTAGTTAAATATAATGCAACTAACTAATAAGGTTATAACAAATTCTATAATAAAAGCTTAACAAAGTTCGCAGAGATTATTATGGCCCCAATTGATGACCCCTATAAAAGACGTATCGCTCGTTTCCACTTGTTAGAGAAAAGCGTATGCAGAAGCTGTGGAGCTCTTAATCCCATTAGGGCAAGAAAGTGTCGAAGATGCAGAGGTAAAGACCTTAGATTAAAAAAGAGAGAACTGGTCAAATAACAAGATTCATTTACTTTAAATCTTAAAATCTCTTCTATTAAGCTTTATTTTACCTATTATTTATTTTCGTAAACTTTTTTAATTTTATGACTTAGAGATCATTATATAGAAAACAAATTTATAAAAAATTTAATATGGTGAAAATGTAATATGGCACAATTAGGAGGTCAACCCATAATCCTGTTAAAGGAAGGGACCGAACGCCAACGCGGAAAGGATGCAATGGAGAATAATATCGCAGCAGCGAAAGTAATTGCTGAAGCTGTTAGAACTTCATTAGGTCCAAAAGGCATGGATAAGATGCTTGTTGATCAGTTTGGTGATGTAGTAATTACCAACGATGGAGCTACAATTTTAAAGGAAATCGATGTGCAACATCCAGCAGCCAAAATGATGGTTGAAGTTGCCAAAACCCAAGATTCTGAAGTAGGTGATGGTACAACTACTAGCGTCATCCTTGCTGGAGAGTTATTAAAACGTGCAGAAAAACTTTTACAACAAAAAATTCATCCGACAGTAATAACAGAAGGTTTTCGCAAAGCAGCTGATAAAGCAATCGAAATTTTAGATAAAATGTCAATTAAGAGCGGAATTGATGATTATGAAGGCCTAAAGAATGCAGCAATGACTTGTATGTCCAGTAAAATTGTATCTGAATCAAAAGAAATGCTAGCTGAACTATGTATTGACGCAATAAAGTCTATTGCTGAACAACAAAATGGAAAATGGAAAGCTGACATTGAAAAAGTTCAGATTCAGAAGAAAGAAGGAGAAAGTATAGATGATACTAAATTAATTAAAGGAATCATATTAGACAAGGAAGTTGTTAGCCCAGGAATGCCGAAAAGCATTAAAGATGCAAAAATACTTTTATTACAAAGTGCAGTAGAAATTGAAAAAACTGAATTTGATAGTAAACTTCAAATTACCAGCCCAGAACAAATACAACAATTCTTAGATGAAGAAGAACACATGCTAAGAAATATGGCTGAAAAAATTAAGAAATCGGGAGCTAATGTGTTAATTTGCCAAAAAGGAATTGATGATATGGCTCAACACTTTTTAACTAAAGCAAACATTTTAGCTGTAAGGAGAGTCAAGAAATCAGATATTGAAAAGCTATCCAAAGCCACTGGTGGCGCGATTTTTACTAACCTTGATGATATTAAACCCGAAAAGCTCGGTTATGCCGGTTTAGTTGAAGAACGAAAAGTAATGAATGATAGCTGGATTTTTATTGAAGAGTGCAAAGATCCAAAGTCCGTTGTTATATTAATTAGAGGTGGAACCGAATTAATCGTTGACGAAGAAGAGAGAGCAATTCATGATGCGCTATGTGTCACTCGAGATATTATCGAAGATGAGAAAATCGTAGGAGGAGGCGGTGCCCCAGAATTAGAAACCGCAATCCAATTACGCAAATATGCTCAGACATTAGGCGGCCGTGAGCAACTAGCTGTAGAAGTTTTTGCTGATTGCCTAGATATCGTACCAAAAACCCTCGCCGAAAACGCAGGTCTAGACCAAATCGAAGTTCTCATGAAATTACGAGCTTCCCATCAAGCAGGTAATAAGTTCGCAGCTCACGATCTAGATAGCGGTGAAATAATCAATGACATGATGAAAATAGGCGTCGTTGAACCAACCGCCGTTAAAATTCAAGCTATTAAAAGCTCAACCGAAGCTGCTTCAATGATTCTCAGAATCGATGATGTTATCGCCTCTGCAAAGCAAGCGGGTCCTCCAGGTGGAATGCCTCCAGGAGCTGGTGGTTATCCAGGTATGGGCGGTATGGGAGGATATCCGGGCGGTATGGGCGGTATGCCTCCAGATATGGAATATTAAGCAATAAATTTCATTTTTTTAACTTTATTTTTTCTATATTCTTACAAATTAAGATTAAGTTTAATAATTAGTTGCACCCTTTTTATCGGCTTAATCTTAAATTGAGCTTCATTTTTGAATTGATCTATTTTTTTATTCATTTTTATTTCATTGATATTTTTTTATTTACATTTTAGGAAAAAATTTGATTATTAAATAAAGATTATAATTTGTTTTATACCCTCTATCACAGTTTTGTAAAAAATCTGTTTATTTAAATACCAGACCCTCTTATTATCTAATTAAAAATTGGTATTCCATTAAAGGGAAAAATAAATGTGGTTTAAAGATAAGAAGAAACCCGCAAAAGAAAAAAGGTTGCCTACCTTTGCTTATTATATCATAGCTGCTCTTATAATAGCAGTAATTTTTGCTTTTGGAATAAGTGGAGTTATTGATAATTATATGATTGACTTAAATTACTGGGATGTAGTAATTCGATGGTTTTTTCCTTTACTTCTTGGTGGTTTGGCAATAGCAGCAGCAATTTTGTTAATTTGGCATGGGGAAATGGGTTAACAATATAT
>JBHLON010000112.1:0-1336 GCA_048940445.1 Promethearchaeota archaeon
TTACGGATGGAAATATAAGATATGATCCAAACATGGAACTTCATATTAATATAGTATGTATTAAATGTGGAAGAATAGTTGATTATAGTAACAAAAAGGTTAAAAATTTATGGCAATCTATCATATCTGACTTAAATTTTAAACCAAAAGGTCGAAGGATTGATATATATTATGAATGTGAAACATGTAAGAACTTAATCACTAAAAAATGAGTAAAAATTATAATTTCATATAAGATAAAGCAAAATTAAAAAATATTAAATTGTTATATATTTTGACTAATCCTTCTCCTTCTTAACCAAAAGCTAACTAATGTAATTACAGCAATTAGGCTTATTGACAAGATGATAATTATGATCATCCACAGCTCACCACTAGGTCCTCCAGTTCCTTTTTGTAAAGTACTAGGATCCACCGCAATATTGGTCTCAAAATGTCCTCCCTCAAATCCAGGAGCTGAAAAATTCAGACTAAGTAGAATTGGATCCTCACCGTGAAGTACGGTTATCGGGTTTAATGAGATAAAGTAGAACCCGCCGCCAAGGTTTTGAACATCAGAGGAGACGTCAACTCCATCCCATTGCATCTGAATTGCAGCGAAGTCTATTTCCTCATGCTTATCACCATATATATAAAAGGTAATGTTGAAGGATGCTTTCGAGAATATTTGATCAATCATATCTATAAATAAATAGTGAATGTCTATGCCATCATTCCATATCGGAAAATAGTCTATACTGTTTGCAGTACCAGCTATCATATAGGGAGTATCTCCGATTCCGTCATCATTTTTGTCTACTCCTTGATAATCACCCCAATAATTTCCTATTGTTCCATTGTCCCATTGATTATTTCCATCATTTCTGGCATTGAATTGATTTCTAAACTCATTTAAGTAAATAATATTATTATTACAATGAGTTTCAATAACAAGTCCACATTGAAGATTATAAAGCACATGATTTTCCATAAGTTTATTATCACTACAATTAATAGTTAAGCATATTCCGTACTGGCTATTACCCTTTAGGGTGTTTTCCGAGAGATTATTATTATCACATAAACTACTCAAGAATATTCCTATGGTTTGATTTGCAGTTAGAGCACTACTTGCGATGTTTCCCAAAATGGTGTTATTATCACTATTACTATCTAACCATATGCCGTAAGCACAACCATTATTACTTGCGTTGTTTCTCGCAATGAGGTTGTTATTACATAAATTCAATAAATGTATCCCTGAATCGCCATTACCATATGCAATGTTTCCCGAGACAGAATTATTGTCGCAGCTTTGTAGTAAATAGATCCCATCTCCCGTGTTATCATATGCAAT
>JBHLON010000112.1:1436-4471 GCA_048940445.1 Promethearchaeota archaeon
TACAGTTTTCAATCCTAAAATAATCGGTTTTGGAATTATTTACAACAATTCCACTTCCTGTAGGGGAAGTACTGGCGTCAATAGTCACACTATCGATTATATATGGATTATTCCATGAACCATTACCAGTACACCAGTCGTAAGTTGAGGCTGTCAATGACCAATTATTGTCAATATCGATAAAGGCAAGATTTGCCGAATTTTTCAAATCATTTAAGTTGTCATGACCGCTTGCTGTTTTAGCAGTATATCCTCCACAAAAATTAAAAAAGACATAACAATTGATGATTACCAATAAAAATATCGTACCTAATGCGATTATTTTTATTTTTACTTTATTGTTCATTATGTTTTACACCTATTCTAATACATATTATAAAAAATAGTTTTGAAAATCTATTGATTTAAGATTCATTTATTTCAAGAACATATAAACAGATAAGGTACGATTTTTTGCATTGCTCCTAAACTCCAAATTATTGAATATTGGGGGGACTAATAATAAAATTATGTAATTAAATTATAGTCATAAAGGAGTTTAGAATTTACAGCAATCTATCACATCTGACTTAAATTTTAAATCAAAAGGTCGAAGGATTGATATATCTTATGAATTTGAAGTATATAAAAACTTAGATACTAAGAAATGATAAAAAAATTTTTTTTAAAAAATACAAAATAAACTCATTAGGTCTTCTAAAGAATGGGAAACAATGACTATTAATGGTAGCCACATTTCCTTACTTTTTGAGTGTATTAATTCTTTAATACAGAAATGATTCATCTCTTCAAATAAAGTAAATCTTTCAGAGTTACATATTTAGCTAAAGTTTCAATTCTTATTTAGATTGGATCTTATAGAAGATATCGAAAAATAGAAGGATCTATTCATTTGGAACTTTTCTGTCTAGCCATTTCTGATAAAATGTATCAATATCAGGGAGGAAATTAAATATTGTTGGATATCCAGGGGGTACAGCTTCTACATCTAAAAGTGTAAAACAACCTGGACAATAATATTCTCTAAGTTCTTCCCAATTTGGATCACTTCCCATGTATTTTGGATAAATCTCTTCAATGTCTTCAGATGTGTCTCTCACTCTTACTCTACATTTTGTTTTCCAATTTATTTGATAATCGCCAAATTCATATCCGCAATCACATTTCACTATTCTTTGACCTTCTTTTAAAATAACATATAGGTGTTCATGTATAGGTAATAGAATTTTTTCTTTCCATTTTACTCTTTCCTGGAGAATCTCTAATATTTTATCAAATCTTTCAGGATCCTTTTGGCTACCAATAATAGGCTTTAGTTGTTCCCATGTCAAATCACCGTTCAACATCCTCTCTAGAGTCTTTTTGTCTTCATTCATTATTCATTTCACCTCTATCTGGAAATTTTCAGGAAATTTCCAAAATTCTCGAAATTCTTTCCCCCACTTTTTGGATAATTTGAGGCTTTCTGAGAACATAACTTTAACAGCTTTATATAACTTACCTTCAGTTATTTTTTTCCTTTCTTTCACCCAGAAATCTTCAAATGACATAGATTTTTCTTTTCTTTCTTTAATTATTTCCTCCCTCCGCCTTTTTGTTGCATCTTCATCAATTATCCATTCTTTCGTATCTTCATTAAAATTTGCTACCACGCCAAATACGTTATTTACAATTTCTGGAGTATAAAATTCATTATCTAAATCCTGCTTTAATCTTTCAGGTTTGCGCTCAATAGGATCACCATATCCTGGGCCTCCACTCTCTGCGAAATGAATTATATCATAATTATCAAGTGATATAGGGTATATGACTCCTATCGGTTTTCTTTCTATATTTCCTTTTAATAATCTTTCAAAATCTCCATTACTAGGATCTGCGTCGTTTATTGGATAATCCTCCTTATTTTGAAAAATTTCCTGTAAATTCGTTTTGGTGGCTAATAATCTATAACTTGTTGGATTAGGGTAACCTCCATGCATTCCTCCCGATCCATGGAAAACTAAACCTTCCCTACCAGCAAAGAATTCTACTTTTTCTGAATTGGCGATAAATGCAACAGCTTCATAATTTGCACCACCCCTATATTTACCATATCCAGGTGTGTTTGGTTTTACTTTTCTAGATAAATAAGGAATACCTCCTTGAAATAATTCCCAAGTTTCAACATCTCCTAAATCAGACTCCGGATTCCACATAGCATAACCCCAATTTAGTCCATCTCTAACTGCACTTGCTCCTAAGCCTTGCCCCGAAATTTCAAAAGTTGATAACATCCATCTTTCTCCTGCTAAAGGACCTGAATTATAAACTCCTCCCCCTTGTATTGAATCCCCTGTAAATCCATAACCAGGAACAACTTCTTCTCTAAATCCCCGAGAAAATAATCCATATGACAAACATTTCATCATAGTTGTATAAGCTGGTATTAGGTTTCCCCATGGTGCTTGATAGGAGAGGTACGGATCATTTGGATTTGCCCAGCTACCTATGGGGTAATTTTTTTCAACAGCATAATAAGCTCCATCATTAACTTTATCACCATATATTAAAATCTGAGTTAATAAAACCCATTGTCCCCCTTCCATTGCTCCTTTATCACAATTAAACGCATTAAATCCTCCGGCACTGGCTCCATCAAACGAGAGAGAAAAATTTCCATCTTCTTTCACAATAATTTCAATCGGGTGATTTGCTATCTTATCAACCCTTGCAATAGGAACCCATGCTTGATTTTTCATTGGTAGATCCATGAAGGAAGCTGCTCTGTATCTGCCTGGAATTAAGCGCTCTTTAACACGTTTTTGAAGAATCTGTCTCCCTTCTTCGATTGCTTCTCTTATGAATTGCTTGTAAAATTCAACACCCTCACGTTCTATGAAATCGTATACGGCATCTCTTATCATTAAAACTCCAGAAAGGCGGCTTTTTTCATCTAATTCCCAATACATGGGTGTTCGAACTGCCTTTTTAGCACTTATCATGTGATCCCGCCAAATTTTATCATTTGAGCCAATTTTAAGACAAGTGTAATAGAC
>JBHLON010000016.1:0-3658 GCA_048940445.1 Promethearchaeota archaeon
ACTGGATGTCGTCCTCCTTTAATTATTACTTTATCTTCTTGATTAATTATTGGACGACAATAATTATATCTTTCAGCGATTTCAGCAAAACTAGCTATTACATCTATAAAAGCTATATTTTTCGCAGTCTCTAATATATCTAATGTACTCTGTAATACTTTTTCTCTAATTGTATTATAAACATTATATTCTAAATTATTAATTTGTTCTTCTGCTTCCACTATCTTTTCTTCAAGTTCTTTCAATTTTGCAGTTGTAAACCGTCTAGCATTTTTAAGTGTCTGTCTTTCAACGTACTCTTCTGGCAATTTAGGAATAACCTTTAAAGTGTTCAAGGTGATT
Organism: Promethearchaeota archaeon; assembly: GCA_048940445.1. Lineage (GTDB taxonomy): Archaea > Asgardarchaeota > Lokiarchaeia > Sigyniarchaeales > SOKP01 > SOKP01. The sequence continues at coordinate 343 of JBHLON010000016.1, forward strand.
TGAATGTAATAACCAAGAATATTATTATGGCCTACTTTAAATCCAGAATTTAGTCTCCATCTTGATTTTTGTTCATTTTCATACTCAAGAAGATATTTTTTCCCATTATGCAGTAGATCTCTTAATTGATCTATTTTACTATCAAAACCGTCTTTAATAATATTTCCTTCTGTTATAGTAAGAGGTGGATCCTCTTTTATCGAGGTCTCAATTAAACTCCTAAGCTCTCTAAAGTCTTCTATTTTTGTTAAAAATATAGATATTTCTGGAATATTTGATTTTTCTAATAATATTCTAATTTTAGGAATTTTTTCTAATGAATTTTTAATATTAATTAAGTCTCGTGCATTAGAACTCCGAGAGTAATTGATTTTATTAATAAATCTTTCAAGATCTCCTATAACTTTTAATTCTTCTCTTAATTCTGATCTTAAGAATACATCATCTTTGAACTTCTGAACGATATTAAGGCGCTGATTTATCTCATTAATATTAGTGAGGGGTTGAAGAATTATTTTCTTTAATAAGCGAGCCCCCATTGGTGTACGCGTATGATTAAAGATCGAATATAATGTTGTATCTCTACCTTTTTCCCATAAGGAAGTAATCAGTTCCAAATTTCTTTGAGTAATATAATCTAAATGGAGAATCTTTTTTTCTTGGATTAAATTTATTTTGAAAATATTAGGTAAGATATCTCTCTGGGTGTCTTTTAAAAATGCTAAAAGACCCCCTGCAACTTGGACCGCCAACCTTTTCCCTTCTAAATCAAATCCTTCCAGATTTGAAACTCTAAAATGGCGTGTAATTAACGAATAAGCCTCCTCATATTCAAAAACATAATCATCATAAGGTTTAATTAACGCATCATTTAAATCAGTTAAACGCAAAAATAATTGCTCATCTTTTTTAAGTTCTGAAGGAATTACCACCTCAACAGGATCATACTGAGAAAATATACTTAAAATTTTTTCAAAAGGGTCTTTATGACTAGCTGTAAACTCGGAGGCAACAAATTCACCTGTAGAAAGATCTGCAAATGCAATTCCGAAACCACTTTTTTTCTTTATAATAGAACATATATAATTATTTTCACTTGATTTTAACATGTCCGACTCAATAATAGTACCTGGTGACAATATTCGTACAACACCTCTTTTAACGATTCTCCCTTTCACTGTAGATGGGTCTTCCAGCTGATCTACAACTACAACGGTCTGTCCCATATTTACCAGATTTTTTATATAACTACCAGCATGATATGGAATTCCCGCTAGAGGATACGAGTCATCACCCAATCTTCTTTTAGTTAACGTAATTCCGAGAAGCCTTGATACTTTCTCGGCATCATCATAAAAAAATTCATAAAAATCTCCCATTCTATAAGCTAAAACGTGATCTGGATATTTTTCTTTATACTTATTTTTAACACTAAACCAATGTTTCATCATTGGTGTTAAATCTTTAAGACTAAGTTCTTTTATTGATGTTTTATCCTTCATCATAAGAAATGATTCAATTCTCAGAAATAAATTTTATAACTCTATTAATTTTCTCTTAAAATTTATAATTTTTATTATAAATTTAATAATAATTAAAAAACATCCAGTTCCTAGTATTTAATTAGCTCAAGATTTTCTTATTATGAAGTAAAAAAAATTTAGGATTAGATATGCAATATCTTCTTTTCTAAGGTTAAATCATAAGCCTCTTTCATTGCTTCTTCATAGATATCAATCTTAAACTTATTATGGAATGGACTGATTTTACTTCCGAGTCTTGCTACTTTACTTAACGTTTTTGGAAAAAATCTAACGACGGGAGTAGTTACTATTAATGCAGCTCTTTGAAGTTCTTGTATGGTATTGTCATCATAACCACCTAGGAACCCATCCAAAAAAGCATAAAAGAAGATAAAAACAAAAATCCCTAATATAAATATGATTGCAGTATTAAGAATTTTATCACCTAAAGGTATGTTCCATATAATCTCCCCTACAAAGTACAATAGAACGAAATTTATTACTGCCGAAAGCGCTGGAGTAACAAATGTCTTAAAGGGATATAGTTTATATTTAATTATTTTCTTCCTAACGATAATCCAAGCAATTACATCTTTAATTAAAACAGCCGGAATGTAAGCAATAATCACATATACCATATCTCTTAGAAAGAATACTAATAAAAACATCAATAATGCCCTACTAGCTTGTTCAATAATCCAAATAACCATAGCATACCCTGTATGTCCTGTACCTTCGAACACAGGATCAACCAGCCAGGAATAAATACCTCCAGCATGAAAAAGTAATAATGGAATTAAGAACTTAACAGCGGGAGCCCCATATGCCTCACCAGCAGCACCTACTAAAAATTTAGCTCCAGTAGCAAATAGAACAGAGATTAAGAAATACGCAAAGTAATTTCCCCATCGAAATGCTTGATAGATATATAATTTAGTTAATGTATGTTTATTATGGGCACTTGATTCACTATATGCACCTAAAAGAGTGTTCGAATAAAGGCTAACAATCATTACAATCTGACCTAATGTCCATGTTAAATTAAACCATCCTAAATTATTTGAATAATTTGCGACAAATATTGATGTGATAACAACCTGTAAAAACCACCCTATTTGTACGAATCCCTCTCCAATACCTAATCTTGATCCATAACGTAATGATTCTTTAACTTCTTCTCTTGAAAAATCGATTCTAAAACAAGTTTTAGGCGAAAAACCCTGTTTTTTAAACATAAATATTGATATAAGAAAAGTCATCCAAAAGTCAAAACAGCGCGCAACCGCATAGCCTATCCCTGCTCCCAATGCCTCTCCGAAAATAGGGTTAGCAGCGCCCCACATACGCCCAATATAACAGAAAATCACTTGTCCAATTAATAAAAACACAATTTCCCAAAATATATAGAGAATTAGATAAAAATCTGAGCGTTGCATTCCTTGAAAAGTATACATAAATACTAGAAAAACACCCGGATATTGAACAAATGAGTATATTATGAAAATCCAACTCATGTGAGCAAGATTAGTATAGGGAAAAATAATTGATCCAATAAAAGCTATGAGAGAAACTTGAATAATACCTGTAAAAATTTGCCACCATACGTAAATTTGAATATAATGTATTGATTTTTCAGGATTTTTTACTCTATACTGTGCGAAAAATTTTGCTAAACCGAAACTAGTTCCAAAATCAAACAAGATCCATATTATTTGAAAGAAGTTATAAGCATAGTTGTACCAACCAGCTGCTTGCGGATATGGTTGTATAATTTGAGGCATAATGAAATTCGA
>JBHLON010000016.1:3758-70396 GCA_048940445.1 Promethearchaeota archaeon
AAGAAGTTATAAGCATAGTTGTACCAACCAGCTGCTTGCGGATATGGTTGTATAATTTGAGGCATAATGAAATTCGAGACTAACAATTGTGGTAGTACAAGAATCAAACCTATAAAAAGAGTAAAAAGAAAACCTCCTAACTGGCGATGAACCCCAATAACTTCCCATTCATCCTTTAAATCTACATGTTCTTCTAGCTTTTTTTCTAACGCTTTGGCTTCTTCCAATCTCTTTCTCTCTTCCGCTTCAGCCTGTAATTTTAACCTTTCGATGGTATCTTGATCTATTTTAGTTGTTGACCTTCTTTTTACTACTACAAATAACGCAATAGCTAAGATAGCGAGGACTAAGATTATAATTCCAATTATAACTTGTTCAAAAAAGTGAGGAACCGGCGAGAATGGCCAAGCTGCATATGTCTGAAATGACAGATTTAGACTATTAAATATTAATCCATATAAAAGATAATTAAAGTAAGGCCATATTTTAAAATCGAGGTTAGCATTTGTTTCTAACCAACCAGTAAATAATACAACTTTTCCACTTCCTTTTGAGGTTTCAATGATAAGTGGTTGACGATTAGCATCTATTTGTAAATTTTTTGAAATAGGATAAACATCAATAATTCTTTTTATTGAAGTTAAGAAAAGTGGAATTTTATTTTCTGTAATTAATAACGTCATGTTGTTAACCTTCATATCAGGAGCAGAATTCCAGTCAATATTTCTACTAATTGAATTGGATGCATTATTAACAATACATAACATAGATTCTTGATTTGTTTCTTTATCTGTTTCAAATAGTGTATTGTTGATTAAGTCTAATTCGGCTAATAGAGTGGCATTATTATGTAAATTTTGTCCCATAAAAATGATTGCCCCTCCACCATTATTAACAAAATTAGAAATTATTCCCTGTTCTGAAGTATTTAATCGTGCATCAAAAACTATAACAGCATCAATCCATGATCCTATCGGAGTCAATGGTTCATTGTCAGAAATTATTGAAATATTAAAATCCTCCTGATCAATACTAAGACTTTGAAGAAATAATCTATCATTCCCCTTACTAATCACTAAGACGTTTCTATTGGTACTTGGTTGTGCAAATGCCGGTTTTATTATCAGAAATACCGCAATATTACTGACTATTAAAGCTATCAAACTGATAATTAATAATTTTGATACTTTGTTTTTAGTAATCGGCATAGTTATTTGTAAAATTAATTAAAATTAGTATTTAATAATGAAATTTTGTCATTTATTAATGTTTATGTTTTTTATAGATGCTTCTCAAGCCAAATATACATGTCGCGATACACTAATGCACGACCCTTTTCATTCCATAATTCATGAAGAAAACCTTCATACTCACGATAAGTTTTATCTTGACTTTTTATATTTTTATAAAATTCATGGGTTTTCGATTTATCTATGATATTATCATTTCCAGCTTGTAAGATTAATATGGGACAAAGCAAGTTCACAGCATTCTCCATGGCCCATTTCATTGAAATCTCTATTTCTGCTAATGATTTTATCGTTATTACTTCTAATTTATTCTTATCGGCAATATGCTCTCTTAAGATTTTTAAATCACTTGTTAATTGATTTTGATGAATAGAGAATGGGATGTGCTTACTAGATTTTGAGATAGCTCCTGTGACTTTTTTTATCTTTTTTTTGCTAATAAATGATTTTTCTGTTAATCCTAATTGAGGAGAGGAGACAATAATTCCTGGTAAACCTGGATGGTTAATCGCATAAATTAAACTTATTAAACCTCCAAATGCATGACCTATTAAGAAAATTTTGTTTTCTCCAGCTTTGCTTTTTACAAGATCCATGAATAATACGAGATCTTTTTGAATATGATCCATGCTATCTATATGGCCCTGTATCTCTGCATTTCGAAAATGCCCTCTTAAATCAAAGGCAAAGATTGAATAACCATTTTCTGTAAAAAATTCAGCAGGGATCTTCATTCTATCTGAATGAGTGCCCCAACCATGAATTGCAATTAAGGATGCTTTAATTTCTTTAGAATCAGGAATCCAATATTGATAAAACAATTTTTTATTTTCTCTTCCCTCAAAATGACCAGATTTATTTATCATATTAATTCATTTAATCCTTCAATTTCAATAAAAATAGATTTGATAAGATAATAAATTTCAGTATTTTTTTATTATTAATGTTTTTGGACATAAAATCATGAAAAATGTAAATATAACGAACTTTTATATTAATCAGTAAACTTCTTATTAAATAATGTTATTTTATTATCAACAATTTAAAGTTAAAGGCAATTTCGATGAATGCACCAGAAAAAGAAGATGAAATTATTAGTATAATAATATTGGGTAGGGGCGGACAAGGAGCGGTTACTGCATGTGAACTGATTGCTGAAGCTGCCTATTTAAGCGGAAATTTTAATGATGTTCATGCTTATCCTTCATTTGGTGCTGAAAGAAGAGGCGCTCCAGTTCAAGCTTATGCAAAGCTTTCAAGAACCGAAAAAATATGGGATCGTGCTCAAATTGAGCATCCTGATATCTTAATTGTATTTGATGAAACTGTATTAGATTCTGAGGTTGTTGCTTCGCTAAAAAATAATGGTACATTTATTATCAATTCAAATAAAGAACCAAAATTCTTTGCAGATAAATTTAATTTTAGTAAAAATATAAAAATTATTGTAGCTGATATTAGTAATTTAGCTTTAAAGAAGAATTTAACTATTGAAGGAAATCCAGTCATAAATACTCCAATTTTAGGTCTGTTATCTAAAGCTTTACCAGATTTGACTTTAGAAAATTTAAAATCAGTAGTTTTTGATAAATTAGGTGATAAATTAGGGACACTTAATTTTGAATTAATAGAGCAAGGTTATAAGATCGCCAAAATATTATGGGTTGATTAGTTAACTGGTAATTTTATTATAAAAGTACTTCCTTTATTTCTACCAGCAGATTCCGCTCTAATCTCTCCTTCATGTAAATCAATTATTTCTTTTGATATAAATAATCCTAAACCACTACCTTGGATATCTAAATATTCATAACCTGGACTATAACGTTCAATTTTTCCAAATCTAGTAAAAAGCATGTGCATCTCCTCTTTCGTAAGCCCTATTCCAGTATCTGTAATTTTTAGTTCCGCCCAATTTCCGTTCTGATTAAGAATAAGATTAATTTCACCGTTTGGAGGCGTATTCTTTATTGCATTTGATATTAAATTTATAAGAACTTGTTCAATCCTAATTTTATCTATGTTTAACTCTAAAACTTCAGGAATAGATTGCTTGAGATGTATTTTTCTTTCCTTTATCCAGTAATCCATTTCTTTAATACAATCAATAATAATTTTACTTAAATTGTTGGAGGCTTTCCTAAGTTGAAGTTTATGATATTCAATCCGAGAAATATCAATTAAATTTTCTATTAAATGTCTTAATCTTTTCCCTCCTTTTACTATTAACTGAATTATCTCAAGTTGGTCTTTTTTAAAATTATCCTTATATAAATTTAGTAAGAGTTCACTGCCTCCACTTATAGAAACAAGAGGCGTTTTTAATTCATGAGAAACACGAGAGATTAAATTTTTTCTTATTGTATCTAACTCCTTTAATTTTCTAATTTCTTCCTTTATTAATATTTCTGCTTCCTTTTTAGGAGTTATATCGGTAAAAATTGCCTGTACATGAACCTCTCCCCCTATCTTGATTAAACCTGCCTGCAAATTGACCCATATTAGACTACCATTCTTTCTATAAGCTTGCAGATCAACCCGATGCACTCTATCACCTTTAATGAATTTCTTAAACAGAACAGAAAGATTTTTTAAGTATTCTGGATGAATAACAGGAACGTCTCTAAAATTCTTCCCTTCTAATTCTTTTTTATCGTATCCAAAGGTATCTATAAATGTTTGATTAAAATCAAGAATCATTCCTTTAGAATCTAATAATACTATTGAAAAAGGAGTATTTTCATAAAGACTTCGAAACTTTTCTTCTGATTCTCTTAGTTTTCTTTCTAGGTTGAATTTCTCAGTAACATCATTAAATGTTCCATCAATCTGAATTGGCCAACCATCTCTATCTCTAATTAAATGTGAATTTAACTCGAGGATAATCTTATTCTCCTTTTTAGTTTTCGCATGACAAAAATAGTTTCTCGCTATACCATTTTTAATAATTTTTTCAAGATAATCACCTCTATCTTCAGGATCTTGCCAAAAATCAATAACATTTTTGCCTATTAGGTTTTCCAAAGGATCAACTTCTAATATTATATTATGTGCACTATTATGATTTAAAATCTGGCCATCCAAAGTAACCTGATAAAATCCTACATCTAAATTTTCTATTAAATTGCGATACTTTTGTTCTGATTCTTTTAAATTCTCTTCAGCTATTTTTCTTTCAGTAATATCTTCAGTATGGACAATAATTAAATCTGGACTAACATAACCATAATTAACTGATAAATATTTTTCCTTATCTAAATGTTGAAATTGATATTTCATTTCTTTAGTGATTTGAATTTTTTCTTCCATACACAATCTTAAATCTTCTAATATATCTAACCTATTTTCATATAATTTAGAAGCTTTATACCCTAGAAAATCATTCACACGCCCATTTGTAATTTTTTCAGCTGCTTTATTAAAATCTATTAACACAAAATCATCATCATATTTTTGCCAAGTGTAAGCTGGAATAGGTCCTTCTTTATAAAGTGCCTTAAACATTCCTTCTGATTTTTTCAAATTTTGTTCAGCAAGTTTTCGATCTGTTACATTTTTACCAACACCTAAAATAGCATAAATTTCTCCATCTTTTTTTAAAGGAATCCCATAAGTCTCTACATAAATAGAATTTCCATCCTTAGTTTTTACCTTATATTCACTTCTTTTTGATTGTTTTCCACTTTTTTTTATTTCTTTCGTTACTTTGTAAGCTTTTTGTAAATTTTCTTTATCTAAGAGATTTATGAAAGAAATATTAGCTATTTCACTTTTTTCATAGCCTAAAGTAATTAGCGTGATTTCATTGGCATCTAAAAAATTACCATTCAAATCATTAACATAAATCAAATCTAAAGAATGTTCAAACAGATCTTTAAACTGTTCTCTTATTTTATCTTCATTATATTCCATTTCAATAACCTTTTGAGATGATTAGAAACTTCTAATAGGTTCTTCTCTAAAGAGTTTATCTAACTATTCTTATTTATTTTTTTCTTTTAAAAGAAGATTAATTTTTTAAACAAAATTAGCAGTTTAATTTTGAATTTAGATTCGATAAACGAAAAATAAGTATAATTCTAACATACTTTTCCAGTAATTCTTATCAAATTTAATAGCAAGAAATTTATTTCAATACTTATTAATTCCCATATTAAGTTCTATTCAATAAGTGTTAGCAATGACAGATGTCAAAAAGGATTATCAAAAAATTCTAGGTTCTGTTCAAAAACCTGTGAAAGGCGAAGCAGGAAAAACTGGAACTTGGAGTTCTAAAAAACCTATAATTGATATAAACAAATGCATTCCTGCTAAATCAGGTAAACCTAGCTGTTTTAATTGTTGGTTATATTGTCCAGAAGCAGTTATTTCAAGAACTATTCCACCACGAATCGAATTAGATTACTGTAAGGGATGTGGGATTTGTATGGAAGAATGTCCTGTTAAAGCTATAACTATGGAAGAGGTGGAAATAGACTGACGATATTAGAATCGAAATCTGATATGATTGAACAAAAAAGGAAAATATTAACTGGTAATCATGCTGCAGCTCATGCAATAAGACAGGCAAGAGTGGGTGTAGTTTCAGCATATCCAATTACTCCTCAGAGTCCTGTAGTAGAAAAGATAGCTGAATTTATCGCTAAAGGTAAATTAAACGCTAAATTTGTTAAAGTGGAATCAGAACACTCTGCTCTGGCTGTTTGCTGTGCTGCGTCTGCTACAGGATCAAGAGTTGCTACAGCAACTTCTGCTCATGGCTTAGAATTAATGTATGAAATGCTTCCTTGGGCTGCAGGAAATAGATTACCTATAATAATTAATCTTGCAACTAGATCTCTTGGAGCCCCATGGAGTGTTTGGACAGATCATTCAGACTTTATAACAATAAGAGACGTAGGTTGGATTCAGTTCATGTGTGAAGATAATCAAGAAATTTATGATACTAACATTCAAGCGTTTAAAATCGCTGAGGACCCTCGAGTCTTTCTTCCAACCATAGTTGCTTATGATGGTTATATCTTAAGTCATACTATGATGCCTGTTATTTTGGAAGATCAAAAAGATATTGATGAATTTTTGCCACCACTTAAACATCATATTAATTTGTCTGATATTTCTCAAGTAAAAGGTGTAGATCCGGTTACCACACCAGATATAAGAGATAGAGGGGAAGAGGGAACTACTCCTGCATATTATGAATACAGATATGCTTTACAGAAGGCTCTTGAAAATTCAGTTGAGGTTATACAAGAAGTTCATGATGAATTTGCTCAAAAATTTGATAGGTCATATGGAAATGCTTTATTTAAAACAGAGTATATAGAGGATGCAAATATAATCATTTTCGGGATGGGATCAGTTGCTTCTCAATCTAAAAACGTTCTAAAAAAACTTAGAGAGCAAGGATTAAAAGTAGGATTAGTGAGTTTAAGATTATTTAGACCTTATCCCGCTAAATTTTTACGAGAATTATTAAAAGATAAAGAAATTATTGTAGTATTTGATAGAGACATTGGATATGGTTATGAGGGCGTGTTATGTTATGAATTAAAGTCTGCATTATACGGTTTGAAAAATCCTCCTTATATTAAAGGATTTATTGTCGGTTTAGGCGGAAGAGATGTTAAAAATGAACACATTATTGATGGAGTTAAAATAGCATTAAATCAAGCTAAAACAGGAGAAATTTCTCAAGAAACTGAATTTTTAGGCCTAAAATTAGATCAAATAGTAAATTATGATGAATCAATATTCTTTAAAGAGGTGAAATAGTAGTGGTAAATGTAATGGATCTTTCTGAGGAAGAATATATTTATCCCGGTACGAGAGCTTGTGCCGGTTGTTCAATGGCTTTAATATATAGGATCGCACTCAAAGCCTTAGGCCCAAATACAATTATAACCGTACCGGCATCTTGTTTAACAGTTTTGCATGGAATGCAGGGGTTTTGTACAACCAAAGTATCCGTTTATCATACTCCTTTTGCGACTACAGGAGCTGCTGCTTCGGGTATAGTCGCTTCTTTAGAGGACAAAAATTTAGCGAAAGACATTAATGTAGTAGCATTTGCTGGAGATGGAGGTACTGTTGATATAGGGATACAAGCCCTTAGTGGAGCAGTTGAGAGAGGCACAAATTTTATTTATGCTTGTTATGATAACGAAGCTTATATGAACACTGGAGTTCAACGTAGTGGCTCTACTCCATTAGGAGTTAGAACAACCACTACACCTGAAGGCAAATTAGGGCATAAAAAGAATATGGCAAAGATACTAGAAGCACATGGAATCCCTTACGTTGCTACAGCAATATCATCTTATCCACTTGATTTGTATGAAAAGTTTCAAAGGGCTAAAAGTATTCAAGGATCAAAATATATACATATCTTAGCCCCATGCCCTCCAGGATGGAACTATAACCCCAAAGATTCAATTAAAGTAGGTAGACTAGCAGTTCAGACAGGATTCTGGCCTTTATTTGAAGTTATTGAAGGAAAGTTCATATTATCAAGAGATAGTGAGAGGTATTTAGATTCATCTAAGAGAAAACCCATTGAGGACTATTTGAATGCCCAAAAGAGGTTCGCGAATCTCTCCCATGAAGATATTGATACTTATAAAAAATATATTGACGATTTGTGGATTGAGATAAAGGAGAGATTGGAAAAAGCTACAAAATGATTTATCTTTTTTCTTTTGATTTTATTTATCTTGAACTAAGACAAATTTGAAAATAATCCAATAAAAATTAAAGATAAAATAATTTAAGATTAATTGATCTTTCATGATAAAAACATTTATCTTCAATGAAATTAAGAATATATGGATTGAAGAAGAAGAATATCTTTTTTTACATGATCTATGCGCTTTTTTTGAAGATAATAATCCAAATATTTATGTTTGGAAAGGACCAAAATGTAGCAAAAGAAGATATAAAAAAGCCTATCGATCCTTAAATGAATTAGTCTCCAAATATGTCTTTCCTAAATTTCAGATCAACGTATTAGTGAAACATATTCCACACCAAATAGAAGAAATACTTAACAAAATGTTAAATACTGCTAAAGAACAAGAAGGAAACACAAAATTAAAATTTTCAAAATTCACCACCATAAGATTATACTTAGTTTTTTTATTTATAGCAATTGTACTTTCTATTATATCAATTATCTCACTAACTAATTGGCTATTCTGGCCTAAAATAGATGGTAATGTCATGATCACTTCATTATTATATCAAATTTGGTTGATTTACCCTCAGATTTTAATATTCATTTCTTTGATAATGTTTATCTTAAACACTATAATTGGTTTATATGAAAGAGAAACACAAGTAATTATTTTTTCTTTAATAGGGTTAATAATTTGTTGCGGAATTGTACTATATCTTCAACAAGGAATTTTCTTGTTTATATTTCAAGAAGGATCCTCGGAGTCATTATACATCATTAAAATTGAAGATATAATCGTTTTTTGGATTACAATTTTATCTGCAATCGCTCTCTTTGTAGTACTTAATCTAGTTAAGTTAGTTACATTTATAAGAACCTATAGTAGGTTTATATTCTAATCCTAATTATATTGTAATGCAATTCCATAAATGTTATAAACTTGATAAAATAAAGAGAATAATATGGCTGAAGCGGCTAAACTTTTACCCAAACTTGAAAAAGAAGATATTCGAATTTTAATGGCAATCGAAATTGGAATGAAACGCTCAGAATATGTTAAAATTACAGACATTAAGTTTTATGCTAGATATCCAATTGAAGAAACTCTTTTTAGGCTGAAAAATGCTCATAAATTTGACTTGATCATACGTAATTCATCAGAATATGAAATATCCTACACTTTAAATTCAATAGGATATGATATTTTAGCTTTACATGCATTAGTAGAAAGAGGAGTCATTAGTCATCTAGGGCCATTAATTGGAAAGGGAAAAGAATCAGACGTTTATAGTTGCATGGATGACAATGAAAATATTTTTGCTTTAAAACTTTATCGAATGGGTAGAACAAGTTTTAAAAATATTAAGAAATACCGTAGTTTTGTAGGAGAACGTACGCATCTTTCATGGTTATATATCAATAGATTAGCAGCAAGGAAGGAATTTCGGGCATTAAAAAAGATATACCAACTCAAATTAAATACACCCAAACCAATTGCCTTTAATCGTCATGCAATTGTTATGTCATATTTAAGAGGAAAGGAATTGGTATATTTTCAAAATATAAAAAAACCCCAAAAAGTATTCAATAAACTCATAAAACAAATAAAACTTATATACCAGAAAGCAAATATGATTCATGGAGATTTGGGTGAATTCAATATCATTTTGGATGAGAAGGGAAACATTTTAATAATAGACTGGGTACAATGGGTTCCTAAAGAGCATCCAAATGCAAAATCTCTTTTAGAAAGAGATATTAATAATATATGTAATTATTTCGAAAAAAAGTTTAATGTAATAAGCAATCCTATCAAAATATTAAAAGATTTTTATAAAAAATAGTTTGAAATGCTCAATTTTTAATTAAATTTCCTTGAAGAATAAGATCTTCAATATTCTCAATATTTGTTATTTTGAGATTAATTATATTTGGTTTTAAAAATAAAACTAACAATTCTAAATTTAATGTTTTCTTTAAAATCGAAAGATGAAGATTAGCCATATGTTTACTAACCATGATAATCTCCTTTATACCACTTATCATATTAGATAAATTTTGTAGTGAAGTAATAGAATATATTAAGTCAACTTTATTATTTCTAAGAGGCAAATTTTCCACGTCGGCTAAAATAAGATTTATATTAACATTTTTAATCCAAGAACGATACTTCTTAACAAATAACTTCAACATATTTAGAGAAATATCAATCCCGATATAATTTAAAGCTTTTATATGATAATTTTTCTTCTCTTTTAAGATAAATTCAAAAAGAAGGCCAGAACCACACCCAACGTCTAAAAAAACTTTTTTTTCTATTTGAAAACTATTAAATGTAACTTTATATTTCTCTTCTTGAATTTTTTTATATCTTTTATCATAAAAGTCTGAGGTACTGTTATATTTTTCTATTATTTCCTTTTTCTTATTGGAATTTCCCATATAATCATTCAATTAAGTGTACCTATATAATGATTATCTATAAAAAGGTTTTAATTGAAAAAAGTTTTTCTTTAAATTATCTTTTCTAAAAATATATTAAACATTACAAAGGTAAAAACATGTCAAATAGAAATAATTCGATTCCTAAATCAAAAAATCCACTATCTATACTTATGGCATCGCAAAATAGTCAAGTCCTGTTAAGATTAAAAGATGGTACAGAATATAGAGGTTTATTAAAAGAAATAGATGCATATATGAACCTTATCTTAGAATCGGCCACCGAAATCATGGATGGCTCACCCGTAGCTAAATATAACGAGATCTTCATTCGTGGAAACAATCTACTTTTTATAAAACCAGATGCATCCCAATTATTATAGCGTTTCTTCCTTAGAATTACATTCTGATTTTTCTGTTATTTAATTATTGCTTCATTATTCAAATCTCATGGGAAATATATTCTTATTTCTTATTATTGCATATGATCCTGGATTAGGGGAAAAATAACCCCTATAATTTACTGAAGAAAAGATAGATAATAATCTCCTATTAAAAAACCATCGATAACCTTCGGGAAAACATTCATGGGCTCTAATAATGAATTTTAGGTTGTTTTTTTCTATGAAATCATCAAAAGCTTTCTTTCCAAAAAATTTTATTCCAGGACCCCTATAACTATTAGAAAATTTAAGATTTTCTATATCTTTGGGGTCATTCCATAGTATTTGAAAAATCGCTGAAATAGTATCCTTTCTTTCTATGTCATTATATTTTTTATCTTTTAATTCTTGTAAAATATTTATATCTTCGGGAATTCCACCATGCAAACAAAGAATACAATTATTTACCAATGCACATAAAGGCAATTCATTATATAATAATAAAACTTCATTAAATTTAGATTTATCATTAAATCTTGAAATAAACTCTTGAAAAAAGCCGTAGTATTGATTCATTTCGAGGGTTTCATGGTTTCCTTTTAATATATAATACTTATTAGGCTCGATTATTTTTAAAACTAAAACTAATATTAAGGTTTCAAGCTGATGAGTACCTCGATCTACAAGATCTCCTAAAAAAATGACCCATTTAGGACTTTTTTTTTCTATCAGATTTAATAAACTTTTCAAACTTTGCAAATTCCCATGAATATCTCCTATTACAAAAATTTCTTCATCCTTATCATCTGTATTAAATTCTAGCAGTAAACTTTCACATTCAAGCTTTTCTCTTGCTAATTGTAAAATTGTTGAAATATCTTCGAATTTTAAATCTGAAATACTATTTGGATTTTTGATGAGGTGTTTGAAGCTAGGTTTCATACTTTCTCACTCTAAATAATAATATTTGCGTATTTTTCTTATATAAATGCTTTAATGATTAAAATAAATGTGTATAATTCTTTGGAATTTTTTTTAATTTAAGTATTTGATATTGAAACCAAACAAAATGATAATACATGGAAAAACAAGATTTAGAGAGCCTTTCACTTTCTATAGATAAGAAAATTAAAAGATTTGAAAATGAAAAGGTCAAACAACACAAACAACGAAAAGATCAGGGAGCTATTTATACTCCGAAACAGATAGTAGACTTTATGATTATTGAGGTTTTTAAACTTTATTTTAGAGAATATTTTGGGGTACCTCGATTCAATTATTTTAATCAACTTATTTCTTTTATTCTAAAAAATCAAATAATTAAAAAGGGATTAATTGATAGGATTCCGAATTTAAAATTTTTAGATCCTGCATGTGGTACTGGAAGATTCTTAATCTCAATTGCTAAAAAGTTGGCAATAATATATAAAATTCTCTATCCAGATATGTTAGATTTTGATATAAAAAAAACCGTGATCGAAAGGCATCTTTTTGGCATTGACATTGAAAATTCTGCATTAAAGATAGCTAAATTAAGGTTAACTAAATGGCTGTTCTCAGAAGTTCAAGATATCGATGCATTAACCATACAAAAGGATAATATTGATCAGATTTCAAATAATTGTGGAATAAATTTCAACTTTTATAATTGTGATTTCCTTTTAGATTTTAATTTAACTAGTTTTGACTTTATTATTGGAAATCCTCCATATATTGAAAACAAGAAGATTTTGGATAAAAATTATAAAAAAACACTCAAAGATAGGTTTAATTCTGCTTATAGGTTATATGACCTTTCTATACTATTCATAGAAAAAGCATTAGAAATATTACGAAAGCATAATGGAATACTCTCATTTTTGACAACAAATAAATTCTTAGCAGCTGATTACGGAATAAAAATTCGACAGATTCTTATTGAAAAAACGGAAATTAGAGAGATCATAGATGTTTCTTCCTTACCAATCTTTTTTAATGTTGCCGCTTACCCAGTGATTATAACCTTAAAGAAAAAGGCTCCCATGAATAATTTAATAAAAATAAAAAAATTAAAAGATTTAAAATTAATTGAAAGAGAGCCTCCAATTACGCTTGATGAAATTTATCAAAATCAAGTTCATACTTTACCTGATAATGTAATTCCTATATCCAATAATCTAAATCTAGTTAAATTTTTATATAAAAATTATAAACAAATGGTAAATGAAATTCCTGACCTTAAAATAGTATATAGGCCTTATGGGTTTATTAACTGGTCTAAAAATTTTAAGTACGTCTCTCAGAAATATTCATCTGATAAAGATTTATTACTAATTGGAACTGGAAACGTAGGAAAATTCCATATAAACTTCACTAAACCTATTCGAATTGCTCAACGCAAATTAAATATTTGTTATTTTAATCATAATGATACTTTTGAATCTAAATGGAAAGAGTTAAGTAGAGAAAAATTGATTTTCAGAGAAATTGCTAAAAATCTCACATTTTCCTATGATCCCGGTCTCTTTACGAATATTACAGGATTATATTTTATTATAATTCCATCTTATAATACAAATCAAATATTTAGTTTACTACTAATTTTGAATTCAGAATTAATAAATCGGGTTTTTAAAACTTTATTTGGGACATTACACATGGCGGGTGATTATATGCGAATAAATGGAAGCTTTATTAAACGATTGCCTATGTTAGAAATGATTCCGACATCTTTTTCAGGATTAGGAAAAACCATTCAATTCCTTTCACAGCTTAAGTCTGAATTCAAGGAAACTGATGCGATAAAGTCCTTAGAAAACATTGATATTTCATTTTTAGAAAAAATGATAAACTTTTACGACAAATTATCAAATGCTATCATAAATGGATTATATTTAAAAAAATCAAATTCTCTAGATTATAAAATATTATCTAATTCTATAAAAAATCTACCGAAAATTCGCACAAGGTATTTTTCTCAATATTATCGTCTATCAAAACATACGATTTATTCAGAAAACGAAAGAGAGTCGACTTTTAATTCTATTCTTGATATATATAACGACTTAAAATATGACAAGCAAATTTTGAAACAGATTGAAAAATTTCAAAAATTAGTAATGCAATGAAATAGATTTTCCCTATTTAGATTTAAGCATCAACAAAAAATAAAAAAATCTAAATTCTATCGTATCAAATTTTTATTTATTAATTTATTAAAAATTAAAATTAAAAAAAAGATAATTGGTGTTACCATTGGCTAAAAAAAAGAAAATTATTAAAGAATCTGAAGAAGATGATGTACCTAATGGAAAATTAGATGATGAAGGAGATCAAATAATAGATTTATATGATGAAGAAGACAATTTAGATGAAGATTTAGAGTATGATTTAAGCCAAATTGAAGATGAAATGTTAGAAGATGAAACTGAAGATGAGGAATTTGGTTATGAGGTAAATGAAGTAGAGGCTATGCTAAGAAAAATTAACTGCGATCCATGTCCGGGAAGTTCAAGCAAACGCCGATGCAAAGTACGTGATGACTTCGGATGCCCTCCTGATAAAGCTAAAAAGTAATAAATCATCTTATTTCTGCAATTTTTTATTTTTTTACTATAAATGAATAATGTGATGAATAATTTTTGATATCTAAAAACTTAAAACGTCTTTTCATAATTTATTTCGCAATTATTATAAGTGCTTTAATTTGGAATATAAATCGAAATATTTTTGGTAATCCAATTTGGCCATGTATTATTCTATCAACAACCACATTTCTAATTATATACACTCCTTTTGAAATATATTTTAGCTTTAAAGACATTTGGCTTGATAGGTGGTCTAAGATTAAATTAAAAGAATTATCCTTAAAGAAGATAAGAATTAATATAAAGAAGGGGCAAAAAGAAAAAACTAAAGCAATTAGAGCAGTTATAGTTACTCCTAAAGATGAAAGCGCCATAAAGCCGAAAGATATAATTATTATTGTATGCCATGGTTTTTCTGATACTAAAGAAACACTCCAATTCTATTATTTACCATTAGCACTCCAAGGCTTTACTATATTAGCATATGATTCTCGTGGAACAGGGGAGTCAAAAAAAGTTGGAAAAAGAAGCCAATTTTTGATGCGTATTGATGATTTTAAAGCAATAGCTAATTGGATTAAAAATAATGATGATTTTAAGAATAAAAAAATTTATTCTGCAGGTTTTAGTATCGGTGCTTTAACTATTTTATGTGGGGGTTTTCCAGATAAAAATATAGAAAAAATTGTGGCAGTTTCATCAATCTCTAATTATAAAAAAAACTTACCGCGCTTTAATCCAATCCTTTTAATTAGATATTTTTTCAAAGGTGTTAAACTCATTGTTAAAAATGATGAAAATGAACGGTTATCCCCCTATATCATTATAAATAATTTAAAAAAATCTTTACCTGAAGAAGAGTGGAAAAAATTATCAGATAGGGTATTACTGATTCATTCTAGAAATGATAGAATAATTAAATTAAAGAATTTTGAGGAACTTAGTAAGATTCTTAATCTAAGAGAAGAAAATAGATTGATTCTGAAAAGAGGCGGACATACAAATAAGAAAAATGAATTAATTTTAGTAAGTCTCACCTTAAAATTTTTTAGCTCTCCTTAAAAACATTATGAGTTCTATTTAAATATATTATTACTAATTAAAGGATAAAAATTTTATCCAAATGGTAATCTGTAATTTATGTAATAAGGAAATTATTGATACTGAATTGAAAAAGTCATTTCAAATTACATTGGGAAATAAAATGAATGGAAAATTCGATTGTGAAAAAAAATTTTTTTATCATTTAGATTGTTTAATGAATTTATCAACTTGAGACAAAAATCTTCACACTATTCTAAAATTTTACTCCAATTTGAATAATTAACAATTTTTTTGTAATTTTGGACAATCGTTTTGAATAAAATACATCCCAAGCAGAACATATTTACGAAATCCTCAAATGAAAGATTTAGAATCTTACAACTAGCCTCTGAAAATCCAATTCCGCGTTCAACTTCTATTTGACCATCGTAACCAGAAAGATTGACTACAAACTCTTCTTTATTTAAGCCATTTATGAAGCAAGCCCGTGATATTCTAGCTAATCCACCTATAGGAATAATTCTATTATTATTTTGAGCTAAATATATTCGTATATCGAATGTATGTTTTTCTCCTTTCCACTCTATCAATGTATAATTAGCCTTCTCTTGTAGCGTGTAAGGAAACGGATTTCGATAATTTTTAAATTTATTAAAGAATTCCTTCTTACTTAGTTCTAATATATTTCTAATATCAGCACCATTATCATTTATTGATATGTACATGACACCAGTTCCTCCTGATCCTCCTAATGGCTTAAGAATAAGAGGCTTCCTAAATTTCTTTATAAAAATTTCTACTTTTTTTTCAAGTTCTTTTTCAAAATATGCTTTAGTAAACAAAAGATATTTTAATCTATACTTTTCTAATCTAATTTTATTTAAATAACTTGAAAGATATGTTAATGACTTATCGTCAGTGACCAAAAAGATTGGATTAACTATTAAAGTATGTAACTTTCTTATATCTTTCTTTAATATATTAATAAATTTTTCAGAACTTAAACGTCTGGCAATTCCATCCCCTAACAATAGATTAACTTTTTCCCCATTAAATTCAACCCAATTATTGGAAAACGATATAGAATTAATTATTTGATTGTAATCCGCAATTAAAAAGACAAATTCTGCATCATAATTGGAATCAAAATTATCAATATTGAATATTTTAACCTTATGTCCTTCAGCCTTTAATTTTCTTCTAAAATAATCAATCATAATAACCTTCTCATGTATTAAACCATCATTTTCAGGAACCCCTACTAAAATTAATATCTTTTTATCTTCTCTTTCATTATTAAAGAAAACTTGATGTATAGCTCCAAGATATCCATTATAAAGGATATTTTGTTGCTTTTTTGAAAGAATTGATACTCCTCGATGGGAACCGCCATTAGTTTCTAATAAAGAAAATTTATTCCCATCAAGCTCATGTGAAACCATAAAATCAACACTTCCAGCATAGAAATAATCTTGCTTTTCCAAATAATTATCCATGCTTTCTGACATTCTATTTAAGGCTTCTTCTCTAACTTTATCTATAAAATTATCATCTTGAGAAGCTCTTAAGGCAGCAAAAGATATTAAGTCTAATCCTAATGACTTACCTAATTCAATTAGTTCCAAATCTGATTCAGAAATGTTTTTTGACATCAAATTTAGGAATTTTGTGAGTAAATTCTCACTCAAAATTATCACTCAAGAAAAAATTTTATATAATCAATAGATAAAAAAAATATTCCAAATATTACTATAGATATAGGTAGCCTTGATGGTTTCCCTTCGTACTTAATCTTAAACTCCCAAGTAAGATCTTTTTAATTTGTGTTTGTTCTTTAAAGTTTAAATCTGAAAATAAAAGAATATAGTCTTTCTCTAAATTAATTACGAATAATAACCCGATTTTAATAAGATTTGAATCTTCAGTCAACATAGAAACGATTACGTAATGATATGGTAAATTGACTAAATCATTCACATTTATTTCTATTTCAATGATTTTATCATTTTCTTTATCATAATCATTCTTAATAAACTTAATATTGTCCAGAGGAATAGAAATCTTTCTAAAATTCTCTAGAATCTTAGCAAATTGACTTTGCCTTAAAAAGCGTCTTTCATCTTTATCCTTTTCATAAAAATATTGATTTACTTCTTTTAAAAAAATTATCTTCAGATTTTTTAATTTCGAAGCATATTTTTCAATTTCTTTTAATTCTTCAATATTATCATCATGGAAAACTATTAAGATATCAGGGTTTATAGTATCTATAAAGAAATTTTTATAAATAATACCAGCCTCTGTTTTAATCCAACCATCAGTATCAATAAGAATATATTTCGAATCCTTATGCCTTTTGATAAAATTTTCAATTAAGCTTTTACATGAATGAGCCACAACGAATTTAAAGTTGGATTTCGGAAAGGTACTACCGATGAAAACAGTTTCTTCAGAATTAATATCTGCGCTTGATATTATAAAATCTTCAATTTTACCGATGTTCAAAGTTGTGGGTAAATAAATAATCTGTTGTCCTAAATCAGAATCAAGGTAACCTCCGGAAAAACCCTCTTTAAGTATGTTATTAGCTAAATACTTTATTAGGGTAGTTTTACCACTACTTATACCTAATACCATTATTTTAAGAGCCTTCCTCGATTGGGTCTTCTTTATTTCATTAATAACCGTATCTTTAACTTTAACCCATTCCTTGTTAATTGTATTTTCTTCGATAATATCGATATTTTTGTCATTAGCATTGTAAATTTCAAATTTAGAAGGTTCTAAGGTATAAATCGGATATTTAGAAGCACTAGGAACTATTAAAGCAGTTTCTTCACCAACTTTTGTTGGTGTAAAAATTTTCCCAAATACATCAATTTTTCCTTCAAGGAGATTAACTCTAGATGGACCTTTAATTAATAATGTATGATTTTTATCCACATCTTTAATCATAAAACACTCAATTCATCATATTTAAATTAAATAATTTGGGTGTCTGTTGACAATTTTTAGTTCTTAATTTTAAGAATTATTTTTGTTTATAATCAACTATCTCCTTTAATCTTTAAAACTTTTTTAATTTAATCTAATTTTAGATTTGATTAATAAAATTAATTATTTCAGAGACAATTATTTCATGATCGGGACTTTCGAGGATTGGATGGTCATTATTTTCTAACCAAACTTTTCTTTTTACTTGTGAATCAATGTTTTCAAATATATATTCCATACTATTGTGTTTTATAACAGAATCTAAACGGCCTTGGAGTAGTAATGCAGGGCACTTGATTATAGGCAATATCATTTTCATTTCTCGAATTAACTTATTCATTTTGGTCGCTTGGTTTATAGGAATTTTTTCGTAACCAATCCATTTTCCATTTGTTTCTTCTCTAAATTTTTTAGCTGGAATTGAATAATATTTTTTAAACAATCTAATAAATGGTACTAATTTACTCAAAAAAGATTTAACTCCTATTGGAGCACTTATTGTAAAAACTCCGTCCAAATCATAGGTACTAACCAAAATTAATGCTAAAACACCACCGAGAGAATGGCCTCCAGCGATTATTTTATTACAAGTTTTTTTAAGCAATAATAATTCTTCATCAAGCGCATTTTTCCAATCTTCTATTTGTGTATACCTTAAATCTTTAGGTGACGTACCAAATCCGGGAAGTAAAGGAATTGAAATTGTACAACCGATACGATCATGAACATCCTCTGCTATATATTTCAAATCTGCACATGTTCCCCCTCCTCCTCCAGGAATCATCAAGATTCCTAAGTTATTGCCGTGAAAGTAAAAAGGACCGGCTCCCCTTAGAGTATTTTGGGTAAATTTCTGCATTCTAGATTAAACCTATATCATTATTAATGATCATTTTTAATGATAGGATTGCATTACTTTTTCAGATCTTTATAACAGGATATGCACATTTTTGTTCCTTGATAATCAACAAGGCGAGAAGTCATTGTTAATTCGTTGCATACCTCACAAGGTATAGATTCTTCAATCTCAGCACGTCTAGGTGGGTTAAATTCTACTTCATTAATTGTAAAGATTTTCTCTGGATTAGATGATAATAATTTTTTTACTCTTTCATCTCGTGATAATTTTTTGTCTTCAAAAACAGAAGCTTTTAATGCTAATCGAATTCCTTTCTTTAATTTGCGGTCGTAAATTGTAAAATTATTCTTTCCATAATCTAAATGTATTAAATTTCCTTTACCATATGTAGTACCTAATAATGCTTGAATTGCATCCACGCTGCAATTATCATTTTCGACCACAGCTACTAGCTCCTCATCTACCGAGGGTTTAAAACCATGATCTAAAATATATTTTGCTACTAATACACCAATTGCTAAACCTGGGCATATATGACCATGAAATAAAGTCGCTTTTTTCATTAAATCTTGTATCTCCAATTAACTCACCAAAAATAATCTCTTTTAATAAAAAATCCATTATATAATTTATTAGATGATATTTATTTTTTTTTATTGATATGAAATTTTCTATTGAAAAAACAGTTGATTTGAAATTCCTTGTTGATGCAATGTTGGGAAGATTAGCCCGATTTTTGCGAATTTTTGGATATGATACAATATATGCAAATGATCTGAAGGAATATTTTAAAATGGATCCCATACCTGACAATGATTTAGAAAAGTATGCGGAAAATGATGATCGCATCATTATAACGAAAGATTACTCCTTTTATACTAAAACCAAAAACATAAGTATCTATTTAAAAGGAGAAGGTATATACAATTACTTAAATCAACTTAAAAAAACTTTAGATATAACTTATGAGTTTGATTTAAAGAAAGCAAGATGTTCTGTTTGTAATTCAGAATTAATAAGAATTGAAAAGAAACAATTAATCAGAGACAAAGTCTTAAAAGAGACTTATAAGAATTATAATGAATTTTATCAATGTATTAACCCAAAATGCAATAAAATATTTTGGAATGGACCTCATATACTAAACATCACAAAAAATTTGAAGAGAAAATTAGCTCTTGAATAAGTGTCGATTCTAAAAATAAGTCTGTTTAATCTCTTGAAATCTTCTTTTTGTTTTTTCAGCTTCTTCAGTACATTTGCCCTTTGAATACATATTATATGCCTGATTCAGTAATTCAAGTGCTTTTTTATATTCTTTATTTTTAAAATGGTTCTCTGAAAGTTCCACTAAGGAATCACCTTTTTTCCTATAATAAGCCATAAAATCCTTAGATGTATCAATATTCTTGTCCATGATCTTATCTTTATTACTCTTTTAAGACTATATATAATTAATTAAATCTGTATTGTTTAAAATTTTTCTGCTTTTCTACGAAACTCCTCTAAGTCTACGACTTTATCGTTTAATCGGGATTCTTCAGCAGCAAAAGCCATCAGATGACTTTCTAATGATGCACGGGCACTTGTTAAGGGTTGGATTTTGCGTTTTCCCATATGACTCTCAACAAATTCATCCAAAAGTTCAAAATCCCCTTCATCGACACTAGCCGTTTTAAATGCCATTTTTCTTTTATGTATTAGATTCTTCTTTCCTGAAAAATGGTCATATAAAAATATTTTTTCCCCACTCATATTAAACTCTCCAATTAGTGTTGCTTTTGTTCCATCTATTCTTAATGTACGTCCTTCTTGTTCGCTGAAGCCATGCATAGTTAGATTAGCTGTAACTCCATTTTCGAACTCAATATTCACAATTTGATGATCAACTACATTATTATCACAGTGATAAACGCATCTACCATAGGGACTTTTTTTTAGAATCATAGCCTTAGCATTATCGGAATAGTCTTCCTTCTGATTGGCATATAAATAATATATGGGAAAATCTTGGTAATATCTCAATCTTTTTAATGGTTTTATAATCTTAGAGATAAGAGTCAGAAGAGTTAAATGGTTCCTTCTTAATCGAGCTAATAATTTTATAAATATATTTTCACTTTTTGCCATCATTTGAGTTATTGGCTCAATATCAATATAAATTCTTGGAGCATAATAGAGGCAGTATTTTTTTGCAGGACATCCATCCAAACAATACTCCGGAGCTCTTTTTGGAGCATTTTCTGGCTTGAAAAACAATAAATTACCAAAAGAACTAATCTTTTCTGGTAAAGAATTTACTATCCAATAAAGGAGATCTAAGTCATGACAGCATTTGGCAAGGATCATAGGTGAAGATTTTTCACTATTAGCCCATGGTCCTCTTATGTAGCTATGTGCATAATGATACCACATAACATTCTCTCTATGTGTAATATTGACAATGTCTCCAAGCAACCCTTTATGGACAATATTATGTACTTTTGAAAAAAAATCAGAGTATCTAAGTATATGTGCTACTACTAAGATTCTGCCTGTTTCTTCTACTTTTTTCACTATTTTAACGCTATCTTTTAGAGTGTGTGCCATTGGTTTTTCTAATAATATATCATATCCTTTTTCTAAAGCATGAATAGTAGGTTCTGTGTGCATTTGATCTTGGGTACAAATAAAAGCAACATCTGCTAATTGATCCTCTTTAAATAAATCCTGCCAACTTTCGTAGCACTTTTCAGGAAGAATTCCATGTAGCGAAGCGAATTTCTTACGTCTTGTTTCTATTGGTTCAGCCACAGCAACAAATTTTAATTTTTTTCTATTCTTTAAAGCGTACTCGCCATATACCGTTAAGCCACGCCTACCAGCTCCAATTAGTACAGCAGTTATAGGTTTTTTCATTTTTATATAAATCTTCTATTCTTTTATAACAGAAGGAATTTTTCCTTCTATTAATAAATAATCTAATAAAACAATAGCAGTCATCGCTTCAATGACAATAATAATCCGAGGCACAATACAAGGATCATGTTTTCCTTCAATTTGGATGACCTCATGATTCATAGTCTTAAGATTTATAGTTTTTTGGGGTAACTTAATAGAAGGAGTTGGTTTAACTGCTACTGTGAATTCTATTGGCATTCCCGTTGATATCCCTCCTACAATTCCTCCTGAATCATTCTTTTCGGTTAAAATTTTACCATTCTCAAAAATCCAAGGATCATTATGCTCTGATCCTTTCATTCGAGCAGCATTAAAACCTGCTCCAAACTCAATTCCTTTTATCGCGGGAATCGCAAAAATTGCTCTACTTAAGTTTGACTTAATATTATTAAATATGGGACCTCCAACACCAGCTGGGAAATTATTAACTATACATTTAACTAAACCGCCTATAGAATCTCCCTTAGTTTTCACAGTCTCAACTTCTTTCACCATTTTTTTAGATAATTCTACATTCAACGCTCTCACAGGGGATTCTTCTCTGATTTTAATCATCTTATTAATGTCCTTAATGTTATAATTAAAATTATCTATTACGGATCCAATTCCTTTGGTATATGCGAAAATGTTTATATTATTCCTCAGCAAAACCTGCTTCGCTAATGCACCCGCCATAACAAAACTTGCGGTCATTCTTCCAGAAAAATGTCCAGATCCTCTATAATCTGCAAATCCTCCAAATTTCTTCAAAGAACTATAATCAATTTGAGAGGGTCTCAATAAATTTTTGATTTTTTCATATTTTGATGAATCAACATCTTCATTTTTAATAATAAGACATATTGGAGCTCCTGTTGTTTTTTTATTAAAAATACCTGAAAATACACGTGCTTTATCAGATTCTCTCCTAGACGATGTTAAATTTGAGAGACCAGGTTTCCTAAAATCTAGTTCCTTTTGTATTAAATTTATATCGAAATCTAAACCTGCTGGTATACCATCAACTATGACACCTATAATGTCTCCATGACTTTCTCCGAAACAAGTTATTTTTAAAGCATTACCAAATGTATTATTTCCCAATTTCAAAACTCATAAAAATTATTTGAACTATTAGCTATTTTTTAATTAATATTATATCCTTAATTTTCTTAAGTTTTTATTCAAATAAGATCATTATTTTAAAGAAAAAATGAGTATTAAAATTGATCCAATTAGCTGTTTAAATGGAGATGTATTAGCACCTCCATCAAAAAGTTATTCACACCGTGTATTTATAGCTGCAAGTTTAGCTGAAGGGGTTTCAATTATTAAGAATCCATTAATAGTTGGTGATGTGGGCATTACGGTTGAAATTTTGGAAAAATTAGGTATTAAGATCTTAAATGTAGGAAATACTACTTATATCGTTGAGAGAACTGAAAAAGCTTTTAAAAAATGTGACGAAATATTAGACTGTAAAAATTCTGGCACTTCAATAAGAATTTTTAGCGTTTTATCACTCTTAATTGAAGGAGGGCTTTCGCTCACAGGTGAGTTCTTAAAACGGAATAGACCGATTATATCTCTTTTGGATTCCTTAAATAATATAGGAGCAAAATATAAGATGTCAGAAAATGTGTTATCTATCACTAGGATTAATAGAAAATGTGATATAATTAAAATTCCTGGAAATATAAGTTCACAATTCATAACTTCGCTTTTAATGGTTTGCCCATTATTAAAATGCGTAAATTATGATCATATAACAATTGAAGTGAATACTCCAGTAAGATCATACCCTTATATAGAAATTACTAAGCACGTTTTAGAGTCATTTGGAATAAACATTATAGAGGTTTTAAATCATGAGAAATTTATTAGATATTATATTAGCATTCCTCAAAATTATCGTACCCAGTCTTTTGAAATTCCGGGCGATTTTTCATCGATTGCTAATATAATTGCTGCCACAATACTTTCACCAGAGGATTCAAAGGTAATTATCTATAATTTAAATTTTGAAAAACCACAAGGTGACAAAAGAATACTTGAGATTTTAACAAAAATGGGTGCTAATATACAGATTGAAGAAAATAGTTTAACCGTTTATGGCAATCGAAATAAATTTGTTTTAAGAGGATTAGATATCGATGTAAGCCAAAATCCTGATTTATTTCCTATCTTAGCAATTATTGGAGCATTTGCAGAAGGTAAAACTACTTTATATAACACTTCTACTCTTAAATTCAAAGAAAGCGATAGAATTGAAACAGTTGCTTCACAATTAACTAAAATGGGAGTTAAAGTTAAACAAGGAGAGGATACACTTACTATTTATAAATGTAAAAAATTGAAAGGCTCAATAATTAACCATGAACAAGATCATAGAATTGCTATGGCTTTTATCGTAGCATCATTATACGCAGATTCAAGTTCTCAAATCAATAAAATAGAAATAATAAATGACTCTTATCCAAATTTTGTTAACGATCTAAATAAATTAGGTGCAAATATTAAAGTTTAATAAATTTTTGGTTATCTAAACGACTTTTGTCTTCTTTTTCTTGCCTTTGTACCACCAAAGTGTTTAGGTTCTATTCTTCTTGAATCTCCAGAAAGTAATGATTCATCATATTCTCTGAATGCTTTTTCAATTGCTTTAGTATTTATAAATTTATTAATCACTTTTGCAATTGCTATTCGAGTAGCATCAGTTTGACCCATTTTTCCGCCACCTTTGACTTCAACATTAATATCGCATTTATCTATTTTTGGATGTTCAATAACTTTTAATACTTCTTGAATTCTTAATCTTGCAATTTCGGGTTCGTAAGTTTCTAAGGGGACATTATTAATTTTTATCTGTCCTTTAGCAGGAAACCTTAGTACAGCTCTAGCTATGGCAGATTTTCTTTTTCCTGATGATTGTATGATCTTAATTTTTTCAGACATATTGATTAAGCCTCAATTTTCTTGTTATTCCATCCTAATCGTGAGCATAAATTTTCCAAGGTGATATACTTATTATAATACGATAACCTTTTTTTATCAGCATTAGGTATTTCTTGAGGAATTAATTTTTGATACCTTTTCTGAAAACGTTCAGGAATATCACTAATATATACATGCACTCTTTTAATAGCATCTTTTCCTCGTAATTTCTTTCTCGGTAACATTTTTTTTATAACTTTTCTCATAAGAGTGTCGGGTCTCCTTGGCCAAAACGGTCCTCTAGTTGGATTAGTGGCAGTACTAATATTTAATTTACTCAAATATTTTTTATGAATATTATTCTTAGTACCACTAATAATGGCGTACTTAGCATTAATTACCACTACTTTCTCTCCAAGTAATACTTTTTTAGCAACCTGACTGCAAAAACGACCTAATATTTTATCTTTAGCATCTAGCAATAAATATTCCTGCATATCGGCTCACTTTTTGATTAAATTTTAATAAAATATTTTCACATCTCTTCCTTCAGGATTTTGTTGTAATAATTCCTCAATTGAAATAACTTTACTACCTGAATTTTCAATCTTTTTCCTTGCTGGTTTTGAACAGGTTAAGCAAGCAATTGTTATTTTGTGCTCTAATTCTCCATTTCCTAATACTTTTCCTGGAACCACAATAACATCACTTTCTTTAGTCTTCTTATTGATTCTATGCAGATTCGCTTCTATTCGATTTTTTCTTGGACCGGATAACTTTTTTGAAATTTGTCTCCAAATTCTTCTTTTAGTCTTCCATAAATCTCGGATCAATTTTCTATTAGCATAATCTGAAGGACCAGTGACTCTATGGCTCATTTTTGTAAATCCTTTTTTCTCATTATTCGTTAAATATGAAATGTAAAATTTAGGATATTATAATAAATTTTCCATTGACTAAGTTTGTATTTCAAGTTTCTCTAACTTAGTCACAAATTCATTGATTTTTTCATTAAATATTTCAAAGGTTTTTTTAATTATTATATTGAACGGGAGTACACCATCGCTTTCTATAGAAAATATATAAGAATTTTCTTTCGCATATACTTTAATTTTATTATCAGAATTTTTCTCACATGATTGACAAAGAGTGCACTTTTTCCAATAATCTGACTTCAATTTCAAAAGATTTTTCGAAGTCAATTCAAAAAGCTCTTCAGGACACATTCTCAGGATTAATTTATTTTGATCCAAATTCTTTAAATCGTTTTCATTTAATTCCACAATAGGATAATACCTAAAAGCAACATTGGAAACTGCTTGCCACTTAGCATGATCTCGTGCAATCCCTAATACAGCATAAGCTTCTAAGATTACTTGATTATTTTTGTCAATCTTTACAATTGGAATATTAGGATCCACAGGAATTATTTTTGGATCATTTGATTTTAGATCTCCTGAATAAATATCTATAGGAGCATTTGTAGTATTTGTAATTTCTAAGGTTAGAGAAACTTGGCAAAGTGGACAACCATAGCCTGAGCATTCACATGAATTTGGGAGATTATATGCTTCTAGATCTGTTTTAAGCGGAATTAATCCAATTCTATGGGCTAAAATTTCGTCATAGAGTGGGCTGTCGTTTTTAAGAATAATAACTTCATCAACAGCCATAACAGGAATTTCTGTCAAAATAATTCGCCGTAATGCATTAACCATTTCTATAGAAATTCCTTCAATTACAAACGTAAGTTGATTGGGAGTTTGTTCAATTACTTCAAGATTTAATGGACTCATTGTTTTAATAAATAAAAATATCAATTAGTATCAGAATATAATTTCAAATGAGGAATTTAAGATAAATTTTTCTGTTCTTAAAAAAAGAATTATAAAAATAGTTAATAGAACTTGAAATACTCGTATGCTTTATTTGGACTCTGGAAACAATATTTAACTTCTTGAAAATTTCTCCTAAATTCACTAACTTCTTTCTTTACGTTCGTAGGATCTTTATTATCAATCAATATTTTTTTAATATATTCGGCAATATCTTGCATATCATTTTTTCCCATACCAAGTCTTGTAACTTCTGAAGTACCAATTCTTAACCCACCTGGATTTTGATAATGTCTACCTTGAGCGATATCATACGGTAAAAGATTTCGATTGAGAATGATATTTGCATCTTCTAAAAGTTTTTCTATATCTCCCCCTAAACCATGCGTTTTCTGAAATTCAGTAATATCTACAACAATTTGATGAGACTCTGTAAAACCTTTATGTTCCATTAAAACATTGATTCCGCGCTCATATAAAGCTTGACCAAGGGCCTTTGCATTATTTATAACATTTTTATGGTAATTCTTTCCAAACTCAAGCATTTCAGCTAAAGCTATAGCCAGTCCCGCTACATTATGAAGATGATGGTTTGAAAGAAGGGCTGGAAAGGCACATGATCTCAATGTAGGTATTAAATCTTCCCTATTTGAAATTAAAGCACCATGCTGAGGGCCTGGAAGAGTTTTATGAGTACTCATTGTCATAGCATCCACACCTTCTCTTAAAGGATCCTGAAAGTATCCTGATCCAATTAATCCAGCTACATGAGCTGCATCATATCCCACATAAGCACCAACTTCTTTAGCAACATCACCAAGTTCTTTTACAGGGTGAGGAAATAAAAATACTGAACCTCCAAATAAAACTAATTCTGGTTTGAATTCCCTTATAATTTTAGCTGAGGCATCAATATCTAGATTCATTTCATCATTATCAAAGGCGAGATATTCCACATTTAATCCCCTAGTTGTGCCAGCTGTACCAAAAATTTCTCTCCCACTTTTTGCAAATCTCGGGCCATGAGAAATATGTCCTCCTCTAACAATAGACATACAACACATCTTTCCATTATTATCTGAGGTAAAAGCATTATACATGGTTAAATTTGCAACAACACCTGAAACAGGACGAACATCGGCATGAATGGACTTAAAGTATTCATTAGCTAAATCCATACATATATCTTCTATTTTATCTATATATTTACATCCAGCATATACACGTTCCCCGCTCCATCCTTCTGCATATCGGTGACTGAAATCACAACTGCATGCCTCATCAACTGCAGGGCTAGTGATATTTTCTGAAGCGATTAAAGGAATACTTTTAGAAAACCAATCATGATGTTCTACTAATAAATTTCTAATCTCTTTAACCTTATTCTTCACTTCTGATCTAACCTATTTTATAAATTTAAAGATGGTTAAATTAATAATAAAAAAACAATTTTTTTAAATCTTATCTCAAATAAAAGAATTAATATATTTTAGATACTAGAGTAAAATTGTCAACATAAATCGAATTTACTTGTTTAAAAATTTTCAAAATACTATTTATTTTAATCAGAAGTTTCAAAATTAACATAAGATATGTAATCTTAACCTAACCTTTAGATTTCTCTAAAATTAGTCTTGCTTCATATAAGTCTAGCTTTTTACCCGCTTTTTGTTTTTCTAATGCGGTTGCGAGTTTTTCTTGTTTAATTTTTTCAAGCTCTTCTTCTTTTTTTAAATTAGCTTTATAAGATCTCTTAGGTCTTTTTCCTCTTTTATAAGATTGTTTATTCCTAGAAAAAGTTCTTCTGTGATTCATTAACTTTAAAAATTGTTCATGATAGTTATCAGCTTCCTTTTTATTTTCAATTAATTGTTCTTCGATTCCTTTTTTTTTCCCCTTTAACTCTTTTGTTAACTGAAATAATTCATTCATCTTAGTATGATATTTTTGAGACTTATTGGACCACTTATTTAATTGCTCATAAATTTTGCCCAAATTAATTTTAACAATCTGAATTTTCCTTTCTATTTTAAATAAGTCAGAATTTTGTTGTTCTGCTAAATAATCCTGTTTAATTTTTGCTAAATCTCTAATTTTATCAACAATAGCATTCTCTTCAGAAATATTTAAGTTTTCAGTTTCTATCCTCCTTTCCATGGTGCTAATTTTGTTTTCTATTTGCTTAATTGAGATAACCTTAGAAGTACCTTTTTTTAAACTGCTTGGTTTTTGTATATTTTTCTTTTCTTCTATTAATTTATCCAAAAATTTTTTATAATCAATCTTTTTTTCTTTTAGCTTTTTAACCTTGCTATTCCAATAATCTCTTTTTTTCTTAAAATCATTCCGTGCTAATTTCAAATATCTATTAATTTGATTGTCAATCTCTTGTAAATCATTTATATATTCTTTAGTTTTTTTATTTAAATCGTCTCTCTTGTTTTTAAACTCTTCAATTTGGTGTTGAAGTTCTTTAAAAGAGAGCCTAGAGGGTTGAGAGAATTGAGATTTTTCGCTGCTCATAGAGGATTCATTAAGGAGTATCTATAAAAAGATTTGATAGATTGAGTAATTCAATCTTACATTTATTTTATAGTTTTGGTAAAAAAGCTCTTAATTCATTTAAAGACTTATTTATAATTACAAATTTGTAAAATAATTTAAAAAGTCTAATCGATGAAGAAAGTTTCTATATAGCTAAAATCGATTTTTATTAAAGAGTAAAATCATTTAATTACTTTAGCTTAATTGAAAATCAAATGGGATGATTTATGAATTCTGAGACAATAAATGAAAATGATTTGGTATTTTTAGTTCTAGATGACAGAAGAAAATGGTTAATTAAAGTAAAATCTGGAAAAGAATTCCATACTCATAAGGGGATAATTTATTTTAATGAAATTATAGGAAAACCTTATGGATCAGTTATATTTTCAAAACCACATGAGACTCAAGGTTATAAATTCTATGTAATGCGCCCATTGCCTTCTGATTATATACAATATATAAGGCGTAAAACGCAAATAATTTATCCCGAAGATGCGGGATTAATATTAATTTATACTGGAATAGGACCGGGTAGTAAGGTAATTGAAGCCGGATGTGGTTCAGGTGCTTTAACTTGCATCTTAGCTAACTATGTTCGGCCGAATGGGCATATATATTCATACGATATTAAACAAAAGCATATAAACAGGGCATTAAAAAATATTGAAAAAGCACAATTGCAGGATTTCGCAACTATTCAATATGGAGATATTTTAATTGATCATTTTGAGCATAGAGCAATGGATTCTGTTGTATTGGATATGCCAGAACCCTGGAATGCCGTTGAAAAAGTTAAAAAATATTTAAAATTGAGTGGAACTCTCGTTTCATTTTCTCCAACAATAGAACAAGTAAAAAAGACAACCCGTTCGCTTAAAAATAACCAATTTTTTGATATAAAAACTTACGAACTCATTAAAAGAGAAATACAAGTAAAAAAGAATGCTACAAGACCTATGTCTAGAATGGTTGGACACACTGGTTATATGACATTTGCTCGAAAAGTACATGATTACAAAAATCCTTATCGCGAAAAAAAGCCTATTAAGGATGAATTTATTAATTTGGATGGAATGCCATTAAGAGGTTAGAATATTATGGAAATTGATTATAAGGAATTTTCTAGTTTAGATATCAGAGTTGGGTTAGTTAAAGAATGTAAAAAAGTAGAAAAATCAAAGAATCTATATAAAATGTCAGTCGATTGTGGAGATGTAGGGGTAAGGCAAATTATAACAGGTATTTCAAACTATTATTCAATTGAACAATTATTAAATAGAAAGATAATCGTATTAGTAAATTTAAAGCCTAAAATGATTATGGGCCTTGAAAGTAAAGGAATGTTATTAGCTGCTGATGTCAATAATGAACCATTTCTACTAAAAATTGATGAAAAAAAAGGAAAATCAGTACCACCAGGTACTAAAATTAAATAATTAAAAACCTTTTAATTTTACACCTGTCTGAAATTCTTTCTTCTTCTTAAACCTTTCAGTCTTAAAAAAATGCTTTTTCTTCTCAGGTAAAATGCTAATATATTTCCTTAAAATATCTTCCACAAATACTTTTGTAGTTTTATTCGGTATTTTACTTGGATCGCTCAAATGAGACAAAACTTCTTTATTTTTTGAATCTGGTGGAAGTCCTAAATTCTTAATGGGAATATGGAATGAGTGTATGAACCAACCTGCTTTCTTTTCATCATGAGCAATTACTCTCAGAATATTTTCTTGTTCTTTTCGAATTTTTATATCAAGCAATTTTTTTGACGATCGAACCAGAATGCTTGCGTACACAGGGATATTGCTTTTTGGATCGTGTATTTTTTTATAAAATTTTTTTAATTTTTCATTCATTTTCATTCAAAACATGAATCATATAATCAGAGCCTTATTTAATCTAATTAAGAATGATAAATAAATTTACCATATGACTCTATGGCTTTAAATCAAGGTCTACTCTAATTAAAAAATAAAATTAAAAATCTTTTTTTGTTGTTTATACTTTATTTTTTTATTAAATGTTTAAATTTAAAAAGACACAATATGCCAGTAAGATTAGAAAAATTTGAAATTAATACAAAAGCATTTTGCGATGTAATAGATATAACTTCTCAAGTGCAAAGTATTATTAATGAAGGCTCAATAACCACAGGGTTAGTAAATGTTCATATTGCAGGATCAACTGGAGCAATTAGCACAACTGAATATGAACCTGGTTTGGTTAAACATGATATTGAAGATCTTTTTGAAATTTTAATTCCTTATCAAAAAAGCTATCAACATCATAAAACTTGGGGGGATCATAACGGCGCTGGGCATTTGAGGAGCTTCCTTCTTAAAACATCTCAAACTTTCCCTTTTCATAATAAAAAACTTATTTTAGGCACATGGCAACAAATAATCTTTTGTGAATTTGATGAAAAACCAAGGAGACGTACAATCTATTGCCAACTAATCGGTGAATAATTAAACAAAAATCTAAATTTTGTTAGTTCCTGTTAGTAATGAATTAAATTCATGAACTAACATTTCATAAATTTCTTTACGTTGAATATCTATCATTTTAAGGATTGTATAGTGGCAATCTTCAATCTCATTTTTGAATAGCGGGATTTTTCTTATAACGTTGTCAAATCGGTTTTTTTGACGGATTTGATAGTTTAAAAATTCTAAAAATTTATTTTGTTCCTCAATCATTTAATTTAACCTTACTAGTTATTATTAGAATAGATAGAAAAACCCTATAAAAAAGCAGAATATTATCCTTAAGTTATTAAAATGTCATTCTTAAATTATAAGAGTATTATTAAAGAATTACGGGAGTATTATTTTAAAACCCTTTTGTTTCACATAAGGTTAAAAATAATGATTTTCACTTTCTAATAAATATGTATTGATTGTTTTTATCGTTTTGCATTTCTTAAATTCTTAATAATAAGCTATTCGGAAATTGAGTTAAAAGTATGGAAAAAATTATCAAATTAATTGTCTCAGGTTTAGATAACGCAGGCAAAACTTCAATCTTAACAGCTTTAGATAAAAAATACGATTTTCATAAGGAAATAATCTCGCTTACTCCAACTATTCGAGTTGAATATCATGCAACTGAATTTTTAGGACAACGTGTGATCTTTTGGGATTGTGGTGGTCAACAAAAGTACAGGGAATTATATCAAAGTAAACCAAACTTCTATTTTGATGGAACAGATTTGCTTCTTTATGTTATAGATATTCAAGACAAAGAGAGATATAATATGTCCCTTGAATATTTAGATATGGTATTAGGTTATTTTATAACCAATAAAATTGATGTGCCTTTAATTGTAACTTTTCATAAATACGATCCTGAAATAAGAAGTGATGATACTTACCTAGAAGAGATAAAAATCTTAAGAAATCAAATATTGGACAAATATTCGAATCTTAAAATTCTATTCCAACAGACTTCTATATATGATATAATCTCGATTATTCAATTAGTTTCGTATGGTTTATCTGTATTTGATGAAACATTCTTTGATTTGTCAGATTTGCTTGAAAATTATCTACAGATATTCAATAGTAAATCTCTTATTATTTTCGATAAAAATGGCATTATTATAAGTGAATTCTATAATAGTGAGATACAACCAGAGCATTATATCCACCTATTAGAATCTATAAAAGAGCATCTATTTTTACTTAAAAGAATGCAAGAAGAATCTTATGAGGCAGAATATAACTTATCAACAAATAGTACTGGTTTGTTATCATATTTACATCGATTGACAATCGGAAGAGAATCACTATTCATATCTGTAATTTTACAAGAAAAACAAAAAGATAATTTTTTAGAGAAATTCTCAGAATTCCTAACAAAAATAGAAGGCATATTAACTCCTATTTTATACTAAAATCATTAATCTATATTTAAGAGCTCTCTTGCTTTATCCATCAATTTGCCTTTTTTGTTTTGGTGCAGTCTTATAAACTTAATTACTTTCTCTAAGCACTCTTGTTTATGATCACCACACATTAATTCACCTTTTATACAAGCCTCAAAATCTTCAGTTAACTTTTCGTCATTATCCTCAAAATGATACATCAACATCTTATAAATCATGCATTTATTAGGCTCTCCTCCTAACTCTTGCTGTTCCTTCTTATTTCGACGCCCGCCTGTTAATGCACCCATCACTTTCTTCTCAATCGCTTCTATGGGTTCATTAAAGGTGAAATAACTATTTGGGTTTCTCTTTGCCATTTTTTCTGATCCATCGATTCCTGCTAATAAATAATGATAAGTTGCGCCTGGAATAAAGAAACCATTATAATATCTACGAGTGAGATCTCGAGTTAACCGAATATGAGGGTCTTGATCAATTCCAACTGGAACTAAGGTTGGTTGCGGTCCATCTAAAATTTGTGGCAATACAATATCTCCTACTTGAATAAGAGCAGATATATAGAGTCCAAAACTTTTTTCTCCATATATGGCATTTAACATATTCTGAGTCACAAGTCTACTAACTTTAAAACATACATCTTTAACAATGGGTTCTTGAGATTGCTTCCAAAGATACAATTTTTCAGGGGATGAGTCTAATCCTAAGGCTAAAATATCTGCAATATTGTCTATTGCAAATTCTTCAGATTCTTCATATGTTAATCCATTATCTTCCCAAGTTTCTATATCAGCAATACCATAATATGCTTTTGCACCCATTTTCTGAAATTCGATAATTTCTAGAGCTGTAGTTGATGTTCCAAGATGAAATGGTCCAGAAGGTTTTATACCACTCATTACAGCCCAGGGTTGACCCATCTTTAATGCCTTATAAATGAGATTTAGATCTCTGTGCCCAAAAATGATTTTTCTTCTAATAAATCGATTTTCAATGAATTTTTCTCTTGTGATTGGGTCTATTTCTTCTATGCCAAAATCTTTAATTAACCTAACATAATCTTCTTCTAATAGATGGGTTTCTCCCCATGGATCAATTTTTAGAGCTTCTCTTTTTTTCGGCATTTTAACTCATAGATCATTTATTAATAATAATAAAAATAAGAAAAATAAAAAATTTTGATATTCTTTCTTAATTCTTTACTAATTAAGTGAATATTATCATGTTATAATTTAATATACTTTTAAGAAGTTCACTTTATAAAAATAAACTGAACTATTATTCTTTAACAAATTATAAACAAAATCTATAATATATCCTTTTAGTATTAAGATTCTATGACTGAAGATGAAAATATTTCTGAAGAAGAATGGAGAAAAAACTTAACAAAAGAACAATATTACGTGCTTCGTCAAAAGGGAACAGAAAAACCATTCACTGGTAAATATTGGAATAAGCATGATAAAGGAATGTATTATTGTTCAGGATGCGGAACTCCCTTGTTTGATTCGAATACTAAATTTGATTCAGGGTCTGGTTGGCCTAGTTTTTATGCTCCAATTAACAAGGATGCTATTTCTGAAAAGAAAGATTTAAGTTTTGGTATGAAACGTACAGAAATTGTATGTTCTAAATGTGGAAGTCATTTAGGTCATGTATTCAAAGATGGACCCAAACCAACAGGATTAAGATACTGCGTAAATTCGATTTCATTAAATTTTGATAAAGTGTGAATTTCCAAAATAAATGCTAAAAACCATTCATATTTATTTCAATTTTCCACCATATACGGGGAACATGCTCGCATTTCCATAATCCTTTATTTGGGGTACATTTTTTAAGAATTCCATGTCTTCTTCAGAAATTACAAAATTCACATCCGCATTGTCTTTCATGTGCGCCGGATTTGCCGTTTTTGGTAATGGAAGAAGATCAAGCTGAAGGTCGTAACGAATGGACAATTGTGGCACTGAAACACCATATTTCTCAGCAATTTTTATGATTTCTTGATTTTTCAATAATTCTCCGTGTGCAATCGGTGAATGAGCCTCTACAAGAATGCCCTTTTCTTGAGTATATTGAATGAGCTCTTTAGGTGTGTTGCTTATATGCGCCAAAATCTGATTTACCATTGGTTTTACAGAGCAGAATTCAAGGATGTTATCGATATCTACTTTTTCAAAGTTCGAAAGACCAATGGCATGAAGTTTTCCGTCATTATATGCTTCTTCAAGAGCTCTCCATGCTTTACGGTTTCCTTCGAAGTAAGGATCTTCTTCACGGAATTCTGTCCAAGGTTGCGGGCTGTGAATAATCATCATGTCAATATAATCAAACCCCAATGTTTTAAGCGATTTATCAATTGATGTAACAGCTTTTTTATATGACTTTACTTCTGCAGCAAGTTTTGTGGTCACAAACATATCCTCTCTTTTCACACCACATGCTCTAATTCCATCTCCAACTCCACTTTCATTACCATATGCTTGAGCTGTATCAATATGCCGATAACCAATTTTTGCAGCATCCCTTACTGCCTGTGCCACATCCTTATTACTTATAAACCATGTTCCAAGACCTAATTTTGGGATCTCAACCCCATTAGATAGAATATACTTTTCTTCTAAAATCATAAATAATTTCACCTTTTCATTTTTTTTTGATAACTACAATTTGTCATATTCTTCATCACTTACTTGTTCAAACCATTCGGCATCTCCTAAAGTAGGATTCGTACTGATACCAACATGAACAAACCAACTATCTTTTGATGCTCCATGCCAATGTTTCACATTTGGTGGGATTTTCACAACATCACCAGGTTGAAGCGATTGTGCTGGTTTTTCCTCTTCTTGATAATATCCTTTACCTCCTGTTACTAGAAGAATTTGTCCCCCTGGATGTGAATGCCATTTGGTCCTTGCTTCTGGTTCAAAACTTACATTGTATACTGGACAATTAAATTCCTTCTCCGTCACCAGCATTTGAACCCATACATTACCAGTAAAATAGTCACTCGTTGCTTTTTCTCCCTTGGGAAATATCACACTTTTATCCAAATCATTTTTATTTTGCATTTTCAACCTCAAAAATTATTACTATGTAATATAAAAAATTTAATAATTAATTTAAAAAGTCTCTATTTAGATTATAAGATAAAAAGAACCAAGATTGAAGAAAATAAGAATACAAATCAATATACAAGCAAATAGTAATTTACTCCGTTTGTTCCCAAAAGAAGTTAATTTATTTTTAAAATTAAAGAAAAATATGATTCTTTCTATAGCTGGGACTTAAATTATTAATTCAAATCCATCATAAGCAGAGAAAGTGGCTTTAAATATTCTTTTTGCTTTATCTACAGCCCTCTTTCGCGACTCTAAGGTTGGAAATAAACTGGCATCGAAATGTGTAATTATTAACAATTTAGTATTGGATTTCCGTGCTACAGTGGCAATTTCTTCAGGTTTTAAATGTGGCCACCCCCATTCTTCTTGACCTATTTTATAAGAACATTCACTTATGAGTAGATCTGCGTTATTAGATAACTCATAAAGTGCATCGCAAACACCTGTATCCGTACAATATGTGATAATTTTATTCTCCAACTTAATTCTAAATCCTAAACATTTATCTGAATGAAGTAAAAGCTTACAGGAAAAGGGAATAGGGTATTCATAATCATTTTCCTCAACTTCCAAAATCTCGATTTTATAAGGAATTTCTTCAAATGGGGAAGTATAAGGATGCTTGATTATATTATTTAGATTCTTCTTAGTTCCTTTATAACCAATTATTTTCACAACTTGTTTAAACTTAAATTTATTGAGAACATGAAAACCAATTATATGGTCTAGATGTACATGACTGAGAAATAAAAGGATTGGTTTATCTTCCTTAATATAGTCGCATATTTTGTAGAGACCATTCCCAGCATCAAGAATAACATAATGATCCTTTGATTCAATCAACGTGGAAGTCGTATTATTAAAAGTTGAGTACCAACCATTTGTTCCTAGGAAGATTACCCTCAATTTATCACAACTCTTTCTTAAAATTCAAATTATACTTCTTTTATTTTATTTGGATTAGTGAAACTCCAATTCCATAACAATAAAATACATAATAATATTAATTCAGACCTAAGTGGAAAGAAAGGATTCCAATTCATCATATGGAATAAAGTCTTCTTAATAAAAAAGATCTACTTTATCTAATAAATTATTCCAAGAATTAATTCCAAACTGCTTCCATTGACCCCTTCTCGCTGCATTATCATAATTTGCTTTAAAACCAACTGTTTTTGAAGTTGGATTTTTACCATTCTTCTCCCTATACCCTCTCATTTCTCTAATTGCTCTATCCAAGCCTTTCTTTCCTACATACTTATTTTTTTCAATATGAATTTCTCCAAAAACAAGTCTGAGTAGATCATTCCAGTTTTCAATTCCAAATTCTTTCCATTTTTTTTGGAAAACTTTGCGGTTTTTTTAAAACTAAATCCTTCATTCTATCTATTTGTTTATAAATAAATTAGCAGTTATTTTGGAAACTCACAAATCTTAAAGAAAAAGAATAGTTTCTACAATCCTATTATTGATGAGGAATTTTTATATTCTTTTAAAACCATATTTGAGATGGTTTTCATTACGTATGGTTTTTCGTTTAATTCCCTAATGAAATTATGAACATCTTCAGCTTCTTTAAAGCGACATATCAAAAAAGCAGATTGTTCTCCTGTGGTATGAAATATTGAGCAGACTTCCGGGATTTGTCTTATTTCACTTAAAATTTCAGCAGTATGTTTCCCATCTATCTGGATTCTTATTAAAAATATCAGCTTATAACCAAGTTTTTCATTATTTAATTTCAATGTATAACCTTCTATAATCCCATTGCTTTCTAACTTAGTTAAGCGATTGTGAATTGTTCCGATGGAAATTCCAAGTGAATCATGTATTTCACGATAGGAAGTTTTAGCATTTTCTTGAAGGATTCGAATAATACTTCTATCGATATCATCTAAAACTTTTTCTTTTTTCATTTTAAAACCATTTGATTCAAGGTAAAAAATAATAGGAGTTCATTATAATGTATTGTGAACAATATTTATAACTTACTTTTTGTAATTAAAAAAATTTCAATTTTACCATAAATTTCAATTAGTTTTTATAATGATCTCCAAATCATAAAATTCTTTAATCACGCGAAATTAAAAAATTTAAAACAATAAGATCAAAGTGAATGAAAGATGTCTGTACCAATATTAATTTTAAGAGAAGGTACTGAGCAGGTACGTGAAAAAGAGGCCAGAGATCAAAATATTAAAGCTATGATGAGTATTACTGAAACTGTTAAGTCTACTCTTGGTCCAAAAGGAATGAATAAGATGTTAGTTGATTCTATGGGAGATGTTACAATCACTAATGATGGTGCTGAAATATTGAAGAATCTAGATATAGAAAATGTGGCAGCTAATATGATGGTTAATGTGGCAAAAGCAATAGATGAAGAAATAGGAGATGGAACCACAACCGCAGTTATTTTTTCTGCTGCATTGTTAGGTAATGCTTTGGAACTTATTGAACAAGATATTCATCCTAAACCTATTACTCACGGTTATAGATTAGCAGCAAATAAAGCACTTTCCATTTTAAATGAGATTTCTGAAGAGATTTCTACCGAGAATGAAAAAGTGCTTAAAGATATAGCTAAAACTTCAATGAATTCGAAGGATGTTGTGGGTTTGAGAGATTTTTTCGCAGAATTAGCCTTAAAAGCAATAAATCATATCAAAGATGAGGATGAAAAAACATTTTCAAAAGTTAATAATGTTAAAATCGTAAAAGCACCTGGAAAATCTCTTAAGGAATCAGAGCTTGTAAATGGAATTTATTTGCAAAAAGAAAAAGTAAACTCTTCTATGCCAGATGCAATTAAAGATGCAAAAATCGCTGTAATACGAAGAAAACTTGATGTGGTAAAAACTGAATTTGATGCTCAAATTCAAATTTCTAGTCCTTCAGATATTCAAAGATTCTTAGATCAAGAAGAAAAAATTCTAGTAGATTACCTGAATATTTTCAAAGAAGCAGGAGTAAATATGATAATTAACAGTCAGGATATCTCTGATAAATTTGGGGCTTATCTAGCAAGAGAAGGAATTGCAGGCATAAAAAACGTTGGAGAAGATGACTTGAAAGCTGTTCTAAAGGCTGTAGGTGCGAAACGG
Organism: Promethearchaeota archaeon; assembly: GCA_048940445.1. Lineage (GTDB taxonomy): Archaea > Asgardarchaeota > Lokiarchaeia > Sigyniarchaeales > SOKP01 > SOKP01. The sequence goes on from JBHLON010000016.1 coordinate 43,323, forward strand.
GTCGATGATCTAACATCATTATCGGCAGATGATCTTGGATATGCTGCTATGGTTAAATTTGAGAAGTTAGATAAAGATGAGTATGCAATACTCTCTGGGTGTAAAAATCCAAAATCAGTTTCGATTCTATTGAAAGGTGGCTTAGAAAAAATATTAAATACTGCTGAAATAACCTTACATGACGTTCTCTCTGTTATAGCAAAAACCTTAGATACGAAAAAAGTTGTTGCTGGTGGAGGAGCGATTTATGTGGAGTTATCTAAAAGATTAAGGGAATATTCAAATCAAGTCAGCGGAAAAGAACAGCTTGCAATTACAGCATTCGCTTTAGCTTTAGAAGAAATTCCAATAACTCTAATCAAAAATGCGGGATTGGATGAGATTGAAAAAATGACTGAATTAAGAGCTGCTCATAAATCCGAGGAAGATAAATGGATCGGAATAGATACTATTACAAATACAATAGGGGATAACTTTCAGAAAGGTATTATTGAACCAGCTGCATTAATAAATCATGTTTTAAAATCTGGAAGTGAGTTAGCAAACTTAATTTTGAGAGTAGATAGAATTATTAATGCAAAAGGATCTAAGTCTTCAGGTTTAGAATAATCATTTTATTTTTTTTTTAATTTTTATTAAAACTCATTATCAAATTAATCAATTTTCAAAAATGGGTAAATATTACCACAAAACGATCTGAAATCGTTTAATTTGTAAACCTTTTTAACAATCTTTCTTTTGTTTAAACGTATTCTATTAAATATATCAATTCAAATTCAAGGACATAAAATGGATTATATTAATGATTTTGAGCAATATTTAAAAGACAAAAGATTAACACAAGAAAATTTTAAGAAACTTATTGCATTGAACAATAGATACGTACTCAAGATTGTAAAAGAGTTTGTTGACATATGTAAACCCAGTAAGATCACAGTTATTTCAGATGCAGAAGAAGATATTAATTATGTTAGACAGAGATCAATTGAAATTCGAGAGGAAATAAAATTGCTCTTAAAAGGTCATACTGTTCATTATGATGCATTTATTAATATGTTAAATCACGACCAAGCTAGAGACAAAGAAAATACTCAAGTTCTAGTTTCAAAAAAAGATAAGGATGCATTTCCTTGGATTAATACCATGGAAAGAGAAGCGGGTTTAAATGAAATCTTGGAAATTATGGATGGTTGCATGGATGGACATGAATGCATTATTCGATTCTATTGCTTAGGACCAAAGAACTCTAAATTTTCAATACTCGCTCTTCAAATGACTGATTCCTTTTATGTTGCTCATTCAGAAGATCTTTTATACCGGGCAGGATATGAAGAATTTAAAAAGTTAGGTGGTTCTGATGATTTCTTCTACTTTATACACTCTTCAGGAGAACTATATGAAAAACCACCAGTTACAAAAAATTTAAAGAAGCGTAGGATATATATTGATTTACAAGAAGGACGTGTACTTTCAGTAAATAATCAATATGCTGGAAATTCACTTGGATTAAAAAAGCTCGCCTTACGTTTAGCGATTTATAAGGCAAATAATGAGGATTGGTTAACAGAACATTACTTTATAATGGGACTCCATCCAAAGGGAAAGAACAGGACTTCATTTTTTTGTGGAGCATTTCCATCAGCGTGTGGAAAAACATCAACAGCTATGCTCCCCGGACAAACTATTGTAGGAGATGATATAGCTTATCTTCGTGTATGGGAGGATGGTTATGCTCATACAGTAAATATTGAGAGAGGAATTTTTGGAATTATTAAGGATGTAGATGCTAAAAATGATCCCGTCATTTTTGATGCTCTTACAACACCTCGAGAAACCATTTTCTCAAATGTTTTAGTAAAAGATGGGACACCTTATTGGATTGGAGATGGAAGAGAAATCCCAAATAATGGCTTTAACTTTTCAGGTGATTGGAAAAAAGGAAAAAAAGATGAAAATGGAAAGGAAATACCGCATGCTCATCCAAATGCTCGTTATACAATTCGAATAGAAGAATTAAGTAATGCCGATCCAAATCTCCATAATCCAGAGGGTGTACCCGTTCATGGGATTCTTTACGGAGGCAGAGACAGTGATACAATGCCTCCAGTGGTTGAAAGTCTTAATTGGGAACATGGTATCTTTTTAGGAGCTGCTATAGAATCAGAAACAACTTCAGCTACAATTGGTACAGAAGGAGTAAGAACGCAGCAACCAATGGCTAATCTCGATTTTTTGGTTGTACCTTTAGGAAAATATTTAGCTAATCATGAAAAATTTGGTTCTCGTCTTAAATTTCCCCCAAAAGTTTTTGCAACTAATTACTTTCTAAAAAGTAAGGATGGTAATTATCTGAATGGAATATTAGATAAATTAGTGTGGGTGATGTGGGCCGAAGGGAGAACAAATAATGAATTTGCTGGGATTAAGACACCTATTGGTTATATCCCTAAATATGAAGATTTGAAAAATTTATTTAAAATCTACTTAGATAAAGAATATTCAGAAAGTGACTATATACAACAATTTTCAATTAGAATAAAGAAATTAATTGAAAAATTAGAAAGAATAAAGATAATGTATCAAAAGGAAAAACATGTACCAAAATTTTTCTGGAACATTATTAATCAACAGATGAGTAGTTTAAATGAATTAAGTAAAAAATGTAATAACGATGAGATTTCCCTCTAGATTTTTGATTAAAATTCATCAATAAAACAAGAATTACATTAAGACTTTTAATCCATCTTTAACTTTATAAGTTCGATTAAAACGATCAATTTCGATAAATCGTTTTATTTCAAGATTATTTAAGAAATCTCTCATTTCAATTGGATCTTTCTTTAGTTTTTCTGCTAAGCCTTCGATATTTTCTTCATAAGTACGTAATATTTCTATTAATGAAGAATAATTTTCATAAATTTGATTAACAAGCTGTTTTAATACCTCATCAAGATTTTCTCCAGTTTTCGTGCTCGTGGGAAAAATTACAGCTTCTTGAGGTAAATAATTTTGAGCACGAACGACTTCAGGATGTCTTGCTCCTGCCATATCTTGCTTATTTGCTAAAAATATAATGGGAACATCTTCATTAATTACTTTTCTTATGGAATTCAAAATTATGATCGCATCTTCATCTTTCTCAGGATGGACAGCATCAAAAATAAAAATAATCCCATCAGTTCCCTTTAAAACAACATCTCTCATCACATTAAATCTTAACAATCCAGGAGTTCCGAAAAGAAATACATCAAAGCCATTTAGTTTTACACAGCCTAAGTCCATTCCTACTGTATAGTACTTATTATCTCTTGCCTTAGCCTCTACATTTAATGCATTTTCATCAAAATGCTTAATGAAAGATGATTTTCCACATTGCAATGGGCCTGATATAACTATTTTCATTTTGTCGGAATTAAGTTCTCTATTGTAATTTATTATTCTTCTATTAACTTTTTTTGTTTTATTATTTCGATTAATATATAGATAATATAAATCACTTTTTTTTCTTATATTTGATTTTATTTAAGAATTTAGGCTCATATCTGTCAGTTAAATTTTGGCATATCAAGAGCTAATAATCTCATTTAACTCTTTTCTTTAAAAAAAATTACTAAATTCAATTATTTTTAATGAAAAAATGATCAAAGTGAATATATATTTGACAAAAAAAATTCTATTAAGGAAATATTTATATAGATATATGATTTAATTTGTTAATTATAACGATATTAGTTTTAAAAATAAACAATCATTTTCAAAAAGGCCAATCTATTTTAGAAAAATAATGGTATTTCGAAAAAGAAAATGATCAAAAATGGTAAGTAGTAAAATATTGATTATAGGTGGCGGAATTTCCGGTATAGAAGCAAGTCTTACGTTAGCTGAACAAGGTTATAAGGTTATACTTGTAGAAAAAACATCTTCTGTTGGTGGTAGGATGGCACAGTTAGATAAAACTTTTCCTACTTTAGATTGTTCAATCTGTATTCTGGCTCCCAAAATGGTTGAAGTATCTCGTCATCCAAACATCGAATTATTAGCATATTCTGAGGTACAAGAGATAAATGGTGAAGAAGGAAATTTTGATGTTAAAGTGCTTAAAAAGGCTAAATATGTAAATTGGGAAGCTTGTACTGGTTGTGCATCGTGTACTGAAAAATGTCCAATGAAGAAAATCCCTTCTGAATTTGAGGAGGGTATGGGCAATAGAACAGCAATCTATATCCCATTCCCTCAAGCTGTTCCACGTAAAGCTGTAATAGACCCAGAAAAATGTCTATTTTTAACTAAAAATGCGTGTAAAATATGTGAAAAAGAGTGTGAAGCTGGAGCTATTAATTGGAATGATAAGGATGAAATTATAAATTACAACGTAGCTGCCATAATTGTGGCAACTGGATTTGACCAACTTGATCCTTCCGTATTAGATAGATATCATTATGGGGAATATTCAAACGTAATAACTGCTATGCAATATGAACGCTTATTAAGTGCATCTGGTCCTACAGGGGGTGAAATTCTACGTCCTTCAGATAAGGCCCATGCAAATAGAATTGCATTTATTAGTTGTGTAGGATCAAGAAATGAAGATCTATGTTCATATTGTTCTAAATTCTGTTGCATGTATCAAACTAAAGAGGCTGTAGTCACTCGAGAACATGCTCCAAACACAAATGTCACTATTTATTTTAATGATCTCAGAGTCATTGGAAAAAATCAAGATGAATTTACTGTACGGGCAAGAGAAGAATATAATTTAAAGTATCATCACGGAATACCCGGAGATGTTAGAGAAAATCCAGAAAATCATAATCTTATTGTAAAATCAGCTAATTTAGATACCGGTGAGGTTGATGTTGATGAATATGACCTCGTAGTACTAGCTAATGCTGTAACTCCACGAAAAGACGCTGATAAACTTGCTAGCATTTTAGGGATCGAGCAAAACGAATTTGGATTTTTTAGAACTGCTAATTCAACTGAAGATTTAAGATCTACTAAGCCTGGAATTTATGTTACTGGTTCGTGTCAATCTCCTGATGATATAGCTAATTCAGTCGCGAAAGCAGGTGCTGCTGCTGTTCTAGCAGCAAGCCATGCTACACCTTTAAGTGAAGAGGAACAAAAAGTCGAATTACCCCCTTTAAAAGAAATTTTATCACATGATGAAGCTCGTATAGGTGTGTTCATTTGTAGATGTGGTATCAATATTGCGGGATATATTGATGTACCCTCTTTAGTAGAGTACGCTAAAACTCTTCCTAGTGTAGTTTATGCTGACGAAAATAAATATAGTTGCTCTCAATTAACCCAAGATATCATAAAAGAAAAAATTGAAGAGTTAAGTTTAAACCGTGTAGTAGTTGCTGCATGTACACCACGGACTCATGAGCCTTTATTTCAAAAAACTATAAGAGAAGCTGGATTAAATGAGTATCTGTTTAATTTTGTTAGTATACGTGAATTAGATTCTTGGGTTCATATGAAAGACAATAAGAGGGCAACTGATAAAGCAAAAGATCTAATAAGAATGGGTGTAGCAAGAGTAATTTATCAAAAACCAGAATATAAAATTAGAGGAAATGTAGTTCCAGAGGCTTTGGTAGTCGGTGGGGGTATTACTGGAATAAATGCAGCAATAGAAATTTCTAATAAAGGATTTAGAGTACATCTGGTTGAAAAAGAAGATAAATTAGGTGGTCAATTAAATTTAATTTATAAAATTAACTCTGATCGAATCGATTCTGAAAAATATTTAGAAAATCAACTGAGAGAATATAATCAACTTAAAAACATAAATACTTATCTAAATTCAGAATTAATAGATGTAAAAGGTTCTATCGGTGATTTTAATGTTAAAGTTAGAAATTCTGCGGATAACAAAAACATTGACTTGAATGTGGGCACCATACTAATCACCACTGGTGCATATGAATATAAACCCATAGGTTGGTACCATTATGGTGAAAATGAAAATGTTATTACTCAATTAGAATTATCCGGAAAATTGAGAAATAACGAGTTAAAAGATGGTGAAACTCTTGTTTTTATACATTGTGTAGGGTCTCGTCAACCAGAAGGTGGTAATGGAGTCACATACTGTTCTCTGATTTGTTGTTCTGAATCAATTAGACATGCTTTATATGTAAAAGAGAACTATCCTAATTCAAATATTTACGTATTATATAGAGATATACGGGTTGGAACTGAGGAAGAATCCTTTTATTGGAAAGCTCGAGAAAATGTGAATTATATACGATTTAATGAGTATCCAACTGTTGATATTGAAAATCATCAACTAAAAGTAAGAGTGCAAGATATCTTAACTCAAACCGATCTTACAATAGAAGCAGATAAAGTAGTACTTTCGACACCATTAATCCCCCACGATACTCAAAAATTAGGAGAGATGATCAAATGTGCTAGAGATCAGAATGGATTTTTCTTAGAAGCTCATGTAAAATTGAGGCCTGTTGATTTCGCTACAGATGGAATCTATTTGGCAGGAACATGTCATGGACCGAAAGGAATCTCTGATTCTATATCGCAAGCTAGGGGTGCTGCTGCCCATGCCTTAATACCCCTGATTTCTGGAGAAGTTGAGAATGAACCGTTAGTCTCAATAGTTAATCCTGCTTTATGCATTGCTTGCCAAAAATGTGAAGAAGCCTGCAATTTCGGAGCAATTGGGGTTAATTTTGATAATTCAATCTTAGTGTCTCAATCTAACCCTTTATTGTGTAAGGGATGCGGTGATTGTTCAGCCGCCTGTCCAACGGGAGCTATTATTATGCGTCATTTTGCAGATGAACAAATATATCCTATGATTAAAGAAGCTGTTCGAGGAGAATTTATTGATGAGCGACCTCGTATAATTGCATTTTTATGCAATTGGTGTAGTTATGCTGGTGCAGATACATGTGGAGTAAGCCGATTCCAATATCCGACTAATATAAGACCTATTAGAGTAATGTGTACTGGGAGGATACCAAAGCATTTTATTTTACAAGCCTTTTTAGAAGGTGCTGACGGCGTATTAATTGGTGGATGTCATATTGGCGATTGTCATTACTTGGAGGGTAATTATGATATGTTAAGACGATATAATGAAATTCGGGAAATGTTAGAAAAAGTAGGAATCAATGCAGAACGTATTCGACTAGAATGGGTTTCTGCAAGTGAAGGAAAGCGTTTTTCACAGATAGTAACGGAATTCGTTACTAAAATAAAGCAACTTGGACCTTTACCTAAAACTGGTGATAAGGTAGAACTGAAAAAGGAGAAGATAAAGGAGGGGACATAAAAAATGACTGAAATGTTAAAGAAAAATGCAAAGGAATTAGATGTAAACTTTCGCTATGAAATAGCAAAGAAGGTAGGGGCAAAATCCCTACTAAAATGTATTCAATGCGGAGTATGTAGTTCTGGTTGTACTGTTACTGAATATGTTGATTTACAGCCACATCGAGTAGTTGCTTCATGCCTTCTAGGTTTAAAACAAGAAGTTTTATCTAGTAACGCAATTTGGACTTGTTCATTATGTCATAGATGTACTGAAAGATGTCCGAAAAATGTTGATTATTCTTTCATTTTAGCATTATTACGAAATTTGGCTGCAAAAGAAGGTAAAATCCCTAAAGAATATTCGAGTACAATTGAAGTTATTTATGATAATGGCTTTGTGGTACCCTATACTGAAGGTATGAAGAAGAATATTGATCGAAGGAGAGAAAGATTAGGATTACCAGAAATAGTTCCCCCCAATCTAGAAGAAATTAAACTAATAATTGATAAAACAGGATTAGGAAATCTTGTAATTAAAAAAGAGGTGGATAAATAAATGGTAGATTATGCTTTATTTCTAGGGTGTACTATACCTTTGAAGCTCCCTCATCTTGAAAAAGCTTTTAGAGATGTTGCTAGTATTTTAGGATTAAGCTTAAAAGAAATGGAAGGAGTAAGCTGTTGTCCGGAACCAGTTTCTCTACAATCCCTAAATATTGATACATGGATGACTTTGGGTGCGAGAAACCTGTCCATAGCCGAAAAGATGGGATTAGATGTGTTAACTATCTGCTCTGGATGCTATGAGACCCTTAAAACAGTAAGTGTACTATTAGAAGAAGATAAAGATTATTTAGATAAGATTAATGTCTTATTGAAAAAGATTAATCATGAGTATAAAGGTAAAACAAAAGTTTATCATTTTGTAGAATTATTTACTGAACCTAAAATGCTTAGTAAAATTAAAAGCTTAGTAGTAAAACCTTTAGATGATTTAACCCTTGCTGTGCATTATGGTTGTCACCTTGTAAGACCAAGTAAAATCATGCGTTTTGATCACCCGGAAAAACCAGAAAAAATAGATATTATACTTCAGGCACTCGGGGCAAATACCATAAATTTTGCAACTAAATTAGAATGTTGTGGTTACTGCGCTCGTCTCCAAGAGGAAATCGGAGAAAAACTTGTAGAAGAAAAAATGACAGAACTATGTGAATTAACTGAAGATGTTGATGCACTAATTGCCGTTTGCCCAGCTTGCGTTACACAATATGATAGAAAAGAAAAAATCATTGCTAGAAAAACAGGAAAGGAATTAGATATACCTGTTCTTTATTTAGCAGAGCTTATGGCATTAGCTTTAGGAGTAAGTATTGAAGATCTTAGTCTGACAAATAGAAGTGTGAAACCTAACAAATTAATTGAAAAGTTAAGTATATAAAATTTTTTTCCAACCTATAATAAAAATTAAATTTATTTAAAAAATAAAAAAAATGTTATGAAATATGATAATAACCCAATTAAAAGATATTGATGAATTATATGAATATATAAAGCCATATTCATCCATTTTAGTAGCTGGTTGTGATGGATGTTGTCAACCTCCCCGATCTTTAAATGAGGCAAAATTATTAGGTCAACTTCTTGAATTAAAGGCTAGAACTGAAGGTAAAAATCTTAAATGGAAAGCTATTACAGTCTTAAGACAATGTGATGATAGAATTGTGGCAACGACTATACGACCTGTTTTAGAAGATTACGAAGCAATTATTACCCTAGCATGTGGTTTAGGCGTTGTAATGATGAATAAAGTACTTCCGCAGAAACTAACATTTCCTGCTCAAAATAGCATGTTTGGAGGAGCTCAAAATAATGGTGAAAACAATTTTATCGAATTATGTGAAACTTGTGGTGACTGTATCGTTGGAGAAACTGGAGGAGTATGTCCACGAGCGGGTTGTGCTAAACATTTAAGTAATGGACCATGTGGAGGTATGGTTGATGGGATGTGTGAAGTTAAAGGGTACACTGTTCCATGTGCATGGGTTGAAATATGGAAACGTTTGAAAGAATTCAATAGACTAGATTTATTTAAAAAATATAGAGGACCAAGAGATTATAGAACTTCAACAAGCCCAGGATATATGGAAATCTATAAAGAATATGTTTCTGAAGAAGAACAAAGTAAAGAGGTGAAAAATTAAATGGGAAAAAGGCCAGCCTTCAGTAATCTTTGCAAGACAATTGAATCCGGAAAATTTGTTATAACGGGAGAACTGGAACCTAAGAAGATTTTAGATTTAAGTGAAATTCTTCATGGTGCTGAAGAAATGAAAAAGACTGGAAAAATTGTGGCTGCAAATGTCACTGATGGTCCACAAGGGGATGCATATATGTCTTCATTAGTTCCAAGTTATTTAATCCAAGAAAAAGTAGGTATTGAGGCAGTATGGCAGGTAACAGTACGAGATCGTAACCGTGTAGCACTATTTGGAGATGTAATTGCTGGAGCAGTATTAGGTTTGAAAAATATACTAACCCTTACAGGAGATCATACCGCACTCGGAGATCATAAAAAAGGAAGACCGGTATACGATATTGATAGCACACAATTCTGTGAAATGCTTTCTATTATGATTGACAATGGAACAGATTATGAAGGAAACGAATTAAAGGGTGGCAAGATTGAAATGAACTATGGATGTGTCGCAAATCCAAATAGTAACCCTAGAGAACCAGAGATACTAAAAGTTGGTCGGAAAGTTGAACAAGGAGTTGATTTCATTCAGACACAAACTGCATTTGATATTGATGATGCTAAAGATTTCCTAAAAGATCTTGAACAATTTAACGTTCCGGTTCTATTAGGTATTTTTCCACTCAAATCTTTTGGTATTGCTGATTATTTCGATAAATTTATTCCTGGAGTAAGTGTTCCAAAAGACCTTCTCAAATCTTTAAAAAAGGCAGAAAAAGATAATAAGGGAGATAAAAAAGCTAAATATGCCGCTATTGATAAGATCAATATAGAATTTTTTGAACCATTTATTAATGAAATCAAAAAAACCACGAAAGCCGCGGGTATTCATTGTATGGCTGTAGAATATGAGAGATTATTTGATCCATTATTGAAAGATTTCTAAATAATTTAATTATATTAATTACATTTTTTTAAAAATGGAAGAAGGGAAATTATGAAAAATTTGGATGAGAAAGATAAAAAAATATTAGAAATGTTGATAGAGGATTCACGTAGACCTTATCATGAGATAGGGAAAGAAGTTGATCTCTCTGAATCTACTGTTAGGAAACGTGTAATTAGATTACAGGAAGATGGAGTAATCGAAAAATTCACAATTAAAGTATGTCGTGAGGAAGAAAGATGTATTTACGCTTTTGTAACCTTATTACCTAAAAATCAATCAGAAATCAAAGAGTTAATTAGAGAGACTCAGATTTTGCCTCAATGCGAAGAAGTGTATTTCTTAGCAGGAGAGTGTGGGATCTTACTGAAAGTCAACGTTCCTGAGATTACAGAACTCGATGCGTTAATAGAAAATTTTCGAGGTAGAAGTGATATTAAAAGTGTAGAGAGGGTGTGTGTTGTACTTAAACCTATTAAAACTTTGACTCAGAATGGTATTTCACCTTAATATGCATATTAACCAAATCGAACTTAATATATTAAAAGTAAATGACGATGCATAGTTAATTTTTGGAGTTTAAGAATTATTTTTAAGAAAATTTATGATAATTTCAGCTAACTCGGTTCCTTTATCTTCTTGAATGAAATGACTCGCATTTTGTATTGTGATATGATTTTGATCATGGGCACCTGGAATTATTTTTTGCCAGAATTTATCCCCATCTTTAGTAATTGGGTCACTATCAGAAAATACAGTTAAAAATGGTTTTTTCCATTTCCGAAACTGTTCTATTGCTTTTTTATTTAAGACATGTTCTGGGTCCTCAGTACTAATTGGAACTAAAGATGGCATGATACGAGGACCAACCTTATAAGACTCGTCAGGAAATGGAGCATCATATGCTTTCAGCGTTTCCACTGACAATTCAGAAGTGGTCCCTGATTATATGATGGCTTTTATATCGAGTTTTGGAGATGTTCTTGAAAACTCTCGCCATTGCATAAAAGCCTTATTCATTTTCTGCTCTCCTGTGGGTAATCCTCCATTTGATAAAATTATTCGACTGAACCGTTCTTTATTTTCAATAGCAACTCTTAAACCAATTAAAGAACCCCAATCTTGACAAAATAATGTGATATGTTTCAAATTGAGTGATTTAACCCATTTTGTTATCCATTTAACATGCGTACGGTAAGTATGATCACTTAATGCGCTAGGTTTATCAGATCTTCCAAAACCTACTAAATCTGGTGCGAGAGTTCGGTATCCTGCTTCCACAATAATTGAAACCATATGTCTATACAAATAACTCCATGTAGGTTCACCATGCATTAATAAGACACAATCTTTACTTTTTGGCCCCTCATTAATATAGTGGATTCTTATTCCATCAATTACTATATAACGAGGTTCAAAGGGAAAATCAGGCAGATTTTGAAATCTTTCTTCTGGAGTCCGTAATAATTTCATTTATTTGTCAATCTTTTTGGAGTTTATTATAATTATAATATATTATTAACGTAATAAAATATTCTTCCTTCTTCTTCTTTAATTTTCACTTTTTGCTCGCGCTCTAAATACTTTAAATGCCCTAAGACTTCACTTAATGCCATATATGAATTAATCTCATCAAGATCATCACCGAAATGCATTTTAGATATTTCTAATGGTGTCATAGGATTATCTTTAATTAAGGTAGAAATCTCTCTCAATCTATTGTTATGATGTTCCTTGATTGCTAAAATTCGTTCGTGAGGATTATAAATAATTTCTTGATGACCTGGAAATATTATTTTTGGTTTTAGTTCGTCAATTTTATCTAAAGACTTCAAATAATGATCTAAAATATTGTCAAAATCATAGGCTTTATATTTTTCAGATAGACTAGAGGGTATAATAAAATTGCCTATATGAGGAGTTATTCTAGAAAGAATATGATCTCCAGAAAAAAGATATTTTCTTTTAGTGTCAAAAATACATATATGCCCAAAACTATGCCCTGGAGTCCAAATAATTTTTAAATTGTTTAAGATTGTATCACCATCTTGGACAATTTTATCAGGTCTCTGATATCGCAAATATTGCGGCCAAAAAGTAAAAAATTGAACTATTCTTTTCCTATTTTTGTCAGTAATTCCATATTTCATCATTAATTTAGCAAGTTCATTTGCCTTTTGAGTCATTTCTTCTAATTTAGCATCATTTGTTTCCCATTCTAGAATCTGATAGGTAATATCACTCATCACTAGTTTCAGTTTTTCATTCTTCCGCTTTAAAGTTTTTGCTAATCCGATATGATCAACATGAATATGAGTAATAATACAGTAATCAATATCTTGAGTAGAAAATCCTGCTTTTCTTAAAACTGAAAAAAATTTTTTGTTCCAATTACCCATATTAAGTCCAGCATCTATAAGAACTAATTTATCCTCAATCTCAAAAAGATAAAGACAAACATATTTAACCGCAAACGGAACTTCGATCCTTATCTGAAAAACATCTTCAATTTTAGTGATCTCTGATTTAAAATCATACAAGTTACGGGCCTTAATATAATCTATTATTCTTTAATAAGTAAAACATTCAAAATTTTAGTATTTTCCGAATTCTGGAATTATAAAAAGATATAAAAAAAATATAATTTAGGTCTTTAAACCATAATACATAAACCAAAAACTGCTTAAATATCCAATTCTCACAAATATTACTGCATAACCGAGTTCGCTTAACCCTTCTAACAACCCAAAAACACAGAAGAATATAGACCCCAAGGACAATAGTAGAAACTTTTTTCTTAATATACCTGTTGATTGAATGCTTTTGACTAAGAATCCAATTCCAAGTAGAATTATTACGCTAAGAAGAAAAATAGCCATTAAAATACCTGCTATAGAGAAAACTTTAACATTATAATCAATTAACAATTCTGCTCTAGGTACAAAATTAAAAGCACTAAATGGATAAATAAAGATCAGAATCTCAAAGATAATACTTAAAATTACGAATAAAATTACTATATACCATTTAAATTTGGGTATTTGAAGTTCTGCACCAATATATATTGATGTGATAATCGCAGGTGCAAGCCAAATATAACTTAAAATCCCAACAATACCATCACTGTTATCTATGTTTGTCTTGATTATTAACATATATAAAAAATCTAAAAACACTCCTAAATACATTAATCCCGCAAATAAATTTGCTAAACCTAAATAATTCAAGATCTTAGCATTAGTCTTTCTTGCTTTATATATGAAAAATAAACCAAAAACTACGCCAAAAATAACCACTCCGGAGGCTGTAATTCCATCAATCCATCCAAATGGATTAAGCATTTTACATTCACCACTAGTTTTAATAATTAAATTGATAATTTTATCCTAAATTATCAATTTAATTCTTAATAATATTAATACAAACTCAGTTTATAAATAACTATGGTAAAAGAAGAATAATAAATTCAATCAAATTTGGCTCTGTTTTGAAAATCCATAATACCTAAAAAATTTCAGTTTATCTCTCTTGCCCCTGATTTTTATCTTTTTCAAAGAAGAGTGATTTTTTTATATCAAATTCAAGGTCTCTTAATTTTCTTTTTATTTCTGTTGGATTGTAATCTTTTTTCAGCATATCAATTATAGTCTCTTTTAGATTTTCCAAGTTATCTATTGCACACTGATAAAAAATATTATTTTCATCCATACTCATATTTAGAATCTCATATAATCCCGTAAGAGCATCTCTTATTTTTTCATAATATTCCCATGCCTTCTCTAATTCGGTTTCTTTTTTATTGTCAGACATCGTCGCTAGATCAATGTATAGTTAATTTAAAAAATGATTTGTAACTTATAACATTTCCTTAAAAGAATTAAGGGATAAGGATATGATATATCTTAAATAAAATAAGGAAATATATAAAAATAAATTAGTTATAAAAGTGCTTTAATTTCTTTTACTAAATCTTTAACTCCTGCTTCTGAAAGTATTTTGAAAACATCCTCAGCATTTACTCTTAGAGCTCCATCTAGAAGTTTTTCAAAACCAATTCTCGTGTTTAATCTTTCTGTTTTTTGTAAGTGAAAGATAACTCTGCCCAACTCGTTTTTTAAAATACCACCTTGAGCATTTAAACAAACTTCTAGAAGTTCAGGAGCTATATCTTCAATAACTGCCAAATCAATATGACTCGCTAATTCATAAACTTTTTCAATTTGAGCTTCATTTAAAGTTAAGATCTCTACTTTTGATTTCATTATTTCCATTTTTTTTCATCTTTTCTTTAATTATTTTTTGATTATTTTTTACTACTGACTAAAGTAAGAATAGTTTAATATTTAAATGTATTGGGGCTTTTTCCATTGCCTTTTTTACGTAATCGGGCGAATATCTAAAAGAATTACTCTTTCCGAACCCAATTTGACAGAATCCAGAATGCTTCAATTGGGGGTGAAAATAACGCATTTTTAATAATTTTATCTTAATATATAACATTTTTATTGCTAAAAAAGGAATTTTTTTGACAAAAAATTGCATTTTTCTAGTAAATGGGAAAGAAATGGGCTTTCATTATTCAAAAAAAGTTATGAAAAAATGATCATAACCTAACAATTATGATTTATTTCTTATTGAAAAACCAAAATTTTTTTAAATTGATATATGGATTTAGATCAAATTGCTCTCTTTTGATAAAATTCTCCTTTCACATATTTAGGAATGATAAAAAAGTTTGTGATAATTGTCGGATTTAATAAATAAAAAGAAATAAAAAAAATTATATTGGAATTTTTTCCAATAAAATGTCTGGAGTTCCAATTCCAAAGTATCCTTTTTTCCAAAATGATGTGGTGAACGAAGCAAGAGTTGCTATACTTAGAGGGTCGTATGGATTAGGATAGCGGCATATGCTAGCATCCGATCCATCATAATACAGTTCAACTGTTATTCCATCTTGAATCCGAAAGTTTCGTTTTTGAGTCAGTTTGGCTTTGATTAATTGTTCCGCTTTTTGTTGTCGAGCAAGACTATAAAATGGATCGATTAAAAAGAGTTTGAGTTGTTCTGTGGTATATAAATTTGTTTTTACTGCGAAATTATTTTTATTAACTTTGTTAATGACTGCAATGCCTGGTACAGATTCAACTGTTAAAATTGTCCCTTTTTTATCAGAGATGATATAATTCCAAGAAGCACAAAAACTAGAAATCATAATTGAGAGAAATTTCCCAGCATTTTTGCAATTTTCAAAAGCAAATCTGCATTTAATAGAAGTTGGAATGCCAAAATCACCACTCTTCCAAGTTTGGACTAAATTGAGGGTACAAGAAACTTTACGACTTTTTCCTATCGCTAAGGTGCTTGCTCCCATTCTAAGGGCAAATACTTCCTCTTTACCGATAATTTTATGATGCACCCAAACTAAAGTTGGTTTAAATATCAATCCAAAATCCATTGTTTGACCGAGAACAAAATGCGAATTCCTGTTTTTCACTGCAAAAGCAGTACAGGCTCCAATGTTACCACCTGAAATCTGCATAGGTATCAAGATTCCATAATATAAATCTAGAAAGACAACTTGCAGTAAAATCTCTTCATAAGTAAGACCAGTTGCATCTGCAATTCCATACATCTCTTCCTTATATGATTTTGGAATTTGGTAATTATTGGCAAGATATAGAATATTTTGTAGATCTAAATTTAGAGTATAAATAAAGTAATCAATGATGTTATCGAAAGCATTTATCTGTGATATTAAGTATTTCCCAGTTAAAAATCCTAAATCATAATAACTCTCCGCAATAATATAGAGATAATTTTGGTGTTCACCTCGCCATTCAGCATAATTTTTATTTTCTCGATTGCAACTTGAATTAAGCAGTACACTTCTCTCTCCTGAATTTAACTCATTTGAAGTTAAAGTTGAAACTAAAGTAAATAACCCCCCCATAAAGAAAAAAGAGATAAACAGCAAACCTAATACTTTTATATTCTTCATAAAATATAATTCACTCCTAATTTTGCTATTATTGATAACAATTTATTTGTTAACGTTATGTGATATTTATCTTAAACTATAAAAAATACAAGAAATAGCTGTTTTTGACTAGAGTATTTATTCATTTCTGCGTTCTTACTTTTATGTCATTTAATTATTTTTTTTAATTTAAAAATGATATCTAGGCGATTGAATTTGATGATCCTATGATCCATTGTTATCACTAATGTTTTCATATTTATACAAAAATGCTGTAAATAATCTAAAAATAAAAAAATTTGTCATAATGACTACTATTTTTATCTTTTCAAATTTTTATTTTTAAATAAAGAAGTTCAAAAAATAATAATTAACCTTTAATAAATTTATTAATTTCAATAATTAATCAAAATTAAATTAAGAGCATAACAAAATGGTCGTAATTACTACTAAAAAACCAGATGAAGAAGTTTTTGAAGCAATAGAAAATTATAATGTAAAGAAATTAACAATTGTATCTTGTGGAACTTGCGCTGCTTTATGTCAGACAGGAGGAACTGAGGGAGCAGAAGAGTGGAGAAAAAAGTTACAAGATAAGGGCTATGAAGTAGAAGCTGCAATTGTATCAGAAGATGTATGTGATAATAGAGTAATGAAAAAAGATTTGCGGAAAATTGATGATGAAATAAAAGCATCTGATGCTATTTTGACATTAAGTTGTGGACTTGGTGTTCAATCAATTGTAGAGGTACTTCAGAAAAAGTATCCAGAAAAACCAGTTCTCATTTCTAATAATACTAAATTTATTGGAATGACAGAAAGAATCGGTCGATTCTATATGCGATGCAGGGCCTGTGGTGATTGCTATTTGAATTATTCTGGGGGGATTTGTCCAATTGCAACATGTGCTAAGGGTTTAATGAATGGTCCGTGTGGAGGAATGGTTGACGGAAAGTGCGAAGTGGGTAATTATGAAAGAGATTGTGGGTGGATTTTGATCTTTAATCGATTAAAAGCAATAGGCAGATTGGACCTATTTAGTGAATTGCGAGATGCTCGAGATTGGTCTGAATCTGGTCATCAACAAGAAGTCATATTTAGATAGGGGTGAAACAATAGTATGACAGAAGTTAAAGTTTTTTCAAAATTAGGACAGGCTCTTGCAAAAGGAGAATTTATTTTAACTGGTGAATTGGAGCCTGAGAAAACTTGTGATCTTTCTCATACAGTTCAAGAAGCTAAGGAAATGGCTCCCTTTGTTATTGCTGCTAATGTAACTGACAGTCCACTTGGTATTGTTACTATCAATAGTTTAGCATCATCTTATATTATACAAAGAGACGCTGGTTTGGAATGCATATGGCAGTTGACTGTTAGAGATGTTAATAAACTTGGAATATCTGGAATGATAATGGGAGCACAAGCTCTTGGGATACATAATATTCTTTCCTTAACAGGAGATCATCCAGCATTGGGAGATATGCCTGAAAGTAAACCTGTTTTTGATTTAGATTCTGCTACTCTAGTAAAATTAGTCAGAGAAATGGTAGATACTGGTAAGATCAATAATTATGAAATAGAAGCACCACCAAGACTTCATGTTGGTGCTGCTGCTAATCCAAATGCTGAACCAATGGAAGCAGAGGTGTTGAAGATTGGACGTAAAGCCAAAGCAGGAGCTGAATTTTTACAGACTCAAGTAGTGTATGACTTAGATCGTACGATTGAATTTTTAACAGCAATTAAGAGATATGGTGTACCTATCCTATTAGGGATATTTCCAATGAAGAGTTATGCGATAGCAAAAGGTTTTGATGAATTTGTCCCAGGAGTCTCCGTACCCAAAGATATTCTTGCGAAATGGAAATCGATCAAAACTGAATATTCCAATGATAAGAAGATGCAAAAAGAAGCTTATGATTATGCAAATTATGAATTTTTTAAACCATTTATTACAGAACTTAGACAAAAGAATCTTCTAGCCGGGATTCACTGTATGGCAGTCCATTACCCTCGAATTTTCCCAAAGTTAGAAGAGATAATAAAAAGTATTAATTAAATAATATAATTATTTTTTTTAATTCCCCTTAAATTACAAATTTTTTAAACGAGGATCCAAAGCGTCTCGTAACCCATCCCCTAGTAGCATAAATCCTAAAACAGCAATCAAGATCATAAATCCCGGTCCCATTGAAGCCCATGGAGCGCTATAAAGGAATTGTCGTGCTTCTGAAATTGAATTCCCCCAATCTATCATTCTAGGGTCGCTAAATCCTAAAAATGAAAGTCCTGCTAAGGCTAATATGATCCCTCCAATGTTAAATGTTAAGGAAATGATTATTGGTTGGATTACATTTGGTAAAATATGTTTAAACATTATTCTCCAATTTCCTGCACCCGATACTTTAGCGGCTTGAATATATGGTAATTCTCGAGCTTGCAATACTGATGCTCTTATTAGACGTGCATAAAACGGTACTCCAAGAATACCCCACGCGATCATTATATATTCTATTTGAACACCAGTATTAAAAATTTCGCTGAAAACCGAAAGAAAAACTAATGCGAGGATTAAACCAGGAAACGCAAGCAATATATCGGCAAGTCTCATAATGACAGTGTCAATCCATCCACCATAATATGCAGCAACTACTCCAAAAACAACTCCTAAGCATACACTAAATCCAATAGCTGGAAGTGCTACAGTTATGGAAGTCCTTGCCCCGTAAATCATTCGGGCAAGTACATCTCTTCCAAAATTTGCTTGTCCTAAAGGATGATTTGGTGAAGGTGGCCCCCAAGATCCTGGGAAGACTCCATTAGCTTGTTCAAATGTGAAAGTAGAAATCCAATTGGGAAAAATAGCTAACGAAATAATGCCAAAGACTATAACTATACCTATGATGCTCAGAATAGATTTAAATCTTCGAATGAATTTCCTTCTACTTATTGATCTTTCATATTCATATTCTCTTTGATTTAACTCTTCAATTGAAGAACCGGGAATTAGAAGAAATTTAATATGACTAAAGATCCACTTAATAATATTTTTAGTACCAGAAGGTTTTTCCTTTCTTATTTCCAGTTCACTTTCTAAAAGTTCATAATAAGACTTTTCTTCCATATAAATTTCACTGCAAAATAATTGTTTTCTCTAAAATCAGTGAACTTGATCCTTTATTAACTATTTTACAGTAAGTTTGTATTGAAATCCATTTAAATCTGGATCGAGATATTGTTATTCACTTTATAAAAGCTCAAACTGAGATTCTTTATTGATATTTCTGTCTATTCAAAAAATTTCTTCTTTTTAATAAATTTATAACCATTCAACAGTAGATGAACATCCAAGGCCCTCTCTATCTTTAATTCTACCTTGAACTAAAAATGTATCACCTTCATACCCACATTCTAGGCATTTACTTTTTGATACTAATTCCACTATATCATCTACCAATACTGCATGATTTACTGACGCATCCACTCCAAAAGGAGTTAAAACTTCTAGAAAACCTTTATCGCCAATCCCATTAAGAGGATCTAAGGTACTAATATCTCTAATTACAATTCTCGCTTGAGGTGGGCAGTGAAAAATAAAATCTTGATATTTATCTGACCAATGACTACCAAAAACTATTGGTGTTTCTGTAAAGCCATACATATCAGTAACATTTTTAGCTTTAGTCCCAAAAAACTCAATGCAATCTGAAACAAATTGTGTTTTTTCTATGGGAGGATACTTTAATTGAGACTTGTGTCCACTCCATCCGCCACCACCTGTCGTTATATAACTATTGGGTAAATCAAATTTTATGTTTTCCTCCTTCAAATACTTATTCATAAATGTATTTAATAATTGAAGACTTCCCCCAATTGAAATATTTTTTTGTTTATCAGTGGGTTTTCTTAAATTCTTGTTTATTACCTTTACTACATGCTTAGAGTTAATTCCAAAAGCACCCACTAAGCTACGACTTTTAACTATCTCTTTAAATGCTTTTAAGATAAAGAATTTTATTAAATATTTTGGTTTTGTAATTTTAGTAGTGATATCATTTAAAGTGCTAGTATACAGACTCACTGGTCTCAATTTAGTGTATCTCTTCGCAATCCGATTTAAGAACGTAACGCTAGGAGCAAAATTCATTGAAATTGTTTTATATTGATTATGGTCCTTCATTGGAATTGGGATAAACTCATAGATACATTTTATGGTCATACTTGCTAATAACTCAATATCATCAGTTGATCTCCCTACTAAAGATGGATCTCCCGTTGTACAAGAAGATACGTTCCATGTCTTAAATGCAGGGGATATAACAGGGATCTTTAGTAATTTTTCAAACTTTTGCGCTGATGCTTTGAAAAATACAGCTGGTATATAGGGGATTTCTGTTAAATCATCTATTTTATCTATATAGTCTGTATCATAATTTTGTCTTTCTGTCAATTCTCTGTAAAAATTATTAAATCGAACGGATTCATTTATTATATTTCTCATTAAATCTAAAAATTCATTATCTTTATATTCTGAATTAATAATAAGCCTTATTTTATCGTTAGGAATTATCTTGCTGGAAATTGTAATGATTTCACACCAATACTATGTTGCTTTTCATTATTAATAATAATAATTTAAAATTTCTATAATTAAATAAATTAATCTCTTTTATTCTTTTTCTCTCGAAAATGGTGTTTTTTCTCGAATATTAATTACATAGAACAGATATCCAAAAGGATATCTAATTTGTTTTACATGAAAAGGATCAAATGCGAATAATTCTCTTGCTGATAATAAAAACTGATAATATAGATTTTTGTTTTGAATAATATCAACAATTCCGTCAAATTGAAAACTTAAGAATTTTGGCGCCGTTCCTGTATAAAGTAAGGATGCAAACGGATTCTTTAACAAATTTTTAGCTGTCTGTCCTTCAAATATTTCTAAACCACCTAATAAATAAGGATCAAAATTGTTAACATCTTTATAAAATTTTAAGGCAGTTTGCATTCTTTGAGTAATGGTGTTTTCCCATCTCTGAGACTCACATAATTGTCTAGTCTTTATAAATAAATTAAGATATTCATTAATTTTATTATATCTTGGTAATAATCCTAAACCTTTTGTAGCTAGATTAATAAATGGTTCATTTATATTCATAGTTGCTAATACTGGAAGATGAGCTGGAAGTGTTTTAACTGAATGCATGCCTCCCTTCTGTAACTGTTTAAACATTCCTAATCTAGCATTTGATTGCCACTGTAAGAATGTATTTGGAACAGGTTTAATGCTATAGGTTTTAATCTTTCCCTTTTGATCCTTTATGCTTACATTTTTGTTTTCTCGAATAATCTGATATTCTAATTCCATGATTCTCCCTTTTTTTATATATTATGATTCAGATATTATTCTTCTAATTTATTTTTGTTAAATTCTCTAAAAGATAAAAATGTATAAACTTGTTTCTGCTAAAATTTAATTTTTACCATGAATACTATTATTAAAACCAAACTGGGAATAATAAAACCTAAAAGTACGGCAATTTGAAAATTAAAGTATTGAGAAAAAAATCCAGATATGGGAGAACCTAAAGCTACTCCTCCCACAGTAAATGAGTAAAAAAGGCCAGTTGCTATACCACGAATATTAGTATCACTATATATTTTGATGGTTCCTGCGGTGGTAGGAAAAATCAAACCATGTCCTAAACCGAAAAAGATCATTCCTATAATTGGGAACATATTGATTTGAGGAAATATGAGAAAAAGGAAAGAGCAGGAAGTAATTAGTAGACCCAGTGAAATGACTTTTTTCATTCCTATTTTATCACTCAATATTCCAGCAGGGTAATGAATCAGCAATGAAAATATTACCATAAAAGCCAATAACATTCCAATTTGAGCGTCTGTAAAGTTATAAATTTTCAATTCGACTGTATAAGTACCCGTAATAATCCCTAAGTTAAAAAAAAGGGCTAGAATTGATAAATATGGTATAATTATATATTTATTCATAAATAAACTACGTAAAATTCTAAACTCCTTTTTTAGGCTTAGTTTTTGTGGGATGGGTTTGTAAGATGATTTGATAAATATTGATATGAAGGTCACAGCAATCATTATAATTGCTATTGTGAAAAAAACCTCTTTATAACCAAAAAATGATGCTAAGAATCCTCCTATTATAAAACCAAATAACATAGAAAACCCAACAGCGATCCCATATAATGCCATTCCTCTACCACTCTTTTCTTTTGAAACCGAATCTCCGATATATGACATCGTTGCGGGTCCACCAAATCCCCCTCCCAGTGCATGTATAATTCTTGCAATAAGCAAAAATGACGTCGTATTTGCTATAAAATACAAAAACATAGATACTCCATCTAATAGAATTCCTAACGAAAGAAACACCTTTCGTGAAAATTTGTCGACCAATCGTCCAAAAATAATATTTGAGGGAATATGGACTATGGAATATATTCCAACAATTAATCCTGCCATAAAGAGTGATGCGCCTAATTGAATTGCGTAATTTGCCATAATAGGAATCACTACAGCACTATCAAAATTAACAAAAAAAGTAATAATTAATACTAACAAGAAAAATATTTTCTGAGTTTTCTTAAGTGGAGAAATATCTTCACTCATTAGATCTCATTTTGAATTAATAATACTATATTATATTAAACAAATATCTAATTTAAAATGCCATCATTCACAAATTAAAACGATTTAAACTTAATTAGAGATTATAATTATAATATTAGATAGTCTTAAATAATCTCTTCAATCTACTTAAGCTTACCATCCATTCCAAACTTATTTGCCATATTTTCTACAAGTTCAGGCATAACTTCTGAGAGCCCTTCTTCTCGAGCATAATCCTCTATCATCTTTTTTACCATCTTTCTTATAAAAGCAGGAATTTTTTCAATCATTTTTTCTGCTTCAAGATTCCATTTAATTGGTTTCACCTCTGAAGTTTCTATGTTTAATGCATCTATTTTTTTATCAGAAGGTATAACAATAAGAACATTACTTTTACTAAACATCGCACAGTTAAATGCATGAGAACCTATTAAAGAGATATCTTCTTTATGAAGCCCCCATCTACCTAAGACAATCAAATCAGAATTCTTGAGATTACTATAATCCAAAATTTTAGTATATACCTTACCCATAAACACGTTCAAATTTAACGAAATTTGTTTAGAATCTGCAATTAATTGAGCTTTTTTTAATCCTTCTAAATATAACTTTTCTAACCCCTTATCAATTATCTCATCATGAATTTGCTCTTGTGCCGTGAAATTAAACTTTTTCTGAGCTTCCATCGGTAATACATCCGCTATTTTTCTAAAAACTCCTGAATGAAAATAAGGATCATATACAGCAATAGCATCAATTGTGGTGTTATATATTTTTGCAAAATTAAGTGCTCTTAATAAAGCAGAATAAGAATTTGGACTTCCATCAATCCCTATTACAATGGGATTATATTTAAACAGCATCGGTTTCTTTACAATTAGTAAATCTGACTTTAAATTATGTAATAAAATCCTTTGAGTTAAACTACCAAGAACATTTGCTTCCTCTTTTCCATGTCCCCATCCTCCTAATACTATTAGATCAGGGCTTATTTTATTGATTACTTCAAGAAGCTTAGAATAATTTCTACCTTCTGGGGTTATACCCTGAACTTTTAAATTCTTTTCCGAAGCCTTGTTAGCTATTGGAGCCAAATATGCATCTGAAATTAATTGCATTCCATCTGTAATTAAATCTTCATGAGTATTTCTTAAATAATTCAACCTTTCTTCTTCTTGATATCTCTCTGGTAATCCCGTTTCCATTTCAATAAATCTATATTTATGCATTTTTGATCCATAAACATGACATCCATACAAGACCTTTGATTTTGAGTATTTAGCGATCTTTAATGCCACATCTTCTGCTATATCTGAATAAATTGAACCATCTAAAGCTATAAGGATTTTATCATACATCATTATTATAAAATCGAATTATTTATATTTCTTTCTTTCTTTTTTAATCTTTCTACGTCTTCTTATTGCAAAAATCGCTCCTATTAAGGATAAGGCAAATACAGAACCAAATGCGATAAGAAAGAAATAAAATTCAAATCCAACGGAGCCACAATCATTATCTTCAAAAATATTGCCCTCTGCTTCGGTATCAACAGTGTAACAATAATTATTCCCTTTAAGGTTATTCCCAATAATATTATTATAATTTGAACTTTGGCCTAGATGAAGCCCTAAGTAGTTATTATTCGCAGTATTTAAAGTTATATTATTAAAACTACTATTATATAAAAGAATTCCAATAGCTGTGTTATATGATGCGATGTTTTTTGATATACTATTATTGTCACTATTAAATAGTACAATGCCAAATCCTTGCTTAACGTCTTTTCCATGGTTATTTGCTCTATTATAAATGATCACATTATTATGACTTTTATTTAATCCAATACCGATATAGGTATTATTAAACATTGAATTTTCTATAATTGAATTATTATAGCTATTTATTAAGGAAATTCCATATCCCACATTGGAAGAAATAGTATTATTGATTAAAATTCCCCTTGTAGAATTAACTAATTTAACTTCAGAGTTGTTTAATAAAGTTCCCGAACTTTTTAATCTACAGTTTCTAATTATAAAGTAATCCATAGAATTTTGGACAATTATACCATCACTACCATCTCTGCGATTTGTTATAGTAATATTTTCTAATATATATGGATCGTCAAAAGTACCAGATCCAGTAATGAAATCGTAAAGTGCTTCACTCGCTGACCAATTATTATTAATATGGATTTCCTTAGTTATTATCCACTGATATGACAATTTGGGAGGAAATGTGTAATTATCTGTTTTATAATTTAGTGGAATTCGAGTTATATTAAAAAAATTGAAAATCATTATCGAGGTAAAGCAAATACAGAAGAAAAATTTGATTTTATGGTTATTTCTAAATCTCATATTTATTTAATCCATAATTTTCTTTTTTCAAAATCAAGCTTAAAAGATAACCTGATTATTGTTATTCTGCTCTTAAAGGATCTCTTATGGTCATATAAACCAAAAATCCAATAAAACCTGTAAGAATTACTCCTAGAAACCATAATTTATATTTCATACCTCTATTTCTTGAGTTTATATAAACCCAAACTGCTAGAATAGCACCAATAATAAAATAACCTAATATGATCGCTCCAAGAATTAAAGGAGAATTAAAAATTAATGCACCTAATCCCTCATCAAATCCGGGTTTATCATAGAAAAATAACAATCACCCACACCTCTCTCATAACATTTTTTCTTTTTATTATTAATAATAATTATTTGTAAATTACTTATTATAAAATTTTAAGTACAATTATTTAAACCTTTTTTTGCATAGAAATAATCCAAATCCAACTGTAAAAATCCTCCTGTCTATTACTACCATTTTTGCCTCCTTAATCGCTTTATAAAATTCGAGCCACTCGAATCTTGACTTTTTTGGGTGCTTAACTCCAAAAAAATATTCAAAAAAGTCAATTAAACGCTTGTTTAATTCATCGATGAGAAGTAAACCTCCTGGTTTCAGAATTCTACTAATTTCTTTTAAGGCTTTGGAATATTCAGGAACATGATGCAGAACAGTAAAAACAAATACTACGTCAAATATCATTGCAGGAAATTTTATATTTTTAATATCACCTATTGAGATTTTTGCAGATAATTTCCGCTTTTTTGCCTTTAAGACTTGTTCTGGTAAAATATCAAAACCATACAGGTTTGATGGATGAAATTCTTTTTCAATTAATTGTAAACCGAAGCCCGATCCGCATCCTGCTTCTAATATTGTTTTATTTGTTATCTGAATCTTATGAGACTTTAAAAATCTTTTAAAAATTGCCATTTCAAAATATTTTTGCATTATTCTCTTTAATGGACTGTTAACAAAAATCTTATCCAAAGTGTCTATCGCTATTACCATAATATATGTTATCTTATTCTGATTTAGAAATCTAAAGATATATGACCGATAGATAAAGATATGTAAATTAAAAAAAGATTTAGTTTATAAAATTAAATATTTACCGAATGATACTTTATTTAAAGGTTAATAGAGCTAAAGGTCAGTATCTTCTTCAGATTTTTAATAGGTAAAATTTATATAGTACTGAGATGAATATTTTTTTATTATTTAGAGGTTATTTTTATGAAAGACAATGTAGAAGAGAAATCAATGAAAAAGACTCTAATACAAAAGATAAATCAAAAAAAATTATTAATCATTATCTTAGGTTTTGCAATATACTTGATCATATTAACCTTTATAATTGTTCCTCTTCAGGGGGGATTAATTTCTTCAACTCAAATTTATGGAACACCTGCTGGTAATCTTCCAAGCCAATACGAATCAAACTTGCCAATTCAGGAATTTTTTGGCATATATGGACGTTCTATTGCTATTGCATTTGTAATGCTTTCACATGTTTTATACGCTAATTTACATTTAGGAGGATCTTGGGTTGCTGTTACTTCTGAAACAATGTTTATTAAAAACGGTACAAGTAGATTTAATCGATTATCTCGATCTCTAACTTTATTTAATGTAATGTTATTTAGTCTAGGAACTACATT
>JBHLON010000113.1:0-4432 GCA_048940445.1 Promethearchaeota archaeon
CTAATGTTAATGATGATCTATATTGTAGATGTTAATATTACAAATGGAGTTGGACATTTTTTTCCCGGTCATGAGAATGTTTTAAAAGTAGGAATTGAAGGCTTGATTAAGAAAGCCCAAAATAAATTGACTCAAGTTAAAAATAATGAAGGCCGAGAAATATTCTTAAATTCTGTTATTATAGCTCTAAATGGAGTAAAAAAATTTATCTATAGATTTTCGATATTAGCTAAGGAAATGGCAGAAAAAGAATCAAATCCTAAAAAAAAGGATGAACTCTTAGAAATTTCACAAATCTGTTCACATATTTCTAATAATCCGCCCGAATCATTTAAGGAAGCACTTCAATTAATTTATTTTACTCATTTAATTGCGGGTTTAGAGGATGGCGGCTTCGCCATAAGTATAGGAAGATTAGATCAAATATTATATCCCTATTATAAAGATGATAGAAAAAAAGGGAAGATTACTGAAAAAGAGTCCCAATTTCTTATTGAATGCTTTTATTTAAAACTTTCAACTTTATGGAATTATGTTTTACATAAAGGAATTATAGCTGGAGAGGGTCCTCCTATTGCGATAAACTTAACCATAGGAGGGATTGATCGATTTGGTAATGATGCAACAAATGATTTATCTTATCTATTACTTGATTCTTATAATAAATTAAAGACCATTCAACCCGCCTTTTCTATTCGTATTAATGAAAAAACTCCAGATCGACTAATACTAAAAGCTGGAGAAGCTATTAGATCAGGAACAAGTATTGCTTTATTTAATGATTTAGTTATGATTCCAGGGTTATATCAACTAGGATATTCCTTTGAAGACGCACGTGAATATGCTCCTATTGGCTGTGTAGAACCTGCCCATCCTACCAAAACTTTTGGTTGCACTAATGCAAGTCAATTAAACATTGTAAAGATTTTAGAACTAACACTTAATAATGGGACTGATATGTTCACAAAAAATAAATATGGTATTGAATGCTCTAAGAAAATCAATACTTATGAGGATCTATGGGATAATTTTGTAATTCAACTTAGGTTTTTCATTCAAAAGATGGTTAGTACGATGAAAGAACTAGAAAAAGCAATTGCTGAACTAAATCCGCAACCTTTTTTGTCAGCAACAACAGATGATTGCATTAATCGTGCACTGGATATAACAAGTGGGGGCGCAATTTATGATTTTACTACGACTCAATTAATAGGTTTGGCAACAACAGCTGATAGTTTAGCTGTAATTAAAAAAATGGTATTTGATGATAAAATCCTATCATACGAAGAATTAGTCCAAATGCTTTTAAAAAATTATAGAGGTAGTTACAAGGGAAAAAAAGGAGAAGAATGGAGACAAATCTTCATAAATAAAGTACCTAAGTTTGGCAACGATGATGATTATGTAGATGCAATTGCATTTAATGTAGCAAAAAATTTTTGTGACGAATTATTGAATTATAAGAATTATCGAGGCGGTAATTATAATCCTGGAATTTACTCCACTTCATTCCACCTAGCATTAGGAGTATTTACAGCAGCGTCAGCAGACGGTAGGAAATCGAGAGATCCTTTATCGAATGGAGTAGGTCCTACTAATGGAAGAGATATGAATGGTCCTACAGCAATCCTCAATTCCATCGCAAAATTAAAAAATGAATTAATAACTAATGGGAATTCAATAATTTTATCCTTTCATCCAAAAACAATGAATTCTGAAATATTTCTTTCATTAATTCGTTCATTTTTTAGAGTAAATGGTGGATATCATATTCAATTTAATGTGATTGGCAAGGAAATACTATGTAAAGCACAACAAAATCCCGAAAATTTCCAAGGTTTAGTTGTAAGAATTGCGGGTTATCCAGTACTATTTAATGAATTATCAAAATCTGCACAAGACGACATAATTGCCCGAACAGAATATTAAATCTTATTCCTAATTAATTTTATTGTAAAACAATAAAGAATT
Source organism: Promethearchaeota archaeon (assembly GCA_048940445.1). GTDB lineage: Archaea > Asgardarchaeota > Lokiarchaeia > Sigyniarchaeales > SOKP01 > SOKP01. Next base: position 1,972 of record JBHLON010000113.1, read on the forward strand.
TTAGTTATTTTGATTTTAAATACTTAAATATAATAATTAAAACTGGGCCTGTAGATCAGTGGAAGATCGCTTGATTCGCATTCAAGAGGTCGCGGGTTCAATTCCCGCCGGGTCCATATTCAATAGGATCAGTTGGAAAAGAGTTAGATATAATTATTTTTATTGGAAAAACTTATAATTTCAAATATCATCAAAAATTTTAATACAAATCCACATTAGGAATCGGAATTAATATGACACAAGAAAGTAGTTATCCAAAACGGTTTAAATTTAGAGAAATCCAAAAAAAATGGATTTCATTTTGGGAAGAGAATGAAATCTACAAGTTCGATAAAGAGAAAATAAGTGAAATATTTACAATCGACACGCCTCCTCCATTTGTAAGTGGAGTTTTACATATTGGACAGTATTTAAATTATGCTTGGATTGATTTTGTAGCGCGATTTCACAGGATGAAAGGAGATCATGTATATTTTCCTCAGGGTTGGGATTGTCATGGACTTCCAGTTGAGCTTGCTGTTCAAAGGAATTATGGAATCTCCAAAAATGATAAGGAAAAGTTCTTAGAAAAATGCAGAGAATGGGTTGAGAATAATATTGAAAAAATGACAAAACAATTAGATGATTTAGGCTATTCCACAGATTGGGATTATACTTATAGAACTATGAATGAAGACTATTTAAAGAGAGTTCAGATTTCTCTTTTAGATTTCTATGAAAAAGGTTTACTTTATAGAGAAAAATTTCCAATTCATTTTTGCGTAAATTGTGAGACTTCAGTAGCAAAAGCAGAAGTAGGTTATGAAGATGAAAAAGGTAAGTTATGGTATATCAAATTACCTCTAGAAGGAAGGGAGAATGAATATGTTACTATAGCAACTACACGACCTGAGTATATGGAAGCTTGCGTTGCGGTTCTTATCAATCCAAGAGATGATCGATATTATGATCTTTCTGCTGCGAAAGTCAAAATCCCTTTCACTAATCGAACAGTACGTATTTTCATGGACGAAAATGTTGACATGAGTTTCGGAACTGGAATCGTCTATGTATGTACATATGGAGATGAAATGGATATTAAGTGGAAGATTAAGTATAATCTTGACGAAATCCAGATTTTTACCGAGGATGGGCATATGAATGAAAATTCTAAATACCAAGGTTTAACTATTATGCAAGCACGAGCAAAAATAGCAGAAGATCTTGAAAAAGCGGGGTTAATTGAAAAGGTAGAAGAGTATGAACACAGCATTATAATTCATTCTGAAAGATCATCTTGTCGAAAACCAATAGAGTATTTACCTGTATTTCAATGGTTTATTAATGTACAAGATTTCACTGATGAAATTATTGAATCCGCGGATATGATGAATTGGTATCCAGAAAAGCAAAAACAAAGACTTACAGATTGGGCTAAAGGATTAGACTGGAATTGGGTAATTTCTCGCCAACGCTTATTTGGAACTCCAATTCCATTTTGGTATTGCCAGAAGTGTAATACGATTATTCCACCAAAAAGGGAAGAATTACCATTAGATCCAACTAAAATCCCTCCTCCAGTAAAGATTTGTCCCCAGTGTAAAAGTGAGAAAATAATTGGTGAAAAAGATGTTTGTGATTGTTGGATCGATTCGAGTATATCACCTTTAGAGATATCAAAATGGTTAGAAGATAAAGATTTTTTTGAAAGAACATATATTAATGCAAAAGTACATCGTCCACAGGGTTATGAAATTATTCGAACATGGTTATTTTACACTTTATTTAGATGTAAAGTATTAACTGGAAAAGCACCATTTCATGAAGCTATGATCAATGGAATGGTTGCTGGACCAGACGGGAGACATATGTCTAAAAGTTTGGGAAACTATATTGCACCAGGAGATGTAATGCCAGAATTCGGAACTGATGCGATTAGATATTGGGCCGCAATGGGTTCTTTAGGTGATGATTATCCCTTTGAATTTACCTGGGTAAACCTTCAAACAAAACAACCCCTCTCAAATGAATTTATTTTAAAAGAAATGAAAAAACTCCCTGAGGATAAATTTCAAAAAAAATACCGTAGAAAGTATGAGCAATTAATTGGGGCCTCAAGATTCCTTACCAAAATTTGGAATGCATATAGATTATTATATTTAAGCATAGATCAAACAGAGATCAAAGATCTAAAGTTTAAAATTGGAGAATTAAAAGCGATAGATAGCTATTTTTTTTCTGAATTCAATAAGAATTTAGAGCTCATTGAAAAATATTTAGAGGGATATAATTGGCATGAGGCAGTAATGCTTTTCCGTACATTCTTTTGGACTGATGTTTGTGATAATTACATTGAAGCTATAAAGCATAGATTTTATTCAGAAGACAAAAAGGAAAAAAATCTTTCATTAAAGATTGCCTTAAATTTATTTTACAAACTTTTACTAATCAATTCTATTATTATGCCTTTCATTACTGAAGA
>JBHLON010000114.1:0-4400 GCA_048940445.1 Promethearchaeota archaeon
CCAATTTTTTTAGCGATTTTGGCAGCTTCCTCTGGTATTGGAGTCAGATTTACTGCAATTTTGGCTTCCTCCTCCGAAAAAAGTCTTTCTAAAATCTTTAATTCAACTCCAGATGAAGTTTTTGGATAACCTAAAGGAAATTGGTCTAAATACGCTCTCAATTTTATATAGACATCATCAGACATAACCTTCAACTCAATAATATTAATTTCAATTTGAAATTACATTTAAAAGAACTTTAAATTTATGTTTTGAAAAAAACAATATTCTATCTATTTAAATCTATTTAATAGTGAGCTTTTAAATATTATTTATTTTCTTATCATTTTGTATGGCAAAAAATAAAAAAAAAATATTAATTTTAGGTCTTGCAAATAGTGGTAAAACCTCTATAGCTCTCTCTATGCAAAATGTCACAGATTTAATATCTTTTACGTCCCTTCCACCCACAAGAGGAATTGAGATTTCGGAGTTTGAAAATGAAGACACCGAATATTATATTTGGGATTTTGGAGGTCAAGAGAAGTATAGAGAAGAATATAAGAAAAACCTAAATAAATATATCTCTGAAACAAGTGAGATAATTTATGTTATCGACATCCAAGATGATAATGTATTCTTTATATCGGTCGTTTTTTTAAGAGAAATCCTAAATATCTTAAAGATAGCTGGTCTGTTTTTTGAAATATCCATCTTTTTTCATAAATTTGACGACAATTTCAAACCAGATGAAGAAAAAGTTAGGGAATTATTGAAAATTATTAAAGAAGAAATTCCTGAAGGTTTTACCTATAAAATTTATCACACAAAAATACGTGCTCTTTTTGAAAAAAATCATTCCCCCTATAAAGCATAAACTCTTTTTACTGCTTAGGGAAATTAATGGACTCTATAAATTTGGATGTAAGCTAACCCGAAAAAATTAAAAGAAAAATAGAAAGAAAAAATAAATTAAAAAAATGACTATCTTATCAGTATATTACCCCATTCAATTGTAGAAATTTAAGCTTAAATGGTAAATTACATAAAATAGTAGATAATTAAAAAAAAGGATAAATTGAAAATTTTTATTGTAAGTTAAATCTATGTATCAACTTTCTCATCTTTTTTCCTAATCTTCCTTTTAATAAAGAAAAACGTGATACCAACAACACCACCTGCTATTCCTCCAACTACAGGTATAAGTATCCCTTGCTGTAATAAGTCATCCCAAAAATTACCTTTTGCTCCGGATACACTTTTTATGACTGAAATTTCTTCAGAACCAATATGACCTAAAGTGTCATTCGCATAAAATTTTATAATGACAGAACCTTGAGAAATCCCATCCCAAATTGTTTGATCAATTTTCCCTGATAATTCTGTAATCGTTACGTTAGTAATACCACCATCTATTGTATACCAAATCTTATCTAAATTTCCTTCAGTGATGGAAATTATGAATGATGGGACAGTTTCCCCAAATTCTTGATCAAGCCCAGGATGGCTGATTTTTATATCTGGGGCTTCAATGTCTTTATGAACAGTCACTTCTGCTGAATCTATCAACCCAAATATATCTTCTATGTAAAATTCAATGGTAATAGTTCCATTTCCTTTCTTACTCCACTCTGCTTGATTTATTTCTCCAATTAATTCTGTAAATGTTTTATTAGTAACACCACCATCAATTGTATACCACATAGTAGCTATATTTAACTCGATTACTTCTATATTGAAACTTGGAGCGGTCCTTTCAAAAAGATGGTAAGTAGTTGGTAATTTTATTGTAATTAAAGGATGATTCTTTGTACGTTGAGCATAAATATCAAATACACTTCTATTGTCACGCCATGTAATAATTGAACCACCTATTCCATCACTGCAAATTTGAGGAACATCTTGGTTTTTAACAAAATTACATATGGCTAAACCATCAGGAGTCCATTGGGAAATCCCATTAGAACTGATCTTCTGAGCATATATATCCCAATCGGATCCGCTCCTATAATCTTGCCAAGTAATTATTATTCCTTCTACTCCATCACTGCAAATTTGAGGGGCTATTTGATCATTATCTACTGTACATATTGCGGTACCATTAGGTATCCATAACGTATTACCATTGAAATCAATTCGCTGAGTATATATATCCTTATCTGAATACTGATCTGGCCTTTGATCTTCCCAGGTAATGATCGCTCCTCCTCCCCCGTCACTGCAAATTTGAGGATTTCTTTGGTGAAATGCCTCAGAGCATATAGCTGTTCCATTAGGTATCCATTGTGTAGTTCCATCAGCATCAACTCTCTGAGCATAAATATCCCTATGAAATTCATTTCTACCATCATCCCAGGTAATGATCGCTCCTCCTGCCCCGTCACTGCAAATTTGAGGATTATAGTGATAAGATATTTCAGGAGATATAACTTTGCCATTAGATATCCATCGCGTAGTCCCGTTAGCATCAACTCTCTGAACATAAATATCCTGTCCCGGTCTTCTCCTGTCATCTTCCCAAGTAATAATTGCGCCTCCTTCTCCATCACTGCAGATTTGCGGATCCCAACGATAATCAATACCGGTACATATTTCTACACCGTCTTTAATCCATTTATTGGTTCCATTAATATCAACTCTCTGAGCATAAATATCCCAATCGGCTCCACCCCTCCTTAAATCCCGCCAAGTAATAATCGCACCTCCATCACCATCGCTGCAAATTTGAAGATAATCTTGGTTATCGGGTGCGGTGCATATAACAGCGCATTTAGTCTTTAATGTCCTCCATGATAAACTTCCATTGGAATCAACTTTCTGAGCATAAATATTTGTGTTTCCTGCTACTATAAATTGCTGCCATGAAATAATTGCACCTCCATTTCCATCACTACAAATTTGTGGATAAGTATAGTAAGTTGAATTATATATAGATACACCATTCGGTTTCCACATAATATTTCCAGAGGAATCAACCCTCTGAGCATAAATGTCAGAGTATCCTCCTCTTCTATGATCTTCCCATGTGATAATCGCGCCTCCTTCTCCATCACTACATATTTGAACATATCCTTGATAGTTATCTGCAGTACATATAGCGGTGCCGTTAGGTGACCAAACATCCGGAAAAGAAAGGTGAGGTGTTTCTATTTTGAATTTCAATGAGTCCTCTTGGATTTGGTCATTTGAACTGTAAGGTATAATTGAAATCGGATTAGTATTGAACAATATTATTGGAATTATAAATAAAGTTATTATTAAAATTCTAAAATGTCGATTTTTCAAGATTTCTCACTAATTTATATATAATTATGTGATTTCACAAAAGTGGCAATTTCGGATTATAAAACAAATTTTATTCAAATGTTTCTAAGAACAAATAAGAATAGTATTCCATTTATAGTTTGTATTACGGAAGTCCCATGGTAGCCCCGAACCGTCATGGGCGTAAATAAATTACATAAAGAGGATATGTTTACATTTAATAGTTTTCAAAAGTGCCATTATAATTCTCTTTTTCAACCTGAAATGTAAAATAATAGTTCTTCCTCTCACACAATCTCATAGAAAATTTAAGTTTTGATTTATTCTCTGTCAAGGATCTGAATAATTCCCTTTTAAACCATCCAATAAAGTAATTTTTGTTTAAATAGCTACAGATATAATACCAGTAAAATAAGAAAAATTAGAGTTGAGTTAATATGACAGAAAATCAAATAAAAGATGAAGAAAAAGTAAGTCTAAAATATATGACTATAGAAGAAATACGCAATTTACTTATAGAAGTGAGAGTCGATTTAATGATGTTAAAGAAATCCGTTACCTCAAAGGAAATAAAAGAACAACTTAAATAGGCTATCAACGGAATTGATATAGTTGGATGTGAAGTAACCAAAAATATACCTAAAAAACTAAAAGAAAAATAATTAAAAAAAATAATTGAATGTTTAATACATATCCGGTGGCATACCGCCCATACCCCCCATACCGCCCATACCACCCATACCGGGAGGCATTCCTCCAGGAGGCATTCCACCGGGAGGCATAGCAGATTTAGCAGATGCAATTACATCATCGATGCGTAAAATCATAGAGGTTGCTTCAGTAGAGCTTTTAATTGCTTGGACTTTTACTACGGTTGGTTCAACAATACCCACACTTGCCATATCATTAACAATATTCCCAGTGTCTAAATCATTTCCAGCAAATTTATGACCTTGCTGATGAGCTGCTCTTAATTTCATGAGGGTATCAATTTGGTCTAAACCTGCATTTTCAGCTAAGGTTTTTGGAATTATATCCAGAGAATCAGCAAAAATTTCGACAGCAAGTTGTTCCCGACCACCAAGAGTGGAAGCGAATTTTCGTAGTTGAATAGCGGTTTCTAATTCTGGAGCGCCACCACCACCAACAAGTTTTTG
>JBHLON010000002.1:0-182148 GCA_048940445.1 Promethearchaeota archaeon
TACAAAAATTAACAAAATTATACCAATAACTCATTAAAGAATGAATATATGCTAGGACTAGCTTTTCAAATTTTTCGCTCAAATATTCTTCTTATTTTAGCATTTGTAATCTTGCTTATTATTTCCTTTATTATCCTAATTAAATTGATAATTAATGAGTTGAAAAATCAATATTTTGAGCAAGAAATGCTGATATTTCTATTTGGGATCATATTCTTTTTGTTATTGGTTACAATATTAGGTATGAGTTTTATATCTTAATCCATCTCTGGTCATCTTATTAATCGTTTCTATACTACTAATAGTATATATGATTCACAAAATAGCTTCACGGAAGGGTGAAATATCAAAGATTAATCAATTAACAACAAAAATAAGGAATTTGATCATTAAATCATAACAAATTAAATTATTAAGTTTCACGCTACGGAATTTCATGAAAAGCGTAATTATTTTCTTAAGTGAAAAATTCCTTAAAACAATGTTTAATGAGGAATTTAAATTCAAAGATAGAATCATTAATCTGCAAGAAGCAGTAAAATTGGATTCTTCTCTTAAGATAAAATCATATAAAGATAAATTACAAATGATGATTCAAAAAAAAATTCCTCAAAAAGCAATAAAGGAAGTTATAGAACATCTATTTTTAAAAAATAATTTAATTTCTAAGAAAACTAAAGAATCTATATCGAAGATTGTGTACTCTAAAGATGATCGTTTATTAATTCTTTTTACCAAATCTGGAAAGGATATAATCTATAATCGTGATAAATTAATCCAAATTTATGGCTGGTTTTTCTATATTGAAAAACCAGAAAAGAAGAAAAAGGAACATAAAAAAAGTGGTCTAAAAAAGGAAGAGAAAACTCTCAGTACAGAAACCTACTTCTACAATAATCATTCTATAATACTTAAAGAAAAATGTAATATGCGTTCTCTTTATAATACAAAAGAATACTTCTACTATAAAAAAATCTTAAAATCAGAACATATAATTCAAATGTCAATCAAAGAAGTATTAGACGATTTTTTTCTTAAGAATGAAAAGGTACCTGTTAAAGAAAAAGAATCTATAAAGAAGATAATCTATTATCAAGAAGAAAGGGTAATAGTCCTTAAATCTCTTATTGGAGATATTATGTATGAGAATCTTAAAGAACTTGTTAAGAAATATGGATGGTACTTTTATATTACCGGAGTACATGTAGGTTCTAGTGACCTCTCTATTGCTATTGATAAAATTGAGAAAAGATTTGATGAGACATATTTTAATAATGTTTCTCTAGGGTATGAAACAAATAATAATGAAAAGATACGTCTTAGTATTTATCCAATTGTTTTAAAACCAAATCATAACTGTCACATCTTGGGTTTGGGAAAAATAAATATATTACTAGACTGTGGATTGACAGAACCTAACGAAGAACAGAACATTGAAGGTGATTTAAGACACATAGAGTTTTATCTAAAAAATTATTATGATTTAAGGAAAGAAGAAACTAAAAATAAAATTGAAAATCAAAATGAAGACCAGTGTCATGAAGAAGAAATAAGGAATTATCAACAAAATACTAATTATAATCTCTCTTCTTATGAACCAAAAATAGATGCGATATATCTTTCTCACAGCCATTATGATCATGTTTCTGGTCTAAAGGAATTGATTAAACGTTATCCAAATACCCCAATTCTATGTTCAAGAATCACTCTCGATTTATATCTTCTTCGAGATTCTAATTTCTTAAAACAAGAGTCTCATAATGAAATTGAAGAAGAGGATTATAAAAATATTATAAAAAATGTAATTTACGTCGAAAATGGTACAAAATTAAGATTTAAGGATAAAAAATGTTACCTTTCTTTTTATCATGGAGGCCATATGCCTGGAGCTTTAATGATTCTCGCAAAAGTAAAAGATTTTAGATTTTTGTATACTGGTGATTACACCTATCATGATATTACTCCATTTGCTGGCACCAGAAGATTTTTAGGTCAAATCTCTCGACCTATTGATTATCTTCTGATCGATGGAACAAGTGCTCGGGAGGATTTCGGTAATTTATCAGATCAGTTTCATAGTCTAATACTCTTCTTAGAACAGAAAGCAGAGTATGAAGATAATGTTTTAATAGGTGCAGATCCTTCAAGTTTGGCAATTACTTTCATGTTAATTTTCTGGAGATATTTCAGAAAATTACAGTTAAGGAGAGATTTCAAGAAACGCCCAAACATTTATGTTGATATGATGGTTCGAAAAAACATTCAAGTTATTAATCATAGATACGAATATATCTATGGACCTATTTCTAATTTAATTCGTGAAAAAGCAAATCCATTTAATAGTATCAAATTTCGATGGTTTGATCTTGAAGATTTAGGTTTTTTGAGGGGGAAAAATAATATCATTATATCCCACCCTCCAGATCTTTCTTATGGAATTATTAGAAATATTATAAATGTTATTGGACGTAATCCCCATAATCTCGTATTTCTGGCGGGATCAGTCAATGAAAAGCCCGGTGAGGATTTAATTAAAGGAAGTAACGAAATAATTTTTTCAGACACGTGGAAAGTGCCTTTTCGAGCATTATTAATTAATACTTTTGTGCCGTCTCTCAACATTAAGTTACATGCTGATAAGAATCAATTAACAGAGATGATAAAATCTCTGGAACCTAAACATGTATGCTTCTTTCATCAATCTGCTAAAAATCTCGTTGAAGTGGCTGATTATGTAAAAGAATTAGGAGTCGAGAGGGTATCCCTCCCTAAGAAAAGAATACTATCTTTATTAAATTAAATAATCACAATTTAAGGCTAATCATTAAAAGCTTAATTTAATAATTCATAATTAGAAAAATAATAATCAAATTTCAAAGTGATTCAAGATTTACTCTGAAAAAGTTATGGATCATTTTAAAAATCCTCGAAATATGGGAGAAATGAAGAACGCGGATGCAATTGGGCAATATGGAAATCCAGTTTGTGGGGATTTGATGTACATATATATTAAAGTTAAGGAAGAAGGTGGAAATGAAATAATAGAAGATATTTCATTCCAGACATTTGGATGTGCGGCAGCTATAGCAACTTCTTCAATGATAACTGAATTAGCGAAAGGTAAATCGCTAGATGAAGCCTATAAAATAACTAGAGATGATGTGGCTAGTTCATTAGATGGACTTCCTCCTATAAAATTACATTGTAGCAATTTAGCTGCTGATGCTTTACATGATGCTATTGAAAAATATCGAAAAAAAAAATAGAAAACCTGTCCGGTTAAATTTATAGTACTACACCCTATTATTAATATTTTAATTATTAATAAAAAAAATATTTCTGAAATTATTAGCCATAAAAGCATTTTATTTAAGTTTTATAATCAGTATTTATAATAATTTCATTTTCTTTCTTTTTTATTGATGTTCCTAAATAGGTGAATTTTAGTGGAATCTAAAGAAAAAGTAAAAATAAAGCTTGGCGGTATGACATGTGCTTCATGTGCATTAAAAATAGAAACCAAATTGAAAAATCTCGAAGGAGTGAGTAGTTCAGTTGTGAATTTTGCTAATGAGGAAGCTACTGTAGAATACAATCCTTCTAAAACAAATTATAACACATTTAATTCTGCTATACGCAACTTGGGATATAAAGCATCACTGGCAAAAATGGATCTTAAGGTAGTTGAAAGTCTAAATATGGACGATTTTAAAACTCTTGAAACTAAGATCTTACAGATTAATGGTATTAACAGTATTAGAAGCAATTTTGAAACTAAGAAGTTCTTTATCGAGTTTAATGAATTAAAAATAACTGAAAATGAAATATTTTCAACAGTTAAAAGCTTTGGCTATAAAATTGAAAAAGCAGCAGGAGCTATAGATAAAGAAGTTGAACAACATAAAAAAGAAATGAGATACAGGTTGATTCTACTTATTATTTCAATAATTTTTGCAGGAATTATTTCGCCAATTAATTTTGTTGTTCCATTCTCCTTTACAAGAAATCTTATCCTTACAATTTTAGCGACAGCTAACTATGGAATTTCGGGCTCATTTTTCTTGAATGGAGCTTATAAGTCTCTCAAAAATAAAACAACGAATATGGATGTTCTAATTGTCTTAGGGACCACAACAGCATATATATATTCATTATTGACAACTTTTTTCATCAAAGGTGAAGTTTTTTACGATGCAATGAGTATGATTCTTGCTTTTATCTTAATAGGTAAATATTTAGAACATAAAACGAAAGGTCAAGCTTCTGAAGCAATAAAAAAACTTATAGGATTACAACCTAAGACTGCAACCTTAATAAAAGATAATCAAGAAATCGAAATTCCAATCGAAGAAATTGAGATTGGGGATACACTGTTAGTTAGACCGGGTGAAAAAGTTCCAGTAGATGGGAGAGTAATTGAAGGTAAAACCAAAGTTGATGAATCAATGATTACAGGGGAAAGCAAATATGTAAAAAAAGGGATAGGAGACAATGTCATTGGAGCCACGGTAAATCAAACAGGATTAATAAAGATGACAACAGAAAAGATTGGTAAAGAAACCCTTCTTTTTCAAATTATTGATTTTGTTAAAGAAGCTCAAGCTCGAAAAGGATCAAGACAACGCTTGGCAGATAAAGTGAGTAGTTATTTTGTTCCAATTGTTATTATAACCGCAACTATTGCTTTTTTGGGTTGGTATTTCTTTGGAGGCCCAGATATTGGACTTGAAGGCGCTTTATTGGTTTTCACCTCTGTTGTTGTTATATCTTGTCCCTGTGCCTTGGGTTTGGCAATACCAACAGCAATAATGGTTGGAACTGGGAAAGGTGCTGAAAATGGAATTTTAATGAAAGGAGGAGATTCTTTAGAAGCTATAAATGATATTAACACAGTAGTTTTTGATAAAACGGGTACTCTAACAATAGGAAAACCAAAAGTTACCAGTATTTTTTCTGAAAAGGATTTAAAAGGTACAGGGATAAACTCAAAAGAAGTACTTTATTTTGCTGGTAGTGCTGAAATGGGATCTGAACATCCCCTAGGACAAGCTATAATTGAAGAAGCCAACCAACAAGGTCTATCTCTTATCACTCCAAATGACTTTGATGCTATTCCGGGAAAAGGAATAATAACTAATATAGATAGTATGCAGATTATGGTAGGTAATGAAAAATTATTTTCTGAAAATAATATTTCATTTAATGAATATAATTCTAAGTATAATGAATATCAACAACATGGATACACCACTGTATTGATTAGTATTGATGAAGAAGTTAAAGGTTTGATTGGAATAGCTGATAAAGTGAAAGATCAGGCTCCATATGCTTTAGAACAACTGAGAGAAAAAGGATTAGATATCTATATGTTAACTGGTGATAATAAACAAACAGCAATGAGCATTGGAAAAGAGTTAAATTTTGATTCAGAACATATATTAGCAGAAATACTGCCTAATGAGAAAGCTCTTACAATAAAAAATATTCAAGAATCTGAGAAAAAAGTAAAAGTTGCAATGGTTGGAGATGGTATAAATGATGCTCCTGCATTAGCACAAGCAGATGTTGGAATAGCAGTTGGATCTGGAACCGATGTAGCAATTGAAACTGCTGATATTGTGTTGATGAGAGGTGATTTAAGAAATGTAGTTGCAGCAATTAATTTATCTCAGAAAACATATCGAAAAATGATAACAAATCTATTTTGGGCATTTATATATAATATTATTGGAATTCCACTAGCAGCTGGGTTATTATATACATTTACTGGATTTTTCCTTCCTCCATATTTAGCTGCTATATTTATGGCTTCAAGTTCTGTTTCAGTTGTTACAAATGCGTTGTTTTTGAAAAGGTATGAGCCAAAAACTAAACAACAAATCGAAGAAATGAAACGTTTAACTGAAAAAAGAGTAATAGATCCTATATGTGGAATGGAAATTATTCCCAGTCAATCAATTGAATATAAATATAATGGAAAAGAATATTATTTCTGTAGTGCCGCATGTGAAAAAGAATTTAAATCAAATCCAGAAAAATACGCTAACTTTGATAATATTAATCCAAAAATTATGCAAAAACCAGTAGATTCATCAACATTAGTAACTGATCCTGTTTGTGGAATGACTGGAAAACCAGAAGATTGGATTGAATATGAATATTCGGGTAAAAGGTATTATTTCTGCAATCAATCTTGTTTAACAGAATTTAAAAACGCTCCTGAAAAATTCATTTCTAATATCCAAGATTCTGAAAAAAATATTAATAAATTATAAAAGGAGGAAAATAAAAAAATGGCAAAATTGGTATGTGATGAATGTGGATTCGAACAAACAATCCCAATGCATTGTGGTAAACCAATGCATCAAGAAGGAGACCAACTAGTTTGTTGGATGGGTGATGCTTGTGGTTCTGAACCTATTCCTATGCATCATGGTAAGGCCATGAAGTTGGTTCAATAATTTATTTAACTTTTTTTTCTTTTTATCAAGATTTCTAATAATATAATAATTAACAAGCCGAATTCAGTAATTAGTGCTGCCATATTAAATGAAAATTGATATGCAAAAACTTCGTTTAATCCTTTATTTAACAATAAATCAATAGTTGGTCCGGAAATTAAAGTGCCAGCTAATCCCCACGAAAGAAAGAATGTAGTATTATATACACCAAATAACTTTGCTCTTACTTTTTCAGGGATCAAATTTGACGCGAGAGTGTAAGATGAAGCTGTTATGATAACGTCTCCCGCTCCAAAAATAAAACTACCAATATAAATTAAAGATAGATCTACGGTAAAAGCTGTAATAATTAAAGCAATAATAGCTAAGCAAATACCAAATATAAATGTAGTATATTGCCCTAACTTTTTACTAAAAAATCCTGTACTAAATCCAATAATAAGAACTGCTAACGAACGCGTATTGGCAATATAACTTAAATTTATACTGTCTACATTAAATCCTGAATCCAAGACGAGATATTGGCTGTATGTAGTAGCTATTGAATTTCTCCCAAAATTGATAAAGATTAGAGCAAATATAAATATAATAAAGATCCACTTAAATTTGGAATTTACTTTCTTATGATTTATTTCATTCACTTGAGAGTTAGGTTTTTTACGCATGTGAGTTATGCCCCCTTCTGGAGTAAAAAGCATCGGTAGAGTGGAAATAAACATTACGAACGAGGCTATAAAAAAAAGTGGACCATTTCTAAACCCAAAACCATTATCATAAAGATAACCACCTATTGTTATTCCAATTATTCGGCCAAGTCCCCCAATACTAGTTAATTGTCCCATAATTCTATTTCTATCTTGTGATGGGTAAAGATCGCTTATAAGAGCACTCCATCCAATGTTAGACATTGACCAAAAGGCTTCAATACAAGTCAGCCCTATGATGATCACCAAACCAGCAATAAACAAATTATCAAATCTAGTATGAATAAACCATACTATAATTGTTCCCACTCCTGCTAAAATTTCACCTAAAATTATTAATGTTCTACGCCTTTGAAATTTATCACTTATAGGACCCCATACAAAATTTTGGAAGATTACGCTCATTATCATAGGAAAAGTTGCATAAAGTGTAGTCATTGTTACTGAAAGTGACAGAAAATCTCGCATGTAGATTGATAAGTAAGTGTAAAATAATCCTCTTCTAAACATTGCCAGCATTTGAAAAGAGGATAACCCTAAAAATGTCTTAGTTATGTTTTTCTTGATCCTATTTAATCCCAATTTATTTCATGGAGTAAAGTAGATTAAAATTTAAAACATTAAAATATTGAATACTTCTTGAATGTTTACGAAAAAATATTGTATGCAAAACACCCTAAAATTTATATTTTGCGTTATACAAAAATATCTATTTGCTTTTTTGGAAAAACAGCAAAAATTTTGGAAATTGGTTCACCAACTAATAGTTTTTCTTGAACTTGCAAATGGATTGGAAAATAATCATTCAGAATTTTATAAATATAATTCCATTGTTGTTGTTCTTCTGTTACATTTTTTATTTTTGTTCTTATTTTAGAAAAGTGAGTCTTTGATTTTTTTCTTTTAAGATTCCTTATAAATTGCTTAACTATTTCTATTTTTTCTCCAGCAAATTCTTTTGGTCTAAAATTTGCATATGAATAAGCTAAGGCATCATCTACAATCGGAATAAAACTTACTACTTTATCCTCAGGCTCATCGGGATTTTCTAGAAGCCTAAACTCAATATCATGTTTACTAATACTTTCAAGGATCGGATAAAGTTCTCCTGGTGTTATTTTTGTTCTCAATTGAATTTCTGAAGCTACTTCAGATATCGGAAATTGGAACAAAGGATATTTATCTTTATTTTCAATTCGATAAATGTATTCACTTTTTAACATGTTAATTATTGAATCTTTTAATACTTCTGGGACATCTCTTTTTGTGAATGAAATGGTAGCTTCTTTCTTTTTTTTCTCAGTTAACCTTTCCTCTTTTAATTTTTTACTATAAGTGCTGGTAAGTGAAGACACAAAAATATCTGAAGCTTTATCTGGTTCTGAAACCTTATTCAATTTAAATAGATCTGGTGATTTTTTTGTCATAGTTTCATATAATCTCTTAGATAAATATGATTTAGCTTTTTTTTGCGCTACTTCCTTTTTATCAAACTTTTGTATGACTGATACAAAATCTATAAACTTTTGGGTTCCACCGTGCTCACTCCTTGCTTTTCTAACTATAATATCGATATCGCTATCAACTAATTCATTGATAAGTGAATATATTGCATTTTTAGGTAGTTTCGTAGCTTTTATTAACTCACGATCCAAAATTTCGATAGGATATGCTTCACCTCTCCTAATATATTCGCTTTTCAATAAATTATAGATAATATCCATTTTTTCCGCTTCTTTGTCGATTGTTTCTTTTTGTAATCGAATGAACATCGATGTTTCATGAGGTTTTATATAATATACCAATAAAGTAATTCCTAGAAACAATATCATAAGAATCGAGACTATGTATTTATCAAACATCAAGAAATTTCCAATAATACTTATTTCTTGGTTAAAGATTTGAGCTTGTAATCCGAAGCGGGTTAATGTTTGAGCAATAACACATCCTAGAATTAACATAATCAATCCATCTCTCTTAAATACAAATATTTGCCACCCTAGAGACCTCCCTAATTTAAGAATGATCCTATATAAGAAAAGCATAGAAATTATGAACTCAAAAATAAAAATATATGAAACTGTAGAGCTTGTAGCACCAAATTTGGCTTTTAAAGCATTTATGGTTTCAGGTCTTAGTAGTAAAAAGATACTTACTTGAAATATTTGGAAGAAAAAAATGAAGAATATAATCAAAGAAAAGGTATAATTGTCATATAACCCTGCTCTTTTTGTTTCTGCCTTTCTACGAGTGAATATAAATTCAAAAATGATAAATAATAGTGTCATAATTAAACTAAAATAAATTAATGGCATTACTAATCTCATTTCAGTTTGATATACTTCAACTGCTTCTTGGGGGTTAGTAGATCCAAGAAAATCTAAAGAAATAAATACAAGTCCAAGACGATAAAACAAAGCTAATAAAATTAATGAGCCTAAAATTAAATAAGGAGAGATTCCTGCCAAAAATTTACGAGAACTTGAATATTTTGCTATTAATTTTGCTTCTAATTTAGTAGCAAATTTTCTAGAATACATATAAAATCTTGTACTCAATAAGATCAACCAAATTGAAGATAACAGAAACAAATAAGTCATTAAATTTAAGTTCGTAGTGAATAAAACTAAGAAAAAAAAGTAGAATATAACTCCTACTCCCAGATAAATTATTGTTTGCTTAATAACCGAATGCTTCTCAAAAATAAAACTTCTTATCTTATTATTACTATAAAGAAAAGACAAAAGAATAAATAAAGCAACTACAGCATTTCCAACTAAAAACACTTGTTCAAAGAGTAATGGAAACGTAATTTCGGATGTATTCATTAGGGTTAATAATAGTAAAGAAGTTAA
Source organism: Promethearchaeota archaeon (assembly GCA_048940445.1). Classification (GTDB taxonomy): domain Archaea; phylum Asgardarchaeota; class Lokiarchaeia; order Sigyniarchaeales; family SOKP01; genus SOKP01. Next base: position 10,021 of record JBHLON010000002.1, read on the forward strand.
AGTAAACAATACATAAATTCCTATAAACTTTTTACTAAAAGCATAAGATTTTGATGGCTCCTTTCCTTCTAAATAAACTTCTTTAATGAATAACTTCTGATAAATTGGTTTTAATTTATTCTTAATTTTTTGTATGGACTCTTTAGATTTCATAACCTAAGGATATTTAATTTAAATTTATATAAATGATTTTTTTCTTTTATAAATTAGTATACATTTCGGTGTAATTAAAAAGTGAAATATTATGAAATTATTTTTATTTAGATAAAACCTTAAGATGAAAATTTTAAAAATATTCAAAAATAATAATAATATGAGCATGGAAAACGAGCAAGATAAAGAAACGATCTTAAAATTAGTCAAACAAGCAATTGAGATGCTCTGCGAAAAAAATATTTCTGAGGTAGTTGTACTTTCTTCATATAAAATTAACTCCATTTTAAAAGAGAATTATGGAGCAGATATTAGAGTAGATAAAATTGGTAGAATATTAAGCAATATTGCAGAGAGAAATAAGTTGAAAAGGCTAAGTACAAATATTCCAAAATATAAACTTAAAATTTCAAAACTTTCATCATTAGAATTTTGAAGGTAGTATCAGAACTATTTACTTTAATTGTCTAAAATCAGATATTACCTTTTGGAGACGTTCAATTAAATCCTCAATCTCTTTATATTTCTCTCTTATTGGATTAGTATCTAAATTCAATTCCTCGATTTCTTTATTCAAGCCTGCGGTAAACCTTGAACTCAATATTTTGATTTCATTAATAATATTCTCAGAAAGATCATTGGTATTTTTATCAACTTCAGTAATAAGATTTGTAGATTTAATAACTAAGGGTTTAATTTTAGAATCTGTCTGTTTGATGTTATATAATTTTACTTCTTCATAAGAGATTTTTTCTTTTAGATTTTCAACAAGCTCCAGTAAATTTCTTTCAATAATAGTCCTAGTCTCTTCAGAAATTTCTTCAAATAATTTTAAAATGTTGCCAGTAAAGTCCTGTTGAGATTTAATTCTCCGGTCTATATATTCTGAGACATTTTTTATAAATACATTCGAAATCTCAGTAAAACTTCTATTAAAATAATTTTGAATGTCTTCAAGACCATTCTCCACTGAATTTTTCATTTGGTTTGTTGCACTTCTAATATATTCTGTACCTTTTAGAGATCCATTTCTAATATCCATCATCCAACTACTTAGTTGCTGTTTATATGTATCTATAAAAGAATCGGTAAATTTTGAAGTTCCTTCCCTAAACCCTGAAAAAATTGGTTCTATTAGCTCTTTAAACTCATCAACCTCACCATTTAAAATAAGCTGAATTTTAGGAATTTCCTGAAGCTCATCAAGGGCTGGTTTCCTAATTTCATCGAATTCATTAATAATTATAGGAGTTTTTCTTTGTGTATCTTCGACAAGTTCTTTTATCCACTTATAAAAATCTAAGGTATGAGGTAATTCTATTTCATATGGAACTTTTAAATATTCGCTTTCTGTTCCTCTTGAAAAATCTTTTAACCTAAAAATTTCGAGCCCGAAATTATTTTTTGCATTGAGTAAAGAGCAATCAACAATTACGATAAATCTATCTGGATTTTTTTCATTTTGGAAATACAGCTGATTACTTTTATCAGCATGAGAAAGGAAGAGTCCTCCCTTTAATCTTGAATGGTACCATCCAAGAATTTCAAAGTTAGTGGTATTGACACTCTCTTCAATCTGAATAATTTTCTGATGAAGTTCTTGAGAAAATCCTAATTCTGCTATATCTCCGTGCGATAGAGGAATCACATTTAAAATATTTAGTCTTTTATCTAATCTTTCACCTACACAAATTCCCATAACTTCCTGATTTTCTTCCAGTGATTCATTTGCGAACTTTGATACGTGGGTTAGTATTTTCCTAAAAGCATCATTTCTGAAATAAACCTTCCAATCTTCCGCTACTTCTATATCTTCTCCTTCTTTTTTATTATCTTGATTTATCAAGTTAGAACACGCTCATTTTTTTAACCCTTTAATTTCATTCTTTAAATCCCTAATAGTATTGACAAGATTTTTCTTCTCAGTCTCTAACTTTTCAATCTTATTAAGGACTGGACTTTTAGAACCTTCAAGAACTAAAATAGCTGCTTTAAGATCAGCTAATACTTTTTTTAAATCTTTATCTAAATCAGAGAAAATAGCCTGAACATTCGAAATTCTTTTCTTAAAGTTATTTAAAATACCTTCTTGGTTTTCTTCAATAGCTCCTTTGATTCTAGACTTGATTGGATCAATTATGTTATTGAGGTTCTCTATTTTATTATAGTGACTTGCTAAATCTTTAAAAACCAATTCATTTGCTCTATAAATTTCCTCTAAATTTTCTAAATTATTATTGAATTTGTTTAACATTTCAGTAATATTAGGTAAAAATTTGTTATCAATTCCCTCATGTATAGAATTAATAAGATTTTGTTTAAAAACCTCAATTTTTTTTTCCATATCACTGAATGTAGCATCAAAATCATCGAGTTTATCATCAATGTAGAAATCCAATCCTTTCAATTTGTCTTGTAATGAGAAATTGTATGATTTTTGAAGGTTGGCTATTCCATTACTTAAATTTTCCTTAAGTTGGACTAAATCATTTCTTATTTGTGAATTATTGTAAAAAGTTTTTTTTATAATATCTTGACTCCACATATTAAGAATCTCAATTAATGGTTCAATAGATAAATCGATAAATACCCCAAAACTTTTTTTAAGATTACTCAATAGATCGGGAATTGACAATTCTGGGATATTACCTTCCAATTGTTTCTGTTCAGGAAAGAATATATCCCCAAATAGTTCCGTGGTTTCGTTCAACTCTAGAATAGGCGCTTCTTCTGAGTAGATACTATTTATCAAATTAATTATTTTCTCGTAAAACTCAAGGTTATTTGGTGGTTCGACTATTGCTTTAACTTCATAGTATTTAGAATTGAGCCCTTTTGAAGGGTCTTCTAATCTAAAGACTCTAAACCCTAAATCTCCTGTTTTTTCTAAGTAAGCATGATCAAACACAATTCCTAATCCACTCGGGTTTTTATCTTGCCAAAAAAGTTGATTAAAAATATCAGTGCTTGAAAAAAAGATTCCCAGATTAGGGTGTGAATGATACCATCCTACTGTAAACCAATTCTTATTGCCATGCTCTTCCCAGATTTGCTTATCTATCTCTCCAAAAGCGCCAAGTTGATCTGGGTTAAATTTTACTTCAATTGATCCACCGTGCGATATAGGAATAACATCTTCGATTATTACGTCTTTAATTTCTCTTTCACCAATTTGATGTCCTATAAGCATCCCCATAACTTCCTTATATTCATTTACTGCTTGTGTTTTGGATCCGAATCTAAGGACATGAACAAGCATTTTATAATATGCCATTGGTTTGATAGTAACGACACTAGTATCTGTAATTTTACCCATTATTTGTCACTTAATCTATCAAGTTTAGATATAGTTAACGTTTGTTATATTTATAATTTATCTCATTTAAAAATTGATTTAAACAATTATAAAAATATAGCTAGTGAATAATTTAATATCTATTTTAATGCGGAAGTTTTCCACCACAATAAGGACAATATTTCCAATCTAAATCTTTTCCGCAATGAGGACAGAATGTTGATGGACCTTCTTCGGCTTTAGGTATAGAAGGCAAATCTCTCGAGGTTTTAATCGTCTCAGCTCTTCTTTCTGCTTCTTCTTGTTTTTTATGTATCATTCTTTCTTTAAATGCTTGACGTTTTTCTTCTTCTAGTTCTTGTATAGACTTCATTCCTTCTTCCTTTACCCACCCTACGGTTTGTGGTCTTTTTAATTCACTTTGTGGAACTTTCTCTAATTCTATTTTTTTAGTTTCTTCTAAGGGTGCCATTACTCTTTTTTGTTCTTTCTTTTCAAGGGCTTGTTTCACCAATGCCTGTGTGGTCTTCATGACTTGGTGTGGATTTATATTTGGAATAGCAACAGTTCGTAAAACCCAACCTACAATTAAATTTTGATTAGGAAAACCTCCATCTGAAATATCTTCATCTTTATATATGTATGAATCTATAACTGACTGTCCTTTTAATAATCTTGAAGCCCACATTTTATTAATAAGCCCTAATTGTATTCTATATGATGTACCGGGTATTCCCAACTGACTTGTTAATGGTTCAAAACCTTTTTCTGTCATTATTATCAAAAGATTGTAGTTATCTTCGAATCAGAAATATTCTGATATTAGTAATAATATAATGGTAAATTATGAATTTAAATAATTTTATGTTTTAATTGACAAAATGGAATTAGATATCATTTAATTCAAGAAAAAAATAGACATAAATATAGGTAATAGTATAAAAATATCAATTAGAAAATTATTTTGACTTAAAATAGAATTATGACAGTGATCATTCCAAAAGAAGCATATTTGACAGTTGTGGCGGCTTCAGTTAGATTTGCAAATAGAAGGATTCCTCAGGATGATTGGTTAGAGGTTAATGGAGTATTTATTGGAGAATTTAGAGAAGAGGATGTCATAATAAAAGAAGCTTATCCCATTATGCATCAAAAACTAGATAAGACCGCAGTAATCGATAAATATGAATGGTCTGAAGAAGATAATCTTTCTTACACTTTAATCGATGATGAGGCTTACTCAAGAAGCCTCTTCACAGTCGGATCTTGGCATTCACATCCAGGCTTTAAAGTAATGCTAAGTCATATTGACATTAGACACCTTGCATTCCATCAAGGAGTAAACCCAAAGTATTTCACATTGGTATTTAATCCTAAAAGATTAGAAAGTCAAATAGAAATGCCTGAGAAGAAAGGTAATCCAGAAATTCCGCTTAAGGATGATCCTGGATTTAAAATTTTTAGCCTAGATGATGTAAATAGAGGAATTGAGGCTTCTTATCATACTCTTCAATATCAAATAGAAGGTTATGACTCGATGGAACAATTAGTTAATTTAACTCAAAAATTCGCTATTGAAATCACTAATTTCTTTCCTAAGGAAAACCTTCTTGAAACATATGAAAAAATTATAATGGAAAAGACACAAAATTTAGACTCCCTTCTTTTAGGTACGGAGGAATATCTTGCTACTTTAGTAAGAAAAGGAGAATCACCAAGGATTCCCGAAGTCTTAGAGAATCAAACAAGAGACATTAGAAAATTTATTGCTGAAACATTTATTAAAATTGATAATATTAAACAATTTTTGAATTATCTAGAATATAAAGAGAGAGATAACACACTCCCTCAGTTAAGTGAGATTTTTTCAAGATGGGATGAAAAAATCTCCATTATTGATTTAAAATTAAATAAGTTAGCAAAGCAATATGAATAGGTTCCCAAATTTTTTAAAAACCTATTTTTAATCTAAGGATTAAAAGGAAAATCTTTATTATGATTAATATCATTTTATTCAAAAGGATGTTTAACTAAATTATTACATTTAAAGATTAAAATGAAAAAGATTAACTTCCCGTTTACAGCGATACTTGGTCAAGATAGAATGAAAATGGGCCTTATACTTAATGTTATTGATCCACAAATAGGAGGGATTTTACTATCAGGTCAGCAAGGTACTGGAAAATCAACTGCAGTTAGAAGCGTAGTTGAGGTAATGCCTGAGATTAAGGTTGTTAGAGACTGTCCATTTTCATGTGATCCAAAATCTAGCATTGATGATTTATGTGAAGAATGCCGTAAAAAAAAGGAAAAAGGCAAAATAGAAATAGATACACGTGAGATGAAATTAATCAATCTCCCTCTTGGAGTGACTGAAGATATGGTATGCGGAAGTCTATCTATTGATAAGGTTTTAACTGAAGGAATAAAAAGTCTTCATCCTGGGTTACTCGCTAAAGCAAATAGAGGGATTCTCTATATTGATGAGATTAATCTTTTGCAAGATCATATTGTTGATACATTACTGGATGCAGCAGCATCAGGTGTTAATATTATAGAAAGGGAAGGAATTTCAGTTATGCATCCTTCAAGATTCGTTTTGGTAGGCTCAATGAATCCAGAAGAAGGCGAATTAAGACCACAAATTGCTGATCGCCTTGGATTAGAGGTGAAGATCAAAGCCCCAAGAGATCCCAGATTAAGATCAGAAATAACACGTCGAGTAATTGAATTTGATGATAACCCAAAAGATTTTATTAAACAGTATGAAAAAGGGGAAGAAAAGCTACGAGAAAGGATTAAACAAGCGCGAGAAATTTTAAAGGATGTGAAAGTCCCCGTATCAGTTTTTGAATTTGTTTCAATGATAGTTAATGAATTGGAGATTTTTTCTCAAAGAGCAGATATCACATTCATTCGATGTGCGAGAGCTCATGCTGCTTTTAATGGGAGAAAGGAAGTAGCTGAAGAAGATTTAAATATTGCGATGGATTTAGTTTTCGAACATAGAATTCAATCACTACACTACGAAATGACTCCTAAAGAAATAAAGGCAAAAATTGCAGAAGTTTATGGAAAAATACAGAAAGCTTATGAAGATCCACAGGCTTACAAACCAAATAAAAATACAGAAGGTCCATTAAAGTATGACGATAAGATTCAAAAAGAATTTAAACGTCAATCAGTAGATCCAAAAAAAGTGAAACTTCCAGAGACTAAAGAACAGAAATTACCACCACCTAAATATCCTGATAATAAAAAAAGAAACCCTGCTCCAGCAGGAGGATGGAAAGTCAAAAATATTCCTTTTGATGAGTTAGACCTCAAATTTTTTGAAAACGAAATTGAGGATTTACCATTAATTTATAGAATGGAGCAAAAAATGAGTTCTATCTTAGATAATATTCGAAAAGAAAGAAAAGTATCTGATTATGGTGGACGTGGTATAGGAAGACGTATCAAAATATCATCTTCTCAAAAGGGTAAATATATATCATATCGAGCTCCATTGAATAAACCAAAAAGTCTAGCTTTAGATGCTACTATTAGGAATTACTTAAAAAATACAATATACAATCAGACTGATATTGAGTTTCCAATTAAATTTGACAAATACGATTTAATGGATAAAATATTTGAATATCGATCTCCTTTATTATTATTCTTTGTACTCGATAGTTCAGCTTCAATGTACTATGTAATCAAGCAAATGACTGATGTAATTTTATCCTTACAAAAGGAAGGATATAGAAAACGCGATAAAATAAGTTTAATAATCTTCAGAGGGAAAGAAGCTATTGTATTAGAAAAGCCAACGGTCTACTTTAAAAAGGCTGTAACTAAATTAAAGAATATTGAGGGTAAATCTTATACACCTATGGCAGCGGCTCTGACAAAATGTATTAAATTAATAAATGCCGAAAAACTGAAGAATCGGAACATTATTCCCGTTATTTTTATATGTTCAGATTGCGGAGCAAATATATCTGTTAAGAATCCTGGATTGATTGCCCAAATTCAGAGTGATTATACTATTATCATTAATGAATTGCAAGAATTAACAAAATCCTTATCAAAAAAAGGAGTTCATCTTGTAGTTTTAGAGCCTAAAAAAAGTTATGCAACTCAAGCTTTAGGTGTTAATACATATGCTGCTGATAAAATCAAAAAGAATTTTAAAGAATTTGGAAAGGCTCAAATTTTTCAATTTGATAAGTATAATCCAGAACGGTTAATTTTAGAATTAAAACGAATTTTATAAATATCCCAAAATTTCTTAAAATTCAAAAATTTCTTATCAATTAATGGATAGAAAAGAGAACACTGTTTTAATAGTGGGTTTTAACACTCGCCCTCTTGCTTATTCTCTGTACAAATCAGGTTATTTAGTATATGTGGTAGACTTTTTTGGGGATCTAGATTTATTTCCCTATATCGAAGATGGATTAATTATAACCAAAGAAGTAGGTAGTTCATATAATCTAATCAAAAATAATTACCAACAATTCTTAATAAATTGTGCAAATAAATTATTAGAAAAGCACCCTGAAATTGCAAATTTAATTATTGCTAGTGGTCTAGATGATAATATTGAAGATCGTATTCAACTCTTAGAACATATTAAAGATCAAAATTATCGAATAAAAAATCTTAATAATGACATAGAAAATATCAAAAATGCTCGCAATGTCATAGATATATTTGAGTTTTTAGAGAAAAATGGATATAAAACTCCAACTACGAAGCCGTTTGAAAATTCAAGCAAATCGTTCCTTTCAATTTCACCCCCTCTTATCTTTAAAAAAAGAAAGAGTTCTGGAGGAACAAATGTATATAAAATTGAAAGTAAAGAAAAATTAGAATTTTTGGTTAAAACTCTTGAAAAAGATGACTTTAACCCTTCTGATTGGTTAATACAAGAATATATTGAGGGGATTCCAGTTAGCTGTACAACAATTTCTAATGGAAATGAGACAAGAATAATTTCAATAAATCGTCAAGTTATTGGATTAGATTTCTTAAATCCAACAAAAGAATTTATGTATTGTGGGAATATGGTTCCCGGAAATCTATTACCTGATGACAATAGATTGATTTCTGAAATATCTATCCTACTAGCGAATACACTAAAATTAAAAGGAATAAATGGATTTGATTTTGTATTAAAACATCATTATCCTTATTTAATGGAAATAAATCCTAGAATTCCTGGTTCCATTAGTGCCTCAGAAAATTCAATGGGACTTAATTTGATAGATTTGCATGTTAAAAGTTTTAAGAAAAATAATTGGAATGAAATTGGGAAAATATTAGATAACGCTACTTATAAAAAGTATGCTACTAAATTAATATACTTTGCTCCAACGGACGTCGATATCGATAAAATAGAACAAGTTAATAATCTTAAATATATTCATGATAAAACTGAACCACTCAAAAAGATAATGCGGGGAGAACCAATATGTTCTATTTTATTTATGGATCAGTCGTTCTCTAATTCTTTTTTTGGAGCATTAAAGATAGCAGATAATATAACTAAGATTCTAACAGAAATATGATTATTTAATTATTGATTTAATTTTCGCAATGTAGGATCCTAATTTTCTTTCATCAGCTTCAGGTACAGCTATAGCAAGAAGCCTAGTTTCATCTAACTCATGGATTATAATTGAACCATTTTCCCCTCCAATTATAGAAAACTCTAAACTTGCTTCCAATAAAACGCTTGATAAACTATATATCGCAGAAGTAATTGCTGAAAGTATTGGTTCAGGCATTGTTGATTGAATTTTAATTGGTAACCCATCTTTGGTTATTATTGCAATTACTAAGGCATTTGGGATTGTTCTTTTTAGTGCCACAAAAATCTCTTCTTTAATAAGGTCAGAAGTTTCGATTATTGCAGAGATCTGTATTGCAAAATTCTTTAGAGAATTTATATATGAATCTAAACCTTCAAGTTCAGCTAATTCTCTGTTTAAATAGGACATTAAAGCAATATTTTCGGTTAAAATAGAAACAATAATTCTTTCTTTTCCAGTAATAAGATTATAAGAAAGCCGTTGATTTAAAGAATCGTGTAAAATTTTTGATGAGAGGAAAACCATACTACTGCTAGCTGCAGAAATTTCGGTTTTGGACAGCTTTATATCTTTTTTGAATTTGCTCGCTAGGTGTGTTCCACCATGAGATGAAATAGAGATGCCAAGTATCCCATGCTTTTCATCTATTTCCTTTTTAATTAGATTTATTAAATCATTTTCTAAATCCTTACTTTTCGGTTCCACGCTCATGAATTTATAATAAGAGTGATCGCATATAAAAATATTTCTAATTGTACACATCTAACAGTTTAAAAATTCAGAAGCTGGATGAGAATAAGGTAATGTTTCCTTCAATATTAAAAAAAAACATTAGAAGGTTATCTTCATTTTTCCGAAGTCAAATAGGATTGAATTTTTGAATTTTATTATATATGATAAACCCAATATTTAACTAAGAAATATAAAGGAATTCTTTCTTAATTATTTATAAATTAGATAAAAAAATAGGATATAACCTATGGAAAACAACGATGATCTAAATCAAAAACAAGTGAATACGATGCAAAAAGAAATAGAGATTAAAGAACTCAAAATAAAGACCCAAGAGCAAATTATAAAAACTAAAGATGAAATGATAGAAAACCTACAAAACTCCATAAATCTTAAAGAAGATCAAATCCAAACCCTTAAAGATTCTTTAAAGTTAAAATCTGAACAAGTAAATACTTTAGATAATTCAGTTAAAATTAAAAATGAAAAGATCCTCACGTTAGAAAAATCAATTGAACTAAAAGAAAGACAATTAGATACGTTAAGTGATTCTACGGTTGATAAAAATGTCATACTTGAAAGAGATAAGATAATACAGGATCTTGAAACGAAAATTGAAGCTTTAGGTAAAGAATTGTCAACAGCAGATGAAGATTTAGAAGCATTGGAACAAGAGAACGAAAAGCTAAGGAATCAATTCGCTGCAGTTTCAGGAGCAAAAATAATCGACTGGACAGCGATTGAAATTCCTAAATCAAGAATCTTGGAAAAAATGAAGGAAATATTGATGAAAGCATTACATAATGTCACGATAGCTGTACCAAATATTAAGGATCTACAAAAGTTATATTTGTATGAAGTAAAATCCTCTGTTAATATGAAAATCTCATGTTTAATTGATCCTAGTTTAGAAGATGATGCAGAACTTTTAGAAGAATTCGAGAGCCTTGATAATATTTCAATTCGAATGTATGAAGGCGAAGATAGATACATTATAGATAGAGATGGAGAAGAGTTATTATTTGCAGTAATTGGTAAGAATGAGAGCAATCATTTAGTAATTCATACAAAGGATCCTAAACATTTGAAGCTATTTCGCTCCCTTGTTATGGAAAGTTGGCTTCGTTCCAGAAAGATAGAATAAAATATAAACACCTCATCTAAATTATGGACAATTCATGCTAGTAACGTAGCACATATTACAATCTTTTACTCAAGATGGTTTTAATATCTAATAAATTGGGCACCTAATCCTTTCACATTTATCATTTAATTTCGAAAATAAGCACGCTTGAGGTCTATAATCTAGGTTCATGTTAAATTTCTCTTTTAGAAATTCTAAAGTTTCTTTGATTGTTAATTTAACAGATCTTTTACAACAATGCTCTAGATTATCTGAAATTTTGTTTAAAGATCGAGAAGTTGCTTCATTTGCAAGACTTCTAGGAATATTAGTTGATGGTGTTGCTCCGGTAAATAAACTGACTGTAATCCCAGATCCCATGCCTGCACCACATGATCCATAAAAGCCACACCAACCTCCCGGTATTTTTGAGGCTCTCCTTATTGCTTCCTTAATATCAAATAGATTAATCTCATCCCCATTTGACTTTTTTATTTTATTATTTTTCAATGCTGTTAAAATAACGGTTGGCACTAAAACATGATGTTCTGGTCCATACATCTTAAATTTTGGATGCTTCATGATTATATCTGCCAATTTAAATGGATCTTTAATAGACGTACTCTCACAGATTTCTTCAATTATTTCAATAGGATCTTTCATATGGCAAATATCGCATATAAAATGGTCATTTTCGCAATATATGTTAGTAGTAAATACATTACAACAAAATTCACATTTTAATTTTTTATGATCACTGGCTTCTGTAGCATAAACTAACGATCCTCCACAAATCTCGCAAATATCTTTTCTTTTTTCCATCTCAATCACTTTAGCATAAAATCATTAAACATATAAAATATATACATTAAATTTCAACAAATTTTAATTTTCTTTTTTCGAAAAAGGCTAAATAATTATACCCAATTTCTTCAATCAATTTAATAATATTTATAAATTCAAAACCTAATTCATCAGGATGATGTGCATCGGAACCAAGCAATAGAGGGATATCTAATTCATACATTTTTCTTAAAATATTCTCATTTGGATATTGTTCTTTAATAGGTTTTCTTAAACCGCTGGAATTTACTTCAATTACAAGATTCTTTTTCTTGACTAGTTCTAAGATTTTAATAACCTGATCATCAATTTTTTCTGAATTTTCTGGTCGTTTATTAAACTTTTTGGGCAAATCGAAATGACTTATGATATTAAAATTAAATTCTGTTGAAGTAATCATATTCTCTAATGTATGATAATAATCTAAGTATAAATCTTCTACGTTATCATACAAATCATAATTATTCAAAAATCTACTATCATCAAAGGCGAAAAATCCATGTTTTCCTAGAAGAATATGAACAGAGCCTAGTACATAATCCAATCTCTTAATATATTTATTAAGGTATTTTTTATGTGCACTAGTTTGATGTTCTATAAAATCTAATTCGAAGCCAATTTTAATATCAATCTTTCCCTCATAAATAGATCTTAGTCTTTCAACCCCAGAAATGTAATTTTCTATTTCGCTTACTAACATACCATATTCTTCATATGGTATCTGTTCAATGCCTTTAAGGAATTCATAGGGAAAGTGATCACTAAATCCAATTAAATCTAAATCTAATTCAATTGCCCTCTTAACGTAATCATTGACTGTTCCAGAAGCGTGCCTACACAGTGAATTATGTGTGTGCCAATCTTGCAAAAGACACATTATTTAACTCTATTAAATAAATAAGATAAAACTTATTATTACATAATAAAGGTGTAATAGATTTGGAATTTAAAGAAAAGCAATATGATGGAACTTATGAAATTTCAGAGGTTGAAATTCAAAATGAAGGTCAAATTATCAGAGGAATTCTCTACTTTCCCCCGGAATCTTTTACAAGACCTTATCCTTTAATAATTTACTTTCATGATTTTCCTCAACTCTTCACTTTGAAAGAAATTGTAATTGAACATCATTATTTATTAGAATTAGGTTTTGCTTTTCTTGTTTTCAATCGTAGAGGATATAATTATAGTGAAGGCTCAGTATCGATAGAATCTCAAGTCTCTGATTCTTTAAAAGTAATAAAATTTGTACAAATCATGTCAAAAAATGACAATTTTGATATATATGATACAAATATTTTGGCTAAAGGTTTTGGAAGCTATATTGCATTAAATCTTTGCTCACAAATCCAATTTATAAATAAATTATTACTATTAAGCCCAATCTTAGATTTAGAAAAACGCGTAAATAATGAGAACTTCTTAAGATCTCTTAATTATATTAATCGATTTCTTCCTGGTCATATTAAGGGAATTGAGAATGTTAATCTATTTATTGAAATGACTAAAGCTGAATTAGAGCAGAAGAAATATAATATCTACGATTTTATTAACTCTATTAAATATAATCAATTAAAAATAATTCTGGGAGATTTAGATAAAGTTACCCCCTTAAGTGAAGTTAAACAGATACTAAAAAATCATTTGAAGAACCTTGAATTAGTGATAATTGCTAATATGGACCATGATTGTATCGAAGATAATGATTTTACTAGAATAAATAAAGAAATAAAGAAGTTTTTTCAATAAATTTTGCCCTATCAACTATTATTAATGAAAACCAAAATTATGTTTGTTTTTATATATAAGGCAAAATTTTTTAAGATTAGAAAAAAATCCTATTACTTAACATCAGTAAGAATAATTTATTTTTTAGGGTGCGAAAAAGTTTGAGTTCCATTAAAAAACTATCTAGTCTGAATTTCTCCAATTTATTAGGAGATGATCAAAAACTGGTTTTTCTTGTAGGAGCTGGATCATCAATAGATTCACCTTCTTTAATGCCTAGTGCCCATGAAATTATGAAAAGTCTCATTAAATTTTCAAGTGCTCCTTCAGAAATAGAAAAGATAAATCAGATTGAGGAATTGAAGTTCGAGACATTATTAGAAATTTTTTACGAAACGATGGATAATGAACTTTTATTTGCAGACTTATATCTGCAAAATAATATCCCCAATGTTGTGCATTTTTTTCTAGTAGAAATGGCTGAAAGAGGGCACTTTATCATGACAGCTAATTTTGATTCACTTATTGAGTATGCGATGATAAAGGCTGAGATTCAAAAAAAAAGAATTATTCCTGTTATTACAGAGAAAGATTATGAAAAGTATTATGATCCAGAAAAATTGTATAAAGGAGGAAAATATGCGATATATAAAATTCATAGCTCTCCAAAAAATATCATTACAGGTGAAGATACTAAAACTGCTTTTATTAATACTATAAGGTTATTAGGACAAAATTACGATAAAAATAATTTGGTACAATTAGAACCTTTTAAAGCTCAAGTATTTGACCATATCTCAAAAGATCGAACTTTAGTAATTATTGGATATTCAGGGAAAAATGATTTTGATATTAGATCTACACTTAAAATAATGAAATCCTTGAAAAATCTAATTTGGATAAATCATTTAACTTCTTATACCATAAAAGAAGAGGTTTATGAAATCGAACTTCCTAAAAAAGAGGTAAAAAATTTAGATGAATTAGATGCTTTCCTACTAGACGTTAAACAATTAAACGATTCAGTTAATGTCTATAGAATGGATACTCATACAAGTAAATTGTTAGAGAAATATTTGGAAAAGAAAGATCTAATATCCTCTGAAAAGTTTTCTTTTGACTTAATGGGGTGGCTTCAAGAAAATATTACAAAGCCCGGTGAAATAAAGAAATCATATTTTTCCTTTAAAATATTTCATGAAACTAAACAATATAATGACGCATTGAGATGTTTGGAAAGAATTTATCGCATGGCAGATGAAGCAGGAGATGATTTGTGGAGAGCAATATCATTATTGAATATGGGTATTATTAATCAAGAACAAGAAAAATATGATAAAGCTCTTGAATGGTTAAAAAAATCGCTACAAGCACAAATTAAACTTAAGAATGTTGAACAAAAAGTAGCCATTTTTAAAAATATTGGAATTGTTTATAGTAATTTAAAAAACTTCGAGGAAGCACATAAATATTTAATGCAAGCTTTAAAGGCAAACGAAAAACTTAAAAATCTTTCTACTAAGGCAGAAATAATTAACAATATTGGTTTATTATTTCAAAAACAAGGTAATTATATCGAAGCTTTAAAACAATTCGAAAATGCGTATAAAATTAATGAAAAACTTCTAGATTTAAGACAAAAGGCTCTCAATCTTAAAAGTATGGGCAATCTATATCTATTAAAAGAAAACTACCCTGAAGCATTGAGATTTTATGAAGAAGCTTTTGAAATTAATGATCAATTGGAAAATTTAAAAGATAAAGCTCAAATACTCAATACTTTAGGATATATTTATCACTTAAAAGATGATTCTTTAATAGGTTTAGAAAAGTGTTATGAAGCTCTTGAGATATTTAATAAATTACAAATTAATGATGGAAGTATAAACTCACTTCGAAATATTGGTATAATTTATAGAGATCAATGGAATTATTCTAAAGCTTTAGAAAGCTTTGAAGAAGCCTATCAATTGGCTGAGGAAATTGGAGATGTGGAAAAGAAGGGAGAACTATCCAATCAAATTGGGCTCATTTTTCAAAAGCAAGATAAATTTACGGATGCTTTAGAATGGTTTGAGAAATCATTGGGAATTTTTGAGAAATTAGAAAATCTTAAAGGAGAAGTTGAAGTTCTAAAGAATATTGGTTTGATTTATAAGGATAAGAGAAATTTCTCAAAATCATTAACTATCTTTAATCAAGTAATAAAAATTTACGAGCAATTAAAATATAAAAATAGCAAAGCAGATTATCTAAATGTGATAGGATTAATACATTTAGAACAACGTAACTTTACAGATACTTTGCGAAATTTCCAAGATGCATTAAATATTTATACAGAATTAAATAATCGAGAAGGAATTGCTGATACATTAAAAAATATAGGAACATTTTATCAAGAACAAGCAAACTTTTCTGATTCTCTAAATAGATACAATGATGCCCTTAACATTTTTGAAGAATTAGAAATAGAAGATAAAATGGCAGAGCTTTTAACTAAGATTGGTACAATACATCAAGATCAAGGGAATTATCAAGAAGCTGCTAAACTATTTAATAAAGCACTTGCAATTTTTGATCAGTCAAAAAATTTAGAAGGTAAAATAGATACCCTTCATAATATTGGTCTAAATTTCCATTATCAAGGAGATGATACAGCTGCTTTGGAGAATTTGGATGATGCGGTTAAGATATGCGAACAAATTGGAAATCTACAAAAGAAGTCTAGCTGTCTTATCTTTGTTGGAAATATCTATAAAGATCAGTGGAACTTTTTAGAAGCTTTAAGAAGATTTGAAGAAGCATTATTGATTGTCGAACAACTTGGGAATCTCCAAAAACAACTTGAAATTTTAAATATTATTGGAAAAATTTATCAAACTCAAAAGCATTATCCAGAAGCCATAAGGAGATTTCAAGAGGCCCTTTATGTTGCAGAACAAATCGGAAATCTAGAAATAAAAGCAGATGTATTGAATAGTATAGGAGATATCTATTTTGATGAAGAAAGCTATACTGAAAGCCTTAAGTGGTATGAGGATGCCCTCAAAATAGATGAACAATTAGCAAATCTGAAGGGAAAATCAATGCGTTTGACTAATATTGGTAAAATCTATTTAATTCGGAAAAATTATCCTGAAGTGTTAAAAAGATATAAAGAAGCATTAGATATTGAAGAAAGACTAGGAAATTTAACACGAAAGGCAACTATACTACGGAATATAGGAATGATTTATTTTAATCAACAATATTATTCAGAAGCACTAAAATGGTTTGAAGATGCTTATACAGGATTTTCAGAAATTGAAAATCTGGAAGGTGTAACTGATTGCTTTAATAGTATTGGATTACTTTATAAAGATCAAGGGGAATTTAAGGATGCTCTTAAATGGTATGAAGAAGCTCTAAAAATTTCTGATAAGATCTATGATTATGACAGAAAAGCGAATTTATTAAATGAAATTGGATTAATTTTCTATCAACGTGGTGTTTATAAGGATGCGATCAAGCGATATAAGCAAGCATTAGAAATTTTTGAGAAAACTGGAAATCTTATTGGTAGAACTTTCAGTTTAAATAAAATTGGTTTAATATATCAAGATCAAGGTAATTATAATGAAGCAATAAACTACTATGATAGAGCAATTAAGTTTTTTAAAGTTTTAGAGGATTCTAACGAAAAAGCTGAAAATCTATTTAATAAAGCATTGATTTATCGAGATCAGGGAGTATATCTTGATGCCCTGAAAAGTTTTGAAGCAGCTTTAACAATTGATGATAAACTTGGCAATCCTGAACGTAAAGCAGAAAGCCTGAATAATATAGGATTAATTTATTTAGATGAAGGAAATTATACCGTTGCTTCGAAGAGATTTGAAGACGCTATTGCAATTGCAGCCCATTTAAATAATGATGAATTGAAGGCAAAATACTTAAACAATTTAGTCTTAATATATTTAAACCAGGGAGATTATACTCAAGCTTGGAAATCTTGTAATGAAGCACTTAAGATTTTTGAGGAATTAACAAATTATAAAGGTATAGCGGAAACAAATTATAAAATGGGATTAATTTATTTAGATCAAAAGAGTTATACGGAAGCTTTAAACAGGCATGAAGAAGCACTTAATATTCTCAATGATAATCATTTAGGTAAACTTCCATTAGCTAAAGTGCTAAAAAGTAATATAAAAACCATTAAAAACTACATTAAATAATCATTATACTAATCTTTTTTATTTTTCTTGAATTTCTAATTCAGTCTTATAATACAGCTTACCTGTTCTGAGTTTTTTACTAATAAATGGTAAAATTTTATCCAATAATAAGTATAAGTATGGAGCTCCCTGATTAAATAAGATGAGAGTTTCATATAATAAAAAAGTAAACCCCGCAGGCCTAATTCCTGAAATAAGTAATGGAAATTCCATAAAAAAAGATCCAAGGCAACCTAATAAAAATATATATCCGATTACTTTAGGATCTTTTGATTTAAATCTATTAGTACCATATATTATAATTAAAATTGAGTATCCGATAACAACATTTACAATCCATATTATCATTTGTGTATCCATGTGTCTGACAGTAAAGACAACCGTATTATCAAGATCAACTAGGTTTGATAAAATGGGGACTAATAACCATGATCCAAAAAAAATAAGAGTATATTTGATCATTTCTTTGTAATACTTATTTATATAATTCTGTACCATAATCCAAAACCATGAAAATATGAACATAGAGTAAGAGATAGTCATCATAAAATCCGCCCCAAACTTTAACAACCAAAATTCACCGATAGGATGCGGCATTTTGATTCCTCCAATCCAATATTCTCTTATAGTTGTACCAAGAGGATAATTAATACCCGCGGGGGCGTTCCACCACCATACCGCATCTATAATGTATACACATATCCCTGTAATTAATCCAAATTTCAATGGATTCCATTTTTTATTTTTGATTAATAATGAAATCCATATTGTTAAAAATATTAAATCAATATAAATGTAATCATATTCGAACTTCCTTGATACTTCATTAAAAGATTGGAGAGCGGTATTTAACAATCTGATTCTCCTGAGTCACAACTTAAGTACAATGAACTTAATTATATCAAAATGGCAAGCCTTTTAAAGAGAATGCGATGATTAAACTAATCAAAATTAGGATAGTGGTAAGAATATTAAGGACGATTTTGCATCATATAATTTTTAATATAGTCTTTAACTTTATTTGCGGGTTGAATAATACCAAAATGCCCTTCACATAAAATATCTGCTTTTAACTCTAACAATTTCTGCATAGAAATTTGATAATCACTCAGATTTGATCTAAAACTAGCCATAAATGGGCCATGAATATCTTGACCGAATAAAACTTTAGTTCCTTCAATTTCAATAAACACTGAAATTGAACCAGGAGTATGACCAGGTGTGTGAATACATCGAAAATCTATGTCACCGAACTTTAATATCTCAACTTCTAGCTTTAATCGCTTCTCCAATTTAATCGGTCTATATTTAATCCCATACCATAGAGCAGCGGTTTCTTCATTATGACCTTTTTCTTCAATTGCATTTGCATCTAATTCATGTGCATAAAATTTTACCTTACTGTTAAATTGTTTTAGATCAAAACAAGCTGCAATGTGGTCAATATGGAAATGAGTTAAGATACAATGCTTTATATTCATTGGATTTAAATCTAATTTTGTAATATTCTTAATATTTTGAAGACTCATCCCGCAATCAATTAATACAAGACCATCATTACTCTTAGTATTAACTAAAAATACTGAACAACCTGAATCACCTACATAATATACATTATTAATAATTTCTTTCAAATCCCATCACTAATTAAGGTTCTCTATTCGAATAAATTTTTCTGTACAGAAATATAGTTATAATTGAGGCAAATCCCGTAGAAAATAAAACATCAGAAGCATAATGAGCTCCTATAATAATTCTAGATAATGCTACAAACATACCCCACCCAAAAATCGAGAGAGCTAATAGCATTCTTAACCAAACATTAATCTTTCTATCTCTAAAATGTATCATGAAAGGTAAAAACATCCATCCCATTGCTGCATGACCACTAGGGAAACTGAAATTGCCAGTAATACCAAGTGGAATAAACCATGGTGTAAAGTTTGAATAATTAATAGCAAGATTTCGAAAGCGAATTCTTCCCCAGAATAGTTTCATTAATTGAACTAATAAAAAAGGATTAATTATTGCTAGAAATGATATTACAGCTGAAAGTTTTCTATAATCTCCCCAGTCTTTATTCCATGTAAAACCTAAATACAAAAGAGGAACAATGATTAAGCCACTTCCTAAAGAAATATCTGTATTATTATTATTAAAAACACCAAGTATCAATTTTACCGCTCCTGTAATTATGGCTAATATAATCGGAGTTTTTTGCCTTTTAGTATCTTTTATGTAACTTCCTAAATACGTGGTTAGGGATATAGCAATTAATATATAACCTGGAACTTCTCCATAATTTGCACCGAAGTTGCCCCAACTTGATTGCTCATCTATTAATATAATAGAAATTTGTAGATCATAAATCCCAAATAGGGAAGCTAGGATGATCCAAATAAATATTAGCAAGATCAATAGTTTTATAGAATTAGTAAATTTCATCTAAAATCAATATTTTTTATTTTTTATCTGATATTAGATAATGATCTATTTAATTATTATTCTTAAACCTTTTTGATTATGAATAATGCTTATCTATTAGCTTAATTAGAACATCTGGATAATCTGTATAAATAGCATTTACGATTTCATCATTATACTTTAGATTCAAGGCATCTTTCATTTGTCTTTTTGAATTTACACCCCAAATATAGCACTTTAATCCATTATCAATGATTTCTTTAAAATTATCTTTAATGCGATGTCCAATTCTAATGTTTATCCCTTCAACCTTTAAATCTTTTAATTGTTCAAAATTAACTGATAACTGATTCACTCTAATAATCCATGTTGGAATAGTATTTACTATTTTTACATCTTCAGCATAGTCTCTAATTTCTTTCAATATATTTATTCGCATATCTGTAATTGTAATTTGCATTAATTTATCAAAAGATTTCGCGATCTTAATGATTTCAAAACCAGAATTTTTATCTCTTATGTCAAAACTATACTTTAAGTTCTTGTAATTCTCATCAAAGGTTGAGAATAATTGATGCACAGTTGGAATGGTTCTTTTATCCTTAAATTTAATACTTAATAATTTCTTTAATGTTAGATTTTTAATATAATGGGATTTTGAATTTATTCTTAGATAGTAATCATGAAAACAAATAAGAATGTTATCTTCTGTTAATTGTACATCAGTTTCAATTCCAGCACCCATTTTAACTGCTTTTTTAAAACAAGGGATGGTGTTTTCAATACAATAACCCATGGCCCCTCTATGACCATATACTGTGGGTTTTACAAAATTACTCATAATTAACTTAAAATCAACTGTGATATTATAAAAACTAACTTTTATAGAAATTAAAATTACATACTTTAAAACTTTATTAAATGTTGATGAAAATGGAACAAACTGATGATAAATTAAATGAAAAAAAGCCGTTTTCTGAGAGATTAAGACAATATGTAAAGAATCTTCTTGATTTTTCCCAATATGATAAAAAAACTATTGTATATATTGTTTTCTTTATTTGTTTGATTGGATTTTCGATATTCTTACTTTGCTATGTTTACTTTATTGATAACACTCTTTTATATCGAATAGTGATTGATTGGTTCGTAAATCCAATTTATTATTTAGGTATATTTGGCATTTTATTATTTATAATTATAATGGCCGTTCAAGGTTTATTAATTCCAATTCCATCTGAAATAATACTTCTAGCGACAGGTATAATATGGGGTTTAATTGGTGGTGGAATAATGGGTATAATTGGGTCAATGTCAGCAGCAATATTATGTTATTATATCAGTAAAAGAGGAGGCCGTCCATTAGCGAAAAAATTTGTAGGAGAAAAAGCGATAAATTTGGCTGATAATTTTATTCATAAATATGGCATGGGAGCAATTATAATCGCAAGGTTTTTACCTGTTATACCCTTCGATGCTATTAGTTATGTTGCTGGATTTGTAGATACTGATTTTAAAAAATATACAATTGGAACCTTTTTAGGTTCAATTGCACGAGCTTTTTTTTTCTCTTGGTTAGGCTCAACTTTAGGTATTACACCTCCAGTGGATTTAGCAAGCTTACCTTTGGCTACAATTGAGGCCCAGGCTGCGTTTTTTAATAATATTTTGTTGATTATTTTGGGATTATTCGTTGTCATGTTTGCAATATATTACTTTATAAGTTGGTACTACGGGAAAAAAACAAATACGGAAAAAACTTCCTAAAATTTTTCTTTAGACTTAATTTCAATAATTAAAATCCTACTTTTTTCTATTATCAAAACGATATTATTGTGATATCATTTCCTTTTTTTACCTTTTTAATTTGAATTAGCCATATGGAAAACGTAAAGGAATTACAAAATAAAGAAGAAATTTTTGAACATAGCGAATCTTATGTGATTAAATTATATAATGATTTGACAAAGGCAATAAGTTCTAATGATTACAAGTCTATTTGGGAACTTTCTAAGGCAATTACAAGGTATCATTTTAAACAATCAAATGAATAATATAATAATCGTATATATTTTTATTTAGATTTTCAAAATACGAAATTATTTATAGCCACACCCTTCTAGAATATTAAAATATAATCACTCTTAGTAATAATTTTCCAAGGGGTTTTGTATTTGTACTATTGCGGGGATTATGATGATCTTTTGGAAGATTCTCTTATTGAGGAATTAAAATGGCTACAAGAAGAATTTGCAT
This sequence comes from Promethearchaeota archaeon, assembly GCA_048940445.1. Lineage (GTDB taxonomy): Archaea > Asgardarchaeota > Lokiarchaeia > Sigyniarchaeales > SOKP01 > SOKP01. The sequence goes on from JBHLON010000002.1 coordinate 32,374, forward strand.
TATTATTTAAATTCAGGAAACAAGATACTTCTGAAAAGGATAAGAGACTCGCAAATCAAATGATTGAAATTATTGTTAATAGAGTAAAATATTCAGATAATAAAAGAATCAATGAGATACTAATTGAAGGAATAGAGAAAATAGAATATAAATTTCCGGGACTTTTTTAGATAATTTACTTCTTTTTTTCCAATAGCCTTAATTATATCGTCTACTTCTTAATTTATATAAAAGTCACTTTAAATTATTCATTAAGGTTAAGCACTCTCATTATGGAAAGACTTATCATTGTGCATTGGAATAAAAGTACAGGTCCTGAACCATTAATTCAATATCCTCCAGAGAAAGAATTTCCTACAAAAGATTTATTTCTTAAAATTTGGGCTCAACATGAATTAGATAAAGAAAATTCTCTTATAGATCTCGAAGATCAAAATAAGTTTTTTATTTCGACGATTCAAGAATTTGAGAGCGAATTATACTTTCTCGTTATTGTATTAAATAATAAAAAGAAAAAGGAAGAAGTAATATCTCCTGATATATTAGCTATCATTGGCAAGAATTTAATTGAATTGATGAATACAAATAAAATTACGCGAGCTATTTCTGAAGCATTTAACACAATTAAGAATTATAATAAATTAGAAAGTGAAGATTTGATCAACTTCTTTCAAGATAAAATTAAATTTACTATTTTACAAATTTTAAGAAATGGTGTAGTTTCTAAAATAGAATTGACAAATGCATTAAGATTTGATTATGGATTTTCTACTGCTAATATTGATTTACTTTTGATATCATTCTTAAGGGAAAATCTAATTATTAAAAAAAATGTTCCTGGTAGTAAAGAATGTTACTTTTTAATTAAAGACATTACTAGTGCAAGAGTTCCTCCAAAAAGAATTCCCCATGAAGATGGTATTGATGAAAAAGTTCTCAAAAAATATAAAAAAGAATTCGCAAAATTTTATTCACATTATAATTGCTCCCAAGAATTAGAAAATAGAACAATTCTTAACTTTTTAGTTGAAAAAGATGTGTATCTTTTAATGAAAAATTTAAGAAATACAAATCTCTCCGTAAATGAATGTTTAAGTTTATTAAATAATCGGCAAGACTTATTTGATGAGTTAATCGAAAAAAGAATAATATTCGAGGCAAAAGGGATAGTATATTTATTTTCTGATATTCGATTCATAAAATTTTCTCCATTTTATATCATAAAAACCTTAATTAATAGGTATCACAATCAAGAAATCTCTCTGAATCAATACTTGGCTCATATTGAATTATTATTAAATGAAATACATGAAAAAACAGATATTTTTGATTATATAGTCATCTAAGTTTCGCTCTAAGTTTTATTGAAAAGTGAATAATGGAAAAATCCAAAAGAAATATATACATTTTGATTTAATAACTAATTATTTAAAATCAAAAAAAAAGTGATATTATGGTTCTTCAACTTGTTGACTATTTACAAGGACTTTTTAGCTTGATTTTTGTAATTATTTCGCTAGTTATAGGTTTTACAATACTCTCAAAATATTCTAAATATAAATCACGATTATATGTCCTAGTAGGAATCTCTTGGATTGGTGTCGCCAATCCTTGGTTTCCGGATTCTATTAGTTTCTTAATGAATTTATTTTGGCATGAATCTTTGAATATAAGCTGGTATTTTATTATTGGTAATTGTTTCATTCCCATCGCTCTTTTAGCCTGGTTAACAGCATTTACAGATATGATTGGTAAAAAAAGACAGAAACTAGTTCTTTCATTAACTATTATTTTGAGTCTTGCGTTTGAAGGTATGTTTTTTTACCTCTTTTTTACCGATATCGATGCTATTGGAGTCATTAATCCCCTAAGACCGTTTACAGTGGATTTTGGTTTCTTTATCTTAATCTATTTAATTATCGTCATTATTGTTATGGTTTTAACTGGAGTAATTTTTGCTCAAAAATCAGTAAAATCTGATAATAAGGAAATAAGAGTAAAGGGAAAATTATTAAGAGCCGCATTTATTACATTTACGGTAGCCGCTATTTTTGATTCATTGTTAGGTGCCATTTTTGAGGATCCTACTGATCCAATCTTAGCAATAATGGTCGTGGTTATAAGAGTATTATTAATATTTAGCGCTATAGAGTTCTATGGAGGATTTTTACTTCCCAGATGGATGCATTCAATCTTTATAAGAGAAAAGTAATCTATCTTAAAATTTTAATCTTTTTATTTATATATTCAAATCATCAGGAAAATCATCAGGAAAATCCTCATCTATGGAAAAGCCTGGTGCTTTTCCATCTCCATAAATTTGATATAAAGCAGTTCTTCTAGCACATTCATGGAAGCTGCGATATATTTCCTTTTGTTGGTCATATAAAGCACAAGTCTCATAAATTATGGGATTCCATCGATTTAGACGATTTTCGAGGCTGTACCATAACTTTTCGTTTTTCAAAATTTGGATAAATACGTCTTTATCAATAACTTCTTCAAGATCTTGTTTATTTAGCATGACAATAAATGGAATTTCCTTTATTAATTTATCATCAACGATACTCTTTAATTCTCTTAATGACTCAATATTGTCTTCAAGATATTTTGTTTGCGAGTCAGCGACAAAAATGACAGCATCCGTCTTATCTTCAGGTTTATTAAATAACTTGATTCTTAATGGAGAAAAACTAGTTTGTCCAGCAACAGTAAAAACTCTATAGTAGACTTTTTTCTGTTTTGTAGATTGGAATAAACCTCTATCGAAGTATAAAGTTGCTCCACTTTCTCTGGCAATTATTTGCAAATTTCCAATTGGAACAATATCTTTTTTGGTCGTTTTTGTTAATTTATAAAGTGTCTGAAGTATTGTGGTTTTACCTGAACCAGCCATACCCCAATAAACAACTTTTAGACATACTTTCCCGTCTTTATATAGAACCATGATATAGTATCCTTGTTGATATCGCCTAAGTTTTGGATATATAATAAGTATTTTAAATAATGATGTTTGTAAAAAAAATTTCTTAAATAATAAATATTTTCCTTTTTATTTAGAATTCATGCCATTTAAATAAATAACATAAAATATTAGCTTTTGAAATTAAATAATATTAGTGTACTTCATTACAATACTTAATCCAATAATTTTTTTAATATGAACTATGATTAATCTATAGCAATCGAAAAACAATTTTAAAACATATTTATTTTTATCATGGATGAATATTCAGACTCAGAATGGAACTGGGAGTTCTATAAAGAACTTACTAAAGATGTAGATGAAAATAAGAATTTAGTACAGTGCATTAACTGTGGAAAATGTGTAGGAGATTGCCCTGCTGCTAAAGTTTCTAATTTTAATATTAGAAAGATCATTCAAAAGGTTCTTCAAGGGGATAAGAGTGTTCTTAAAGACTCTGATATCTGGTACTGTTATTTATGTGAAAGATGTAAGAGAGTGTGTCCGAGAGAAGGAATTAACATACCTATGTTAATTATAAATCTAAGAAATGAATCTTTCAGAAAGGGTTTTGGACCTAAATATAACGACCTTAGAAAATATGTAGAGATGGCTGAGAGATTCCTCACAAGCGGGGTTGTGCTAGAAGAGCCATTAGGAGAAAAATTATCGAAAGAAAGAATTAAAGAATTAAATGAAATATGTAATTTTGCTCGCATAAAGTACGTGTTTAAAGCAAGCAAAAACAAAGGAAAAAAGAAAAAGTAAAATTAACTCAAATATCCAAACCATTATGGAAATATATAATCTAGCACTTGATATTGAACATATTGAAAAAAGTTTTCCAGAGAACCCCCTTGATTTCTTTAGAGACAAGAAATTGTGTTTATTTAAAGCATGTTTAGAGAAATATTTCCCTGGAGTAAGATGGGGTATTCAAGATCTACTTGAATCATTTCATTTAGAGATATCAACCTGTAAAAACCAATCTTGCTGTTCTGGAACGTTTTTTCAAAGAAATCTCATAACTCGTGCCCAATTTGCTGCAATAAATGAGCGAAATTTAAATGAAATTAATCAACAAGCAGACATATTATTATTCTCCTGTAATGGGTGTTACAATTCCCTCTTGAGAGGGAGAGAATTTTTAAAGACGCCTCAAATTAAGAAAAAGACGCAAGAAATTTTAGATCAATTAAAAAAAAGTTCAAAAGGGAATAATTACCCAGGCAAGTACGATATTCTAGAAAATCCAAAAGTACGATTTATTCATGACTTAGATTTTCTGTATCTTATCAGAAATGAAGTAATTAATTCCTTAAAGTTTGATTTACGGGACCTTAATGTTGCTATTCATTATGGGTGTCATTACTTAAACTTATCCCGCGATAAAAGAACGATAGATCCCTATTTAAAAGACAAAACTAAGATGGAAGAACTAATTCATCTTTTTGGAGGCCATCCCGTTGATTATCAAGAAAGAGAATCATGTTGTGGCTGGGGAGCCTCACAACTTATAATAAATCCACGAGAAGCGTTAAAGATTACTGCAAACAAATTGAGAAGTGCGCAAGATGTTGGAGCCGACTTTATTGTTATGCCATGCCCCACTTGTTTATATACTCTAAGTAAACCAGAATATAGAGAAAAGATGAAAAAATGGTTCAATGAAGAATTAGATATTCCCACTATTCATCTTAATGAATTAATTGCGATCTTACGAGGTTGTGAAGAAGAACGTTGTATTACCTTACGTAGAAAAACTCCTCGTTTAGAAGAAATCTTTGATATCATAACACAACAATAAGTATGACATTTGGTTAGAGGAATATATGCGTGTTAATTATATTTAATCTCTAAAAAATTGTTTATAGTTAGATTTTAATTTCTTTGATTTTTGCATTATTTAAACAGTTTTTCAATATATTTTATGGAAAAAAATAAAGAAAAATCAATACAAGATTGGCGGAAACCATTCGCAATTGTTTTACTAATACTTACTACAGTATTATGGGGCACTACTTTTATAATTACAAAGATGCTAACCCAATCTATACCAATTTTCTTCTATTTAGGGTTGAGATATCTAATTGGATTATTAGGATTTATTCCATTATTTTTCCACTTTAAATACCTCAATAAGAAAATATTAAGCACAGGAATTTTAACAGGTATTATTTATTATTTATCAATGATCTTTCAAACGTACGGTCTTCAGACAACCACAGCCGGAAAAGCCGGCTTCATAACAGGGCTTAGTACTATAATGGTGCCTTTTATTACCTGGATATTTTATAAGAATAGAGTGCAATCAAGGATTTGGGTAGCAGTTCTTCTTTCTGTTATAGGTATGGCATTGTTACTTCTAGAAGGGGAAATAAGAATTATCATTGGTGACATATTAGTTTTAGGGTGTGCAGTTTTTGTAGCAATTTTCATCGTATTAAACGATAAAAACGTCCAAATTGTTGATGTTTATCTTTATACCATCGTACAATTAATAACTTTAACGATATCATGCTTTTTGTCTTCATTACTACTTGGTGAATCATACAATCTTTTTACGACTCAATTAAATTTCTGGCTTATCATGCTTTATATGGGATTTGGAACAACAAGTTTAACATTTATTTTCCAGAATTGGGGTCAAAAGTATCAAGGACCTTCGCAAACGGCCATTATTTTTACTTTAGAGCCCGTATTTGCTGCATTATTCGGGTTTTTACTTGGAAATGAGATATTAACTACATTTAATTGGATTGGTATGAGTCTGATTTTTATAGCTATTTTTATAACTGTTATAAAAAGCAATAGTAGGAAAAATCGTACCGATTGAATCTAATTCAATATATAAAAATAAACGATTAACTAAATCTTTAAACGAAATATTTCTTGAGCAATTTATAGGAAGAACTGGTAAGTACGTTTTACTAATATAATTTATTTTTCATAACGTAAATTTATTAATGTTTAACCTATGTAATAAACATTGCATAAGTGTTAATATCTTCCAACACTTTTGTGTGTAAGAATATATTAAGATTATATGTCAATTTCAATCAAATCTTCATTTTACAGATACCTAATAGCAATGCAAAAAGTTAAGGGAAAAGGTTTGAATATCTGCAGTAAATGTGGTAACGTAATGGTCACAAGAGTCGTTAAAAGAGGCGTAAATCCTAAAAGAAAAGAATTAGAGAAGATACTTCAATGTATTGTGTGCAAACATTGGGAAGATATTGATTAAACTTCACGTAACTTTATAAAAATTAGATCTAATTAGACTTTCTTATCCTGAATATGATTTATTATTGAAGAAAGCATAACTGAATCATTATAAAAAAAGAAAGTAGATGGGAACGATCGTTTGAGCAAAAAACAAAATCAGGGAGAGAATTAAACTCAAGGAGTTTAATAGAGGGCGAAATCCAATGTTAGCTCAAATTATCGTATTAAATTCCCATCCCAATGAGTAATATAATTTTATCTATAAAAATTCATGTATTATAAATTATAGTAAACTTAATATTTTGAAAACAACCTAAAAATTATTTCTAATCCACTACTAAAAGAAAATAAATATTTTTATTTAATCTTTTTTTAATGATTTTACACACAAAAATCTATTTAAATTATTTATAAATCATAACGTAAAACTTAAACTAAAGAAATCTTCTTAACATTTTTTGTTTATATTTATAAATATCTAAGTTTAAATTTGGGATCAATTTAATTTTAATTTACAATCAAATCCCGATTTTTTTACCCCATTTTTAGACTGCTATTTAACTTTATATTGAGATCATGTACACATAATAATCCTAACTTTAGCACAATAAAAAATATTTAACGCCTCAACTTATATTTCATACTATTACTCATATCTTTTTATTCACGGGAAAAAAGTAAGTTTTATATATTGAGTTAATCTTAATTTTTAATTACTAAAGAAGACTAAATGATCAACATTTTAATTGTGATCAATACTTGACTTCTTGAGGAGATGTGATTTAGCATCGAAAAAACATCAATATAAAATCTAATCAAAATTAAAAAATTTGGAAATGGAAAATGGAAAAAAAACGAATAGCTATATTATTGATAATTTGTATGTCTTTTAGCGCGATTCCGCTTGGACTCTTTGGTTTTGTTGTTGCAAAACCTGCCGTTTCTTATCCCGATTATCAAGCAGTAGATTGGCAAAGTGGTCTAGCTGGGGATATAAATATGCCAGATATAGCTGATACAACTTTTAAAACGTCTATGGCACAACCTCATACTGCTGCTGCACCAGAGGTAGGTGATGTTGTATATGATTGGTATTTGTCAGCAATACAAGATAATCCTTACATGACACTTAGGGCAATTGTAGGAAATGCTGAAGTTTGGGTTGCCAACGACTTAAGTTATCCAGATGGAGACCCAAGAAATGCTGATATCTTTAATTTAAATATCACAGATGCGATGTGTGAATATTTAGCTGCTCAATTTAATGATGTGATCTATCCGGCAGATACTAATTATTTTGGAATGCCTGAAGATAGGGATGGTACAAATACCATTTTTGAACAGATTGATGGAACTAGCTTTCCTCCATATACCTACGATTGGATAAATGCAACCGATAATCCACAACGTACGATTATAAAAGTATTTAATATTCAGGATGCGAATTACTATGATCCAACTTATCCTTATTTTGTAATTGGTTTCTTTAGTTCTGGATATGATAATTATTATAATCGAAATATGATTCATATTGATTGTTGGCAATGGTGGAGACGAGTAGGTGATTTAGGTCAATCATGGTTTCCGGATTATCCTGATAAGGTTGTGGAAGAAGGTCATGCACATGATTATGAATCAACAATAGCTCATGAATATCAACATTTAATTCATCATGATTGGAACCCAAATGATGATGCATTCATGAATGAAGGGTGCAGTATGTATGCTGAATTCGTAACTGGTTACGGGATCGCTGATAACTACTTCAACAGTTATTTTGCTACACCAGATAATTCATTGACAATATGGGGTGATCAAGGAGATATCAATATTCTCGCTGATTATGGTGTTGCAGCTTTATGGACGATGTACTTAAGTGACCATTACGGTGGTGCTGATATTATACGTGATTTTGTTCAAGCTGGAATACCTGGAATTGATGGAATTAATGCTGCTCTAGCTGATAGGGGGTATAAAAGATCAAATTTCTATACTGTATATCATGATTGGAGACTGGCGAATTTAATCCGCGCTAGTCATGGAAAATATGGTTATGATAACGTTGATTTTACCAATTTGGATCCAATACGTATATATGATGTATCTGGATTACCCGTACCATCAACTAGTGGAGCTCAAGGATTTGGAAGTACACATACTATACTAGATTATGATACTGGAGTCTCTATGCTTGGTCCTTTTGGAAGTGATTATATACAATTCAGTGATTGGAACAAGCCAGGATGGTTCTACTTTAATGGAGATGATCAAGCTTATTTAGGATGGCAACCAATAGCTGATGGATTTTGGTCTGCTTTTGGGGATGAACAAGACAAGTCACTTACCGGTGAGGCATTTGTAGATCCAGCTAACCCAACTCTTGAACTTATAACAAAATATAGTATCGAACCGTATTGGGATTTTGGCTTTATACAAGCATTTAATGAAACTTCTGGTGAATGGGTGTCCCTCGCAAACGAATATACAACATACGATCATGATCCTTCTGCTTATCCTGCTATTGTAGCAGAACTTCCAGGTTTGACAGGACAAAGCCCTGGTTGGGCTTCAGATGAATGGACAACGATGGAATTTGACCTATCCTATTGGGCTGGTCAAACTGTACAACTTAATTTTAGATATATGACAGACTGGTCTACAACTGCTGCTGGCTGGTATATTAATCAAGCAAGCGTAAGTGGTACTCCAGTAGCTTTGACTTATGAATCAGGTGCGGCTGATTTCATGGTAACTGTAGTGCAAGTTATTCATACACGTTGGTTTAACCTGTATCTCCCATGGGATTTAAAGCTTAATGATGCTACAAACACGGGGCTTTTCTTAGGAATAGCTCATAAGCATTTTGACTTCATAGTAGTAGTGAGTCCAACTATGCTAACTGGTTTTACAGATTATTCTTTTCAAGCACAAAAGTTAAAATGGCATTGTCATTAAACAATAAATTCAAATTTTTTTTTTATTTTATTATATTCGCTATTTTTAATACCTTTCTACATGACTTAATATAAAATTTTTACGACGAGACTGGAGAGTCTAGATTTGCTTCAAGATGTATAATAGTTAACCGGTTTAAAGTTAGCTAGACTTTCTTGAGAGAGGGAATTAATAAGTTTAAAACAAGAATATTTACTTCATTGAATTGCTCTGAAATCCCCATTATGAAGTAAGTTTCGCTTTAAAAATGAGATATATATTGGAGATTATTATTAGAAGCTCTAATCTTTTTTTAATAAAATTCCAGAAGTTTTAAATTTAAGTTTTTATTTTTAGAATATTTAAAATGACTTTAGTTTATTCTTGACAATATTATAAAACTTATAAGTTTTCGAATCTAATTCTCAAATACACAATTTAGCGAAAGTTCCTTGAAAATTCATTTAATTTCAAGAATTCTAATTTGTGTTCAAAATGAAGATTTAAAAATGAAAAAGAATGCATTTTTTGAATGCAAAGTGAAAAAATCTATAACAAATTAAAAAAAGAGATGGAAAAATGAGAAAAAAATCATTTGTTTTGTTATTAGCAACATTCTTAACTTTAAATAGCGCTACTTTTGGATTTCTATTAATTCCAACCACAGCTAAAATTGTTAATGAATTACCAGAATATATTCCTGTGGATTGGGATAGTGGACTTGCAGGTGAAGTTAAAATGCCCGAACTAGACTTGGACTCTTTAGGAACAGCGGAAACTGGTTTAGGATCATCCGCTCTCCCTATAGGAACTACTGTATGGGATTGGTATATCGGATCAGTAACAGGTAATCCTTACATGACACTTAGAGCAACTTCTACGTATGCTGAAGTATGGGTTGCTGAAAGTCTTGAATTTCCAGCGGGGGATCCGAGAAATTCTGATCCGAGAAATTATTTGGTTACTGATGAAATGGCTCAATATTTAGCTGAACAATTTGACTCGTTTATCTATGAGAATTGTGTTAACTATTTCGGTGCTCCTTTTGATAGAGATGGGAGTGATACACTTTTTGAGGCAGTTTGGCCTACACTTCCAGAGAGATGGGATTGGATAGCATCAGAAAATCCTCAAAGGGTCATATTGAAAGTTTTAAATATAAGGGATACTAACTACTATAATGCATCTTATCCATACTATACAATTGGCTTTTATAATGTGTTGTATACCGGTACCTATTATAATAGGAATATGATCCATATTGACTGCTGGCAGTGGTTTGATAATTTGGGTCCTGATGGATATAATTGGTATCCAGATACTGAGGTAACAGACGCTTATTCGATTGAATCAGCAACAGCTCATGAATTTCAACATAATATTCATAGAGATTGGCAACCTCACCCTGAAGCTTTTATGAATGAAGGTTGTTCTATGGCTGCTGAATTTCTATCTGGATATCCTTACCCATGGAGTTATGTACCTTATTTCTTAGCAACTCCAGATAACTCTCTCATTGAATGGGGTGATCAATCTGATAATAACATTTTAGCAGATTATGCTCATTCTTTGATGTGGTGTACATATTTAGCGGATCATTATGGTCCAGAATTTTTAACCCAATATGTACAATCAGGCATAGCAGGTATAGAAGGTATTAATGCTGCTCTTGATTATTTGGGTTACACCGAATCTTTTGATGATATATTCCACGATTGGAGAATTGCGAATTTAATACATTCAGACTATCCGGGAAAAGGCAGATATAACTATAAATCAATTGATTTAGGTGAGTTTTTAGCAGGCGATTTTACCTGGGAAATACCAAGAATTTATGAAGTAGGGGGAAGAACTGTACCTTGGACTTATGGTTCAGATTTTGGGAATACAGTTGTTTACAATGGATTATTTGTACTAAATAATATTAATATTGGGTCTTATGGTACTGATTATATTTCTCTTACCGACTTAAGAGGGCTAAATCTGGTCTTATTTGATGGTGATAAGGGAGCTACTACTCCAGGATGGGAATATGGCGTTTTTGAATCATTTGAAGCATATGGTGAGGTATGGTATTCTCAGGCCCAAGATCTTATGAATGCTTTAATCGCAACTGAAGTTTTTGTAGATCCCCTTGATCCTTACTTATACCTTACTACATATTGGGATATTGAAGATTACTGGGATTTCGGGTTTGTTCAAGTTTCAACTGATGGAGGAAATTGGGATTCAACTTGGACATCTTTAGAAAATGAGTATACTACCTACGATCATGACCCAAGTGCTATTAGTTGGGCAATAGAAAATCTTCCAGGACTTACAGGGATAAGTGAGCCAGTTGTAGAAATGACTTTCGATCTCTCTGCGTATGCAGGAGAAACGATTCACCTTGGTTTCCGTTTTGTCACAGACTGGGGAACTTATTACGAAGGCTGGTATCTTCTAGAAGGAACAGTTGGAACTACTGATATTCTACCTACTCTTGAACATGTATATCCAAGTGTCAATTGGATGGTTAGTCTTGTTGAAAGAAAAACCCTCCCAAAAGGACGAGTAAGTTATAATGTTCATGATATGCATATGTGCGATAATTGGGGAATAGACTTTACTTGTGTTAATCATCTAGAAGACATTATCCTAGTTATAAGCCCTATAATGGATATAGGTGTCGCAGACTACCATTTTAGAACATTTCATCCTTGGTGTAAGAAATAAAATCATGACTACGTTTTGAAATAATAATTAAATTTTTTTTTTTTAAAATTAAGTAAAATAAGATCATGCTTTATGGATTAAAGTCGCTATTTTTAACTTTAGGCCATCTTCAGCAGCAACAATATTTTTGATTAATGTTTTATTTCTTAATTTCTCAATCTGGCTTGGAATAAAGTTTTTGGATGATAAATACGAATCCATGTAAGCTCCAAAATGGGTAATGATTAATGCATCTAAATTTGGTTGTATTTTATTCAAATAAGGAATGACTTCATCAGTACATAAATGTCGTCGGCAGGTAATTGAATCAGGTCTTAATAAGTTTAAAATAAGAATGTTTACTCCATTAAATTGTTCCGAAAAGCCATCAAATACCATTGTATCACTTGTAAATGCTATAGAATAATCTTCTAGATTAAATCTAACGCCAAAACCCTCCATATCAGTAGAATGAACGACTTTTGTGGCTAAAATCTCTGCATCGTTATATACATACTTATCCCCAATCCTAAAAACTTCTACTTTTTTCAACATATTTATGTGATACTCAGAGATGAATTTCAAAACATCCTTAGTGGTGATTAAAATCCCCTTTTTGTAATAATGATAATGTTTATCATGTAAAATCTCCCTTGAACTTTCAATTAAAGCTGCTAAGTCATTATAATGATCGACATGGGCATGTGTTACAATAAATAAATCAGTCTTAGTTGGATCCTCTCCAAATTGATTAATTCGTACAATGGCACCAGGACCAGGATCTATGTGTGCTTGAGATCCATTAAACTTATATAAAATTCCTCCTGTAGCTCTGTATTGAGTTCTGATATGGTGTCTCCCTCCACCAGATCCAAGAAAAACTATTTCATCATCCATCATATTTAGAATTAGAATCAAACTTGTTATGAGAATAAATTATTCATTTAATCTAATATTTTCTTTTTCTCATTAATTCTTTTGCGATTGATTCAAACACGAAATTAACATTATGACCTGTTTTTGAAGAGGTTTTGATAAAATCTAACATATTAAAAGTATTTTTAATATCTAAAGCAGTATCATCATCCATACTAATAGCATCTTTAAGGTCCAATTTTGTTCCAACGAGCATGATAGGAAGATCTATATCATGTAATCTGATTAAATTAACCCAGTTTAGTATATTACTCATTTGAGGCATTTTGGTAAGATCTGTTAGAAGGAGAGCGCCTCTTGCACCCATAACGAAATTACCAAGTAAATGTCTAAATCTCTCTTGACCACCTAAATCCCATAACTGTAATGAACAATTTCCAGTATCTAGGGAAATTTCCTTAAGAAAAAAGTCGACACCAATTGTAGCTATTGTGGATTCATCAAAAATTCCGTCTACATATCTCCTCAATAAAGTTGTCTTACCAACTCCGCCATCTCCTGCTACAAGCAATTTAAATACAAAATTTCTCAGTGTCATTTTACAATAACAATTTTGGGATGCAATAAAATGTATTTAATATATTACAAAAAAATTAACAATTTTATATTTTAATATAATATTTGCTACTTATTTTAAGATTGGAATTCCTTGATCACAAAATTATCAATTTTAGTGAGGATAGGTTTCAATTCTTTCTCAATGATCTTTTGTAATTTTATTTTTGAAGGAATTTGATGTGTAGTTTTAATTATATTGTTAAAAGTGCTCTCAGCAATAAGTTGGCCCTTCTTACCTAAATTCGCGATGATATTATGATTCTTATCATTTATATTAAACTTTTTTATAGGACATTCAAACGGAATTTTAAATATATGCCTTGTACTCTTTTTAATTCTAACTTGGTTGTTGATTAAAGGTGAATTCAGAATAGCTGTTAAATAATAAGCTTCCTCAAGAGATTTTGCATCATAGAAACTCAAATCTCCAGTAATTATATAGTCTCCTTGAATAATTGCTGAATTTAGAACGGATCCAGAATTATTATATACAACTTTTATTTTAGCTTTTTGGCGGCTATTGATCAATTTGGACCAACGATTCAGATTATCCATTAATGAATTATTATTTGTTGTTTCTTTTTTATAATTCAAATAAATTTGATTGATCTTATCATAAAAAGCTTTAGAATTTTCACTTAACCTATCATAATTGAAGCTTAGATCCTTCTTTGATAGTGGTAAGAAAACATAATAAAAATTATATACTAAAAATCTAACTAATTCCGTGCTTTTTACAACTTTAAAAATATTATCATTCTCAATTACCTCATCCTTAAATTCAAAATCATTCCAAGGTGATTTTGCTCTTTTAAAGATATTTGGGTCTGGATTAATTTTAACTAAGGAATCATTAAGTTTTTCACATTGGACAAAGATCAGATTCCGAGGATTTAAATCTGCTCCTTTATGAAATAACTTTTTATAATCACTGGGCTTAAAAGGCAATAAATTTCGAAATTCCCCTTTAGATACTAATTTTTGAACATAAGTTTTATTTCCTTTTCTTTCGATATGATAAGGTATAAAGTTCTCCACATTTTTAAATCTTAATTTAAAGTCTTGAAAATAGGTAATATTGGCATTTCTTTTTATACCAAAATAGTAAACAGGAATCTCAAGTGGTTCATTCACTGCCTCAGAATTCGAATTTTCAGCATATAAGCAAATAAAATCAATATTGAATATTTTTTCAATTTTTGAGTCGAACTTCCAAATTTCTAAATTTTTAAATCCATAGAAGTTACGAAAACGCGATGCATGAGACCCATTAATGATTCCTTTAGTTATTACAAAAAAGATTTTGGCATTTTTCTTCATATAACTTTTGGCTTTATAGAAAAATAATGATGAAATTTCAATGTTTAAAACATTCTTTGGACTCGGCTTGATATTTAACTTTTCTGCTAAATCTTTTATCTTATTCTGATATATAATTGATCCTATATCTCTTAAAGTGTACCAAGGTGGATTACCAATTACCAAATCAAATCTTTCTCCAGAATTGGAATCTTTTTCTAAAAACAACGAATCCTTTACAAATAAATTTAATTTAATTATTGATATCTTGATTCGCAATAACAAGAAAAAATTAAGTTTTGCTATAAATATAGAAATGGGGTTAATATCATACCCATATAATCTACTTATTGCCAAATTTTTTTCATTTTCTGTTTTATTTGAATATAGGATACTTTTTAAGATCTCTATTAAGAAGTTAGCAGTACCGCAACTTGGATCAAGTACAAAATCTCCGAATCGATATGTAGAGTCAACCATCTTTTTTGTTAAAAACATTGGAGTATAATATTCTCCTGATTTATGCCTTATGAGACCTGAAATAAACTTTTGGATAATAACATTAAAAAAATATTCTTGTGGTATCTTCAATGAAAATAAATCTCTTTCGATAAAAGTTAAAAAATCTTCGTAAGTAACATTGGTTAATTCTTCTAAAATTTCAAAAAAAGGAATAAAGTAATCATCTGAAAGAAAAATATCTTTCTGATATTCGGTTTTAATTTTTTTTCTTACCACTTCAAACTTTTCTATTGTAAATTTCTCAAGATGAGCGAAACTCTTTTCACTTAATATAAACTTTAAAATAAAAAAATAACCAATGCAATATATTAAACCCAGTAAAAGATATAAACGTAAATTTGTAGATTCTTTCCCATATATTTGTGTGAAACATTTTTGCCATTTAATATATTCTCCTGTATTTCGAATATTTTTGAATTCTGATATTTCTTCAAGCTCCTTTAATAATTTTCTGATATATTTAAGGTGGGAATCCAAATTATTATCAAAACTTGAAATGTTAACCATTTGTTTAATTCCTAATTTTATAAATTAGCAATGATTTAATATTTAATTTTAAATTTATTTTTCCTATATTTATTTATTAATTAATATTATATGAAATATACTTCGATTGAAATCTACAGAGATTAAGGTTTCTAAATTTTTGGAAAATGGTATTGAATTCTCTTGTCAAATGTGTGGAGATTGCTGTAGAGGGTTAAAAGAGGGTGAAGTTTATCTTTTTAAAGATGATATACAGCGATTAGCTAATTTCCTTGATTTGAAAGGAGAACAAGGATATCGAGAGTTTGCAAGAACCTATCTGAAAGTGATTGAAGACTCTTTTTATTGGAGGGCCCCAGAAGAAACAAGAGGAAAAACATATAAATTTAAAACTCTCGCATTTAAATTTACAGGAAAGGATGAGCATTGTCATTTCTTAAAAGATAATTTTTGTAATGTCCATCATGCTCGTCCATTTCAATGCAGATGTTTTCCTTTTTGGAAAATGATGGTTACAAACAAGAAAAACCTACTTAATTACTCAAAAAAATGCAAAGGACTACAATTATTAAAAGGACGTTATTACTCTAAGGAAGAAATTTTAGAATGGGCCAAAAAAGAATATAAAATAGAGAAGGAATATTTTCTGGAGATGAAAATCCATAATTTCAATATCTTAAAAGTATATCCCTTTCTTACGAAAAAAATAGTAGAAGATTTAGAGCTATGATGATATTATTTATTCTTATTAATAAGTAATAAGCAACAATCTAGATTTTTTTATATTTGGGAAAAGTTAAAATTAATTTATTTAACTTATTAGCAATAATTAAGAAACTTAAATTTTTATATATTATAAGTTTGCGTAAATTCATTCCTTGTAGGTGGTTTTAAACTGAAAATTGGATTATTCATCTGTGATTGTGGCAAAAATATTAGCGGAGTTATTAATAATAAAGAGCTAATTGAATACTTCTCTAAATATGCTAATGTTCATATTATTGGAGATCAATATCTATGTTCTGAAACTGGATTAAATAAAATTATTGATGAAATAAAAGAGAATAATGTTGATCGTGTGGTGGTTGCAGCATGTTCTTTTAAATTACATGGCCTATTGTTTCGTAAAACCATCGAAAAAGCTGGTATCAACCGGTTTCTCATCTCATTTGCCAATATTCGGGAACAAAATTCTTGGGTACATAGTGATGAACCAGAAAAGGCAACAAGAAAAGCTATTGATCAAATAAGTATGGCAATTGAGCAAGTGAAGCTTTTAGAACCGTTGGAGGTTCAATTTTCAGAAGTGATCCCCTCTACTTTAATTATTGGTGGAGGTATTGCTGGTATTAAAGCCGCGTTAGTTATAGCTGATGCAGGATATAAAGTCTATCTGGTTGAGAGAGACCTAACTATAGGAGGTCATATGGCTTTATTTGACAAGACTTTTCCTACGCTTGATTGTTCAATTTGTATTCTTGGACCTTTGATGAGTGAAGTCAAAGATCACCCAAATATTACACTCTATAGCTATTCCGAAATAAAAAAAGTAGAAGGTTATATTGGAAATTTTGATGTATCAATTATAAAAAAACCTCGGTTCATAGTTGAGGAAAATTGTGTCGGTTGTTTTGATATTTGTAGAGACGTTTGTCCAATTGATGTAAATGATACATATTTTCCCCGAAAAGCCATTGATGTTCCATATCCTCAAGCAATTCCGCTCATTCCAAACATTTTAGAAGAATATTGTGTTGGTTGTAAGGCATGTGCTCAAGCTTGTGATCGGGAGGCTATTGATTTTGAACAAAATGAAGAGGAAATCAATTTTAAGGTAGGATCTATCATTGTAGCTACAGGTTTTAAAACATTTGATCCAAGTTTACTTGGAGAACTCAATTATGAAAAATATCCTGATATAATTACCACTTTACAGATGGAGCGTATGTTGAACAATGATGGTCCTACGCGAGGAAGAATTGTAAAACCTTCTGATGGAAAACCTCCGAAAAAAGTTTCTTTTGTACTATGCGTTGGATCAAGAAATCAAGTGATTCACCACGATTATTGCAGTCAAGTATGTTGTAATGTTGCCATAAAAGAAGCAATCTTAATAAAAAAAGAATATCCCGAAATAAAGATCACAATCTATTATAATGATATACGAGCTGTCGGAAAAAATTGTGAAGAATTTTATAATAGAGCTCGAGAAGATTTTGGGATTAGATTTATTAAAAGTAACATTTCTGCGATTTTAAAGAGTGATATATCTAAAGAGAATGAATTTATCGTACGTGGTGAAGATGTAATTGAAGGGAAATTATTTGAGAATCAATCAGATTTAATTGTCTTGGCAGTTGGAATGGAACCAGCATTAGGTACAGACAACCTAAGTAAAATTTTGAATATCTCTCAAGATACTTATGGATTTTTGCTAGAAAGACACTTAAAGATAAAACCTTCTGAGAGTTCTGTAAATGGGATATTTTTAGCTGGTGCAATCCAAGGTCCGAAAGACATTCCTAATAGTATAGCTCAAGCAGAAAGCGCAGCTTCAAAAGCAATTGCTTTAATTTCGAAAGGTAATGTGGAACTAGACCCTCATATCGTATATTTTAACGCTGAGGATTGTGACCTATGTAGATTATGTGAACAAATTTGCATTTATAATGCAATAAAAATAAAAGGGCGCAAATTAACTCTTACACAAGCTAATTGTTCTGGATGTGGTGCGTGTGCAGCAATGTGTCACAAAGATGCACTTTATATCCCAGGTTTTAAAAAAAGTCAGATCTCCACTCAAATAAGAACAATTCTGAGTAGAGAAAAGTCAGAATACCCTTTAATCATAGCATTTTTATGCAATTGGTGTGCTTATTTGGGAGCGGATCTAGCTGGTACAAGCAAAATCTCTTATCCATCAAATGTAAGAGTAATCCACGTTATGTGCACAGCAATGTTAGACCCAGCTTTAGTGTTTGAAAGTTTCTTTTTAGGAGCAGATGGGGTTTTAATTGCTGGTTGTCATGAACAAGATTGTCATTATGATAAAGGTTTCCTAAAAGCATCAGTACGTTATAGTAGTATCAAAGAAATGTTAGGGGAAACTGGTATTAATGAAAATCGCGTAAAGATTATTAGTATTTCTGCTGGTGAAGGTGAAAAGTTTGCAAAAAGTATTATAGATTTTAAGAGAGAATTAGAGACTTTAGGTCCAATAAAGCCCGGAGAGTTTACTAAACCTTCTATCCAAGAAGATATTACTAAAGAAAAAGCAAAACTAGATGAATTATAAAATTTAAATAACAGAATATTAATCCTTGTAAATCTTACTAATAAGTCTTCTTTATAAATCCATCAATTAAAAATAAAAGATTAGATTTTATTTAATTGTTATAATATGAGAATTCGAGCAATAACAATCGGACAAAAATTACCTTTTTTAGTCGAAGATAAGGACTTACAATCCTCTTTAGAAGGAAAACTAGAGACTTTTTATTCTCTTAATGGCGAATTAACCAGAAGGTTCAAAGATATAAATATAGATGTCCAAACTAAAAGATTATGTTCTCAACCAATTTTAACATATGAACAGCAAGTATATGAAAAAAATTTAAATGAAACTCTTGCCAGAATTCACATTCAGCTAGAAATTATAGAGCGATTAATAAAAGAGTACGAAATAGACTATTTTGCTGCTTGTACAGTCCTTGCAGACATTCAAATTGAAAAATATGGAGTCTATGAAAAATTATTTTTAAATGAAGTTCCAGAATTCATAAAACGAAAAGAAAAATTTTTTACTTCGCTCCATGTTGCTTCTTCAGATTATGGATTGAATCTCTCTGCTCTTAGATCAGCGGCAAAGATAATAAAAAGTCTGTCGGAACCAGACCCATTTAATAATTTAAAATTTTGTGTAAGTTCAAATATAGTTCCTGATACTCCTTTCTTTCCAGCAGCCTATCATTTAGCCGAACGTCCCTCATTTGGACTGGCTTTAGAAATGGCAGACGAGGTTATCGCAATTTTTGAAAACTCGAAAACCTTAGAAGAAGCTCAAATAAATTTAAAAGCAAAATTCAATGAGATATACAATGACTTGGTGCTAATTTGTGAACAAGTTGCCAAAAATTACAATATTGACTTTCATGGAATAGATTTTTCTCCGGCTCCTTATCCTACCATTGAAAAAAGCATCGGAACTGCTTTTGAAAAATTAGGCTTTGAATATTTTGGAGCATATGGTTCATTAATAGGAGTTGCATTAATAAAAAATGCAATTCCACGGAAAGAAAAGGTAATTGGATTTTCGGGATTTATGCCCTCAGTTTTAGAAGATTATGCAATTTCTAGAAGCGTATCAGAAGATAAATTAAATCTGGATACACTCTTATTATATGCTACGATTTGTGGTACCGGTCTTGATTGTATTCCTTTACCAGGAGATATCTCCCCCAAGGAGCTTTTTTACATTCTTTTGGATATGAGTATCATTTCAATTAAATTTGATAAACCACTAACTGCAAGACTAATTCCCATACCCGGTAAAGAAACGGGAGATCCTGTAGATTTTGATTTTGAGTATTTTGCTTCTTCAAAAGTGATGGATATTAAGAGATTAGCAAATTCCAAAAAGGATGATATTTTTTCAAGAAAAGAAAAAAGTTTTCGGTTCATTTGAAAATTTATAATAATAAATTTTAAAATGAAAATATACTAGATTCCATAGGAGAAAAAATAATTATTAAAATTTATTAATGTAAAGAATGACTGAAGAAGAAATAAAAAAAAAAAATTCGAATAATCTCATTTTTTTCAATGAAGCATTAGAATATTTAGAGGATTCCGATCAGATAGAAGCTCAAAAATGCAAAATCCTTTCTCTGAAGCGCTCGAATATTTTACGGGATGAAATGCTTGAAGAATTAAACCATTTGAAAGAAGTTATCATTAATAATCCAGATTTAAAACTAGAATCTTTAAATGAACAGGAAAAAGCAGTATTTTTTGATTTTATTGAATATTATTCCATTTGTCCGATATGCAGAAAAACGAATCACTATTCCAATTTAAAAAGAATTTATTTTAACGATACATTGGAGTCAATTAAAAAGATTCTGATACGAATCATGAATTTTGATGATTCGAAGCGAAGTATTTTCAATTTAAGTTTTGGCATTCCTTGTTGTAAATGTTATAAAAAATACTTTAATGAAACTTAATTAATTAACGAAGATACTCAACAACTTTACCAGATTGAGTTATGCTGTATTGTATTTCTCCATCAACAAACTTCTTTTCAATGCATAATGCTTTAAGGAGAAAATCAACATGATAATCTAAAATAGAAAATTCTGTTAATAGCTTCTTTTCAGATACTATATCAAATAAATCATTTCTTGAAATTTTTTTTGAATTATTAATAATATTAAGAAGTTCTTTCCTAATGGGATGATTTACCGCTTTTAAGTAAAGCGTATGATATTCACGACTTCCATTAAGAGTTTCGCATGCTTCTTCTACAGTCTTATAATTCTCAGACTCATCTGGCATATATGATAAAAAATATCAATTAAGAAAAACTTTTACTCATAAATCTATTAAAATTAAATTTAATGATTAAAAATAATCTAGAAGAGATGATATAAATATGGATTTAAGTGAAATCAAAAAGATACTAGGTTCAGAAGCAGAAGACTTACTAAGTCATACATGTACAGGTATTCCAAAAAATATGATTCATATTCCTGGTCCTGATTTTATAGAGCGTATATTCGAAAAATCGGATCGAAATAATATAGTTTTGGGAAATATGGAACGTTTATTTAATCAACGTGGGAGGCTAGCAGGTACGGGTTACTTATCCATCTTACCTGTTGACCAAGGAATTGAACATAGTGGCTCAGCAAGCTTCGCAGCAAACCCATCTTATTTTGATCCTGAAAATATTATAAAGCTGGCACTTGATGGGGGGTGTAATGCAGTAGCCTCTACTCTTGGGGTTTTAGGAGTAACGAGCAGGAGATATGCAAGAAAGATTCCTTATATTGTAAAAATTAATCATAATGAACTTTTAACGAAACCAGAAATTTCTGATCAAACTCTCTTTGCAAGTGTAGATCAGGCATGGAGTATGGGAGCTATTGCTGTAGGAGCAACCATCTACTTCGGATCTAAAGAATCTCGGAGACAGATTCAAGAAGTTAGTGATGCATTCCGTTATGCTCATGAACTTGGATTAGTTTGTATTTTATGGTGCTATTTAAGAAATAAAGAGGAATTTATAAAGGATGGGAAAGATTATCATACAGCTAACGATTTAGAATCCCAAGCAAATCATATTGGAGTGACTATTGAAGCAGATATAGTAAAACAAAAGATATCTACAATTAGTAGAGGTTTTCTTGATTTAAGGTTCGGGAAAACTGATAATCTTGTTTATGAAAAACTTGCAAAAGATAATCCTTTAGAATGGAATCGATACCAAGTAGCAAACTGTTATATGGGACGTGTGGGCTTGATTAATTCCGGTGGTGAATCTGGCGGTAATGACCTTCAAGATGCTGTAAAGGCTGCTGTAATTAATAAGCGTTCAGGTGGTACGGGACTTATTCTTGGACGAAAAGCATTTAAAAAACCAACACCAGAAGGAATTAAAATTCTGAATGCAGTACAGGATGTATATTTATGCGATGAAATTACAATTGCCTAACTAAAATTTAAACAAACATTTTTTCTCTTTTTATAATCTCAGTCGGTGAATCAAGTAATAAATATTGGACTACAATAACTTAAATAAATGTAATTTTCATATAGATCATAAGCTAAAAGAAGATAAAAGAAAATGATCAAAATAAGAGAGTTAAAAAATGGGTAAAGAATATTATCGGCCTGCAGGAGAAAATCCTTATAAAGTGAGAAATACTCCTTCAAAAGTGCAAAATCAAACTCCACCAAAAGATACTCCAATAAATTTTAAGACGGAGCGTGTTTGTCCTGCATGCGGTAAAATCATTAAAATTAGCCACAATTTTTGTAAATTTTGTGGAATTGACTTGAGCACTATTATTCCATTGGGTGATTCTGATAGAACCGTAATAGAGTTAGCTAAAACAGCCTTAACTGACCAAGATGCAGATGTAAGAAGAGATGCTGTTAATACAATCGGAGACTTAGGAGAACGTGATGTTCTTGGTATTTTAACATATATCTTAATAAATGATATTGATGCTTTGGTAAGAAAAGAAGCAGCTAATGAATTGGGAAATAAACATAATACAATTTCGATCGATATACTCACTAAGGCCTTAAAAGATAGAAGTCCAATTGTTAGAAAACAAGCAATTGAAGCTTTAAAGAGAATTAAAAAGCTGGCACATCCAGAGCAAAAACATGATAAGATAGTTGAACAACAAGTACCATTAGAAAGGGAGGTAGAGAGTGAACAAAAAGCTGATTCTAATCATGAAGTATCTGAAGAAGAGGACAAAATAGAAGATCCCCTAAGAGAAATAGACCCTCATGACGATGATTTCTATAACGTATAAGTTGATACTAATTAAATATACTATTTATTTGCGCTTGGGACTTTAGGTAGTTTTCGTTTTACTGGTTTAGAGTTGCCTTCCACTTTATTTTGTTTATTAGAGATTGTTTTAATTTGTTTCAAATCTTCTGCCCTTTTTAAAACTTCTATAGCCTCTACAATCCCTTTTTTCTCATCAAAATAAATCCTAAATTTATTTTTATCTAGTATCATCACTTCCTTTGGAACCTTCTTAATCTCTTCCCAGGAAGTGTCAACTACGTTCTTTCCAAATACTTTGACAACTTTTGAAACAGCTCCATAAAGAGAATGCCCTAAAATTAAATTCTGGCGTTCATAATTGGCAGGAACATCTAATTCTAATATCCTCTTCTTAATTTTCTCTTTCTCCTCTTCAGATAAACTAATAACCTCTTTAGTATAGGGAGTTCTTATATGTTGAGTACCTATTCTCTTACCAGGTTGAGCTTCTACAGCAAATGAAGAAATAATAACATCATCAGTAATATTTTCCAAACCGGGAGAATAATAAACTTCTTTCGTGTTCTGTTCTTCAACTTTACCCAGAGTTTTAAATTGTTGTTTTTCAATATTTCGAATATAACGCATATCTGGTAATCGTTCTTTTACTTCCATTGATTCCAATTTAAACGCGTTGAGAAATTCTTGTAGTTCATCACCTTGATCAATTGACACTATCTTACATCTATGATATCGTGGATCATCCATAAGTTCTTTTTGTAATTCTTGAGCAACTTTAGAACTAATAAATCTTTTCCTTACAGGAGATTTTGAGCCTTTCCATATATATATTCTTCTCAAATCTTCACGTATAATTATTAAAACTTGTTCGGGGTTTAAATGAGTTTGAAGTTCATCTTGTTTTATTTTTAGAATCTTGCGTTCCCCTGTATTCTCTAAATCAAATACCACGAATTCATCATATACTTCTACCATAAAAAATTCCCAACTTTTTACGTACTAATAATTATCGAAAATATTAAATAAGGAAATTGTTCCCTTTCTATTCTTTTCAGTCTACCAAAATATAAAATTACTAAAATAAAAATTTATTTAATCAATTAATTTGGATTACTATTAAAATTATAACCTAAACTTTTTCTATCAAATTATTCAATTGTTTAGAATGTTCTAGGAAACCTTCCACCTCTTCGATAAGGGCCTCTCCAAACTGGGCCTAGTCTAAATCCTGGACTAGGTCCCATAGTGTCGTGCAACACGTTATCTATAGATAAAACAAATCCTACTAAAATACGACGATCTGTTTCGTTATCTAAGATTTTTAGAGCATAAATATCAGTGAAGTCAAAAATACCTCCTAAAAAAACATCACGCCAACGATCTGCTTTTTCGATTTCTGCAATTAAGTTTCTTGAGGTTACTTCATAAATCTTAAAAGACCAGCCCATAAAATCCCCTTCAGCTGTATACCATCTCTGTCCCGAAGGATCTTCAAGATAGAAGACATTTCGAAAGAATGTTAAAATTTTTCTTTTTATTCTCGCAATCAACTTTCCTGATGGATCTTTTAAATCTTGCGCTCCACGTGCTGAAATAATTTTACTATGGATTGTAGCAGCAACAGTTCCATCGACTTCTTGAAGTTCAACTCGCCTTCTAATACTAAAAATTACTCTATTCATTTTCCCGATTAAATTTCCTTTTTCATCCTTTATATCACCAAATCCCATATCCCACATTCGTTCTTTGATCAAGTAATAATTCCTGTTAATATCAAATAAGCTTGTTTCCTCACGTTTTATAGATTTAGTATCCATTTCTTGGGGTTTAATCTTTATATTTGGGGAAATATCTCTTTCCGGTTGTCCTCTTAACTCAGTTCCACATTTTTCGCAATACTTTTGATCACGTGAAGTAATTTTTTCACCACAATTCTGACAAAACAATTCTTCTCTCTCCAACTGAAAATCTTTATTTAAGCATCAAAAAGTAAATTAATTTAATAAATTTAAGGATAAGGTGTAAAGGAAATTTTTTAATAAACTAAGCTTTTATTTATAATAAAAAGAAAAAAGTTATAATCATTTTATGTCTACGATTCCGAAATCATTAAAATTAAAAGATTATATCACATTGGTTGGTACAACTTTAGGGTTGATTGCTATAATTTTTGCTGGTATAGGGAGGCGTGATGCAATTTCTTTTGGATTTTTTCTTATTACCCTTTCTTTAGGTACAGATTTGATCGATGGATATATTGCTCGGAAAACTGGGACTGTAAATGAAATGGGGAAACAACTTGATTCGCTAAGTGATAGTTTAACTTTTGGAATTGCCCCTGCAATTCTAACTTTTCAAGGCTTTAAGAGGGGTACTCCTTATGATATTATCTTATTGATCGCCTGTATTCTTTTTGCCATGGGTGCCATGCTAAGACTAGCTAGGTTTAATATTCAGGAAGCAAAAGGCTATTCTGGTGTCCCTAGCCCTGCAAGCGCTTTAATGATGATTGTATTCTTTTATGCTAATTATTTCTATTCATTTGCTTTAGGGGGAATAAACTATCCATTTCTAGAGATAGCCTATTATACGATCCCCTTTTTCTTAGTGTTTATCAGTTGGTTAAATATTACCACCCATATAAGTTTTGGAGAGAAAGGAAAAACCACTTATATAGTTATTATTTTATTTGCCCCTACTTGTCCTGTTTTTGGAATTATTGGAATTCTCAACCCAAATTTCGTAATATCAATTGTAGCAGCGATCTTTTTTACAAGCTCTTTTTTTGGATTATTAATTTATGTAATCTACCGACTTTTTCATAGATTTTATAAAACTAAAAAAAAAACCACATAATTGTTAATTAGGACTTTATAAAATATGAGTTTTCCATTCTTCAATATTAATCATAATTTCTCTTACGTTATCAGGAGTTAAGAGATTTAATTGTTCTTTATATTTATTTATCATACTACGTAATTTATGGAGGGTAACCGAAAATCCTTTAGTTTCTAAAATTAAATCTGCAACTTTTTGCAATTCAATGCTAAATTCTTCCCCTTTCAAAGTACCTAATTTTTGGATTAAAATATTAAATGCATTATTAATCAACATGGATGACTCATCTAGCGCTTTAGGTGTTACTTTTGATATGAATTCAGAATGTTGCTGAACTTGTTGAGGTAAATTTGTCTCTGCCGTGTAATTGAGGGGAATTTCTTGAGGTGGTTGCGCTTTAGGCATCCTTCCATAATTTGGGTGATCGTCTTGAACATCTAAAGCCTTGGGAAGAATATTTACATTTGTAACATCTGTTTTTATAGGTTTTGTAGTTGAAAAATATTTTGGAGCTTGGTGTAATTCATTAACTGCCTTTGTCCAAAATGAATCTATGATGGGGTTTAATAATTCTATGAAAGGTTTATAATTTGTTCCAATTCCTATGAAATTATTGAGTTTATCTTTCGATTCAGTTACGCTAATACCTATGATTAAATAGTTGGTATTTGATTTTACTATAAATAGATTATCATTTTTAAGAGTTCGATATTCAAAATTTTGAATTTCTTTTAATTTCCTAACACTACTATTAGTAAAAGCCTCTGAGGATGCTACCTTTACCTTTACGTTTCGGGATACTGGTTTGAACTCTTCAAATATTAAATTATCTTCTAATTTCGGAATTATTAAAAGAATTTCTGTTTTAGAATTCTTAACTAAATTTTGAACTTCTTCATTTACCTTTAAAATACTATTAACAACCCATAAATTATTCATTTGTATATTTTCAGGTTTAAAAATTTTTTTAAAATCATTCATTACATTGTTTATCGGATTGCTCAGAGCAGCAACAGAATCTACAGAATTTTTAATAACCCTATCAAGATTTTTTATAATGCTCTCCTGGAATTCTTCTAAGTCCCTTGATAACAATTCTTTCTTTTTCTTTATTAAATCGAAAATTGAAGTCATTTTTAATTCGAAACCATTTATAGTGTTTATTAAA
Organism: Promethearchaeota archaeon; assembly: GCA_048940445.1. GTDB lineage: Archaea > Asgardarchaeota > Lokiarchaeia > Sigyniarchaeales > SOKP01 > SOKP01. The sequence continues at coordinate 59,533 of JBHLON010000002.1, forward strand.
AGCATTTTAAAATCATCCCTAAATTGGAGGCTAGATTCGATAATATTATTTAAAGATTCTATTTTCTTATTAATCTCTTCTTCGATATGACCATGTAAATCCTCAGCAAATTTATTTATAGAATTATTTATTTTTTTATTGAATGCATCTTCTACAATCATTTTGACTTCTTTTTCATACTTTTTAAGGCCCAATAATTCAAGTTCATTAAGTATATCTTTTTTTATATTTAATAGAGTCTTATTTAAAGTTTGAAATTGGCTGTTAATTACTTTAATGATAGTTTGATGGAGATCATCTAGAACTTCTTCCATCATTCGGAAATTTTCCATTCCCTTAACGATATCTTCAACTTCTTGCTTTTGAATAATTGTTTCTTCCTGAATATCGTTTCTAATATCTTGAGATGCATTAAGGATTGTATTTAATTCAATTAGTTTATTATCTTTAAATAGTTTACTTAAAGAATTAGCTAATAATTGGTGTAATTGATTTTTGATACTTCCAAGGTTAGCATTTACGTTAGTTAAGTACTTTACGATTGGATTAAAGGGGGGTAGTACCAAATATTGGGTTATATCCCCTCCTCTTTGAGGAGTTATTGATAATAATAGACCTGCAGCCTCTAATTCTTTGATTACTTTTAGAAATTCTTGTTGGGAGATTATAGGTATTAATGAATACAATTCATTTGAAGATAAAGGTTTTCTACCTAATGAATCAATGTAAATTTTTATAGCGTACTCTGAGAGCTGAATTTGTTTTAAAAATTCCTCCATATTAATACACTTATTATTCTCTTAGTTCTAATTATCAATCTCACTTACATTAATAAGTAATATCAAATTTTACTTTTTAAAACTTTGGAAGAAAAAAATATTTAAAAAATTAAAATCTTAAACTAAATTAAAACGAATTTAAGTTTATAATTTTATGAAAACACTTTATGAAGAAATTTATTTCTATTTAGATCTAACAAAAGATCTGATAAAAAAAAAAGATCTGATAAAGGCAATTAAATTTTACATCTCTGAGAAAAATAAAAGTAATCTCAAAGGACACTATGGGTTATTAATTTTTCAAGAAGAAGGTAATCCAATATTCATTATTGAAAAAAAAGATTCTAATATTATAACGAATGCCATAGAAGAAAATTGGAAATCACGCCCTAAGAAAAAGTCTTATTTCGAAAACGGTCTATTCTATATTTTTTCTTATATTGCGGAAACTGTGAGAAAGAAGTCAAAGATGAATAGAATAATTGTAATAACTGATACCCCCAGTGATTTATCTGAAGATTATACTGAAGCTCTTTTCAATTTAATCTCAAAAATCAAAACATTCCCTACTTTTATTGATATTGTTCGAATATCTAAACAAGATGAAAGATTTTTTAAAGATGATGTGAAATTGAATATCTTAGCGAGCGATACTAAAGGAAGCATTTTTTATGTACATGATAAAAATAGTTTTTTTGATATTATAGAACATCTAATCGAATCCAAACAAATGACTTTAACTGAACAGAATAAGCTTAAAATTAAAAAAGAGGATTATAAATTTTATTCCAAGTTAGCTAAAGATTTAATACACCCTTCTGAAAGATTCACAGAAGTAAAATGTTATTTATGTCATGAAGCTATCTGCCCTGTTTGTACTGATATATTTGACATCCCAAATTATTGTGAAAATTGTGGTAGTGCTTTTCATAACTGTTGCATTACAAATTTTACAATTCAAAACAATATTGGTATCCCTCATATTTTCAGATGTCCAAAATGTGATGTTCTATTAAAGATCAAACAAGATGAGATAGTTGAATTGAAAGATGATAGGACAAAATCGGTTGAACAATATATTGAGAGTGAGTTTACTGGTTTAAAACCTGAGGTTGTAGAATCAAAGAGTCACCTAAAACGAGTTAAAGTCGGTGGTTTTTTCGGGAAGTTTTATTCTGTAAAAAAGGAAGCCGATAAACTGGTTTATAAAAAAATCTCTCATAAACCTCAAACCTACCTAAAAAGTAAAAATGGGAGTACCTTTACTATTTGTCCTGAATGTAATACTCAAATAAAGGGAACTAAAGAGCATTTTAAGCATTGTCCTTATTGTGGGCATAAATTTTGACATAATTTCATTTAATTTCGGGAAGAGATACACTATTTTTTAAAAAAATATAGAATAAGATAAGATCAATAAAAATAAATAAAAATTCTATTATTATTTTATATAAACTAATAACTTTTTTACGTAATTTTTTTTAATTGGTGTTGAGATGTTTGGGAAAGCTTCGGTTAATTCAGAAGAATTCATATTCTACATTGATCTTTTATCGGATTTCTTAAAAAAGAAGGTATTAACGAGAGCTATTAACATATTTATTAAAGATAGAGAAAAATTTAATAGTTTAAGTTCATATGGGATAATTTTATTCCAAGAAAAGGGGGCTCCTGTGACTTTATATGATCAAAAAGGAGCAGATCCATTAGTCAAGACTATAGAAGAATATTGGGACAGTCGAGAAATTAATATGAGTTATCTGGAAAATGGCTTATTCGAAATCTTATCATACGTATTTAGGAAAATCAGGACAGCTAGGAAAAATTATAGAATAATTATAATATCTGATACACCAAGTTCTCTTTCTGAAGAATATCATAATGCATTATATGATTTATTATTAAAAGCTAGAAAATTTGACACATTTATTGATATTATTAGATTGGGGGACCAGAAATTTTATGATGATGATGTAAAGTTAAAAGTAATTGTTTCAGAAACTCATGGTGGTGTATTTTACTGCAATGATGCTAAATTATTTCAAAATATTTTAGGGTCTTTAATTCAGAGTAAGACAGAATTTAATGTTATCCACTCAAATGAAACAGAACAAATACTTAAAGAAGATAAATTATTCTATGAAAAACTTGCAGTAGATTTAATATCTTTAGGTTCTGATGAATCAGAAAAATGTGATATCTGTGAACAAGATTTATGTCCAATATGTGAAGCTTATTCTGACGAAATCCATAAATGCTTTAATTGTAATGCTAAATATCACGCATGTTGTGGAGCAGAATATTCAATTGCTAATAATATTGGATTTAAACATTTATTTAGATGCGTAAAGTGTGACACTCTATTGAAATTGGATGAGGATTTTGTAAATTTAATCTATCAAGAGAATCATGCAGAACAAATAGAAGTTGATTATGAGGAGCAATATATTGAAGAAATTAATGTTCAATCTACCGAGAAACTAGCTAATGACGTTCCAATAGAACAAATTGTGCGTGAAAGTGAACCCAATTATAAAAAAGTCCGAGTAGGTGGATATTTCGGCCCAGAAATTATTATCGAAACAAAAAATGGTAATAAACCAAAAATATTAGAGCCTATGACAAATCCTGTAATAAGAGATTCTGAAGACTCTGAAACATCTACATTAATGCAAGAAAAAATATCTATTACGTCATTAAGGCCTCCTAAGAGAAAAACAATCAATCTGTGTAGAATATGTGGCACAACTCTTAGAAATACTTCTATTTGCCCAAATTGTGGAGCAAGAGTTGATTAAATGTTTTTCTACCTAATTAAAAGATTTAATTTTATCGTATTTTTATTTATTATTAGAAAAATATAAAATTAGATATGGAAAATACAAATAATATTCATTCTTTGATTAGGAAATTTGATTTTGATGACCTTAAATTCATAATAGAAAATAGTCAGGATGAGAATCTAAGAGTTAAATGTATAATACGCATTAAGAATTTAGGTTTAAGAAACGAAAATTCATTTCATTTTTTGGAACGTTTATTGATTTGCGATTCAAGCGAATCTATAAGAAGAATTGCATTTAAGTCATTAATTCTTCTTAATTCCAATAAAGTTGTTAAAACAATTCTCCATGCGATTCTTAATGAGTCTGGAACGTTTTTAATAGATTTAATCGAATTTTTATTTAGAATTAATCCTTTTTTATGTAAACATATATTAATAAAAAAAATACAAGATATAGAAAAAAAAACACCCCAAATTTTATTCAAAAATATACATCCAAGAAAGTTACATCTTTATCAATTAAAAGAGCTCTTATATAATTATCAGTTAAATAATTCTTTAGAACGTCTCTACTTTCATAGACATTCAGTCCCTATAGCTCTCGATCTTTATGGAATAGAATAAAATAATACAATAATGATTTTAATGAAAGCCAAAAACCATTATTTCAGCCCAACTATCTCGAAAATTAGTATGTTTTTATCGGGTATTTTTATGGGGAATGTGGGATTATTTATAACTTTTTTATCAAACTTTTCAATTTATACTATTGTATTGCTTAGAGGTATATTTGGGACTCTCTTTTTAACACTCTTTATGTTAATTTCAAAATCTTTATCAAAAGAATTTTTAAAGCAAAGTTTTAAAATGCATTGGAAGTATTTACTTCTTTTAGGTATAACCAATCCGTTAGTCATTCTTTTATATTTTCTAAACATTTCTATCACTGGATATGCTATTGCAGCCTTCTTATTATATACGAGCGGTATTTTTCTTCTAATTATTCTCTTAATGACAAAAGAAGAGAAAATCTCAAAAATAAATATCATATGTTTTATTTTGGCTACAATTGGGGTAGCTATTATAATGGAATTTTGGAATACAAATTTTCTTTCAATAGGAATTATATTTGGGATTTTATCAGGAATAAATCTTGCAATTTTAGTTTATTCCAAAAAGAAAATCTATAACTATAGGTTAAAAAAACAACAAGAAATTAAACTGAATGGAAATTTTGATATATTTTTATCATGGTTTAGCACATTATTATTACTTTTTATTTTTCTACCTTTCGGTTTATTAGATCTTAAAAAATTGACCTTTATAGATATTATTATTTGCTTATTGTTAGGATTAATCCCCACTGCTTTAGCGTTCACCTTATACAATGTCGGGGTAAAAAGTGATAAAGGAGGTAATATTGTTATTCTTTCTTATTTTGAACCCATTATGGCAACAATTAATACAGCTATTTTTCTGAAAAACTTATCATTCTTTACAATAATAGGAGGAGCATTAATTCTAACAGCGAACATAATAATCCTAAGATTCTCAAAGTAATATTACTTAACAAAAATTAAAAGATATCTTTAAAAATTTGATTTTTTTTTATTATTTAATAAATGCAGTGGAAATTTGAATTGGGGAAAGAAATGTCAAACGAAGATAATCACGAAATCTCAAGAATTAAGGAACTTGAAAGTACCAATTTAGCAAGTGATGAAATTAGAGATATAGTAGTACAAACAAAAAAAAAGTTAGAACAAGATAACGATTTACTCGCTCAGAAAATCCATCAAAACTTAAAAGCTAATAATATTCTATCTATTGATATAGTAGGAGCAATTGGTGCTGGAAAAACAGCTTTAATTGAAGAAGTAGTCAAAAAGCTTAGTAATGAAAAACGAATTTTAGTGATTAACGGTGATGTAACTACGCGGGTGGATGCAGATCGCATCGAAAAGCACGGTGTTAAAACAATACAAATTAACACAGGACGAGAATGTACCTTAAATGCATATCATATTCATCAGATTTTAAAAAACATAGATTTAAAAAATTATGATATTATATTTATTGAAAATGTAGGAAATTTGATTTGCCCCTCTGAATTTCTCTTAGGAACAGATAAAAGGATTGTTATTGTGTCTATTACAGAAGGGGAATGGGTTATTGAAAAGCATCCAATGTTATTTAAGATGTCAGATATTGCAGTTATTAATAAGATTGATTTAAAGGAAAGATTAGGGACAAATGTTAACAAGATGATTGCTGATGCAAAGAGGATAAATTCAAATATTGATGTAATTACTACTAGTGTTAAAACTGGTGAAAATATTGATCAACTCCTTAAATTGATGGAATTAAATATAAAGTAAGTGAATAATTATGAGTGAAGAATTAAAAGAAATAGAACAAGCTTGTACTGATTTAGAAGATATTAAAAAATATAATATTAAAAAGCTATTGAGTACTTTTTTGTCAAAAATTCAAATTAAAATCGATAACTATATTGGGGATTATCCTACTTTTATAGAGCCTGTACATTTAGAGGAAAACGTTAAGATTGGTGAAGATGTTCTTATCGGACCAAATGTTTATATAGGGGCGAATACCGAAATAGGAGATTATGTTGAAATTTCGAATTCAATCATATTCGAAAATGTTAAACTTGGTGAAAATTTTAAATTAGAAAATTGTATCATTTTAAAGAATAGCAATTTAAAAATAAGTAACATCAGCTTAAAAAATTGTATTCTTAAAGGTAAATGCAATTCTGAATCTGAACTTGAAAGATATGAGATCTAATTTTTTATAGTACAATTAAACAAATCTATTATCCCTTGATTTTTATGAAGGATCTAGAAAAATATTTTGAATTTAATTTAAAAAGATGGAATGAATTAGCAGAAATTAATCCAAAATCGAAATTTTATGATTTAGATGGATTTAAGAAAGGAAAAACCTCATTATTACCAATAGAACTTAAAGAGTTAGGACCAGTTAAAGGAAAATCTCTATTACACTTGCAATGCCATTTTGGTATGGATACGCTATCCTGGGCACGAAGAGGAGCTATAGTGACTGGAGTTGACTTTTCAGATAAAGCAATTAGATATGCAAAACAATTGAGTGAAGAATTAAGGATTAAAGCCAAATTTATTCATGCTAATGTTTATGATATCCCAAAAGTAATAAATCAAAAATATGATATCGTTTTCACATCCTATGGAGCCATCTGTTGGTTACCTGATTTACCTAAATGGGCAGAAATCATTGAATATTGCTTAAAACCTGGAGGTACTTTTTATATTATTGATAATCATCCATTCGGGATTATAGTAGATGAGAAAAAGCAGCCATTCCAAGTAGGCTATAATTATTTTACAGAAGGGAAACCTGTCTATTGGGATGATTCTGGAACTTATGCTGGAGAAGAAATAGAACTTGAGAATACAACTAGTTATGAGTGGTTTCATAAAATGGGAGACATTGTAAATTCTTTAATTAATGCTGGTCTCATCATAGACTTTTTACACGAATTTCCCTTTAGTTTTTTTAAATTACATCCTGATATGAAAAAAAGAGAAGATGGCTATTGGGAATTTCAAACCTTGAAATTTTCAATACCAATGCTGTTTTCTCTCCGAGTTAAAAAAAGTAAAATATCAAACCCTATATTAGCACATTAACAATAATGAATTTCATCTTATATCACCTTAAATGACAAATTCTACCTTATTTGAATAGTCAAAAATTCATCATAAAGCTAGTCTCATGGAATTCTGTTATTAAATCTACTCTACAAACTAAAAGGAAAGTAATTAGTAGAAAAATAAAGAATCGTATTTTCATTTGTTCTCAAATATTACAAATTAATATTTTGTAAGCATTAATGTTATAATCATAACACAACTCCAGAGCTTAATAAACGAATTATATGATTTTCAAGTAATTTCTATTAAATTTATAAAGGGAAGGGGAAAAATGAATGCCTGGAAATTAAGGCTCATAGTAATAGGCCTTATAAATGTAATTATAGCTGTTATTTTACTTATTTCAAGAGGTTTTGCAATACTGTATATAGCATATCTTACTGTCGCAATAATCGTTTGTGTGATCGGAATTATTTGGAAGCCTAAGGTAAAATCAATTGATAACAGCACGAACTGAAAGATTCTTTCTTACATTATGACCAATATAATTTTATAAATTATTGAAAAAAACCTTGAAAAAATTATAATATTAAACTTATAATGTAAAATTTAGAAGATGCATAATAATAAGAAAAATTGCTTTAATTCATATTGAAATGTTATGTAATAAACTACTAATTTACAATTTGAAGATAAAAGATTTATATTCATAGCACAACTCCAGAGCTTAATAAACTGACTGTATGGTTTAAAAATAGCAAAAGATGTACAAAATATGGCATTGTTCTGGAATTTAAAAGCAAGGTTTATAGTAGCGGGATGTATTGTTGCAATTATTGGCGTTATATTGCTCATTATACGCCCTGATTTGTTCATTTCTTATGTACTAATAATCCTGGGAATAATTGTATTAGTGATCGGTTTAATTTGGAGATTTAAGACGAAACCAAATGATACGAGTACACATTGAAGGAAAAAAGTTTAAAATGATAAAGTGATAAAATAATGATTAAAATTGAAAATTTGACCAAGAAATATGGAAATCTGACAGCTGTTGATAACTTATCATTGCAAATTGAAGAAGGAGAAGTATTTGGTTTGCTCGGGCCTAATGGTGCGGGGAAAACCACTACTATTCGGGTGCTTTGTTGCCTGATATCTAAAACAAGCGGGAAAGCAATGTTGAATAATTTATCGATTGATGATAAAAAAAATAAGATTGAAATTCGTAAAATAATCGGACTATTACCGGAAAATGTGGGGCTTTATGAAAGCTTGTCTGCGTATAAAAATTTGGATTTCTATGCAAAACTTTACCACGTTACTGAAACTCAACGAAAAGAACGGATTGAATATTATCTCAAAATGTTTGAACTCTGGGATAAAAAAGATGTTGCTGCTGGAACATTTTCTAAAGGAATGAAACAAAAATTGGCATTAGCTCGAGTTCTAGTTCATGATCCAAAAATCTTATTTTTAGATGAGCCAACAGCAAGTCTGGATCCAGAAGCCACTAAAATGGTTAGGGATTACATCCTAGAACTAAAAAAAGAAAAGCGGACCATTTTCTTGAATACGCACATGCTCGATGAGGCGGAACGGATCTGTGACCGTGTGGGAATTTTGAAAACTCAATTATTAGACATTGGATCCCCCGAAAAATTACGGGAGTCCTTGTTGGGAAAGAAATCTGTTGTTGAGGTGGATGCTGTTACAGATAACATCCTCAAAAGCATAAAATCTTTTGGATTTGAACAAATTTCGGTAGATAACAATAAAATGACTATTGATGTTAATGATCCTCGCAAAGATAATCCTTCCATCATACAAGCAATCCAAGATGCTGGAGGACTAGTTCAATCTATTTCAGAACTCCTTCCAAGCTTAGAAGATATTTATTTAAAAAAGGTACGGAGGGAAGAGTAAAGTGAATCGTAAAAATGTTTGGATCATAACTACAAAAGATCTTGGGCTCTTTTTTAAAAAGAAAGTGATCCTGTATTCCGCATCGGTTTTACCGTTAGCTCTTTCAATTGTGTTACCCTTAATAGTCTGGTATGCTTCAAACAACAGACATGTCCCAATAAATTCCTTACTTCCGGTAATTAACGCGTTTTCGTTCTTTTTTCTGGTTCTTGCTGCGATAATTCCAACTGTCATTGCGTCTTACAGTTTCGTAGGGGAAAAAACTGAAAAAACTCTTGAACCCTTATTAGCAACTCCAACTACTGATGATGAAATCTTACTTGGGAAGAGTTTAGCCGCATTTTTGCCCGTAATATGCATGATATTTATCAGTGCTGTTGTATTCACGGTTTTGATGGACATTTTTATTGGACGTATATATTTCCCAAACTGGAACTTTGTGATTATAATTCTTTTAGCCACTCCGCTAGCATGCGTTATGAGTATAGAATTTAGTATAATAATTTCTTCTCGCATGAATGATGTCCGCTCAGCCCAACAATTAGCTGGACTTATGCTGATTCCATTCGTTTTACTATATCTTCTTCTCGAACTTCATGTCATTGATCTTGAAACTATTACATTGCTTATAATTGCTGGAATCCTTGCCGTAATTGACATTTGCTTGTTTTTTATCAGTCGAGGTTTATTTCAACGTGAAGAAATCCTAACAAAATGGAAATAAAGACCTTAATTTTTCATCTTCCCTAAATTCTCCATTATTTAGAAATGATTGAAAGATTAAAGGAATAAACAATTTTATCGTAGATTATAAAAGAATCTATAATTCGCCTTTTTCAACAAAAAGATGAAATTAGAGGTTTAAAAATGATATATGAGTCAAAATACTTATTTTTTTCCAAGCTCGATTTGAAAAAGTAGATTAAAATCTAAATCTTTATTGGAAAACGAATTTAAAAGTTTAATGCACTAATTGGAAAGAAAATTGCAATAGAAATTATTGCGGCAATTGGAAAGGTTAGTATCCAAATTAATATTATTTTCCGGACATTTTTACTGGTGGGTGCTCTTCTAGCTTTTGCTACTCCTATTAATGATGCGACCAGCATATGAGAGCCAGATAATGGGATCCCAAATAAAGTTCCAAAGAATAATATAACTGCCATTGGAATCTCGCTTGCAAATGCAGTACTTGGACGAAGTTCCGTAATGGTACCAACATTTCGAATCACATTTCTCCCTAAAATTACTATTCCACTAGCTAAACTTAATCCTGTAATAATTAAAAGGAGAGATAGATCAATATTTGCTTGAGCTCCCACTACGATACCTACTGCGTTTGAACAATCATTTCCAGCTCGTGAAAAAGCGGTCCAACATATCACTGCTAATAAAATATAGGAAAAATATTTTTCTGTTCTTTCAAAGCTCTTAAAACCAGAAAGACGTTTGATGATAAACTTATTTATCGCTTTATATGATACATATGTTACTACATAGCCTATAAGTGGAGATAGTAACCACCAAATACCCATCTCGAAAATAGTAAACCAATTTACTCCAAAAAGCCCGCTATGTAAAAGACCAATTCCAATTATACTACCTATAGTTGCATGTGTGGTTGAGATGGGCAATCCAAACGCAGAAGATATGATAAGCCACATAGCTGTTGAGACTAAAACTGTTAAAACAATTGAATTAGATATTTCAAATGAAAACAAATCTTTTCCAACAGTTTCACTAACTGCTCTCCCAAAGATAAATGCCCCCAAAATTGCCAAAATAGTCGCAAGGATTAATAATTCTTTCATTCTTAATGTCTTTGAGCCATATAAAGTGGCCATAGTTTCGTCGTTAGCACCAATTCCAAAACTTATAATCATTGAAATGATCAAAAAGATGATAATTATAGAGATTAACTCCATTTTTCACTCCATTTATTGATTATTTAGTGGGATACTTAATGATTAATCCTCTTAGATAATCTGAAATTTCTTCAGCCCAAGACGCAATCTCATATTGATAAGTAACAAGCTTAGAAGTTAAGTAAATTTTCATCGGTTCATCTTTTTTTTTATAAAGGATATCAAGCAGTTCAAATTTAGCTCTCCGAGCATCCCTTCGAATTGATTCTACACTAAAAGTAATTCGATAAGCTTCGCCAAAATCAGTTTCAATTAGAGTTGCGCATTTTAGTAATTCTTTAACTGTTTTATAACAAAAATTAGATAAACTCTTTAAGAGTTCCTTAATATCCTCATAAATTTCAAAAGGAAAAACTTGAAGAAAGCGAGCAAAAAATTCTGTTTTGTCATTAATTTGATCAATCATCATTAGGATGTTGTATCTATCTTCCACAAGGAAAGGTAAAGCTCTTTTTTCGTTATATAGTACTTGGACATATTTTTCTTTAATACGATCAGACTTTTGCTCTGACAGGATTACATCTTCAAGATCTTCTGGTTTTAGTTTATTATCCAAAAGTTTTCTAACTAAATTATGCATAATTTCAGCAGCATTTGAAGTTTCTTCTAGAAACTCCTTATTAATTTCAGTTAATTCATTTTTCTTTTCTTTTAAAAATTTCATTTTAGACCCATAAAACTAATAAGATTCTCTTAAATAGATTCAGAAGTTAATATATTATTCTAAATATGTTTTATTGTTTAAAAGCCTTATATCTTTCGGATAATATCAAGAGAAATACTTTTTTAGAACCGCTGGTTATTTCAATTAGTGATTTTATAAATTTTATGAGTGATATATTGCCCTTTCTTAAGCTTAAGTTAAAAGATATCTGTTTTGATCCAAATGTACAAAATTATTGTAATAATCCAAAATATAAATGTCCAAATTACAATAGCTCGTGGGCTTGTCCTCCACAAGCTCCCTATTTGGAAAAAACAATTTCTAAATTTAAGACATTCTTTTTAATATACTTGAAGTTTAATTTAACAGAATTCTATAAAAGAAGTTCATTCTATTCCAATGAAGTCGACCGAGACTACATGGAAAAAGAGATCTACGACTTTTTAAATGATTATAATGAAATTTATGTAGATAAACTAATTTTATGGGATGGATATTGCCGAATTTGTTCTAAAGAAGGTAAAAAATGTACATATATTTTAAAGAAAGCTTGCCGTTATCCAAATGAGATAAGATATTCAATGGAAGCAGTAGGGATAGATGTTGATAAAACAGTTAAAAATGTTAATATAATTTTAGAATGGCCACCACTGAACTATTCTTATCGTTTTGGTTTGATTTGTCTCAAATAAAATTTTTTAATGATTAGAGGTGAAAAGTAAAGCTGAATTCGTCTATTTCAAACAAAAAAAAGAGATATCAAATTCGAGAGTTGCGTAATGAAGATAAATCGTGGTTAAGAAAACTAATGAAGGAAGAATGGGCATCTATTAATATTGTTACGAAAGGACATGTTCATTGCACTGAAGATCTCCCTGGTCTTGTAGCAATATATAAGAAAAGAAGAGTAGGCCTCTTAATATATAACATTTTGAATAAAGAATGTGAGATCGTTTCATTAAATAGTTTAATAGATAATATTGGAATTGGAACAAACCTATTAAAGTCTATAGAATACATTGCCAAATCTAATACATGCAGAAGAATATGGTTAATCACTACAAACGATAATACTGATGCTCTCCGATTTTTTCAGAAAAGAGGATATAATATTAAAGAGGTATATGTTGATGCTATTGCTAATTCAAGAAAGCTAAAACCTGAGATCCCATTTCTGGGTTCATATAATATAGAAATCCGAGATGAAATTGAATTAGAAAAAATATTAAAAAATAGTTATAAAAATTAAAATACTTCCGAATCTAAAACAATGGTATCTTTTCTTTCAGGACCAATTGAAATCATTGAAATGTTCGTTTGTAATTCTTCTTTAATCGATTGAAGATATGCTTTCATAGTAGCTGGTAATGAATTGTATCCTTTCCTTGCGATTTCTGACCATTCCTCTCTCGATCTTTTATCCCAACCCTCAAATTCTTTATATATGGGGGCAGATTTTTCAATTATTTCATGATGAATTGGCCAACTTTCTAAAATCTTTTCATTCAACTTATATCCAGTACACATCTTAATTGGATTAATTCCTTCAAGAACATCAAGAAGAGTAATTATTACTTTATCTATCCCATTGAGCATTATTCCATATTTAATATTAAAAAGATCAATCCAGCCTACTCTTCTAGGGCGTCCAGTAACAGTTCCATATTCATGCCCTTGTTTTCGAATAATTTCCGCAATATCACCAAAAAGTTCTGTTGGAATTATTCCTTCCCCCACTCTTGAAGTATATGCTTTAATAATTCCATAGATTTTACCCAATTTCTTTGGTGGAATCCCAGAGCCTGCACTAATTCCGAGAGCATTAGCATTCGATGATGTCCCATATGGATACATCCCATGATCTAACCCTAATAAATTTCCCTGAGCTCCTTCAAAAAGAACTTTCTTTCCTGCATTAATTTCCTTATTAAGATAGTAAGCTGTATCAATTACATAAGGTTTTAGTCGTTCACCGTAATCCTTGTATTCTTTATAGATTATTCCTATGTCCATGTCCCAGTTTGGGTCGTAAACGTTAATCAAGGCTTTTTTTATTTTGAAAAGTTTTTCTAATTTAGATTTTAATATATCGGGATTGATTAAATCAAATATTCTTATACCCCATCTAGCAGCTTTATCGGCGTAAGCGGGACCAATTCCTCTTTTGGTAGTACCAGCGCTATATTCTCCTTTACTTTCTTCCTCTAAACCATCTAGGATACGATGAAAAGGAAAGATTACATGTGCAGTTGAACTTAACTTTAAATTTATTTTTTTATTTAAATTTTTTAAGTTATCAATTTCCTCCAAAAGAACCTTTGGGTCAACAACAACTCCATTTGCAATTACATTCTCTTTTTCTAATGGAGCACCAGAGGGCATCAATTTGAATTTATATTTAATTCCATCAGCAACAATTGTATGTCCTGCATTGTTACCACCATTGTATCTTACGACTATATCTGATCTTTGAGCTAAGAAGTCAACAAACTTACCTTTTCCTTCATATAGGGTTAAGAGCATCCTGCATCATTAATCTCCCCAACTTAGCCCAATAACAGCAATTGTGTTTACTTTATTGTCCATAATTCAAATCTAATTTAGTTTAAATTTGATTTAATATCAAAAATCTAGTCCAAAATTGATTATTCTTTAAGATTTAAAAAGTTTTTAGTCTCTTCATTATCAATACAATAATTTTTAAATAATAATTTTCTTGAAGTTTATAGAAAAATGTTGGAAAGAACAATTCTTTTTGATTTATTTCACAATGAAATGTTAAATATTGAAGATAAGGATTTTTCTAATTTCTTAAATTTGCTTAAACAGTTTAATTTAAAAATTAAAAAGAACGATACAAAAAGTTTAACAATAAAAGCTTTAGAAAATATAGATATTTTAGTCATTGGAAATCCTATTGATGACTATTTCTCAAATATAGAAATAAAGGATATTAGTGATTTTGTCAGAAGTGGTGGCTCGTTATTATTAATTAGTGAATATGGAGCAGACTATCTTCAGAAAACAAATTTAAATGATATTTCTGGTTCAAATTATGGGATTTTTTTCCAAAAAAATCTGGTTAAACAATTAAGTATTACTGACCAAAAAGATTCAAGTATAATAAACGTAACTAATTTTAGGAGTGATGAGATTACTAATAATTTACGAGAAATAGTAATTGGAGGATCTTGTTCTTTATTATTAAATAAAAATGCCATCCCATTATTAGAATCACGTGATCAGCACATATGGACGGAAGTATTTAAAAATTCAAAAGAAGAATGGGTTAAGGATAAGGAAGAACAACAAATTTTAGCTTCTTATACAGAATCTGGGCAAGGAAAGGTCGTTGCCTTAGGTGATATTGACATTTTTACAAACGATAATAATATCGGAATTAATGCTTTAGATAATTACATCTTTATACAAAACATTTTAAATTGGCTCACTAAACCCGTAAAAGAATCTAATGTCTTTTCATATGTTTTAAATCAAATAGGAATTTTAGAAGGTAAAATCAGGGAATTAAATTTGACAATTAATAATTTGATAGAAACTATAACTATTTTAGAAAAAAGAATTTCCCATTTAGAAGAAGAACATCATTAAATTGTACGTCCAGATTTATTTATTATACTAAAATTAAAAACATTTCACAAAATAAATCTAAAATTTCTTTAATTATATTTTATTACTCTTTTTTATTAAAAGACAATAGATGTTATTATGATTGAGAACTCTTATGATGAAATTTTCTCTCTTTTTGAAGAAATCTCAAATGGATTTAATCGTAAAAATCAATATTTTGATCTCTTATATGACTCTATGTCATCCACGCAAATATTTAAAACACCTTCTACTGAAGATATTTCTGTTAACAAAAAAACTTCTGGTATTGTTGCTCGAACTTTTTTAGGATCTTGGAAAGAGATAAGCTTCGATAATCTTTCAGATATTAATATAATTCAAAAGAGAATACCAAGAGTCGCAAATATGGGAGAAAAGATTGCTCAATTTGAAAGCTGGAGATTAAATAAAGAAATAATCCCTAAAATCGATCCTTCTACGATTCCGATACAAGATAAAATAAAAAGAGTTAGAGAGATTTATGACTATGTAAAAAATTTTGATGAAAGAATTGTAAAAGTAGAAATTAGATACCTTGAATTTCTATTAGAAAGAATCTTTTCTAATAATGAGGGATGTCTCTTAAGACAAGTAATTCCAAGACTTAGACTTTTTATTTTCCCAATAGCAAAAGAAGGGAGTGTTATTGATTTCGATTATTATGTTAAAAGCCAAGAAACCGGTTATGAAATTTTTAATGAAATCAATAATGAAAAATTAGACGAAATCGCCCAAAATTCAATAGATATGTTAACTGCAAAAACACCGCCTAGTGGGAGATTTCCTGTAATCCTAGATCCTGGTATGACAGGAATTACAGCCCATGAAAGTTTTGGACATGGTCTTGAGGCTGATCAAGTTTTAAGGGAGAGAAGTTATCTAAAGAAATATTTGAATAAAAAGGTTGCTTCAACTATATGTAAAATATACGATACTCCTTCACTAAACGGGCCAATAGGATCCTATTTTTTTGATGATGAAGGTATTCGAGCTGGTAAAAATGTGTTAGTAGAAGATGGAATTTTAAAAAATTTTATATATGACAGAAGAACTGCTTCTGAATTTAATGCTATACCTCAGGGAAATGGACGAAGAGAAAGTTTTGCCCATCCGATAAATGTGCGTATGTCAAACACATACTTTGAGGCTGGAGATTATTCTTTAGAAGAGATGATATCTGAAATAAGTAAAGGTGTAATACTGATACATGGCTACTTTGGAATGGAAGATCCTATAGGTGGTGGTATGCAAAGCACTTCTAAAAAAGGATATTTAATAGAAAATGGAGAAAGAACAAAATTATTAAGGAAAATCGCATTAAGTGGATCTGTCTTAGAACTTTTACAGAATATTGATGCTATTTCAAAAGATAATATTAAATTAGATGGAGGCACTTGTGGTAAAGGTAGTGAAGATTATGTACCTGTAGGTTCTGGTGGAAGTTATATTAGAATCAAGAACGCAATCATAAGTCAAGGGTGAACGAAAAAATGTCAAAAAATGCATTAGATCTTATTGAAAGAAGATTGAAATTAAAAAAAGTTCAAGATTATGAAATTTTTTTAGTTGAAAAAAATGTCTTTGAATCGATTTTACTTAAAAATAGAGTTGATAATGAGAGGGAAATTTCTAGTACAGAATATTATATTAGAATTTTAGACCAAAATGAAAACAAGACGGGTGTGGGTATAACAAAAGGAAATTCCTTAAAACACATAGACATTGATGATAATATCGAAACTTGTCTAAGTTTATCCAAAACTAATAGAAGTTCGAAATATTCTTTTCCAGAAAAAAAACCATTTCCAAAACTTATAACAGTAGATAAAAGTATTTTAAATGATCCAGTTGGAATAAAAAGAGACTTATGCGAAGAATTAACTAAAGTAGTAAGTGATCATAATGAGATAGTTCCCACTTTCGGAAGGTTCAGAATTCATTATCATAATTCATTTTTACGAAATAGTATAGGACTTGATCTTAAAACATCAAAAACGTTTTTCTTTATTGAATTGTCATTGAAAGCTGAAAAAAATGGAAAATTGGCTGAATATTGGACTGTAGATTATTATAAAGAACGAAATCATCTAGATTTTGAAAATAGGGTAGAAAAATGGGCAAAACACGCGAAAGAAAGTCTTTCAGCTGAATTACCAAAGCCAAATCCTGATGCAATAGTAATCTTTCCACCTCATGTACTGAAAGAAGCAATACATCCAGTGTTGGGCCTACATTCATTAGCTAAAACGCATCATGAAAAAACCTCTGCTTTTGAAATAGGATCTCAAGTAGCATCTGATAATTTTTCATTAAGTGATAATGGAATTTTACAAGGCGGATTAAATTCAAGTCCATGGGATCGAGAAGGTAATCCTCATCAAGACACAGAAATCATAAATCATGGCGTTTTTAAAAATCGATTATACGATGAAAAATATGCGATTTTGGATAACACATCCTCAACCGGAAATAGCGTGATGGGTTTTGGAGGTTCAGTTTCTAATGGAATTAGCAATTTTGTGATATTACCTGGAGATATAACTTATGATGATATGATTTCAAACATAAATGAGGGTTATTTAATTGAGAAATTTTCATGGTTAAATCCAGAATCTCTTTCAGGATTTTTTGGAGCGGAGATTAGAACAGGTTATTACATTAGAGATGGAGAATTCAAAAATCCAATCAAATTTGGTAATGCTAGTGGAAATATTTTGCAAATGATAAAGAATATCTTATACATTTCAAAAGAACGAGAGTTTGTAGAAAATGGGCTTTTTCCTTATATTGCATTTAAAGGATTAGAAATATCTTCTTAAAAGTATTGCTCATCTTTTTTTTCTACTTCTCTTAACGATTTAAATGGCTTAATTTTATTTAAAAATAAAATTGAAAAATTAAGTATTATTTTCAAGTTCTACTTTAACTAAATTATAATCCCGTGTGCCTAAACCTACTTCTTCAGCAGCTTTTAATTGAATCTCCCAATGTTTTGATTTTTTTCCATTGAAATTCAAATCTAATTTACCAGATTGCGGATCAAATCTTGGTATATAAGAAAACCATTCATTTCCATTATTCTCTAATTTCTTAATGTCACCTAGCACTGAGTTTTGAATAAAGTTAGAATCATGCACAAGATCTATACATGCTTGATCTAAAGCTACTGGATCTAAAGAGGACAAAATTCCTATATCTGAGACAAAAGGAATATCACTAGATCCACAATCACATTGCCAAGATATATCAATCGCATAATTTACATAAAAAATCTTGTCGTTACCAAAATAGTCAACAACACCTTTAGCATTATCAACTAGTTGAATTATAAATTCTTCCTGTGAAGATGCTCCAATATCTACCACTTTATTCTTAGTAAGATTACAAATAGAATGACACATATAACAATAGCGGCATTTATCCCAATCTTTCTTTAAGATTTTGTTAGAACCTTTAATTAATGCACCAGTTGGGCATATATCAACACATTTATTACAATCCTCAACACATTTACTAAAATCATATTCAAATTTTTTTCCATTATGAGCTTGGACTTTACCTCCTTTACTTACGCATCCAATGCCCAAGTTTTTAATAGCCCCTCCAAATCCTGCATTTGAATGGCCTTTAAAGTGTGAAGCCAATATCATGTAATCAAATTCACTTAGACGTCCAGCAACTAGAATTTCATTAAATCTATTCCCATTTATTTTTTGAACTTTATAATCAGTACCTATTGGACCATCCAACATAATTATTGGCGCTCCCATAGTTTCTGGAGTAAATCCGTGGATTAATGCAACTTTTAAGTACTCTTTTTCATTTGCTCGACCAGTATATTCTGAATGAACTCCTGAAATACTTTCAGGCAAACCCCACCCACAAGATTCTGCTATTGTGGTTTTTGCACCAACTTGTTTAAGATAGTCACTTAAAAATCTAATATAAGAAGGTCTGAGGTATCTTGTATTTTCTAACGCCCCAAAATGAGTTTTAATAACTACATTATTATCTTTTCCAACCTTACTCTTAATTCCTAGCTGTTCTAATGCAAGTGGCCCTTTTACTTTACTCATTGACTCTTTATATGATTTTGATCTAGAAGTTAAATAGTATACATCTGATTTCAAAGTCTCTCACTAACAATTTTAAAATAAATTTTAATTTCGAAAATCTAGAATTGAAAATAAATTTGGCTCTTATCTAGAATAATTATTTTAACGGCGAACAATTTTATTATATATAAAAAATAAAAAAAAATTATGGCAAATAATTGTCCAGAGTGCGCCGGAAAAATGAAATATCAACCCGACATTAAGCATTTAGTTTGTCAGTCCTGTGGTTTGTCTCTTACTCGAGGAGAACTCGAAACATACTGGCAAAAAGTTAGAAATGAAAGAGGAACAGAAGCTGATGCGGTTGATAGAGCCAAAAGTCGACGTAAGGAATGGCTTGATTGGTATGCCCAATCTAAAAAAGAAAAGGAGAATTATTGATTAGATTAGAAAAAGATTATAATCATTAATTATTGGACAGTTGATTTTCTCCTTATAATGAAATGTATATCTTTTTATATATAGTAAACCTATATTTTTACTTATAAGAAAATTTGAGAGTAAGATTTTGATGGATGAACTTATTATTTTTAATTTTATTATGATATTCTTTACGATTGTAGGTATTGCAATGTTTTTTCTTTTATTTTTTGTGACAGCACCCTATGGACAACATATAAGAGATAAATGGGGACCAAATATTAATAATAAACTAGGGTGGTTTGTTATGGAGGTTCCAACTGTTATAATCTACTTAATTTTTTATCTGATTGGAGATAGGAAAACAGATATCGTTTCTATTTTATTTCTATTTATTTGGATGGTGCACTATGGCCAGAGAACCTTCATTTTTCCACTTTTAATAAAAGCTAAGCAACCAATGCCGATAACTATTATTAGTTTTGGTCTAATGTTCAATGGAATTAACACTTATTTACAGGCACGGTGGTTATATACATTTTCCCCTCCTTATCCTTCAAATTGGATAATTACTCCGTTTTTTATAACTGGAATAATCATTTTTATTATTGGAATTGTTATAAATCTTCATTCTGATCATATTATACGTAATTTAAGAGAACCTGGTGAAACTGAATATAAAATTCCCTATGGGGGTGCATTTAAATATGTAAGCTGTCCCAGCTATCTTGGAGAAATAACAGAATGGGTAGGATGGGCAGTTATGACATGGAGCTTACCTGGACTTATATTTGCCCTATGGACTTTTTTTAATCTTGGTCCACGAGCGCGGTCTCATCATAAATGGTATCTTAAAACTTTTCCAGATTATCCTAAGAATAGAAAAGCATTAATCCCCTATATTTATTGAAACGGCTCTTAAATTATTTCTTCCTCTTTTTGTATTCTTTATAATATGCTGATCTTCTAATTAAGTATTTCCTCAAAAACCATTTTATAAGAGGAGCTAGATATCTTTTAAATCCAATCCATCTTTTTGCTTCAGCATAAAAATCTTGTAATGTATAATTTTGAAAATTAAGCTTATTTTCTAAACCACTAGGTGTACAATATCCACAGTTGTATCCTACTGTAGAAAAAGCTTCTTTCGGTAGAAAATCTCTACCTAATCCCATTATTTTGAACATATTTGCCAGAAATTCACTATATTCGATTCTACAATCAACTCCACCGCCAATGATATAAATACTTCCCCAAATCTCTTCTAATTCCAAGGCGTTTACTATGGCTCGCCCAACATCCTCTGTTCCCACAATTTCTATTTTTGTTTCTAATGGTATCCTAAACATAGCTGGATGAAATTTTAGAATGCTTGTTGATGCACAAAATGATAATCTAAAAATACAGTACATCAAACCAGAACTTCGAATAATATTTTCAGCTTTTAGTTTCGATTCTCCATAATAGTCACCTGGACTTGTGGTAGTTGGATCGTTAATACTAATCCAAGGATTTTGCACACGATCTCCATAAACAGCAATCGAAGATGTATAAATTATTTTAGGGGTAGATTTAGATGTTTTTATGGCCAATAATAAATTCTTTGTACCTTCTACATTCACTGCATATACATTATCAGGATTATTATATTTTGAAATGGGAATTACTCCAGCTATATGAATAATTATGTCTACATCCTTTACAGCTCGTTCCAGAGAAATTAGATCAAATAGATCTCCCCAAACTATCTCTATATCATCTTTATATTTCTTAAACAATTTTCTGTTCTTTTTAGAATCTCTTAATAGTAACTTAATTTTATATTTATGACTTTTACGATATAAAGCATCAAAAATTTTTATCCCTACGCTTCCTGAAGCTCCAGTTAAAAGAATTACCTGATTAGGCAAATTTAATCAAATTGATTATGATATAAATTAATTCTTTAAAATTAATTATTATTTTTATAGATTACACAATGAGAGAGCTTTATTTTAAAATTCAATAGGTGAAATGCGAATAAAGTTAACTAAATTTTCTTTCAAAAATCTCCATTAAGAATTCTTCCAACTTTGGAGCCGGGATATCTAACAAGGTAATTTCTAAGTGTCTCCCGCGATCTTTTTCTTCAATTCTTACTGTTTTTGAGGCAACTACATTTAAATTATTCAGTTCTCTGACATATTTTCTGAAACTCATTTTAACATGAGGTTCAATTGAATATGCTTCACATATTGCTTGATATTCTTCATATGCTTCTTCCACAATCGTAAAAGGCTCATCTGTATTCATTAAAGCTCGTGTAATACCGTATAATGCTAATAATTCTTGATCACTAAGGCGATCTACAATCTCTCCTCGAAAAGTAGGATAAACCTGATTTGAAGCTGCTCTAATGGCATCTGGTAATATTTTTTCCAAACCCTCTTTATCAACGTGTAACCCGCTCATTCGCAAAATTTCTATTCCATGTCGCATATTCTTATGTTGGGTAACAATTTGACTTACCATATTTAAGATTTCATCATTTACTACATTTTCTTTAAAGGCTAAATCACTTCTATATTGCAATATCTGTTTAGATTGCTCTAGGTTATAGGGTTTGAGTTTAATAGTGTGATTAATTCGACTTAATATTCTTTCAGTTTCGACTTTCATCCATGCATTACTTCGTGAAACTAAAACAAGTGATAACTTAGCATTCTGATGTCCAAAAGTCTCTGCTATATCTAAAAATGCTAATATTTCATCAGATTGCAATAAATGAATCTCATCGATTATGAGGAGCATATATCCAGATTCTCTTACTAACTTTGTTAAGATTAACTTCAAGGCTTCATCATCGCTGAACCCCCTACCACTTCCATGGGTATATTTAGCCAAAAGATCTCTAATTATTTTACTTTTGGATCTAAAATTAATACAGTTGTAGTATTCTACAAAAAAGGAAACATCTCTTTCAATTGCTATATTTCTAAAATTTCTACCAAAATATCTAGAAGTCGCTGTCTTGCCTACTCCCGCTTTTCCTAAAATTAAACAATTAATAGAAGGTTGCTCTTCCTCATCTAAAATTCTTCGGAACGCAAAAATAAGCTCCTTAATTTCTTTATCTCGACAATATAGTTTGTCTGGGACAAAACTTAAATCAAGAGAATTAAATTGTCTGAAGACAGATTTCTTCATGAATTGTTTTCTAAATTCGTTCTCGTCAGACATCGCGTCATATCAACCCATAGTAAATATGCTATATATTTAAATATAGTATGATCTAAGTTTAAAGTTTGTATCAAAAAATATTAGATTAATAAAATAAGCTTATTTTAAATTTTTTTACTTTCCACACAAGTTTAAAATTTTTTTGAGTTGTTAAGAGGATGCATCATCGAATAAGACTGTTTTAATTTAGTAATATCGTTCTTAGCGTATATACGGGTTGTATTAGGAGAACTATGACCCAGAATATCTTGTAACTCACTAATATCCATTCCTGAGCGTCTAAGATGGGTCGCTCCTGTATGTCTAAACACATGTGGGGTAACTGCTTTTGAATCCGGAAATCCACATTTTTCTTTTATAATTTTAATGTCAGATTGTACAACGCGAGGACTTAACTTTTTTCCCCATGTATTTACCAATAGAAAATCCTCGGATTTGTATGAAATGCGATTTCTAAGATTTTCTTTGAACAATTCTAATGTTTTTTTATCTACTGGAACTATACGTTCTTTGTTTCCTTTACCACTTAATTTTAAATAACCTTTTTCAAAATCGATATCCTTTATTTGAATATTACATAATTCACTTACTCTTGCCATTGTTGAATATAATAACCTTACAATTAAGTAATATCTTTGACTTTTCTTAGAACTAAAAAGCCTTTTATCTTTTAACTTATTAAATATTTCCTCAATATCGGATACTTTAAGAAACTTTGGAAGACTTTCCTCAAGCTTTATTTTTGGAGAGTGTATTTTTGTCATCGGATTCTTCTCTAAGTACTCATTTAATGATAAAAATTTAAAGAAAGATCTTAAACAGGCAATCTTTCTCCCAATTCCCTTTTTAGTATATCCCATATCCTTTAATTTTTTTAAAAATAATCTTACTCTCTGTGGCATAACAGGTGAATCTATTTCAATATCTCCCATTAGTTCAATAAATTTTTCAATATCATACTGATATGCTTTGATAGTTGATTGAGTACATCCTTCTTCAACCTCTTTTGAAATTAGAAAATCATTAAGGAAATCGGAAATTTTGTATGTTACCATAATAATTTCAATATGATCCGGATATTACATAATACCAAGTAATATCTATGTGACATTTCCAAAAGATGGTATTAAAAAAGAATTCAATTTAGATTTTTAATCTTTTTTTAAATGGCGTAAATATTTACTAGCATTAATTGCTGCACGTGCTCCTTCTGCTGTAGCGAAAACAACTTGAAATAGACCACCAGTAACATCTCCGGCAGCATACACACCCTTTACATTAGTTTGTTGGCTATCATCAACTTTTACATTCCCATTCTCATCCAATTCAATTCCTGCTTTTTTAAAAATTGAATTAGAAGGAACATGAGATAATATAAATAAACAGTCTAATTCAACTTCTTTGACATCTTGTTCACTTGTTCCCTCCTTATTGCTAGATTTAAAAGTCATTTTCTGAATTATGCCTTCCGAATCGGCTATAGCTTCAATAATCTCTGTATTATATAGTATTTCTATATTATTTTGCTTTACTTCCTCTATTTTTTCTGGTAGTTCATTTGCACCTAATTTAGTTATAATATGAACTTTACATCCCATCTGCTTGAGAGCTAATGCGTCTTCCAACATTTCTGCATCATTTCCATAAATATATACTTCCTTTTCTTTATATAAGGGACCATCGCATAAAGCACAATATGAAATACCAAAACCTATTAAAGAACTTTCTCCCTTAATTATTTCCTTCCTTTTTCCTGTTCCCGTAGCTATAATGACCACGTCAGAAGTAATGTTGGCTGTACGAGTGGAAATCATATTAGCACCCATTCCTATCATTAATGAAATAACATCTCCTTCAATAATTCTCACTTTCTCGAAATTTTCTGCGTGTTCCTTAAACTTTTTCAACAATTCAATCCCCGAAGTATCTTTTTCACCAATCCAATTTTGAATTTCTTTTGCTTTTATTAATGCAGAAGGTTCTTTTCCATCTAAAATAATCGTATCTCTATTCGCTCGACCACAATAAACACCCGCAGTTAATCCAGCGGGACCTGCTCCAATTATTAAAACTTCGCATTTATATTCATCCATAAGAACTAACCTAATACTGATACTATATAATTAATGATTTATTGGCTTTCTTAAATTTTTTTACCTTTTTTATTAAAACTAGGTATTTATCCAAATAAAAAATATAGCGCTACAATTTAGTATTGCGTGATTAATCAATTTTTACAGCATATTTTTATAGATGATCATAGAGATATATTGTAAAAATCTAATAAAAAAAATCACATATTTGGTGAACTATGTTGGAAATGAAGAAAGCATTGAAGATAATAGCTATTATTGGAATTATCTTAATTATTATAGGTCCTATTTTGGGGATTACATTGAATAAAATTACAATAGTTTCTCGAGGTCCAGAAAATCCAGTTGTAATACAAGATAGTAGTGCAACTTCGATTCGAGATGCATATGCTCAAGAAGTGACCATTACAGAGAATCAAAAAATTGTAATTGAATTTTCAGCTTATTATCCTAATATCTCAGTAACTTTAATTATTTTAGGAAAGGGTACATACGATCACGAATATGCATTAGATCATTCGCCTCCTGTATCAGGGTTAAGTTTTATTTATTCACAATTCACTTGGGGGCTTGCTCCCCAAAATTCAGTAAATGATGCTACTTCCCTTACAATAAATTATGATGGATTTTGGTATATTGAATTTGCAGGGAGTGTAAATACTATCTATAATTATTTGACATCAATCCCAGGAAATTATATCATTGTAGTATATGGTACGAATAGTGGGTCATCAACAGATGTCAGATTCGATCTAAACGTTAAAATGGATGGGCCGGGTGCATTTCTAAACACACTCTTTCTAAGTATTGGCATAATACTTCTTGCTGTTGCCGCCATATTGTTTTCTTATAGTTATCTAAATAAATTACGGAGGGGTATTGACTAATGGGTGAAGAAAGAAAGAAAAAAGGTCGGTTAATTGATAACATTCCTCTATTAGACAAAAAAAAAGCAATTAAATTTATTATTTACGGTCTAATTGCTGCAATCTTATTTGGTTTAATAATGATGATTAGTAGGTCTATTGCTCAAAACGCCTCTGCATGGCAAGCCTTAGCTCTTCAAGATAATAATATGGCATATTGGAATGGAGAATATGGTTATAGTGATTTCGTTCACAGGCAACAAGAGATTTATAGAATAAGCGATTGGATGGCCTTTCAAGATGTAATCTTCGTGAATATAGCTAGAGTTGGAGTAAATATTGCATTGGTTTTTATGCTTGTTGGTTTTTTAAGTCTAGGTGTTTCTGAAAACATTGACGAAAGAGCAAGGCGAATTTATTTGATTATTTCAGGTCTAATCTTATTTGTAATAATGTTTACGACTTTTTTCGCCTCAATTAGCATTTCAGTGTCATAGACTAATTCTAAATCTTTTTTTTTAATTTTGAAATTCGTAAAACGTATGTTTCACGGCTATTCAATAATATCTGGATCATATTTCGGTATTTTAAAGGTATAATCTTCGTAATATTTAGCGCTTATTATTACAATCAAATTATATAGAATCGAATATGATAAGGGTGTTGGAACTATTAATGAATTAATCTGGACTTCTATAAAACCAACTATTGAAGGAATTTTTGAAAAAATACAATGCTGTTTAGAAAATTACACGGATGAAACAAGAGATCAACAAGCACATGAAATTGAAGATTATGCTAAACTAATCCATGAAATGTTAAAATATGCTGAAACTTTTTAGACTCTTTTTTATTGTTTTGTCTACTATTCTAGTGGTCAAAGTAATGGTTACTAACTGGAGCTTTAAATGTTGAAATAGGTTTAAAAGTATTATGGTCGATTTTCCCTGCCTTAGCGTGTTTATTAGCATTTATCTTCATGTCGTTCTTCAAATTGAATCACCAGAAGAAAAATTAAAGAAAAATTGCTAAATTTTTTTTCCATGTTTTTCTCTCCATTTATGTCCAATATATAGAAAGAAATAATAAACTTTTAGACTTATTTCAATTAAATTTGAGTAATAGAATATTACAATTTTCTTGGTAGTTGTTATAAGAAGTAAATTGAAACTTTAAAATCTTGATAGCCTTAAATTTAGTTAATGTTTAACAAATTTTAATTTAATAATTATAATGAAGTAAAATTAGACATGAGTCAAACAAATAAAAATTTAGATAAAAGAGAAAGACCACAGAAATTTCAAGTAGCCGAATCTCATATTTTGTCTAAACGATCGAAATGGTTAAGAGATTATTTCTATAAGGGAAGGGAAAGAGAGTGGAATAATCAATTTATGCCTTTTACTACTGGAACTGAATGGGATATCAATTGGCATGAGGGAGATTGGTATATTAATCCAGAAGTATATTTCTTTATACAAGTATTAGGTAAAAAAGATAAAGGAGTCTTTGCATCATCATATAGGTCAATGGCTGTTCCGATTAAGTTGCCTTCCAATTTCTGGGATTTATCTATTCCAGAGAGAAGAATTTTATTTCTTGAAGAAGTAATGTTGAATTACATCCCGCAAGAGATTATTTCTGAGAATGATTTGATTGCGGGAGGACGATTTAATACTCAATTATCCAAATGTTTCAATAAAAAAGAATTTAAAAAATACTGGAAATGGAATATTAGAAACCGAGAAGCAAACTTTAAGTTTCATTATTCTGGATTTGGAAATGTGGGTGCTGCTCCTGGACATCTTATACCTGACTATAAGACAGTAATACAAAAAGGCTTTAAATATATCCACGATAAAACAAAAAATAGATATGAGAGATTAACCGAAAGAGAAAAGAAAGAATTAAAAGGAAAAGAACTTCGAGGGATTTTGATGGCAACAGAAATTCCTAAAAAGCTAGCTCAAAAATATGTTGAAGAGTGTAGAAGATTAAAAGCCGAATCTCCTTCTTCTGAGCGTAGCCAAGAGTTAGAATGGATGGCACAGAATTTAGAAAAAGTCCCTTGGAAACCCGCAGAGACTTTTTGGGAAGCCCTCCAGTCCTTATGGTTAACCCATTTATTATTGATGGCTGAAGAGTCTTACCCCGGAGCAGGATTATCATTTGGTAGAATGGATCAATATTTATGGCCCTACTATAAAAAAGATGTGATAGACGATAAGTTAATAACAAAAGATTTCGCGAAGGAACTTCTTAGTAGTTTTTGGTTCCATTGTAATACCGCTTACGATGCAATGATACGGTTAGGTAAACAAGGAATAACTTCAGCATACGGACAATTATTAACACTTTCAGGATGTGGACCTAACGGTGAAGATCTAACAAATGAACTTACCTACACAATTTTAGAGGTAATAGATGAATGGTACCCAAGTTTAGAGCCAAAACCTAATGTTAAGTTGCACCGAAATACTCCAGATAAGTTTCTTAATACAATAATAGATATGATTTCTCGCGCGCAAGGCGCACCGTTTCTTATCAATTTTGATGAAAGAAGTATGGCAGGTTTAACTGCTGAAGGAGTTCCCAGAGAAGATGTGTGGAATTATGCTTGTGTAGGTTGCCTTGAAAATACCATGCAAGGTAATGATCGTTCTGGAACAGTAAACTGTAATCCAAATCTTGTTAAATCAATAGAATTAACATTGTGGAATGGTAAAAATATGCCTGGGAATATTAGAGCAACTAAAGAAGGTGAACAAATAGGCCCAAAAACAGGAATTCCAGAAAAATTTGAAATCTGGGAGGAGTTTTGGAATGCTTGGAAAAAACAGATAGAATTTCTAATTAAATATATGGTTGATGTTTATAATCAAGATGAAAATATTGCAGCTAAGCTTATGCCAACTCCTTTATTATCTTCAATTGTGCGAGGATGCATAGAAAAAGGTCTAGATATAAGACAAGGAGGTCCTGAGTATCGTTATGTTACTGTTAATGGAGTTGGTTTTGCAACTTTAGTAGATTCTTTACTAGCCATTAAAAAATTAATTTATGATGAGAAGAGATATACAATAAGTCAATTAAAGGATGCAATTATGAATAATTTTGAAGGATCTGAATATGAAAAAATGAGAATCTTCTTAAAAAATAAGGTTCCCAAATTTGGAAATGATATTGATGAAGCTGATAATTTTGCAAAGAAGATAATGAAAATTTGGGCGGATGAATGCTGGAAATACAAAACTCTTAATAATTTTCAGTATCGTCCTGGAATGCTCTCATGGAACTACTGGGCAGGAGAAGATGCGAGTTTAACAATTGCCACACCCAATGGTAGAAAGAAAGGAACCTTTTTGTCTAATGCGATTTGTCCAACAAGCGGAGCAGATATAGAAGGTCCTACCTCAGTTACTAACTCAGTAGGAAAAGCTTTGGGAGGCAAAACTGAAAAAGGTGAATTCATTAATTACCTACCAAATGGTTCAAGTCAAACAATTACATTTAATCCTAGTATTTTAAGAGATCCTGAGAATAAAGAAAAGTTTAAGTCATATTTAAAGAGTTACGTTGAAAATGGAGGTACGTGTTTACAAGTTAATATGTTAGATGCAGAAATGTTAAAAGACGCTCAATCAAACCCAGATAATTATAAGAATCTCTTAGTCCGGGTAACTGGTTATAATGCCTATTTTACAGCAATAGGGAAAGAACTTCAAGATGAGATTATAGCAAGAGAATGTCATAAAATGTAATTTTACTTTTTAAAAATTATTTATTAGGTAAGAAATATGGTGGAATCAGATAAGGGATTGATCTTTGAAATTCAGAAAATGTCTACTGAAGATGGTCCCGGCATTAGAACTACAGTCTTTTTCAAACAATGTCCATTAAGATGTATCTGGTGCCACAATCCTGAATCTATTTTAAAGATTCCTCAATTGGAATGGATAGAACACAAATGTATCGGTTGTAAAACTTGTATAGAAACATGTAAACAGAATGCATTGACGCTAGATCAAGAAGGGATGCATATTGACAGGGATAAGTGTATAAGTTGTGGTGATTGTGTGAAGGAGTGCCCTAGTACAGCACTCCACATGTTTGGAGAGTGGTGGAATATAAACGATTTATATCATGAAATCCAAAAAGATAAAGTATATTATCAGCAATCAAAAGGAGGTATTACGGCATCCGGTGGAGAACCTACCCTTCAATCTGATTTTCTTTTGAAATTTCTAAAAAAGTGTAAAGAAAACGATATTTCAACAGCATTGGACACGTGTGGATTCGTTAATAGAAACACATTAGAAAAATTATTACCTTTTGTTGACCTAGTTTTATTAGATATCAAAGAAATCAATTCTGAGAAACACAAAGAATTCACAGGAGTTAGTAATAAACTTATCTTAGAAAATGCTGAGTGGATTGTCGATTATGTTAAGTGTAATCAAAAGAAGATATGGATTCGTACTCCCATTATCCCAAATTATACCGCTACAGAAGAAAATGTTGAAGGAATAGGAAACTTTATTGTAAAAAAATTAAATAATATACCTGAACGTTGGGATTTATTGGCTTTTAATAACTTATGTACTGCTAAATATGAACGTTTAGATATGAATTGGTCATTGAAAGGTACTAAATTAATGACTAAAGCTGAAATTGAATTTCTTTATCATATTGCAATAGATACAGGAGTAAAAAATGTCCAATGGTCGGGTTTAACACAAATAGAAGAAAAAAATTAAAAAATCTCAATATAATTAAAAAAACAAGGGTGTGATTGAAATTGGGTAAGAAAAAAGAACCAATAAAATGGTATACGGAATTTTCAGAAGATATGATTAAATTTACAGAACCTGTTATGATGGTTAAATTATTGGGAACAATAGATTCTCGAGGTTGGCCTCATTTAACTGTAATTACTTCAAATGCGGCACGGGGTAAGAATTTGGTGGTGTGGGGCGAAATGACTAGTGGGATGAGTAATAAGAATATTAAAAGTAATCCAAAACAAGGTGTGTTCTATATGACAGCAGAAATGCCTTTTAAATTTATCCAAGCTAAAATTAAGTATACCCATTCAAGATCAGATGGTGAAGATTTAGCTTTTTTTAATAGATCTGAATTAATGCGTTATTTGACCTATATTAACATTTATAAGGCTCATTATAATGAAGTTTACGCGGTAAGTCCAATAAGAAATCTACCTTTAATCGGGATAATCAAAGGAATCTTGAAAGATATCATCGGAAAAAGAGGAGCAAAAACTAAATTAAATGAAAAGAGATTAAATCCTATTGGATATAAGCTATTCACAAACATGATTGGTGTTAGAGCAATCTCCTATGTTGACCCATCTGATGGATATCCTATTATCATTCCATGTATCCCATTACAAGCAGCAGATCATAATCGTCTGGTATTTCCTATAGGGACTGCTTTAAAACATGATTTACTTGCCATTCCCTATCAGACAAAATTAGCCATTCTTGCTTCAAACTTTGATATGGCATACCAAGTTGTAAAAGGAACTTATACTGGAATTCATAGGGTTCGAGGAATAAAGTTTGGAGTAGTTGAAATCGAAGAAATATACAATGGAAGTCCACCTATAATAGGAAAAATTTACCCTGAGATTGAAGTTTTACCAAAGATCACAGAATTTAAACTTTAAATCTAATAATTAAAAAATAAATTGAAAACCTTATTTTGGATTTTAATTTTTTCTATTTAAAATTTAATTATTAAGCTGTGTATTTTTTCGGTATCGATAATGAGCGAAAAAATGAACATATTGTTTTTTATTACTGATCTACATCGAACTGATATGTTGGGTTTTATTCCAGAGGATCTATATAGTATTAAATTTGTAGAAGAAAATACGATAAATTTTCTTGAAAGATACTCGGATGGAAAATATGAAGAAAAACCTTATTGCACGAAGTAGACTTTCCAAGAGAGAAGGAGCTACATGAATGAGTAGAGAAGTTTTAATTCTTGGAAAGAAAAAAATTGAATTAATAAATTATGATCTGGAAAACTAAAATTACCCAAATGTTAGGAATTAAATACCCATTGGTGATGGGAGCATTTGGTGGATGGGGTAAGTCTGATTTTGCCTCAGCATTCTCAAATGCTGGAGGGCTAGGAGTTATTGCAGCTTTAAATTTTCCAGATATAGATGATTTTAAAAATGATATAAAAAAAATGCGATTACTTACAGATAAACCGTTTGCTATAAATCTTTCTTTACCACATCATAAGTTCGAGGACACGGAGGAGAATGAGAAAACCAAAAAACGATACTTAGAATATGTTAGAATGGCAATTAATCAGAACTGCAAAGTTTTTACGACTTCAGGTTATAAGGCAGACTTTATTGGAAAAAGAGTTCATGAGTCTGGTGCATACTGGTTTCACAAATGTGTTTTAGTTAAACATGCACTTTCTGCTGAAAATCAAGGTGCTGATGCAGTAACATTGGTAGGTTTGGAGGGTACTGGTTTTAAAAATCCTCTGTCACATAGTACATTAGTAAATATAACTATGGCAAAAAGATTGCTAAATATTCCCATTATTGCTGCTGGGGGGATAGGTGATACGAGGGGATTTTTAGCTGCTCTAGCTATGGGGGCTGATGCAATTTGTCTTGGAACAGCACTAATGGCAACTATAGAATGCCCTGTACCTCAAAAGATCAAAGAAAAATGGATTAATCTTGACATTTTTAATGAGGATTTTTATCAAAAAATTTATCATTATAATCTTAAGAATTTTATGGCACCATCAACCGCAATAGGGCATTTTGAAAAAGTGGTTCCAATTTCTAAGTTTATCCTTGATCTTATAATTAATTCGGAAAATATTCTAAATTTATGGGGATTTAATAATAATCAATTTAATTCAACGGATTTTTATTAGTATTATTAATGGATATTCCGATCTAATAAGAATTAAATCAATATACAATTCGACCTCATTTATTATACATCAATTGATATTATATTTATATTCGTAAAATTAAATTCTTTAATTCTTTCACAAAATTCAAAATATTTAAAGGATTTAGGCAAATAGATAGAATATATTTTGTAAACTAATTTTAAAAAATCTAAAAAATAATAAAATGTGAATAATATGTCTGAGACATTTATACTAGTTGCATTAATTGCTGGAATCGTATCTATTTTACTAGCAGCTTACTTTGCGTGGATCGTTTTAAGAAAAGATTCTGGGAATGAACGAATGATTGAAGTCTCAGGATACATCGAGAAAGGAGCAAAAACATTTATCAAAGTTCAATATAAGGTATTAGCTGTTTTTGTGATATGTTTAGCATTAATAATTTTGTTTTTTATCCAATCACCCCGTGGTTCTGTTGTAAATTGGGAACAATCAATTGCCTATGTTATCGGATCTATAGCTTCTATGTTAGCTGGTTGGATGGGTATGTATGTAGGTGTAAAAGCAAATACTAGATCCGCTCAAGCATGTACTAAAGGAATTAAAGCAGGTTTTGATGTGGCATTTTTTGGTGGAGCATTTATGGGATTAGCTGTTGTAGGTTCGGCTCTAATTGGTATCTCAATTATCTATTTAATATTCCAAAATGCATTTGTAGTTTTAGGATTTAGCTTTGGAGCAAGTAGTATTGCCTTATTTATGAAATGTGGTGGTGGAATCTACACTAAAACAGCAGATGTAGGTGCCGATTTAGTGGGAAAAGCAGAGTATAATCTTCCAGAAGATGATCCGAGAAATCCTGCAACCATTGCTGATAATGTAGGTGATAATGTTGGCGATATAGCTGGTATGGGATCAGATTTGTTCGATTCATATGTGGCATCTATTCTAGCAGCCATGATACTTGCAACATTATTAATTCCTATTACTGAACAGTCGACTTTTATTTTGTACCCACTTGTATTCTCTGGTGTAGGATTGATTTCCTCTGTAATTAGTATCTACTTAATAAAGTGGAAAGGTTCAGAGGATCCAGGTAAATCACTGAATAGAGGGACCTATGCTGCAACCCTTATTTTTGCTGGATTAGCGGCATTATTTGCTTTATTTATGTCATTTGGAGTTTCTGGAGAGTTTATCGCAAAAATATGGAAAAATTATTTTGCAACTCTTTTTGGACTTGGGAGTGGTATATTGATTGGTTTTACAAGCGATTATTTTACACGGGATGATAGGAAACCTACTCACAATATAGCAGAATCAGCCAAAGAAGGGCATGCTGTTGTAATTCTTTCTGGTTTTGCATATGGTCTTATAAGTGTTGCTCCTGCTGCAATAGGTATTGTAGTAGCTATGGTTTTTTCTTTCCTTTTAGATGGAATATTTGCTATAGCAATGGCTGCAGTTGGAATGCTTTCAATAGTAGGAACAATTGTATCAAACGATGCATATGGCCCAATCGTGGATAATGCTCGTAGTATTGCCGAACAAGGAGAACTCGGAGAGGATACTATTCGGATCGCTGATAAAATGGATTCGGCTGGAAACACGGCTAAGGCTATAACTAAAGGATTTGCAATTGGTGCAGCTAACTTAACTGTAATTGCACTATTATTTTCTTATAATGAAGACGCTCAAACCAGACTAATTGACTTGGGCCTCCCTCCTATAAACTTAAGTCTGTTGAATATTGATGTATTGATCGGAGCATTCATAGGGATAATTGTTCCAGCGTTGTTTTCAGCACTATTAATCCTTGCAGTTCAACGAAATGCCGCGAAGATGGTTGATGAAATTAGGCGACAATTTGAATCTAACCCGAAAATCCTAACAGGTGAAGAACCTGCTGATTTTACTAAAACCGTGGCCATAGCAACTAAAGGTGCCTTGCGAGAATTAATACTTCCAAGTATCATCTCAATTGCTGTTCCATTGGCAGTAGGGTTTCTTTTTGGTGTAGCAGCATTAGGTGCATTCCTTGCTGCTTCAATCTTATCTGGTTTCGTATTTGCTATATTCATGGCCAATGCTGGAGGCTCTTGGGACAACGCAAAGAAATGGATCGAAGACGGAAATCTTGGTGGTAAAGGTACAAAAGTACATAAGGCTTCTATTACAGGAGATACGGTTGGTGACCCTTTCAAGGATACAGCAGGTCCTAGTATCAACACACTTCTTGTAGTAATGTCATTGACTGCGACAATCTTCATGCCGTTGTTAATTACGCTCTCTCCTTTCGGTCTGATTATATTCCCAGCTCTATAAATAGCTATCTTAAATTATCCTTTATTTTTTTAATATAACTTCTATTCTACTCTCCTTTCAATCTTATTTTGGTAAAAAACTTCTAATATCGTCTTTTAATGTTGTCACTTTAATAGTGAATTTATTTGATAGGACAAGTAAACTTGAGAATAGAAAAATTATTCTTTATCAGATACTATTTTTTGAATTCCCTTTACTTTAAGTATATCTGCAACACCAGCTACAGGTAGGTTTGCAGGTACCATTATAATTGTGCTTTTTCCTGTTACCGCTGCTTCGTAGATAAGGTTCATCCATCTTAATTCCATCGCTTTTTCATTCTTTGTATATTCTTCTGCTGCTTCTACCATTTTGAACGATGCTTGTGCTTCAGCTGTAGCTAATGTCACACGTGCTTGACGCTCTCTCTCTGCTTCAGCTTGTCTAGCCATTGAATCAATTAGATTCTGAGGTAATACAACGTCTCGAACCTCAACACTTGTGACCTTAATACCCCATCGTTCTGTTTTAGAATCTATTATTTCCTGTAAATGAGTACTTATTTTGTCTCGTTCACTTAGTAGTTCATTAAGTTCTACTTTGCCCATCACTTCTCGCAATGTTGATTGAGCAGCCCAATTCGTTGCAACTAAATATTCTTCCACTTCTAAAATAGCTTTTTCAGGATCTACAACTTTATAATACATTATTGCATCTACACTTACACTAACATTGTCTTTTGTTAAGGTTTGTTCACTTCTAAACGTGTATGTTAAGATTCTCGTTGAAATTTTCATTGGTATAGTATAAATTCCTCGGAGATACCAAATCAAGCCTGGTCCTTTTAACCCCTTGTATTTACCAAACTTTAATAATGGAGCCTTTTCCCATTGTTTTATGACCTTAAAGCCACTCACAAACCAGATAAAAAGGATAAATCCAATAATAGAGATTATAGTATAAATTGCTATTTGTTCTATGGACATAACAATTCCTCTTATTTTTTTTGATTATAATTCTAGCTAGACATAGTAAATTCAATTAAAAAATGTAGTTCTAACAAATCCTAGAAAAATCTGATTTCTTACTATATCTATATAAACTCAAATACATTTTATATTGTAATCTATAAACAAGAGATTGAAATTCAAATACTTCGATAAAATGAACGTATTATTAGAAACAAAAGATATAAAAGTACTTCTAGATGCAATAGAGAGTAATTTAGACGATTTTTATATAAAATGCACTTATCATCCTGATTTTGATTTTATGAATAACGATAAAATTAGTTGGGTTCGAGCTAGATATGTTGATTGGCCAAATTGTATTTTTAAAGTAAATTTTGAAGGATTAGACCTAAATTCTGAAATTATTAAAGTCAAGACATTGATCGAGAGTAGTAATTCTCCAAATGCGTGGACATTAGGTCCATTATCAAAACCGCTTAATTTAGGTAGCAAATTAGAGGAAGTTGGTTTTACTAAGGTTTATCAGCAAGCAGGTATGGTTTTATACCTTCAAGATCTTAATAATCTGGAGTTGAAATCGAATGAATTGAAAGTAAAATTAGTAGATAGTTGGGGAATGCTACAGCAATGGTCAAACTTAGTTTCTCTTGTTTTTAATATCCGGATTGATCAAAATTTACTAAAATACTTATTAAACCAAACGGAAGCATTATTTTATATTGGATATTCTCATGGAATACCAGTTTCAACTCTATTATTATATCTGTCGTCAGGAGTAGCAGGATTACATGCGGTTTCCACTCATCCAGGATATAGGAACAAGGGTTTTGGTTTTTTAATAAGTGGAATAGCGTTAAAAGAAGCTCTCAAGCTAGGTTATAAAGTTGGTGTTCTTCAAGCTTCTAAAATGGGAGAACGTATATATAAGAAATTAAGATTCAAAAAACAATGTGATATTTTTTCTTATGAACTTCAAGGATTACCATTAAATGAAAGGTAAAAATAAGAAGAGTAATAAGTTAAACTTGTTGCTCCAAAAAGTTTATAAAATTACATTTAAACTAAAGCGAGTCAACTCAAGTAATAAACATAGGTTTATAGAATTTTAGACAAATTAGTGGATTTGATTATTTACAATTTCACAAAATATAAGCAAATTATATGCATTATATCTATAACATGACAAATAAGTATAAGTTTAAATATTATCTTAACACAATTTAGTATAACAGCTTTATAAAATGTTATCCAAAATTAATTTAAAAAAATAACTAGTTGGTAATTATGGCTTCAAAAGCAGGATCTATTTTAGCAGAGGTTGGTGTAATTATCTTATTGGCATCGACATTATTTATTATCCAAATGAACATGTATTTCGGCAATTGGCCTCCTTATGATTGGAAAAATTCTCTTTCATACATCATGACTTTTATATGGGGCGCTGGTGTAATATCAGGGATAATTTTAGCAAATAGGGGAATCAAGGTGGGTAATTATCTCATATTATCATTCGGAACAGTTGCTTTGGTTGGTTCATTTATTCCCCTCGAAGTTCATGGTTTCCCTCCAATGTTTTTTAATATTATTCCTCTGAATCTAACATTTTACTATATTGATGTTATATTAATCATTATAGGTGGCATTCTCGCCGTTGCAATCAAAGGTAGAGACTAAAAAAAATAAATACTCTCTTTTTTTTTAAATATAGAGTAGTTATGAGATACATTAATTGAAAAGAATCTTAAATTAAAATTTTAAACTTTAGACTCAATTCTATATTATAAAGTAGATAACTTTGTATAAGTTTAAATAGTATCTTATCACACATTTAAATATAACAATTTTGTAAAATGTAATCCATTAAAATACCAAAAAAATAATTAGTTGGTAAATATGGCTGCGAAAACGGGAGCTGTTTTAGGTTTAGTTGGAGGATTAATATTAGCAGCACTAAACTTAATTGCATTTCAAATTCTACCATGGGTTTTATCTCCCCCGCCCAACATCGTCATGGCTTACATCCTCAACTTTATAATTACTTTTATCTGGGTAGCTATTACTGTGACGGGAGCTATTTTAGATTTAAGAGACATTTTCATTGGGAAATATATTATGTTGGCGGGTGGGATTCTAATCTTGATAGGTAAAATGATTCCAATAGCAACTTGTGGATCTCCACAAGCCTGCTTTCAATTACTACATTTCATTCCGTTAAATCGTTCTTTCTGGTTTATTGATGCTATCCTCATTATTATTGGTGGAATTACATCTATTGCTAAAGTAAAAGAAGCGTAAAAAATATCAAAAATTTTTTTTTTTTATATTGACTTTTTATTCCTTTTTATGTAAATTAAAATGAATATGAGACGAGTGATATATATACCCACCTTTTTGTAATATTTTTCGTCACCAAAAAATATTTGAGGCATCAAACTACGCGGCCTACCCAAAGCTCGCTCCAAGTGCCTCATCACTTTCATTTGGCCTTACACCAAGGTTTTTAGCTCGTTCCAACCATTCCTTTAAACAATTTCTTTGGCTTATATCCAAATCATTAATATTTGTAAAAAGGCAGTGCCGTTTCAGTTCCTAAAATACGGTTCTCACCGTAGTAACTTTCATTACACCTTGCTTGGAGTGTGAGGTGAGGTTCCTCAGCAGGTCATACCTACCGTCAGCCTCATATATCACTCGTCTGTTTTCTTAATAGGAAAGATTACTATAAAAAATTTTTCTTAATTTTACCGCTCTCAAATATTAAGTGAAAAATTAATAAAATAATTATCAAACTTCATATCATATTTTGGTGTAATATTTTTTAGGGCTATAATAAATTTTTCACTTCTTAGATAATCAATATACTCTTTCTTGTAAAACCAGCCTTGAGGTAATTTAAATGTAAAATTCCATAATTTTGGGATTGAATTCTCTTTCCTATGAATTTTATTAGGAGAATATAATACTTTATCGCAACATGTTTGCCAAAACTGAAATAACTTGGTATCTACTTTTTCATTATTTTTAATTGGATCTCTTTTGAAGGAAAATGATGCAAGTATCATTAGGACAGGCAATGCATATTTAAATTGTATAAATGTATGTTTATCTTGTAATGATTTAGTAAAATTTTCCCAATTTGTACCACTATCTTTTAATCCATCCTCCATAATAGTATAATATAATTGTTTCGTTAATTTTGGTTTAGTATTTACAAATTGGAATATTCTAAGAGCACAAGAAAGACGCCATTTAAAATTTTTTTTGTCTAGATTAGAAAGAGCGTTAAATAATGTAATTTTTCGTTCCTCCAATGGTAATGATTTGGTTTTATCAGCAATCTCAGTTAAATTTTGACGTATAGACTCATAATTATCAAAATAGTGATTAAAAATTTTGGCATAGTCATAACCTAAAATATCAATAATAGTAAAAGCAGTTAAAATTTGAAAGAAAATATGGTTATCTTCTTTAACTTGCCATAAATTTTCTAAATCAAGATCAGTAAAAATAGAACTTGCTCCATAGTAGCTTGATTCTCCAGTAAATATAGTTCCTGGGAGTAAATGGTATTTTATAGTTCCATATAAAACTGATTGCTGTTTTAAATTCAATTGCAGTTTAGAATACAGCTTAATTTGTTTGATCAAATCAGCGGATTCAAAATTATGCCATACTCTATTAAATGGTCTTCCAATATCATGAAATAAAAGTAAAAGAGGGAAAATATTTTTGTCATATTGAACAATTTCAATTAAAGTATTCTTTAATAAATCTAAATTCTTTGATTTAACTTCAAGCCTAAGGTTTTCATTTAAAGCAGCGTAATAAATCCATAATGAGCGAAAAATATGTCTTAATGTCCTCAATGTTTCAGTTTGATTATACTCAAGACCGTTCTTTATAAGATACCCCCATTCAGGTAATCTCTTTACAATTTTATTCATTTGTAAGGAATTTAGTAAGTTTTCACCTGAAGAATCACAGAACTTTAAATCAATTTTTCCAAAGATTTCATTAAGATAGTCAAAAATGTTAATACTATATTTTCCTCTTTAATTTTGTTAAAGATAATACAAAAAAACTATTATTGAAGATAAAACTTTCTTTGTATATAATTCCTAATCTATTAAACTAAATGTTCCATCTTCAGCACCACATTTAGGACATTTCTTAGGGATTTCTTCCATTTCAAAGACTGCTTCGCATTTATCGCATTTCCAAGGCATGATTAATTATCTTGTTATTTAGCAATCCTAATTAGCTTACAATACAGATACAAAAACATAATAAAAATTTATATTATTAAATTATATTTTTTTATCAGAATATATCAGAAATTTTTATATTAAGACTCAGATAAGAGTTCTATTTCTTCTTTTGTTAATATAATATCTGCTGCTTCAACATTAGAAATCATGTGTTTTACTTGCTGTGCCTTAGGTATAGTGATCACATTTTTGTGGTTAATCAACCAAGCAATTGCTATTTGCTGAATCGTAGCATTATGACTCTTCGCGACTCTTTCAAGCCGTTCTCTTAAATCACCATTTATTTTTGTATATCCTCTGTGTGCTAATGGACTGTACGCTGTCATTATGATGTTATGTTCTTGATAATATGGAAGCGATTTGATTATATGTTTTTGAAATGTTAAATTTGCGTGTAGTTGATTATTAACTAGCTTGCTATCTTTCAGATAATCTTGGGCTTTAATAAATTGATCCACAGAAAAATTACTTACCCCAATATACCTTGTTTTTTCTTCTTTCAAAAGATCTTCCAGAACTGACATTTGTTTTTTGATCGAAATTAGACTTGATGGCCAATGTATCAAGTACAAATCTAGTTGTTTTATACCCAAATGTTTTAACGTCTTGTACGCAGCCTTTTTCATAGTTTTATATCTGAAGTGGATTGGAAATAATTTACTGGTTATGAATAAATCATCTCGGTTATATTCCTTAATAATTTCTCCTACTAATTTCTCAGATTTTCCCATTCCATAAAGTTCAGCTGTATCAATATGAGTTAAACCTAGTTCAATCCCCTTCCTTAAAGATTCTTTCCATTCTTCATAAGAGGATTTAGATCCAAACCTCTTTACGCCCCACATTCCTTGACCGAGCACTGGAAGTTTTTCTCTATCCTCACCAATTTCAATATATCTCAAAAAGACTCACCTCAATTTACAGATAACTTAATTAAGATTATATTTTTAATTTCTTCAATTTATTGAAGATTTAAGGATTTAATTTAATTAAGAATTAAAATATCTCAGAGATCTTTATAATTTATAAAACTTTGAAGCAATTTTATTCAATAGTTTTTATATCATATTCAAAATTTTTTCAAATATCTCTTGTTGATTATTTAGATTCAATAGAAATAATTTTATACTAGGTAGGTTTAGAAGCTCACTTTTTATTGTATGTTTTAACTTTTGTCCGATTGTTGCTATTATCCTTACTTTTGAATTGAACATTTTTTTTAAAAATGACAGAAATAGTTGAGAGTTCAATTCCATTTTTCCAATTTCATCAATTATAAGAAGATCAACGTTCTGTAAATTCCTGAAATTTAAATCTTTTAGATAAGTGTCAAATTCCTCAATAAATATGGAGTAATTTCCTAATCTATATTTTGTATCATAAACTCCTTTACGAGCAAGGAGTGAAAACTCACCAGACTGAATG
This sequence comes from Promethearchaeota archaeon, assembly GCA_048940445.1. Classification (GTDB taxonomy): domain Archaea; phylum Asgardarchaeota; class Lokiarchaeia; order Sigyniarchaeales; family SOKP01; genus SOKP01. The sequence goes on from JBHLON010000002.1 coordinate 101,434, forward strand.
TCTTCGATATCAAAACCAAGTCTCTTCCCTTCTTTCTGTATCTCAGGTGTTAAAAACCCTGCTATAACATAATTTTTTGATTTATAATAGGAAATTAATTTTTTTATCAATGTTGATTTTCCACATCTAGGAGGTCCAGTAATTAGGATCTTAGAATACATAATGAAATCATTTTGAACAAAATGGGAATTTCTAGCTTTTCTTCTTCGATAATTCCTGAAATTTCAACAATAGTTTCTTTTGTTCATCATTAATGTCTTTCGGAATCTCTATCTTGACAACTACATATTGGTCACCTTTAGCTCTCCCTCTCAAATAAGGTACACCGTGATTTTTTATCCGAAATTCTGTTCCATATTGTGTTCCCGGTGGAATAGATAATTCTCTTTCAGTTAATCGATTATTTTTGTGATCAAGGGTGGGAACCTTTATTTTTCCCCCAGTTATAGCAGTTACTATATCAATGTTCATCGGAGTATAAAGATCATTACCGCGTCGTATAAAATTCTCGTTTCCATGAATTCTTATTCCTAAATATAGATCTCCAGGAATGGCATTTGTAGATGGAACATGACCAGCACCTTGTACTTTTAGATGTACACCTTCCTCTATACCTGCAGGAATGTCTACGTGAATAGTTTTAGTTTCTGGTACAACCTTTTTCCCATTACACACCTTGCACTTCTTTCCGATTGCCTTCCCTGTTCCATTACAAACATTACATTCAGTAGTACGAATTATAGTACTAAAACCCTGTCTTGACATTGTTCTAACTTGACCAGTGCCCTCACAATTAGAACAATCTTTAATACTTGAAGGATCTTCAGCTCCGGTACCTTCACACGCGTCACATGGAGTATATCTCTGTATCTTGATATCTCTTTTTACTCCGAACATAGCTTCTTCAAAGGTAATCTCAACATGATCTTCAATATCTTGCCCTACCTCTCTTCGAGGTCGTGATCTAGGGCGAGTTCTCCCTCCAAAAAAACTTCCGAATCCAAAGTCATCATCACCAAATATACTTCCTCCTCCAAAAATAGATCTAAATATTTCATTAATTCCTGGAATACCTCCACTGAAAAAGTCACTCATATCGACATGTACTCCACTAAAACCAAATCGATCATAATTATTTCTCTTTTCGGGATCATTTAACACTTCATAAGCTTCTTGTAATTCAATAAATTTCTCTTTAGCTTTAGGATCTGTTTTATTAACATCTGGATGAAGCTTTCTTGCTAATCTTCGATATGCTAATTTGATATCATCAGTACTAGCATCTTTAGATACACCCAATACCTCATAATAATCGCGTTTTTTTGAGGACACTACATTCACTTAATTTATATCCGTGATCTTTTATATTAAAACTGTCTTATATGGTTGCCAATTTAGTAAGTAAAATAAATTCTAACATATATTTTTTTGGGTCATCAAATATTAACAAAATCTGAACTAAATTTGTATCCCTTCTTTAGTTTCCATTAGAAATAGAGATCTATAAATAAACTACAATCAAAAATTGATATACGAATTTTTTAGTAAAAACAAATAAAAACTAATTAAAGTGTATATTTAATGGCATGGACTCCACCAAGTAAATTTATCGTGGTATTAACCTTTCTTTTATGGATATTCGGACTCTTTATCCTTTTCGATCTCTCTGGTATTATTTGGTCTCCTCAACTATTACCCTCATTTTCGCTTTTCACATTTTCCCCAAACCAAACATGGATGCTAATTGCAATAATAATATTCTTTTTTACTTGGTTTCTATTTTTTCTCGCAATAAAAGTGCGAGGTATATAATTTTAAAATTCTTTTTTTTTAATTAATACCTAAAAATTAAAAAATTGAAATAAGTTAAGATATGAAGAACATTAAGCTTCTTATCAAAAAATGATGTTATAAAAAGAAAGAATTCTATTAAATATTTTATTATATTGTTGCTAATCCTCGTCCCAATCGACGTCCACAACTTTCTTTTTCTTATCTTCTTCTTCTTTTTTATATGTAGCGCCGCCTTCTCCAGTACCAGCTTCTCCTCCTGGTGGAGCTCCACCCATACCTCCAGGTGGAACACCCCCCATACCACTTGCGGCTTTCTGTGCTTGCTCAGCTGCTTGTTGATATACTTGGTCTTGAGCTTGGGAAGCATAAATTCTTTGAGAAAAGCTATACATAGACTTTTGGAGATTTTCGATTCCTAATTTAATTCTACTTACATCATCTGTTTTGATGTCTTCCTCTAATGATTTAATAGCAGCTTCAATTTCCTTTTTCTCTTTTTCTTGGATTTTATCTTTATTATCATCCATTAACTTTCGTGTTTGATAGATCATCGAATCTGCGTTATTCTTTGCTTCAATTAGTTCACGTACTTTTTTATCGGCTTCCTCAAATTTTTCTGCATCTCTGACTTTCTGTTGAATTTCTTCTTCACTTAAACCTTTTGCTCCGGTCACTGTAATACCTGTTTCTTTCCCTGTACCTAAATCTTTTGCTGTTACATGAACGATCCCATCAGCGTCAATTGAAAACTTTACCTCAATCTGAGGAATTCCTCGAGGCGCTGGAGGAATACCAGTTAAATGAAACATTCCTAATGAAATGTTATCCTTTGCCATTGCTCGTTCTCCTTGTAGTACATTAATAGTAACAGCAGGCTGATTATCTGCAGCAGTGCTAAAGATTTGATGTTTTTCTGTAGGAATGGTTGAATTCCTCTCTATCAATTTAGTAAATACTCCACCTAAAGTCTCTACACCTAATGATAATGGAGTAACATCTAAAAGAAGAAGGTCTTCAACATCTCCTGCTATAATTCCACCTTGAATTGCAGCACCAATGGCTACACATTCCATTGGGTCGACAGAATGCTCTGGTTCTTGCTTAAAGAATTTTTTAAAGCGTTCTTGAACAGATGGCATTCTTGTAGGACCTCCAACTAAAATAACCTTATCCACATCATTAGCAGAAACTTTCGCATCTGATACTGCTCTTTGCATTATAGGATCTAACCTTTTTAATGTGGGTTCGATAAGTTGTTCTAATTTCGCTCGTGTTAATTCCATCTCCAAATGAACAGGATTTCCTCCTTTCTGTGTAATGTAAGGTAAATTTATTTGGGTTGATAATGTTGTAGATAACTCGATTTTTGCTTTTTCGGCAGCATCTTTAATTCTAATCATTGCTTTATTGTCCCCTTTTAGATCAATACTTTCCTTTTTTCTAAATTCTTCCTCGACCCAATCAATTATTGCGTTATCCATGTCTGTTCCTCCTAATTGAGTATCCCCGGCTGTCGAAAGAACCTCCACCACACCTTCACCATACTCCATGAGTGTTATATCGAAGGTTCCACCACCCAAATCGAGTACACATATTTTAAGCAACTTATTTTTTGTATCCTTATCTAATCCGTAAGCTAGACAAGCTGCAGTAGGTTCATTAATCATACGTACTACTTCTAAACCTGCAATCTCACCAGCATTCTTTGTTGCTGTCCTTTGAGCATCATTAAAATATGCTGGTACAGTAATAACTGCCTTTTTAACCTCCTCACCTAAATATGCTGATGCGTCATTCTTGATCTTAGTGAGGATCATGGCACTAATTTCTTCGGGTGAAAACTCTTTCCACTCTTTTCCTACTTTCACCTTTGCCTTATATGAGAGCCCCATTTTACGTTTAATAGCCGTTATAGTACCATCTGGGTTGCTTACAGCTTGACGACGCGCTGGTTCTCCTACTATCTTTCGACCATTTTCATCAAAAGCAACATAGGATGGAAATGCTTTACCTCCTAACGTACGACCTTCAGCAGCTGGAATAATTTCAGGTTTTCCAGTACCACCTAAAACAGCACATGCACTATTACTAGTGCCGAGATCTATACCGATGATCTTCTCCTTTTTCTTGGCTTTTTGAGCTTTTTCCTCACTCATGATAAAAGTTCACTTTCTAATTATTAATGTTTATAATTTATTTGCAAATAATTATTTTATTCTACATTATTTCTTATTAAGAATATAATTAATGGTAAAATTTTAATTTTTTTTATAATGATCTATAAATCATATTTCTAAAAAAGTTTCATTTATATTGATCAAATTAAAACGTTTTGATACATGAAGGTTCATATTTATGGTAGATAAAAAGAAAATGGAGAGTAAGAAAGAGCAACCATCTCAATCTAATAACGAAGCTAAAGAAAAAGGTTCTGAGACTGAAGAATCAAATATTGTTGAGAAAAAAGATACTAAATTGATTGAAGGTGAAGAACCACGAAAATTAGAATACTTTTCTAAAGAGGAATTAGTAGAGAAACTTAACATGTTAGAGAAGGATATTAAAGAAAAAGAAAAATCTCTCTCTCAATTTCAAGCACAAGCAAAAGATTGGAAGGACAAGTATATGAGACTTCAAGCTGAATTTGAGAATGCTCATAAAAGATGGGAAAAAAATCGTCAGAACCTACATCTTCAATATACAGCATCGACGTTAAAGAGTTTCTTACCATTATATGATTCTTATAAGAAAGCACTCGAGGGGAATAATCCTCATAAAGATATATTGAAAGGTTTTTATGATCAGTTTATGAATATTTTAAAATTTTATAAAGCTGAACCGATAAAAGTTAACATTGGCGATCCTTTCGATTATAATTATCATGAAGCTGTAAGCACTATTGAAAAGAATGACGTTCCAAGTAATACAATTATAGACATTATTCAAGATGGATGGAAATTAGATAAAGAAGTTATTCGATATGCTAAAGTGGTAATAGCCCGTGAACCTAAGCCTCCAGAACCAGAGCCAGAGCCAGAACCAGAGTTAGCACCGGAACAAGAAACAAAACAAGAACTAGAACAGGAACGAGAACTAAAACCTGAGGAAAAAAAAGAAGAAGGACAATCAGCTGAAAAAACAAGAGACAAAGAGAAAGATTCTGATTTTGGAGAAAACACACCGAAAGAAAACCATTAAAACCGTTCTTTTTTGGATCAAATTTATTTAATCATAATTATATTTTTTAAAATATAAAGAATTTCCTTGTTTTTTTACCAATTTTAATTATTCTTTATAGACTTCTTATTGCATATAATAAAAATCTATTTTTACTCATTTATACTCTTTCAGAATGTAAGGTGAAAATATGAATAAAATTAGAAAGGTTAAATTAACTTTAAAAAGTCGTCCTACGATAGAAGGAGCTGGAGTAAGATTAAAGAGAGCGTTTGGATATGCTGATTCTTCATTAGATCCATTTTTACTTTTAGATGATTTTCATTCGGATGATCCTAATGATTATATAGCAGGATTTCCGTGGCATCCACATCGTGGAATAGAAACCATAACGTATATGCTTCATGGAAAAATTGAACATGGTGATAGTTTAGGCAATGGAGGAGTCATTGAAGAAGGAGATGTTCAGTGGATGACTGCTGGCTCTGGGATCATACATCAAGAAATGCCAAAGCGAGATAACAGTAAGCCTCTTTTATGGGGGTTTCAACTTTGGGCTAACTTACCTGCGGCGCATAAGATGAGAGACCCTCGTTATAGAGATATTAAAAAAAATCAAATTCCAGAAGTTAAAGCAGGGAACGGTGTAAAAGTTAAAATAATATGTGGAGAGATCAATGGAATAAAAGGACCCGTACAGGACATCGTAACAGAACCAGAATACTTAGATGTACAAGTAGAAGCTCATTCTGAATTTAAACACTCAACTAAAAAGGAAAATAATGTAATTGCTTATGTAATACAAGGTGAAGCTTATTTTGATGAAAGTAATGATAAACTGGTCGGAGCTGAAGGTTTAGTATTATATCAAGAGGGAGACGAAATCTTGATTAGAACTGTAAATAACGGTGTTCGATTCCTCTTGATTTCTGGAAAACCATTGAGGGAACCGGTGGCTTGGCGAGGTCCTATTGTAATGAACACAGATGAAGAGTTAAAAATTGCATTTCGAGAATTTGAAAATGGAACATTTATTAAGCACCACACAAAATAATGAATAGTTAATTAGATATGATACGATGCAAAAAATATTAGAAATATACCAATAATTATTTCGAATAGAATCGCCGATAGCCCTCCTATTGATGATAGAATTTCATACACTTTGGAGGTAGGTATGATAATTTTTATCCCATTAACAATACCAATGAAAATGCTAGTAATAATTCCCAACCATCCAATTGATGACCCTAAAATGATTGAAAATGCGAGTGTACCAATTGACCATGCAATCATTGCATATGAAAATCTATTGCTTTTTCTTTGCAGAATGATATGATATGAATCAATCAATGGACTTTTTTCTGTACTACTGGTAACTGAGTATCTTTTTGCTATATTGAGAAGCTTCAAGTAATCTTTTTCACTATAAACTTGGATTGAGCCTTCTGTTATTCGAAAGACAATCAATACGATTCCAAGTATTATATTATACGGACTAAAAACAATAAATAGCAATATAGCAAGTGTAATAACACTAAAGTGCTCTATAAGCGCTAAAACAACGCTCATTAGAAATTTTCTTGGACTATTGTTAAAGTCTAGCAGTTTAGCATCAGATTTAAAATGTTTTGACGTTGGTTCTAAAATATAGCCAAATGCAGCCATTACAACTTGCAAAGCCAAGATAAATAGAAAGAAAAAACCAGATAGCCTTGTCAATATAATCATAAAGAATCCACCGATTTATTCTACCCTAATCTATGAACCTCGAGGCAGCCATGTCTTTCAGAATCTATTGCTTTCATCATATAGATAATAGTCTATTTAAACTTATAAATGTAAATATTAATTCCATTTAAACTATGGCCGAAATGTTCATATGTACACCTTAGCCGAAGAATTACTATAACTATTGACTATATTGAACTTAACTGGTTTTTTCTTTTCAATAATGCCCACAATCACCCTTTATTCTAAGGATAACACCAGATTATTTTCTAAAAGTTTCTAATTCCACTTTATAATCTAAAGCAACCTTGAAGATAATTAATTTTTTATACTGAAGATAAGATAATACTATTACTCAGGAAATTAAATAATCATTATGTCTACTTGTAATTATTGCGGAAAAGAAATCGGTGACTTGCCTTTTAAATGTAAGAATTGCGGAAATCTATTTTGTTCCAAACATAGATTACTTGAAAATCATGAATGTAAATTTGATTTTGAAGGTTCTATATTTAATGAAAATCAAAAACTAAAAGCTAAAAAACAAAGCAATTAAATTGGTTTTTATTGATTTTTAGGAAATTTTTTAAAGAGCTTGTTCCATGGGTCATCTATTTATGATTATTACTAATGTGGAGTTTAAAAAAAACACACTTAGAGAATATATAAGTAGAGATTTCATTAAAAGTAGTCAATTTAATATTAATACTTAAATTTAATATCATCTTACTTCTTTACAATTAATTTAATTAGCAATTGATATTCTATCATCTTTTTTAATAAATAGTGAGGTGTGTTATACGATGAAAAAATCAATTTTATCAATTATAACTCTAGTTTTTGCTTTAGTAACAGCTGTTTTTATAGGTTTATGGTTGTATATAATTATATTTCCATTTTTTGATATGGCACAGTTGGCAGCAAATCTAGGATATTCGATACTTGATGCTGTTCCTGTCCCAGTTATCCTTGCATATATCTTTTTAAATATCTATTTCATTTTAATGGCGGCATTTGGTATTATTACTTTGATATTAGCATTAATTACAAAAATCGTTAATCGTTAAGGGTATAATAGAAAGCTAAATTTTTTAATAATCTTTTTTTCTTCCACTTTTGCCACTTTTATCCTAAAAAAAAAGAAACAACCCTACTTAATTTTAAACCGAAAAAGCCCTTAAATGGAGCAGTTGCTTGGAGGAGTCTTATCGTTATGAATAGAGATCAAGAGATAAGGATCGTATTTCGTGAATTTATTAATAATTTTATTAAGTACCAATTATTAGATATAATCTAAAAAAATATTAGGTGCAATTCTTTTTAATTCGTAATAAATATTAATTATAAAATCAAAATAAATAGAGAAAAGTAATCGGAAATGTCTGAAGAGCCTCAGTTCCCTGATATACCGGACTTTAAAGAACGTTCCGTTCTTTAACTGGACATTGGGGAAATAGATAGAAAAGATAGGTTCATTCAAAAGAAGACAACAGTTATTAAATGTAGAGAGTGCAAGGCAAGGATGGAACGCCCTTTCAAAGCAGGAGACTATACCTTTAAAACCCTAACTGATGAAGAATGTGAGAAATGTCGCAGTAAAATGTCAACTATAGAAGAGATCTATGCTGAATGGGTAGATCCTAAAAAGATCAAATAAAATTTGTTCTATAACAACATAATTAAATCTTTTTTATAGATTATATTTTTAATAATCTTCAATTATTTTAATTTCTATAGAAAGTGAATCTTTTTGACAGAGAAAGAAAATAGATATATAATCAATAATTTTCATGCAAAATCTTTGGAAGATAATCCGTTAAAAAGTCCTGTTGATCGAGACATTAATATATATCTGCCCCCTGATTATTATAAAGACATTGATGTCAAATATCCTGTGATTTATTTTCTGCATGGATATTCTGGGAATAATTGGAGTTGGACAACCAACTTTAAAAATGCAAAAGATATTGGATTTGATTTTAATGCTGCACCACCCAATATTTTAAACAAATTAGATATTGATCGCTTATTAACTTTTGAAAAGTTAGATGAATTAATTCAAAAAGGTGAATTAAAGCCATTTATATATGTTCAACCGGATGGAAGCTTAGAAATTCCAAACAAATTCAAACGCAGAGATTTGAGAGGAAAAATAATGACAAAGGGAAGTTTTTATGTTAATTCGCCCTCTGCTGGAAATTATATGAACTATATCATAAATGATGTAATAGATTTTGTGGATTCACATTACCGAAGCATTCCAGATAAGAATCGTAGAGCTTTAATGGGGGGTTCTATGGGTGGTTATGGGGCACTATATTTAGCTCTCCATCATCCTGATAAATTTATTGCGGTATCATTATTAAGTCCAGGAAATGTTGGCAATCTTGATAGAATAAACTGGGAATTAAGAATTCCAATATATACAGAGCTTTTTGGTGAAAAAACGTCTGCTCAGATAGGTGATTTCGCTTGGAAAGATATCATGGATACATATGACTTGATTTTTTCGAATGTTAATAGATTAATCCCTTCTATTAAGAGAGACGAAAATGGAAATATTATAGGGTATAATAAAGAAGCATTTAATAATTGGCAACGAAATAATCTTCTTAATTTAATAGAAAAATATCCCGAATCTCTAAAGAAAGTTCATTTACAATTAAATTGTGAAAGAACTGATGAGTTTGGTCTTGCTGATGCGGCTATTCAGCTTCATGAGAAATTAATAGAAAAGAAAATTGAGCATGATTATGAGTTGTATTCTGACCCAAAAGCAGCTCTTACACCTCATATTTTAGGAATAGGATATCATATATTACCAGGAATTAAATTTTGCTTACAATTTATAGAATAGTTTAAATCATAATAGGTTTTAAGAGATGATACATGTAGAATCCAGGCTGCTTAGTCCAAAAGATTGTGACACTCTTGGCTATCTCACTGTATCTTCAAGAAAAGGAACTATACTGGAATCAGACAGAAGTGCTGAGGAGATAGCAGCCAATATTGAAACTTTAGCTAAAAATCAAGATTATGAAATATTGATAGCATTGGATGAAAATCAAGACATCATAGGATGGATTTATTATTATGTCGCTATTCCTCCGATGGCTTTTATTAACGGTTATTTACCAATTGCAGATCAAACTCGTGAATCTGGGAATATTATTTTAGCATTAATTAACGCATCAAAGAGAAATATTATTGAACGAGAATATACTCGGTTAGAGATTAATAATGATTTTCCTACAGATGCGCATAAACAAATGTCAGATAGACTTCTCAATTGGTATAAAAAATGTGACTTTCAGTTTGCAGCTGAAGAAGCTCATATGAAAACGGACCTCAGAAAAATTAGAATACCAGAAAACAGTCTACCAAATGGTTATAGCCTCCAAAGTTTTTCTGAGATTTCTTATGATCAGCTAGAAATTGCTGGATTTCAAGCGCTTCAGAATAGTAATGATGAATTATTTATTTCTATGAGTCAATCAGAACAAAAAGTTTCTCTTAAGTATTTCTTCGACAAGTCACGCAATTTTATTAAAGAAGCATCACTTGTTCTAGAGAAGGATGGTAGGGTAGTTGGTTTTGTAATCACTCGCGTGGATGATGATATAGCAGAGATCGGCCCATTTGACCTAATTCCAGAGGTTAGAGGGCACGGTCTTGGTAATTATTTGCTTGGATGTGCTTTAAAGAACATAAAAGATGCAGGATTTGTTAGTGTATCTCTTGATGTGTCTAAATCTAATATTCCCGCGAAAATGCTTTACAATCGATATGGCTTTGAAGAACTATACTCCAAACAATTTTATTTTTGGTCACCCTAAATTGAGGCATCCAAATGGATGAGAATCTGATAGTTAACTAAAAATATTAACTATTAATTTTATTATCTATGCTGATTGGAAAAAATGTAAATTTGAGCATCATTGAAAAAACTGATTTACCTCTCCTTAAGGAATGGATAAATGAATGTAATATTGATGGAGAATTTGAGCCAATAAATCAATTAAGTTTAACAGATATAGAAAAAGAGTTTGAGGGTAATAAGGAAGGCCAATGGTTTTTTATAGAGAAGAAAGATAAAACTAAAATTGGTTATATTGCCCACTTTCTTTCGAAATCATGTAGAGCAATTGGTTATGCCATATTATTAAATGAAAGAGCTAAGGGTTATGGATCTGAAGCCGTCCAAATGATGGTAGATTATTTATTTCTATCAAAAAATATAGTAAGGATTCAAGCTGAAACACATCCCGAAAATTTAGCATCACAGAGAGTCTTAGTTAAATCTGGTTTTACAAAGGAAGGAATAGTCAGGAAAAGCTTCTTTAGCAGAGGAGTATGGCGTGACACGGCTTTATACAGTCTCTTAAAGGAAGAATGGAAAGAACCCAAAATTATTACAAAACTATAGATTTCGGATATGAGTTCCTATTCAATCAATCCCAAGTAATTTAATAATCAAATTTGTCATAGAATAGGGATCGAGGCTTTTATCCATCACTAAGTTAATATATTTCTCAATTTCGGAATTAGACGATAGTAACTTTTCTACTTTTTTCGTTAATTTATGTTTTAAAATCTGTATTGTCTCTTTCTTTATTCTATCTTTAACATAACTTTCGATTAATCCCGTATCCTTTAAGAAAATTTTCTATTGGTTTGCTACTTCGAGAAATTCCTTGAAATTTTATATACTATCCGAAATTAAGTTTTGTTTGCGGTTTATAAATTAGATAAAATCAAAAGAGCTCCTATAGATTAGATGATTTATGCACTCTTTTTATAGAAAAAGAATTTTATTGTTCGCAAAAGCTTCTTTAGTGGAAGAATATGGAGAGATAAAGGAAAGTGTCTACAGAGTTTACAAAAGTGTCTACAAAATTTTCAAAAGTATTAAATATCAAAATATGATCCATAAGCTTTGATCATCTTCGATCCAATTCAATGTTTTATTTAGCGAAATTCAAAATTTTCTATGTTTAGAAGATTGAATTAGATAATTTTTTGTTTAGATGATCAATTTAAGAAAAAAAAGATGTTGAAAATGAATAGTTCTAAGACAAGAAAATTAGCTCTAGTAGTAATTGTAGTGACTTTAGTGTTCTGCTTCATACCAGTAGTTCAAGGAACAAAAACTTCAAACAAAAGTATAACTATTTTACCAATAGAAGATTGGCTTATGGGTAATCCATTAGGTGCTGGTCCCGGGTATCTTGATCCGGATTCTATGTTGTCTCAACGATGTTTAGGTACGGTAGCAGATGCTGAATCATATGAAGGATATGTTGTTGAAAAGATACTGAATGATGGGTCACGCCATTACACAGTGAATATAGAAGTAAAAGGTGTACCAATGGCTGTACTCGATTGGATTGCCGGAGAATGGATATTTGTAGGAATGATGGATTTTAGATATACAGCTAAATTTATCCTTGAAGAAGAAATACCTGGAGGAGAAATTTTGGATTGGGATTATGGAGATTTTGTTCTTGATGAAAATGGAAATCCGGCACCACTTATAGTACCTATTATGCCTACTGTTCCTGCAGGTAATAGGAATATGGATGGGTGGTACCTTCCATCATGGTGGATTCTTTACTTTTATCAGTACGAAATTGGGGGTTACTTTGAATGGATGGAATTTAAATCTCAAGCTTCCGGCAACTTTATAGAGCCAGGATGGTACCCCTCTCCAACTGGACCTTCTCCGGTTCTACTTGAAGAAGGAAATGTCATGGTCCATCAAATAGCAATTTACGGTTATAATCTTCCGTTGAATAATCCCAATGTGAATCAATATACCTCATGGTCTGTTCCAGAGGGTGTGCTTTACGATGGTGGACCTCTAGTACAATCTCCTTTGTTAATGCCTGAAATGTGGCCTGTAGAGTACGTTAAATTCTATTGATTTATCTAAATGTAATCAAAATACGATTAAACAAAAATAATAACTTTCAATATAGTATATAGAATGCGGAGGAAAAAGTTTAGATAATTGGCTTCTCGAATGACCACACCTAAACTAATATTCCCCCAATCTATATATCTTTTTTTTTTTAATAAATATTGGGTCATAAGCGAAATTTTTTAGAAATAATTATGAAAAATCATGCATATAACTCTTTTTTATCTAAAATTAGAATTTTTGTAATAGAAGATTTTTTGGGGTAATTAAATCAGTTTAAGAAACTTATTCTTGAGTATTATATGAAACAAGCCAAAAATATTTAAAAAGTTTTATCTTAAAATTTTTAATTTTACTACCAAGAGTTTCGAGAATTTCTTGTTGAGTAGGAAAATTTTTCAACACTTCATATTCTCGACCATCTTCTAATTTCCTTATCTGATAAGTATTTCCATCATTATCAATTCGAATTATTGGCGTAGAGCTTTTCTTCACACGGCGATTATCAACAAAAACAACAAGAGCATCAGATTGAAGTTTTGACTGAAATAAGGTAAGAAATCCTTTTAATTTGGATTTTAATACATGAGACCACCAAAAACCAGCAAAACCTGCAGAAAAATTATTCTGAATTTTGTTTAATGAATAAACATCATCTTGAACAAAGATTACCTTATCTGAAGGAATTTCGCGGCTTTTGGCAATTTGAAGAACTTTATTATTTATATCAACAGCAGTGATAAATTTTGAGACAGATGCAATTGTTTTAGTCCAATAACCAGTTCCACATGCAACCTCAAGTACTATATGACCACTCAGCAGATTTTTTAGCAATTTATGAAGCTTTTTAATATCCTTTTGGCGTTCAGGTCTCAAATACGTCTTATCATATTCATATGCTCTATCTGCATAATACTGCTCGATATCTTTATCAATTTTTCTTGACATTTATATGCAATTTTAGGTTAACTATTATTATATACTATTACCTAATCATATTTTATATTGAAATGAAAAATTTTCTAATTTTAGGGTATAACCTATTTTTTTTTAATAAATTTTTAGAAATAATCTCCCTAAAGGAAAAAAAGTTTGAATTAATCGATTCCAAGTAGTTTTATTATAAGATTTGCCATAGAATAAGGATCTAAGCTTTTGTCCATAACTAAATTAATATAGTTATTAATTTCAGAATTAGAAGAAAGCAACTTTTCTACTTTTTTTGTTAATTTATGTTTTAAAATCTGCAGTGTCTCATTCTTTATCCTATTTTTGGCATAACTATCAATTATCCCAGTATCTTTTAAGAAAGCTTTGTGTAGGTTTACCATTTCAAGAAATTGGTTAAATCCCTCCTCTGTTTTTGAATTCACTTTCACAATCTTTGGAGTCCACTGGCGGATTTTGGTATATTCTTTGGATAAATCTTGATCATCAAATTTAAAACTAGATTCTAATTCTAACATTTGTGAAATCTCAGCTACTTTTTGGTCTGCTCCTGGAAGATCCATTTTATTAACTACAAAAATATCTGTGATTTCCATTATTCCTGCTTTTATAGCTTGAATATCATCTCCTACTTCTGGCTGAAGTAACACAGCTACAGTTTGAGCAGACTTAAATATGTCTACTTCAGATTGACCCACTCCTACAGTCTCCACAATAATAATATCTGATCCATAAACATCTAAGATTTTAATAACATCTTCAGTGGCTCTCGCCAATCCTCCTAATTGGCCTCTATTTGCCATGCTTCTAATGAACACATTATTCAAATTAAAATGTTCTTTCATTCTGATGCGATCCCCTAGTATTGCTCCTCCTGTAAGAGGAGATGTTGGATCGACACAAATTATCCCGATTTTATTTCCTTGTTCTACAAGAATTTTAGTTAGAGTTGAAATAAAAGTAGATTTTCCGCTGCCTGGTGCTCCAGTTACCCCAAGAATATAACTATTTCCTGTGTATTTATATATTGAATTAATAATCTGCTCAGCAGCAATGATGTTATTCTCAACGATCGTAATTAAACGAGCTGCAGCTCGGGGGTCTTTGTTTATAAGCCTTTCGATTAGGTTTGAATAATCCATCTATGGTTTATCTCTTAAGGTTATTCTTTACAAATTCTACAATTGTTTTTAATTCAGTACCAGGTCCATGAAAACCCTTCAGTCCATGCTTTTCTAAGAAAGGTTTATCCTCATCGGGAATAATCCCTCCTACAGCAACAAGAACATCATCTATTCCTTTTTCTTTTAATTTTTCCATTATAACTGGACATAGAGCATTATGAGCTCCTGATAACATACTTAACATAACTGCATCAGGATCCTCCTGTACAACTGTATTTACAATATCATCAGGTGTTTGATGTAATCCAGTATAAATTACTTCCATTCCTGCATCTCGTAATGCGCGAGCTAAGACTTTAGCCCCCCGATCATGTCCATCCAATCCTGGCTTACAAACAAGAACCTTTATCTTTCTTTTCTCAGTCATTTTAAAATCTCTCCTCAAAAAATTGAGTCTTCTTGATATATTCCAAATACTTCTTTTAAAGTTTCAATTATTTCACCAATTGAAACAGATTCTCTTACAGCATCAATAATATATGGCATTAAATTTTCAGTACCTTGTGCTGCTTTTTTAAGACTTTCTAATTTTTCTTGAACCTTCTCATTGTCTCTTTCTTGCTTTAATTTCTTTAACTTTCTTATTTGCTCTTTAGCTACCTGTTCATCAATCTTTAATAGGGGTGTAGAACAAGGTTCTCTGAAAGTCACATCATTAACTCCTACGATAATTCTTTCCTTCTTTTCCACTTCTTTTTGATATTTGTATGACGCATTTGCAATTTCTTTTTGGAAGAAATTTGCCTTAATAGCAGGAATTACTCCTCCTAACTCATCAATCCTCTGGAAATAATTTTCAGCTTCCTCTTCCATTTTATTAGTAAGCCATTCAACATAATAACTCCCCGCAAGTGGATCCACGGTATCAGCTACTCCCGATTCGTGAGCGATAATTTGCTGTGTTCGCAATGCAATTTTAGCTGCTTTTTCAGTTGGTAGACATAATGCTTCATCAAAAGAATTGGTATGTAACGACTGAGTACCTCCAAAAACTGCTGCTAAGGCTTGAAGTGTAACTCTAGCTATATTATTTTCAGGCTCTTGTGCTGTAAGTGAAACACCTGCAGTTTGAGTATGGAATCTGAGTCTCATTGATTCTGGATTTTTAGCATTATATTTATTTTTCAAATGTTTAGCCCAGATCCTTCTAGCAGCTCTATATTTTGCTACTTCTTCAAAAAAATTATTATGAGAATTAAAGAAAAAGGATAATCTTGGAGCAAAATCATCAACATTCAATCCTCTCTCCATTGCGGCTTCAACATAAGCGAAACCATCTGCCAATGTAAATGCTAATTCTTGAACAGCAGTTGAACCTGCTTCTCGAATATGGTAACCACTAATAGATATAGTATACCATTGTGGTACATACTTAGTGCAATATTCTATCGTGTCTATAATGAGTCTCATGGACGGCTCAGGTGGAAAAATCCATGATTTTTGAGCAATATATTCTTTTAATATATCATTTTGAATTGTTCCTCTCAACTGATCCGGTTTATGCCCTTGTCTTTCAGCAGTTACTATATATAATGCTAATAGAATCGCAGCAGGGCCATTGATTGTCATAGAAGTGCTAATCTTGGAAAGATCTATTCCATCAAATAACATTTCCATATCCTTTATGGTATCAATACTTACACCTTCCTTCCCTATCTCTCCAAGCGCTTTTTCATCTGTTGCTTCAATACCATATATGGTATGTAAACTGAAAGCAACGCTTAATCCTGTTTGACCATGTTCTAATAAAAATTTATAGCGCTTATTTGTTTGTTCAGCATTCCCAAATCCCGCAAACTGTCTCATGGTCCAAAGGCGTCCACGATACATATTTTTATATACTCCACGGGTGAAAGGATATTTTCCGGGCTCTCCTAAATCAAGAACATAATTTAAATCTTTTATATCTTCAGGAGTATATAATCTCTTAATTTCGATGTCAGAAAGATTTCGGAACTTTTCTTTTCGTTCTCCTTTGGTCGGTTTTAATGTTTTTTGTTCATCTATTTCTGTCATGATAATATGCCTATTTAATCAATAATCTTAAAAATTTCTCTAAATCTCTTTAAAGATATTTAACTACAAGTTTGATAATAAAATAAATTTATTAACTTTTTTTATAAAATTAGCTCTAAATTAATTTTTTTTTCTAAAGAGTGTTTGTTTTATGAAATTTTATACGCTTCATTTATAGCTGAACATCCCCCGCATTTTACACAACCAGCTTTATTCTCTAACGGATTAACACCATATTCTTTCATTAATTTAGCAGCTTTCTTGTAAATCTTGACTAAAATTAAATGATCAGTGAGCGGCAATCTTCTACCTCCTGGAATGGATCTTACGGGTGTAATAAGTGGTATAATTCCTATTGAAATAATCTCTTCTAACCCTCTTATTAATTTATTATAATCTTCTCCGAATCCAGTTAAAATAAATGTCTCAACTTGGTTATTTCCAAAAATTTGATGTGCATATTCCCAATTTTTCTTAAAAACCTTATATGGAATACGATATTTACCAGGAGTTATTTTCTTTCTAATATCTTCATCAAGTACTTCTAAATGGATCCCTATTGTATCCGCTCCCGCTTCTTTTAGCTGTTTAATATACGTTGAATCTTCTATTGGTTCGATTTGAACATGGAGCGGAAGTTTTGGATAATTTTTCTTAATCTCTTGCAATAATTTAATATAACGATTAGCACCTTTATCTTCAGTTTCATCTGTACCACTTGTTAAAGTCATATGAGTACATCTTCCCTCTTTCTGAGCAGCTTTTATGACCTCAATCATTTGCTGAGGATTTTTTTCCAGAATTGTAGCATTTGAATGTAAACTTACTTCAATACCACAAAATGCACAACCTTCTCCACAAGCCCAATATATGCATCTTTGATATATTGTACTGGCTAAACAATCTAATCCATGGACTAACGCTATCTTTTTCATTGGGATTCCATCAGATGTAACATATTCCGGATTGTAATATTTTGGATTAGGAACTAATCTCATTTTACTAAAAGAATTATTTGTTTTAGTATCGAAAATTTCAAAATACCCCTCATCATATTCTCCCAATAATAAATTAGTCCTACTTTTATTATCCCAAAGAGCGACATTTACTAAAACTCCATTTTCAAATAAGAAATAACGCCCCCCAGATGGACCCGCTCCTCCTTTTCGACCAAAATCGATTTCGATCCCTTGTTCTTGATACTCTCGAATTCGACTTTTATCAAGATACAATCCCTTACATAATAACTCCGTTTTTTTTACAAACGCAGAATAATCATCAATCATACCATTGAAATTAGGTGATTAGAATCCTAATTTAATAAAATTTTTTAATTAGCCTTCATGAAATTTATTTATTACAAGGATTATAAGGATAATTCTTATTAATTGTAAAATTTATACTTTTAAAAGTTATATTAAAATTAAAAGCAAATTTTAAAAAAATTATCAGGTGTATTTAATTTGGCACATAAGAGACCTTGGCGTTGTTATTCTAAGTGGACAAGACGCCCATTTCAACATAAGCGAAGTAAAAATCACCGAAGGGAATATGCACGTGGAGGAAGCCAATCAAAAATCGTTAGATTTTGGGGAGGCAACAAAGATATTGATTGGAAGGATTGGGAGCTAGTAGTTGGATTAAAATGTGACGCTCAAGTACAGATTTCCTCAAATGCACTTGAAGCGATTAGAGTAACCATTAATGGTGCCTTACAAAAATTTTTAGGGAGAACGAATTATAGACTTCGAATGCGTCCTAAGCCTTTTCAGAAATATCGTGAAAACCGTATGTTGGCATTCGCAGGGGCGGATCGCGTTCAATCAGGCATGAGAAACAGCTTTGGACGTTCTACAGGCGTATGTGCGCGAATTCGGGCCGGTTCTGTGATTTGCGATGTTGGTACTCATTTAAGAAACCTCCCTTTAATCCGAGAACGATTAAGAATCGCAAGTATGAAAGTACCTTGTTCCTGTTCGATAGTGATTTTGAGCTATAAGGCTCCAGAATTTTTCAAAAAAGCTGGGTTACCTCTATACGATGATAAGAATCGAAAAGAAGTTCCTCTCTATGAACTTGCTTTTACATAAATTGAATTAAATTATTTGAAATTTACTTTACACAATTTCTTTTAATAAGAATTATTAATAGAAGTTAAACGACAACTTTTTAATAATTTAAGTTCTCTAATATTATAACTTAAAATAAGTAATTGTAGTTTACCAGTAGAACTTGAAAAATCTTGTACCTTTTTTCAATCCTAAAAGTGTGTTAATCATTGGGGTTTCCAGAAAGGCTCTTTCTTTCAGTTATACGGTCTTAAAAAATTTACTAGAAATCTTTTATCAAGGAAAGCTTTACATATTAAACCCAAACGCAAGTGAAATTTTGGGACTTCAGGCATATCATTCATTTGAAGAACTTCCAGAAGTACCTGAACTAGCAGTGATTGTTTTAGGTAAAAATATTTTAGAGATTGTTGAAAAGTTAGGTAAAATGGGAGTAAAATATGTTGCTATTCAAACTGAATTAAAACCCGGCACAAATATCTCTGATATAACTCTAAAATTGCATGAGATTTGTGAAAAATATAATATTACTTATTTAGGGCCTTCTATGTTAGGAGTCATTAATTTTATTGATAATTTTACGACTTCTATTATTCCAGTTAGACAACATATTATGCGGGAGAATAAGAATGTTAAAGAAGGATTAAGTTTTATTGCTCAAAGTGGAGGTCTAGCAGGAGCAATGGGTTGGTGGACACCATCCCAAAAGTTACCAATTTCGAAAGTCATTCATTTGGGAAAAGGGTTTCATATTGATGAGGCAGATATTCTTGACTTTTTCTTAAATGACAGAACAACCAAGGTAATTTCCTTATTCCTTAGAGAAATAAAAGAGGAATTAATTGAAGCAGTAAGACGAGTGTCTGGTTTTAAACCGGTACTCTTTTTTCATGTAGGTAAAGACGAAGAAAAAGTAATTAAGATGAAACAAGCTGGAGGAATTGAAGTAATTAATTATATAGAACTTTTTGAGATTGCTAAAATATTTTTATGGTGTCCTGAACCAAAAGGTCCAAGATTAGGGCTTATTGGGCCCTCCTCGGGAGCAATACATTTGATAGTTAGAGAGATGAGAAAACAAAACCTATCTTTAGCTCAACCTAGTGAAGAATCCAGGAAAGTAATATTAGATAAAGTGGGAGGTTCAACTTGTGCTTTTGGTAATCCTGTTGATTTTTGGCCCCCTGAAAAGTTTATTGGTATAAAAATATGTGGGATTTACAATACAGCTTCACAAGCATTATTAGAAGATTCTGCGGTCAATGGTTTAATTTTAGCTTTAGAATTTTTTATTGAAATAGAATTTGATATTGGGATATATTCTTCATTAAAATCTAAATTTCCAGATAAACCAATCATAATTATTCTTATTCAGGCAGAGCATGAAGGAGCAAAGCGTTTAATAAAGACTGCAAATGAATTAAAGATTCCAGTCTTCGAAAATGAAATAGAACGAGCAGTAAGGGGATATAAACTTCTTTATGATTGGCATTCGAAAATAAAAAAGAAATAGTTTTAGCTAAAAAATATATCTTTTAATTCATTGGGTACTTCAGTATCTTCATCCATTAGAGAGACGGCGTAAACAGTTTCTCCACATTTACATTCTGTTCCTTCAAATAAGTAATACTTAAATTCGTTTTTCCAGTTACAGATTTGCACGCTTCTAATATATGTTAATTCCCCACATAAACAATAGATTCCTTTATCTTTAGAGTAGTCTGGGATTATCTCATTAAAAGGGCGATGCGCTTCTGAAAATTCAGAATCATTTAACATTTGATTTATCTCATTCGCAAGTATATCTCTTAAAGTAGGAATAAAACTAGTTATAACTCCATCCTTGGCTTTAACTTCGGTTAGTACTATAAAGTTTTTCTCTGCTTTTTGTTGGGGGAGTATAGGTTGCTCATATTGTTGTAGTCTTTCTGGGATCTGAAATGGGGCCATCCCTTCTGGATATTCAAATGAAAAATAAAATTGAGTAACTCCTCTGAAAGTTCGTTGATTAATAAGGCTCAAATTTTCATAATCTCTACTATATAGTCCAAATTTTATCAATTGTAGTGGAACTTTTAATTCCAGAAGCTTAGCTCTAATGTTATTTAAAATTTCATTTACAAAACTCTTTAAAATCATAATGTCATTCCGATTTTGAGTAAAAATCTCATTTTTATTTTCTTCTTTAAATCTCAACCATTTTTTTAAATAAGAACTCCTAACAAACTGAGGTACTATACAAAAAATGCATAATATAGGAAATAAAAATAGATAAAAATCTCCTATATTTGGGATAAACATTAGTACTGTAATTGCAGCAAGGAGAGGTAACGTTAAAATTAAATTAATATTCCTTAATCGCTTGTCTACTGAGTTCTTTATTCCTTTATTAAAAGCAGTTTCCTCAGCTTTAGCTTTGAGTCTATAAATAGTTTCTAATATCTTATTATGATCATAACTTAACTTTAATAATTTATCTTCTTCAGTTCCTTGTTCTGATTTATCTATTTTGTTAGTTAATCTTTTAACGTATTGTTCGAGATTACGATCTTTATATATGAAGTCTAAGGTTTCTTCAACAAAATAATCAAGAAATCTAGCAATAAATAATTTGTCCTCAATATCTTGAATGTCTTCTGGCTTCAATCCTAATTCTTCTTGAATCATTTGACCCTGGGTTTTTTTCGATGACTTTTTCCATCTTGATTTTTTTTCTTTTTTTTCAGAAGTATCTTTTTCTCTACTTTCATTCATTTCGGTTTCATTCATAATTCTTAAAAAAGCATATCTAACCTAATAATTAGTTAATAATGGTTGTAAAATAATTAACTTTATGAATTTTTTGTTGAAGAATAATAATTTTGTCTTTTTCTCAAAATTAAAAGTTTAAATAATTCTTGAATAGTGTAATAATTGTGAGCAAAACGATAAATTTGACTACAAAGATTTTATTAAAAGATTTAAAGTTTCCAGAAGCATTAAGATGGTATGATAACAAATTATGGTTTTCTGATATGGAAACTCGTAAAATAACTTCTGTTGATATGAAAGGAACAGCAAAGTCCATAATTGAAATACCTAATCGACCATCTGGCTTAGGATGGCTACCTGATGGAAGCCTTCTAGTGGTTTCTATGGAAGACCGTAAATTACTTCAGCTTGAATCAGGGATTATTAAAGAATTTATGGATTTAAGTGGATTTGCAACTTATCCTTTAAACGATATGGTGGTTAATGAACAAGGATATGCATATATTGGACATTTTGGGTTTGATTATATTAACAACCAACCTTTTGTACCTGCTACGATTATAATGGTTACTTCTGAAAGAAAGACTAAGATTGTGGCTAAAAATATGTCATTTCCAAACGGTATGGTTATTACTCCTGATGGTAAAACACTTATTGTGGCAGAGACTCTTTCAGCTCGATTAACAGCCTTTGACATCAGAAATGACGGAACTCTTAATAATCGGCGATTATGGGCGAATCTAAAATCAATACCCCCCGATGGAATCTGTCTTGATGAGAAAGGAGCTGTTTGGGTTGCTGCACCAGGGAAACATAAAGCAGTACGTGTTCTTGAAGGAGGAGAGATAACTCATGCCGTAAATGTAAAGAATGATGCCTATGCTTGCATGCTAGGAGGACCAAATCTGACAACTTTATTCATTGCAACATCAAGAAGTCATCAGATAAGAGAAAAAGGTCAGATCGAATATGTAGAAGTTGAGGTGCCAAAGGCAGGTTTTCCATAAAATCAGTTTTGCTTAAATGCTTATAATAAATGTTAAGTTTTTAAATCTCTATTTTAATCGGCTTTTTCTTTTTCAGTTATTCCTTTTTTCTCTCAGGCTTATCTTTTTTAAGTTGTGTTCATAACTTTATGAATCTTTTTATTGAAAATTAATAAATTTACATTTTATAGTTGAAAACTATTTATAATTTTTATATAAAATATCAATTATGAGTAAAACTAAAAGGTTAACTACAAAAATCCTACTTACTGATTTAAAATTTCCAGAAGGACCAAGATGGCACGATGGCAAACTTTGGTTCTCTGATATGGAAGATTGCAAAGTAATAATTGTTGATATGAAAGGAAATAAACAAATAGCATTTGACGTGCCAAATAAACCATCTGGTTTAGGATGGTTGCCTGATGGAAGACTATTGGTGGCCTCTATGAAAGATCGTAAACTTTTCCGACAAAATTTAAAAGGACTAGAAGAAGTAGCTGATTTGAGCAAGTTAGCAACTTTTGATTTGAATGACATGGTCGTAGATAAGCAAGGACGTGCTTATATTGGAAATTTTGGTTTTGATTATCTTAACCACCAACCTTATGTACCTGCTAATATTGTCATGGTATCTCCTGATGAAACTGTTAAGGTAGTGGCAGAAGATATGGCCTTCCCAAATGGCATGATTATCACCCCTGATGATAAGACTCTTATTGTAGCAGAAACTTTTTCAGCTAGACTAACAGCTTTTAATATCAGAAATGATGGAACTCTTAAGAATAGGCAAATATGGGCAAATCTGAAATCTATTCCACCTGATGGAATTTGTCTTGATGAAGAAGGAGGAATTTGGGTTGCTGCTCCAGGACGGCATAGGACTGTAAGAGTTCTCGAAGGTGGAGAAATAACACATGTTGTAAAGGTGCAGAATGATGCTTATGCCTGTATGTTAGGTGGACCAGATCTTACAACATTATTTATAGCAACTGCAGCTTATACCAGAGATAAAGGGCAGATTGAATATGTAGAAGTCAACGTACCAAAAGCTGGGCTTCCGTAACTATTTCCAAAAGTGACTAATCATTTTAGATGGTTAAAAAATATGTAGATTGACATTTTTATCAAAATGTCTCTTTATCGCATAAATATAAAAACATAATTCAACATCTACTTATAAACTACTTAATTTATTTAAAAAAGTGTTAAGGGATATGAAATCAAAAAATAACAAGTTAGAATCATTAACATTTATTCTTTTTTTCATGATCTCGATGGCTTCTATGACTAATTTTATCTTCAATGTTAAAGCTAATTCATACATTCCAGAAGAAAATGAATATAATGGCTGGTACTAGGCAATCAAAGAGGGAGACCAAATTTATTTTGAAACAGAGTTTATTGTGACTAATTATACCACATCCGAAGTAGAATTAATGTTTAAAGATATATGGATTTATAATATTACGGCTATTGGGAATGTTACTATCGATTGGTTAGGAATAAACTCATTTTCTCAGGTAAATGCAACACAATGCTATTATAATACCACATCAGGCGAGCTAGTAGCATATGATGCTCCATCAGAGTTTGCTCTATTTGGGTATAATAGTTCTGATCCAATAACATATCGATATCGCGCAGGAAATATGGGTATACCTTTAGTATTGCCTCTGAATAGTTCAAGTGTAGAGGTTGATATTTTGGACGATATTATAAATGAAACTATGTATTATCCAGCCTCTGAAATGGGCGTTTTTAATCAATTCGATTATTATGAATCTGATCCCGTTCAAAATAGGATTTCATTCTCTAATTCTACAGATGGCTATTTTTCAGAAGCATACTACTATGATAATGGGACTTTGAGAAGTGGAACCGCCTTTTTAATGGTTCAAATAGGCAGCGGTCCGATGTTAATAAATGCAAATTTTAGAAGAGTATTTGATTACAACATAACAGATCAAGTAGAATGGGGCGTTGATGTTGGTGATACTCTCTATTACGATTGGTATGAGGGTTATGATTGGGGCGGAGATGCGGATGATTATAGGATGAATATTGTGGATATTTCTGAAGAAATGCTTGAAAAATCTAAAAATACTTTTAGTGATAACCTAGTTTACATGACATACCAAGTAGTATATGCAGACATATATGCTTGGAATGGAGTCAGTTATGAACTTGTGGAATCTAATTATGAAATTGGATTTGCTAATAATTTCTATCCATTATATTTTGATGAATTAAACTTTGAGGCTGGATTTTACGCATTTCTTTATCCTAATAATTTTGCCATGGAAGACTATGAATTTACGTTAAATAATCATACTCTAAATATATTTCAATTTGTTGTGGATGAGATCTCCTTTTCACAAAATACATTTTTTGAAACCCTTATTAGAAATTCTACAAGTAATGACTTCATAAAAATCACTTTTGATAAATCGACGGGAATAATTCAATCGAACTTAATGATCTTTGATGATTATATATCGTTTATTGAAGTAAAACAACAAAGTCTAGTAGATTGGTCTGTTAATGTAGGGGATGTTTTATATTATAAACAAAATGGTGATTATGTAGCTGAACAGAGAATAAATATAACTGGTAGTTACACTTTATTCGTGAATATGAGTGAATATTATGACCAATTGAGTTCAATGGGAATCTCATTGACCTTTCCCTCTTCTCAACCGGAATTGCAATTCTTTTCGTATATTGAGGCTGATTTTGAAGAGTGGGATCCAATTGCAGAATCGTGGCATTATACTGGGAATGATCCTTTTGCTATTGCAAATATATATTGGCCAATTTCTCCAATTCAGTTCGAATTTGGTCCTCCCTTATTGATGCCTGAAAATACTGATAGCTCCGAACTTATGGAACTCTTTAGCGTATATGGTACTGTTTATGATGATATTACCTACGGTCACGGATATGTTATCCTTAAAAATTCTACTTTAGATAGATCATTGAATTATTACTTTGATGAGGCTTCAGGAAGAGTTACTATGATGTATGGATGGATGACCTCACCAATTCCAGGAGAAGACTGGTCTTATATGTCAATTTATCCGATGTTTCATAGAGCTTGTCCAGTTGGTTCTAATTCATTTCAACCACAATCTGATTTCCCAATGAGCATATCAGTTGATATAGAATTTAATGTGAATGTATCTGGTTATGGTGTTGAATATATCTACTCCATGTTTCCTTATAACCCTACTAATGATTCTTTACCTCAAGGAACTGCTTTAGCTTATTTTGATCAATTACTTATTAATTATACTTACATTGATGGCAATATTTCCATGACAATTACTCTTCCGTCTTCTATAGATCTCAATTCAGCAACGTTATATATTTTTGCGTGGAATATGAGTGGCACTGAAGATTGGGATACTCCCCCACCAGAATTCTATGATACTATTGTCTATGATTACATTGCGAATAGATTTACCATTCAAATTCCTCCTTGGGGAGCGTGGCCACTAATCTCCGCTATTTCATATAGTGGCGGTGAAGGAGGAGAACTACCTGGAGAAATACCTGGATACAATCCTATTTTCCTTCTCATTGGAATAATAGGCATATCAACGATTTTCATGATAAAAAAAAAGAGAACTAAATAATTCTAAATTTTTTTATTTTTTTGTTTTAAAGCTTAATAATTTATTAAACTCATTTTAAACTATTTTGCCAAAAATAATAGAATTCATTAGTAATCCCATATTTTATTAAGAAACGTTTTAAATAGTAATTCTTATTTAATATAATTAATATAACAAGAAAATTATTCATAAAGGAAGGAAGAAAAATGGATAAAGAAAAAGTAAAGCAAGTTATTGAAAAAATTAGGCCTCAGTTGCAAGCTGATGGCGGAGATGTTGAAATCGTTGAAATTACTGACGACGGTATAGTTAAAGTACGATTACAAGGAACATGTGCTGGCTGTCCATATAGTCAGCAAACACTTTCAATGGGAATCGAAAGAGCTGTGAAACAATTTGTTCCTGATGTAAAAGCTGTGCAGAATGTAATGTAAATCTCCTTAATTTTTTTAGTTTCATTAATTCCTAATCATTTTATGCCTGATAAATATTGGGAAATTTTTCGGGACGCTTAATTTATTTAAATTTTCCAAATTTGATGTTATATTTTTAAGCTCTATTATTTGAAAAACAGAAAAAATAAAAATTTAAGCTACTTCGATATTGTATCGAATTTATCCTTTTCAGCAAGCAAAACTTATAAAATATCGAAAATTAGAAGCTTTAAGTCTTCAATAAATTAATAAAGAAATAGGAAAAAAAAGAGAAATAGCCGATGATTGAATATGATGTTATTATTGTAGGAGCAGGATGCGCTGGTCCAGCAGCTGCTAAAAAAGCAGCTGAATTAGGATTAAAGGTTTTACTTCTTGAAAAAGCGCAAATTCCTGGAGAAAAAAATGTATCTGGCACTTGTCTAAATGGAGCTGCGTTGATTATTCCTGATTTGCACTATTTAGTGGAAGGTCCTATTGAAAGAGTAATAAGGGAAATGAGAACATATCATATCAATAAGGATCGAACAACTATTTTTCATGAAATTCCTTCGGAAGGAATCTTACTTCTTTCTATTCGCAGAGATCAATTCGATGCTTGGCATACTGAAAAAGCTAAGGAAGCAGGAGCAGATGTCAAACTCTCAACATCCGTAGTTGACATTATTGAAGAAGATGATTATGTAAAAGGTGTTATAACTGATGGTGGGGAAAAATTCTATTCTAAAGTAGTAATTGATGCAGGAGGAGTAAATTCTATTGTAGGAAGGAAAGCAGGTTTAATACCAAAAAGAAAAGGCAAAAATATGATTTTGTATACAACTCTCTGTGTCCATTTAGGCAAAAACGTTGTCGATGAACGATTCGGAGAGTGCATTGAGTATTATCTTTCACCAGGAATTCAGTATAAAGCATGGCCTTGGATTTTTCCTAAAAAGGAAACAGTAACTCTTGGAACAGGCGGATATATGGATGAAAATTTAATAAATGATGATTTTCCAAATGTAAATAAATATATGGAAAATTTTCTGAATTTACCAGTAGTAAAGAAAAAATTACAGGGTGGAAAAATAGTAGCGTGGGGATTACATTTAGAATATGATGATGTGCTAGAAAAAAGAGTAAAAAATGGATTAATCCTTACAGGGGAAGCGGGAGGTTTTGTCATACCTTTCTTAGGTGAAGGAATGCCCGAAGCCTTTTTTACTGGAATTTATGCCGCTCAATCCGTGGCGAATGCTATAAAAACTAACGATTTTTCGGAAGACAATTTATCTAAAACGTATCAAGATTTAATTTCCAGTAATTTCTTTATGCAAGCTTTTCATCATATTGGTGCTGTAAATAAAGAAACAGCATTAAGTAAATCTGATGAAGAAATTACAAAAATGATGCAAAATGTCATTATGGGTGGTGGATTTATTTCCAACGCAATACATAGTAAATGGATGAAAGGAGTTGAAGATCAAGATATGGAACTTCTCCAGGAAGCTTATGATTTGCTAGAGCTAATTCAACCTTACGCGAATGTAGATCCTGATTTTGAAAATTTATATAACGAGAGGGGTAGAAAATGAAAATTGAAATGAATGTTGATTATTATGCAGGAGATGCAGGAGAATTTATAAGAGTTGATGAACAAAAATGTACTGGATGTGGTGATTGTGCTAAATTTTGTACCAGAGATGTATGGGAACCAGATGGGGAAATCTATCGCCCTAAAAATCTGAAACTATGTGTTGAGTGCGGTGCATGTTGGAATGTATGTGCTGATGATGCAGTTGTATTTGAGGAACCGAAAGGAGGAACTGGAGTTCGCTTCAGTTATGGATAAAATATTTGGTGATCGAAATGGTAAATCGAGATGAACTGATGAAAATTTTAGATGATCAACGAAAAAAGTATACTCACAAAGATGTAGCACGGCATTTTAAGGGCTGGAATAAAACACTCCAGTATTATTTTACTGATATTGAAGAATACTATGTGATTGAATTAGTTGATGGAATTCCTAAAGAAGTTGTGAAAAAAAAGCTGGAAAATCCTGATATTATGTATTCCATGAGCACAGAAACATTCATAGCCCTCAATAAAGGTGAAATAACTGGATTCAAATTATATCAACAGGGAAAATTGAAAATAAAGGCTACCATGGCAGAAATAATGAAATTACAAAAACTTGATAAATTACAAATTGAATAACATGAATCCTTACTAAAATTAACTCCACATTTAAATTGGATTATTAAAATCAATCTTAAAGCATAATTTCATAATAGATTGCTTTATTTTTAGATTTTGTAATGTAATTACTTATAAATTAAAAATCAAAGATTAATTATTCAAATTAGTTATAAAAATATTAAATTCCAATAAGTTGAACTTAAAAATTTAGCCAATTATGGAGCCTAAAGAATTCACAGAGGATTTAAGTAAAGTTCAAAAACTAATGTCTCAGGAAATGTACAAAGACGCTCTCATATTGCTCGAAAAACTAAAAAAGATAGAACAGCAAGGAGACTTTAATTATAATTTAACTCATAAATTATATCAATTAGATTCTAATGCTCGATCACTTTATAATCAACAAAAGATCCTGGATTTAATTTCTGAGGTTTCTCAAAATCAAAAGTCAATACTTATTACTGATCTTAAAAAACAATTGAAAGAAAAAGAAGAAATTGATTTAGACGAGCCCAATTTAAGGAGAGAAATAGAAATCCTTATTTTACGTGAGCTTTTATTTTGCAAAATTGAGGGAGATAGATTAACCTTTTAATAATTTAGTTATGAACAAATTCTAGGGTTTTATAAATTTCTATGTAGAATTACTATAAAACAAAATTATCATCTCAAAATGATAATAAATTCATTAGAGCGGACTATACAGCTTAAAATCTGCTATTATGGTCCTGCGATGTCCGGGAAAACAACTACACTTAAGTCTTTGTTTAATCATTTTGGAAAAAAGAAGTTAGTCCAGAGCATAGAAACTTCACACGATAAGGCAAAAAGAAGAACTTTATTTTTTGATTACGGAACAATAATCTTTCAAAACCAAGAATGGACATTAAAGTTACATATTTACTCAACTACAGGCCAAGATTTTTATATTGTGACTAGACCTATTACATTACGGGGTATCGATGCCTTCATTTTTGTGGCAGATTCTCAAAGAACTGTATATGATCGAAATTTGTTATCTTGGAATGAGTTATCTACATATTTTGGAGAACAAATTAATTCTATTCCTAAAGTTATTGCATTTAATAAACAAGATTTACCCGAAAAATTCAATTCCAATATATTTTTACATCAGATTGATTATTATAAATTTTCAAATATTGATGTTAAAAAAACGATTGCGATCAATGGTGAAGGTGTTTTGGACTCTTTTGAGGAACTTATAAGTTTAATCTTTAAAAATATGTATAAAAGTCAACTCGTATCAGTATTTCAATAATTTTTGTTCATTTTTATTTTTTGTAAAAACATGAAGAATTAGAATATTTTTTATTTAAATTCTTAAAGTTTCTGGATTAACCGTCTCAGTTTTTCCAAAAGTTGGTATAATCCACATATACATT
Source organism: Promethearchaeota archaeon (assembly GCA_048940445.1). GTDB lineage: Archaea > Asgardarchaeota > Lokiarchaeia > Sigyniarchaeales > SOKP01 > SOKP01. The sequence goes on from JBHLON010000002.1 coordinate 131,648, forward strand.
ACATATTCTAATTTTTTATAGAAAGGTCTGGCAAAGTTGCTATGTCCAAGATTTCCAGGGAAAAAAACCCCATCACCGTTAGTTAAATCCTTACAAACTGTATCCCCTTCTCGACTAATTAAGTATTGAGTGATCCCGTATTTTATGTGATCAATACACATAATATATATTTCTGGATGTTCCGGATGGATATGTGGGTAAACCTTAACATCATTATCTTCATCCTGCTCAAGATTGACACTAGTTATGACTCCGCGTCTAAGTGATTTATTAGGAATATTTGTAAACCCAGACATAAAAAAAGAATTTCGAAACGCAGTCCATACAGTTCTATATGTTGTAATATTTCCTTTAGAACCAAACTCTCCTCTTGCTACAAATTCTTCTGGACTAAATGATTTAATTTCTAAATTGAAGTTAGTATTTTGGTCAGTTTTATATCTATATAAGCATAATTTACATTTTTCAGAGATTTTAGAATTAGTTTTCATAAGAATATTAATTTCTGGTGGTAATAGAAAAAAATCGAATTGCTTTAAGCTATAAGTTTTATTTTTAGATACCAAACTAATGTTTCCAGATAACAAGCATCCATTAAGAACTTCCTGAGGACTTGTAATAATGGTGGCATCCTTCTTCAGATAAAAATATTCTATTAAAGAATCATCTAAATTTCTTTCAATGATACTTTCTTTAGGATCTTCAAAAAAATATGAAAGCATTTCTGTTTTAGATATTAGCATAATTTTGTAGTATTAATTCCTTAATGATTAAAAAAAGCCAGAAGACACATGAGATTGTAATCGTATTATTTTTTGGCTATTATCTTCTAATATAGTGATAAGAGCTGAAATATCTTGTTTTGATTCAAAAATTACCTCTTTTTCTTCATTAGGCTTCCAAGTATTAAAACCCGTTAAAGTAGGAGCTGTTTCAAAAAGACCTTCTTGCAATCCCGAGACTTTCACAGTAACACCTTTAAGATTATCCTTTGATATATTCTTGATTCTTATTTTATATTTTTCTAGATCAGAGTCTATTGATGTTACCTTATAAGTTTTCTGAAACTTAGAAGAAATTCCATCAAATAAAGAAGGAGCAGCGGACGGGGTTCCAGAGAATAAATCTGCTTCTTTCTTATCTTCTCTAGTTGATTTTGAAACAATAGTAATTGGTAGTTCAAAACTTATTGGTTCACGTCCATGTTCAGATTTCATCTTTCCAATAATCAATAATGAATATTGAGTATAATCTCCAAATTTAAATCCCCAAAATTCTTTTTCAGTTGGTTCCCACAAATAGTTATGAGAAGGTTCTGCAACTTCTGGAACTTTTAATAGTAAAAAACCCTTTTCAACATTAGAAGTTTTAGCATCCCCTGCAATAGCGGGAGGTAATTCTTCTACCTTTCTACAAGTTTGGCCATACGCATCACAATAACAAATTAGATTAGATTTTTGTAAAAGTCTTATCTCAATGTGTTTCAATAGTTCAGATGTAAAACTTACTTTAATTGTTTCACCTGGTTTAAACACATCTTTAGTTAGAAGAACGTTAAGACCAGAAATTGAAAACGAGATTGGGTTAGGTTGTTTTTTCTGAGTAACAGAGTTTCGTGATTTTATTTCCACTTTTTGAGTTTTATTAACGACTAAATCATTATCAGGATCTGTGGGATGTGGCTGCCTCATTATTAATTTGAGCTCATATTCTAAATTACGATTCTTGATTGTTGGTACTACATTAGTTTTTATTAATAAAGAACGCTCTCTAGTGTATTTTCCAGCCTCAAAGTGCCCCTTTGAGAAGATTTCCTCCGTTGAAATCTGTAATTCTTTTAAACATGGTGGTTGTGTAATTAATTTAATTCCAGCCCAGAGAATTGAAGTGTCTTCTTCAAATTTGAAATTAGTTCTTACGTTTAGTTTATCTCCAATAAAAACAGAACCGTTGTTTAAATCTTGGAGCTCTAATTTCATAATTTTAATTAGCTAATTAGATTTTATGAAATTTACTATATTATAATCAATAGTTGAATTTTATTAATATATATTATTAATTGCTAAAAATAATAGATATTCTGCTTTTATTATTTATTTCCTGTCTCATTTTTAGAAAGATAAATAGTGAATAGAGTACTTTATCACTTAATAAAAAATGATTAGAATACAAGCTAGAATTAAAGTGAAACAGCTCTCAAATAAAGCAATATTATTCGATTTAGATGGAACTTTGATAGATGTAAACCTAAAAAAATTTATTCCAAGTTACTTAAAGCTCTTAGCAGAAAGTATTTCCCATTTAATTCCTCCAAATAAAGTTATTACTAAAATTCTTAAAGTTTCAGAAGAAATTAATAACAATAACGGGAAAGTTACTAACCAAGAAATATTTTTTGAGAAATTTTTTCCAATAGATGGTTTTGATAAAGACAAGATACAACCATTATTTGATGATTTTTATAAAACCAAATTTTCAGAATTGCGCCAATATACACGTAAGAAGCCCGAAGCACGATTCCTAATGAAAGCAGCATTTGCTAAGGGATATAAAGTAGTTATTGCGACAACACCTGTTCTTCCATTGTCAGCTATTCAACAGAGACTTGATTGGGCTGAAGTTGGAGATTTTGAATATGATTTGATTACTACAATAGAAAACTCTCGAGCAAATAAGCCAAATCCAGTTTACTATAAGCAAATTGTGGATTATTTAGGAATTTCTCCTGAAGATTGCTTGATGGTTGGTGATGAAGATAAAGATATGGTTGCTAAAACTATTGGATGTCAAACTTTCCTAGTTTATAGTGTTAATACAGATGTAAATTTAAAAACTCCAAAACCTAATTATACTGGAACTTTAAAAGATTTAATTAAAATCCTTTAAGTTTTTCATAAATTAATTTTATCTTATTAAAAAAAGAGATAATTATTTAGAATAACTTGCATTTCCTAATTTTTTAATATTTTCTTTATTAGAAGAATCGAAGAGATGTTCATCATTATTTTCAAGCTTAGATTTTACGCAATCTTCACAATATTTTAACCAAATTTCAGAATCTTTTTCAGATTTGCGATTACTCATGATATTTACCGTAATCAAGATAATTAGTAAATCTCATTCTTCTAACATTGTTTTTTAGTTAAAAAGTTTTTTAAAATGATATAATATCCATGAATATGTGACAAAAATTTTCAAAAAGAAATAGATTTAAATAGATTTAATAGTAATATTACTGAAATCGGAAGATTGAAGAGAATTTTTATTGAGAAATTAAGGAGGGAGAGAGAGAGGTTATAAAAAGTAAAAATAGTTTTTCTATTCTAAAATTTCCAAGTTACCATGTCATCATCATATTCTTCAAACTTAAGCCCCTTAATAAAAGAATAGGAAATTGGATTCTTCTTATATACTTTACATCTCAGTTCCTTAACTCCTCGTTCTTTGAAATATTGCCAAGCTGTCAAAGCGATTAATGTACCTAATCCTTTATGTTGCAATTCAGGAATAACTCCTAATCCTGCGATGACACCGAATTCATTGTTTTCTCCAGAAAAATATATAAGAGCAAATCCACTCTCAATAGATTCTAGATAAGCTATTAAAAATATAATATCGGGATCCTCCATCATCTCAATTAAATTTTGTTCATTTAGGGTATGATAAGGCATTGGAGTAGAATACCATGCTTGTTTATATAGCTTTACAATACTTTTGATATCTTCTTTGTTAGCCTCTTTAACTTCGTAGTTTGCATTATCCTGATTTGCTCTTTGTCTTAAATTTTTCTCAAAATCCTCTGTAATTGCATCGACAAGAAGTCTCATCTGAATATAATCAGATTCACTTTTCAAACTATCTTCCACATTAGAAGCGATTCTATTAATGAAGTTTCTAAACCATTCCATAATCAGATTACAATCTACAATTCGAAAAATTAATATGATATAATATTAAAATTTGAATGACTCATAAATTCATTCAAATTGAATGATTATGTTTATATATGACTTTTCAATATAAATTTTTTCTTTGTATTTTCTAAATATATCACATTCCTTATATTGCAAACGATATATAAGAAGGAAATATAATCATCAGACTCCCCTAAGTATTCAAATTTTTTTATTCTATGCAAGGACCGAAGATTAAAGAAAAGAACTACTAGACTTCATTATTAATTTATTCAAAGAAATTTTAAGAATGCGTGGGGGCTCTGGAGGATCCAGTGTTGCGGATAAAGCACTATTTAGAAGGTGTGATGCTGTAACAATGTAAGAGATATTATCTCAATACTAATTGAATAAATTATCCCCAATTAAAAAATAATGTTACTAGTTTTATCAGAGACGGACGCTTTATTCAAGAATCTAAACCATCAGGGATTATACAAGAAGTAATTAGACCTAATGAAAGAATTTATAATATATAAAAAAGAAAAAAATTAATAATTATTTTTCATACAAAGCTGAACCACACGTTCCACAATATCTCCCCCCTTTTTCAAGCTCTGCTCCGCAATGTGGACAAAAATTCATAGATGGTGTTGTTTCTGGAGTTGAGCTATATGGAGTTGTATAGGAAGGGGGTGGAACAGGTTTGGGTGGTTTTGGAGCCTCAGGTATTACGGGAGGAACAGGCTGCTTTTTAAATGTTGGAGCCCTTTCAGCGAGAGTAGATAATTTGAAATATCCAACTATATACATAATGTAACCTATTATGATGGGAACTAGTAAAAATCCGAGAGCCCATAATAAAGCAGCTGAACTTAAAGTGCTTACTCCTTCATTAACACGAAGATAAGCTCCTGGAGGAAATTCATCTTTACTCATATAGAAATAACTTTTAAGATTCTCCCATCCACCTTTTTCAATAGCACATCCGATAATCATAAGAATAAATCCGGGAACCAAACTAGTTAGAATTACTGGAGTAACAACAAGGGAAAAAGGAAATGGAATGATGTAATAAGAGTAATAATAAGAAGGTCCCATGAAGTAACGATAAGCCATAATTGCACCTGCGATATTAACGAAAATGAGTCCTATAAATTTAATTATCGCTGCTGCTAGATATTTTGAGCTAAAACTGCTTAGATATGGGTCTCTTTGTTGTTGGTTTATCTTTTTGATATGACTAATTGCACTACATATGAAAATTAAAAGAATGATATTAGCAATAAAGGCAAAATATGGTATGATAATAAAGATACTGAAAATGGCTACAATTCGAATATTCTTCCCGAAGTTATACCAATTCGATGGTAAATCATTATATGACATTTATTTAAACCTACTAAATTATATATGCCTTTATGGATAATTACACTAAAATAATTTATATATTTTTAGTAGACCAATTTTTTAATTCATCCTTTTTGAAAATATACAATTGAAAATTAGAAAAAAAATTAGTTCTTTTTTAATGAAGAACCACAAGCTCCACAAAATCTCGCATCTACTTGAACTTCCTCTCCACAAATAGGGCAGAATTTAGCTGAATTTATCGGAATCTTTTCTGATATGCTTTCAGATGTTAATTGTTGTTCAGTTTCGGGTTTAGGAGGAATTTTCACTTTTAAGACGTCTTTAGATTGATGAATTTCTGCTAGACGATAAAATGATGCTAATTTAAAGTATCCTACTGCCTGAAAAATAAGACCAATAAAGACAGTGATAACAAGAAATGCCAAAGCTAACAAGAGAGCGCCAGTACGAGACTTCTCTGCACCTTCTATTAATTCTCCATAGACGGATTGAGGTACTAAATTAGAGTTTTGTTGTAAAAAAGATACGAAAATGTTCCAAGCACTCATTTCAGTTGAAGAACCTACAATTATAAGAATATAACCAATAACTATAGCAATTACAGCTCCAATTATAAAACCTGTTGAAGGTGTAAAATACAACCAAGGAATTCCACCAAATAATCTATTTCGAATAAAGATAATGATTGGAATCATTAAGCTACTAATTGTGCAAATGATCATTCCAATTACTCTAACTAAGATTCCACTAAGTAATTTTCCTCGAAACTCATCAAGAATAGGATTCTTTAGGCTCTTATTGATATCTCTAAGATCTGCTGATATTAAAATTATAACTATGAATGTAATTACCATACCTAAAATAGAGATATAAGGAAAAATGCTAAGAATAGCAGCAATGCCTAAGATTCGCATATACCTACCAAAATCATAAAATATACTTATATTCTTCTCTGCTGACATACTCATTCACTTATAAATATTATTAAAGTTTAGCTAGAAATGGAATCTAATATATAAATAATTTTAGTAGGCTGATTTTTGATATATCTTCAAATAATACAAACCAGAGATACAGTAATTATTAACTAAATAAATCTGATTTATCTATTCCTTTGGCAGTTTTTTTCATAATTTTAGAGGTAGCTTTGATAAAATCCTCATTATTAATTATCTCTGAATCTCTTCTGATGGCAAACATTCCAGCTTCAGTACAGATTGATTTTATATCTGCTCCAGTACCATCTTCAGTTAAATTAATCAATTCTTTGAAATTAACATTCTTATCAATATTCAGAAATCTTGTATGAATTTTGAAAATGTCAGCCCTTGAAGCGTCATTGGGTATAGGTAATTCTATAATTCTATCGAATCTTCCAGGTCTTAATAAAGCGCGATCTAAAATGTCAATCCGATTTGTTGCCCCAATAAATTTAACATTCCCTCTAAGATTGAATCCGTCTAGTTCACTTAATAATTGCATTAAAGTTCTTTGAACTTCGCGATCTCCAGAAGTAGCATCTTCCATCCTTTCGGCGGCGATTGCATCTAATTCATCAATAAATAGAATTGTAGGAGCTTTTTTTCTCGCTAAAGTAAAAATTTCTCTTACATAGCGAGCACCCTCACCAATAAACTTTTGTACTAATTCTGAAGCAATAACTCTTATAAATGTCGCTTTAGTCTCATGAGCAACTGCTTTTGCTAGTAAAGTTTTACCCGTACCCGGAGGACCATGAAGAAGTACACCTTTTGGAGGATCAATGCCAACCTTCTGGAATAATTCTGGTTTTAACAAGGGTAATTCTACTGTTTCTCTTACTTCTTGTATTTGTTCATCTAAACCACCTACATCATTGTAGGATACATCTGGTATCGTGTCAGCTAATTCCATCCCTCTAATAAATGGATCTAAATGAGTAGGCAATATTTCCATAACAGAATAAGTATTTTGATTTAATGCTACATTTAATCCAGGAGTAAGATTTTCTTCCCTTACTTTTTTACTTGTATTTACAACAAAACTAGAACCAGTGGAAATATTTATAATTACTCTCTCCTTTCTCTCATCCAATACATCAATAATAGTACCTGTAATCAAAGGAGCCTCTCTTAGATGCCCCATTTCATTTCTTAAAGTATTTAAGTCATGTTCTAATTTCAAGCATTCTGTTTTTAGAGTTCGTCTTTCACTTTCAAGATCCTTTATTCTTTTCTCCAAATGGTTAATGTAGTTAGTGAGGTATTCCTCATCTTTCATATCTTTCCTTCTTCTTTGGTCACTACCTGATGATTGCATGAAAAAATAAGATAAATTTATGTTATTATCTGCTTCTTATAGAATTATTGTAACTATTTATTCTTTTTTTATTGCTTTTAAAATATCTAAATAAACTTTACTGATAAAAAGAAAGTTTTTTTCTTAGATATGAAAATTATTATTAATTAAAATTTGCATAATTATATATAATAAATTCCAATCTAGGATTGAGTTTTAAAGAAAAGATCGAATTATTAGTAAAAGTCGTTATATGAATAAATATGACCTAATGAATAAAATAAATTTATAAAATTGATTTAAATGGTTAATTATAAATCTGTAGTTAATCGCTTACAAAAACACTATAAGGATGCTGAATCAGTAGCTATTATCAATAATAAAGGTAAATTGATGTATTCAACTAAAAAATGGAATATTAAGGGTGATATTAATAATTTATTGGGAGCTTGGGCTAGTAGCTCTGCACAATCAGTTACTGTAAATTCCATCCGTTATTCTATAGTTCAAATGGAACCAGAACGTTTCATTGCCACAAATCGGCATAAAAGAGGGCATTTGATTGGGGCCTCCTCCCCAGATGGAGAATTTTATATGATTGCTCATATAACTCCTAAAGCTAAGGGCTGGTTTCACTTAGCCTATCCTGCTGTAGCTAGAGCAGCTGCAATGTTAAAAAAAGGTTTAACATCAGAATTTATTGATACAGAAATTGATTTATCTAAAGATGAAGAATCCAAAATTTCTGGCAATGTTTCAACCAACTATATTGTTAATCCTACTTTAAAAGCAGAGATAGAAAGCTTTTTGCAATGGATTAAAGACCCCAATGGGTTAAAAGGCTATATTTCGTATTATCTGCAATTAAATGAGCCCTATTATATTTCTAAGCTCGCTGAGATTTACACAGAATTATATCGTATTTTTTATTCATAGAATTTTTTCTTATTCAAAAATATTAGGGAATTTTTTATAGAAATAAACAAGAATTATTTAAAGTGCTACTTTCAATTCTTGTATAAATTAATCTGTATGTGCAGAAATAATTAAATCTGCAAATAATTTCATATCATTTAATAGAGTATTTAACTTATCTTGGGAATCTCTATCTAAATCTTTTGTCTTCATGATTAAAACTGAGATAATATATTTGAAAATATGAAGCTCCACTTCTTTCCCTTCATCATTTCTACCTCTAAATATAGCGGAATCTGACATAAAAATATTTTCTCTTACAGTATTACAAGCATTTATGAAGTCTCTTAAGTCTCCTCTTAATGTTAGGCCACTACTTACCCCTTGAACATTATGTACTATAACGTTACCAGAAACATCAGAAATAATTACTTTTGCTTTAATCTCTTCTAATTGTTCTTCTGCCTTTTCAACATGTGATTTTAGTTCAGTATAGCTTGAAATTAATATGTCTCTAAAGGTTTTGGCTAATTCGTCTTGAAGGTAAATACTAGTAAGCTTATAATCAAAATCGTATTCCTTAAACATATCTAGAAAAATCTCTTTTGCTTTCTTGACATTTGTATCGAGTAGCTCTTTTTGATAATTTTCTGTATCATACTTGTGAAGGAAAAGAAATATTTTTGGTTTTTCATTACTTTTGCGATATATATCCAATAATCCATTGAAATAGTCCTTTGCTTGCATAAAATCTTTAGGTGAATGCAAATCAACAACAGGAATGAGAATATCTGTACCCCTTATCACATCTGGTTTATCCATATATTCCCTTCGATACTGTTCTTGTCCACCAAAATCAAAAATCCCAACCTGTAAACCTAAGAATGGATGTCTTCTAGTTTCATATAATATGGTGGGACTCAAACTCTTTGTCTCTTCTGCACTCTTTTCAGCAAAAGCAACTGAATAAAGGCTTGTTTTACCACATCCACTCAATCCAACTAAACTTATTTTCAAGGAAACACACTTTTTTATAAGTTCTTTACTGTTTTCTTTTTTTATATAATTAATTATTTCATTTAATCTTTTATTAAATTAGATAGTTTTATTTTTCTTCTTTTGGTGTTAATTTGAAGGTTCTTGAAAAGATTTTACCAAATTCATCTGTAAAAGCTTCAACTAAAATATTCCCATATACAACTTTTCCATCTTTCTCTTCAAGAGGATATCCAATTTCTATAGTTTCGAAGGGGAATAATTCTTTAATTGTAGTAACCCATGGTCGTTTCTCAAATAATTCCTCTAAAGTTACAATTCTAATTTTTGCATCCTCCAAGACATAACCAATAGTATTTGTAATAGAAATGTTTAAAATTTTATTTTCCTCATCAATATCTTTAGAAACGCTCATAAACTTTTTACTTCCGAGGGTGGGGGTTACGTCCATTTGGTCAGTTTCTGGTTTAGTTTCAATTCTAGGCTCTTCTTCTACCATATCTTTTACTATGAAAACTTTCCGTTTTTGAACTGTATACTGGGATACTTTCTTTAATTTTGCTAAAAATAAGACTGAATTTAAATTGATTGCGTTGAATGAATCTATTTTAATATATCCTTTTTTGGCAGCGTCCTCGACTATTTCCGCCCCTAAACCAGACCTTGCAAATACAGTATTCTTATTGGGACCACTACCAACAGAACCTACGGATATATCTGCTTTCTCAGAAGTCAAATCTACACAAAAATTGCAACTCGAAGATTTAAATTTATCTAACTCCTTTATCGTATAAGATTTTACCGGTTCACTCTCAGGATCGTAATATAAGTGGAATTTGCCTTTGCTAATATCCATTTTCTTCACTTTTGAGAGATCTATTCCGTCTTTTTCAAAAAAAGGATAAAGAGCTTCTGGAGAAAAAGAATCCATACAAAATATTCCAATAGTAAAAATATGGGCTCTCATAAAATATTTTAACATTCCTGCAGGAGAATTCATCATTTTGTATACCGCATCAATATTACAAGGAGTGCCTACAAACGCTATTGAATTGAACCCTTGCCGGATAGCTTCCATTAATGCCTCAACCGTTTGAGAGTGACAATAAATGGAACCACTTGCTTTTATTGCATCATCTTTATTTGTAACTATTTGAGCTACGGGATGCCATGGTTTCTTTGGATCTTTCATAGTGACAATTGCAGCATCAATTAAGTGCTCATCAAATAAGTAGGCGAGAAGTGAAGTGACAGTGCCACCATCTTGGGCACCTATAACTTCAGGTATATTGGTATTTGCCACATAACCATTTTTAAATTCGCCCATTAATTGAATAGGATCCGTAATCGTACGTGGACATTGATTATAACAGATTCCACACCCTGTACATTTACCGATTAATTTTGGCTGACTTGTTGTATAATCCCATTCAAGAACAGGGCATACAGCAGCACAAGTGCCACATTCTGTACAGATTCCTGCACGGATTATTTCTTTCATCAGCATTCCATAGGAATCTTTTTTGCCTTCAAGCTTTTTTTGAATATAATCAAATGAATATTCATATTGGGACGATTTTTGGTTTTCTCCAGTTTTATTCTCAGTCATAGTAATTTGAGATATTATAATTTAAGGTCTATGTAAAAAAAAATGGATGAATGAAAATAAAATTTATTAATTAATTTAATAGATTTAGAAGAGATTAGTCCTAATTTTAATAAAAAGAATTAACTGTAAACCATTTTAAGTTTAAATTGGAGATAAAATCAAAAAAGATGCTAGGATTTTTCTAATTCCAGCTTTTCTTCAATTCTTTTTATTGCATTCGAAGCATAGATTCTCACAACGCGGTGGAAATCATTTATTCTTCTCATTAACGCATCTAAAGCCTTTTCACCTCCAAAAGTCTCTAGAAATTTGATAAGACTTAATTTCACCTTAAAATCCTCATTCTCATTAACTTTCAAATATTCAATTAAAGTTGCGAGATTTTTGTTTAATATACGTTTTAAATCCGTAGGTTCATCTTTTAATTTATACCAATTCCTATGAAAGATGTTAAAAATTGCATCTACGGCTACCTTTTTGATTAGCCAATAAACTTCTTTATTATCTAATAAGTTTATTAATTCTTCAAGCGGTTTGAGATTTCCAATCTTTCCAAGAGCAATTATTGAATTTTTCTTTATTTCCAAATTTCTTTCATGCAATAAATTAAGTAGAGGGTTCACAAAATCCTCCTTGCCTAATTCACCAAATAGAAATGCAACACTTTCTTTAATTGTATCATTATCTTTTTCCAAATATGAATAAAGATGGTCATACGTCGCATTTTTATTATTTAAATAAATATTTTTAACAGCATCTAAAATAAAAAGTCTCATATCTAAATCAGTATATTCAAAGCTTACATCTTCAATGTCTAAAACACCTAAGAGATCAGGAACTGCTGATTCATCTCCGATTTCCCCCAATGCCTTAATTGAGGCTATACTGACTTCATTATAGATATTATCTAGATTTGTGATTAGTAAATCTACAGCATCTATTAATTTTAACTTCCCACTTAGTTTAATGGCATTTTGCTTAACTATAAAATCATCTATAAGGATAAGTTTAATAATGTCATCCTTTATCTCGGGCTTAATTAACTTCGAAATAGTTAGTATTGCATCCATTAATTCAGAATCTTCTTCTTTTAAAATCCGTGTTATTTCATCCAATAATACATGCTTATTCGTAATCAAATCTGAAATCAAATCTGGATATTTCTGTTTTAAATAACTAACTTCTTCAAGTGAAAAACCTACAGTAGATAATTCAGCACCAATTAGCTTTATTATTTCAGTATTATGCTCATCTGAGAATTTCCTTTCTTTCAACGACTTTAATAAGATTTTAATCAATTTTTCAGGATTAAGAGTAATTAGTTGGGTTTTTATAAAATCCTTAAGAGAATTGAAAGAAGTATCTAACTCTTTGATAAATAATAGAATTTCCTCTTCATCAAATTTAATTTTTGTAATTGCTTTTAATACTGAGATTTTTAGCTCAAGATTATCTGATTTCTCTTCCAAAATCCACTTCAAAGGTTTCAACGCCTTATCGTATTTTAATTTACCTAAAGCTTTAGCAGCTTCGCATTTAGTCTCAATTCCTTCTTCAGAAATCAGTATATTTTCTAAAGTAGTAAAACATTCTTTCTTTAAAGTAGGAGCTTCCTTACCCAATAAACCTAAATACTTTATTGCACTCCTTCTTTTGCTTCCATCTTTTTCAGTATCAATGATCTCTCTTAAAATCTTAATAGAATTATCAATTCCGAGCTCTTCTCTTCTCTGAAATATCTCTTCAGGAGGTGGTTTTTGGTCTAGCATTATAGGCTGCTTTTTTATTAAAAAAGCCTATTTTTTTTTTAATTATTATGATTTTAGGTCATTCCTTTATAAAAATATTTTCAAATTAATTAAAAAGTCTCAATAAATTGAATAGAAAAAAATAACTATTAAAGCCCAAATTCAAAACTTTTTATTAATTAACTTTTTATTTGTTTGATCTTTAAAATATTAAAAATTTTAATCTAAATTGGGGACTCACAATGCAAGTTTGGTTAACATTGAGAAAATCAATAAACAAAATCAGAGCAGTATTATATGATTTTGCAACAAACTTTAAGGTTGTGAAAGTAACTGCTATGATCGTAATGATTGGATATATTTCTTTACTTATAATAGGAGTTATTGTCGCAGCATTTTTGGATCCAGATGGATATACTATCTGGAACAACTGGATTTCTGATCTCGGATCACATAATGATACACCTGCTCCATATTTGTATGATATAGCGTGTATTCTTGCGGGTTCTATGACTATTCCGCTCACATATTATATGGAGAAGTCGCTTGCACCATTACCAAAGAGAAGACAATTAAGAGAACAACATTATTCTCGATTACGATTTCGATTGGGGAGTTTTGCTTTCCTAGCTAGTATTATAGGGAATTTTGCCTATATTGGTGTAGGTATCTTTAGTGCAGATCGTGATTACGACTTTTTAAAAGTGATGGGAATGGGACCGCATGGAATTATGTCATTACTAGCATTTGGTGGATTTACCTTTGGAGCATTTTTCATGGGATGGTTAATAATTTTCTACAATTCAAAAATCCCTAAAGTATTAGGGATCTATGGAATATTTGGACCATTGACGGTAACTATTTTAAATCTAATTTATGGTACTCCATTCTTAGAATGGATGCTACTTTTTTCAATATTGGCTTGGATCATCCCTCTTGCGCTAATTATATTAATGAAACCAGATTTAATTCCAAGAAAATATTAAAAATTTTTTTTTTAATTATATTTTCCAAAAAAGAAACCCATTGCAAGATTTCGTGCATTCTTCAGATGTTTATTCACCGTAGCTTCCTTTATTTTAAAATGTGAAGCGATTTCCATGGATGAAATTTTTTTAGGATTTCTAAAATATCCTTCTTTTGCTGCATAACTAGCGATTTCTTTCTGTCTTTTTGTAAAATGTGGGAATGGAATAATAGATCTCCAGATTGATTCGTCGAACTCGTCGATTTTATCCAAATCGCTCATTCCAACAATTTTAAAATCATCAGTATAAGAAGATAAAGTGTTGAATAAATTTTTAACATAATCTTCATGGGAAATTACAGTAAGCAAAACTAACTCGCTTGATACATGAATAGGAAAGAGAAATGCCCATGGACCGGAATCTATTATTGGAAAAAAGCCAGAAGTCCTGCTCTGATCTAAAATGCAAATCAACTCTGTTCCAGATTGACTTAAAATCTGAAATATCTTAGGTTTAAAGTACTCTCTTATGAATGTTTTAAAATCAATATTTACATTACGTTTGAAGCGAATCTTTTGCAAAGCAAAAAAGTGAGTTTGATCATACTGGAATGCGTTTAAAATTTCTACAAATTCAACTTTATCAAATAAATCTCCAAACCCTATTTGTTCTACAAATTTACCAGGGATTTGTAGTCTCACTATTTTCATTTTTAATTAAAAAACTTCTAATATATTCCCCTTATTTCATAAAATTAGATCATAGTTTTTATAGGTTGCGATTGCTACCATTTAACTCTTTAGATATTAATAATTATAATAGAATAGGGGTTTTGTTTTGATATTGTCCTTTAATTTATCATATTAAAAGGAGGCAAACATTTTGAAAATTTTAATAACAGGAGCATTTGGTAATGTGGGATTAAGTACTTTAAGAGAATTAATTAAGAAAGATCATAACGTTAGAGTAATTGAAATAAAAAATAAAAAGAATAAGAAATTAGCAAAAGAATTTAAAAGTAAAGTTGAAATCATATGGGGAGACCTTAGAGACTATAATGATGTTGAAAAAGCTATAGCAGGACAAGATCTGGTAATCCATCTAGCAGCTATCATCCCTCCATTAGCAGATCATAATCTTGAATTAGCAAGAGCCGTAAATGTTGGAGCAACTAAAAACATTTTAAATGCCATTAAAAAGCAAGACAAACAAATAAAACTAATTTTTACCTCTTCAATCGCAGTATATGGTGATAGGAGAATGAATCCAATGATTAATGTTAAGGACCATCTAAATCCAAGTCTTGGAGACTTTTATGCTCTCACTAAGATACTAGCTGAAAAGGCTATTAGAGAATCTGGTATAACCTTTGCAATTTTTAGATTAACATATATCACCTCAATTAATAAACTTGACATGGATCCTTTAATGTTTCATATGCCTTTGGATACAAGTATAGAAATTTGTGACACTAAAGATGTTGGTTTGGCATTATCAAATGCGGTTGATTGTAATCAAATATGGGGTGAAACATTTCATATAGCCGGAGGGATGAGATGTAGAACTACTTATAGAGAATATCTTAATATGATGATGCAAATCTTTGGATTAGGAGAAAATTTTTTACCTGAACAAGCTTTTGCTAAGAAAGATTTCCACTGTGGTTATATGGATACAGAAAAGTCTCAAAGTCTTTTAAAATATCAAAATCATACACTGGAAGATTATTTTAATGAAGTGGTAGAAAAGTTTGGTGTTAAAAAACATTTACTAAAAATTTTTAAAAAAACAGTTAAATTTCACTTACTAAAAAGTTCAGAACCATATCGCAGATTTAAATTCTTTAAGAGTAGATCAGGAGCTTTTACTGTATCCGAAAATAAGTTTATAAGAAAATTGCTCTCTACTAACTATGAGAAGATTGATCTCCTTGAAACTAGAATTATTCAGTTAGAAAAATTAATTCATGAGACAATTCAAAATGATAAAAAAGCAAAATTATTTGCACAAATTGAAAATATATAAAGAATGTGTATACGATTATATAGCTAAATAGAATTAAATAAAGAGCTTTATATGAGTATATAAGCAGGATTATATGATGTAACTATTCTATAGAAAAAGTTTGTAATAAATACAGCTAATCCTAAAATCCCCACAACCATAATGTTTTTATCCTTGTATTTAATTCCATGAATTATCAATAGGACAAAACCATTTAATCGAATGATAACCAAAGTAACAATTATAGGTAAATAAATTAAACTCAAAAAGGGGCTATAACCATAAAGAATGCTAATAATACTTAACGTATTTCCATTTAAAAAGATTATCCCAATTCCATAAGAAGTCATCCAAAGAATCCCTGCAATCATAAGAAGAGCATTGTACTCTTTCTTATTTCGCTTACCATAAATATAAAAAAAGACCCCATAGGCTATAAAAAATGGTAGAGTCAAGAGAAGACCTATAAAAATCATATAACTAATTATTATAAATTTCTCAAATCCCACCTCAAAAGAGCCCGAGATTGCCGGAAAAACCAAGGGTAATAAACTAAAAGTAAGAATTAAAATAGCTGAAACCCTTAATAAACTTGATGATTGTATCGCTTCTTTCCTATACTTATGAGCTCTAAATAGAAAAATTGAAATAACAATAGCAAAATTAGCAGAGATTATCAATGGTATGGCAATATAAAGAAAAGAAAATAAATTGAGATACTGAAGATAATTAAATGTAATCGTCAATTAAAAGACCTTTTAAATTTTAAATATTTGTCTGGATTTAAACAATTTAAATATAAGAAAAATTGTATTAAAAGCTTTTTTATATATTAGTTAAATCCAATTATTTTTTAGTCTTATACTATTTAATTTCTCAATCAAATAACAAATGGTTTTCGAAATAGGATAAAACTATCTATTTCATCAACTTAATTTCCAGATTTAATTTATAACGTTAAATAACAAATTATTTAAATAAATACAACATAAACATTAACATAATTATATAAAAAATGAGCTTCTCGATATTTAATGTATTTTAAATATCGGATGTTTACCATTTTCAATATATAAAAAAGCTGAGTAAAGATATAGACATAATTGTTAATCAAGAGGTGGATGTGTAAGAAAAGATGGAAAAATCTGATAATCAAAGAATTGGATACTATGCTTGTCAGTGAGGTATAAATATTCGTGGAAAAATTGATTGCAATAAGTTAGTGGAGTACGCTAAAGATTTAGATGGAGTTATCGTTGCTAAACAGCACAGTTTTCTTTGCACTGAGAGTGGTCAAAATGAAATTATTGGGGATATAAAAGAAAAAAAATTAAATCGCATTGTAGTTTCTGCTTGAACTCCACGTACTCATGAACCAGTTTATAGAGGATCGATTGCAAAGACAGATTTAAATCCTTATTACTTTCAGATGGTAAATGTGCGTGAACATTGCTCTTGGTGTACAGAAAGTAATGAAGAGGCATTAGATAAAGCTAAAATCTTGGTAAAGAGTGGTATCGAACGAGGAAAACTACTTGAAGTTGTACCCATTAGAACTGTGCCTGTAGAAAAAGCCACCCTGGTGGTGGGTGGAGGAATAGCAGGGATGAATGCGGCTCTGGATCTCGCCAATCAAGGAATTAAAGTGTATTTGGTTGATAAAAACACAACTATAGGAGGACGAATGGCGCAATTAGACAGAACATTTCCAACTGATGACTGTGCGATATGAATCTGTGGACCTAAGATGCTTGAAGTAAATCGAAATGAAAATATTGAGATTCTTAGCTATTCAGAAGTGAAAAAAGTAGAAGGTTATGTTGGTAATTATGAAATAACTGTTGAAAAGAAACCTCGTTATATAAATCCAGAAACTTGTAACGGATGTGGGGCTTGCGCAGAAGTATGTCCTACTTATACCAATAATTACTTTGATGAATATCTAGGAGCAAGAAAAACAATTGATATTGCTTTTGGTCAAGCAGTCCCTTTTTTATATGATATTCATAGGGAGACTTGTGTAGAATGCTTTAATTGTGTCGATGCATGTGAGCTTGATGCAATAGATTTCAGCCAAATACCAGAAGAAGTCAAATTTAAAGTTGGAACTATTATCATTGCTACTGGTTGGGATATATACGAGCCATTCGGAGAATATGGCTATGGAGAATATGCTAATGTGATCACACAATCTCAACTCGAAAGAATGCTAGCTCCAAATGGACCATTAGAAGGACACGTCCAGAGAATTTCTGATAATAAAAAACTAAAGGAGATAGTTTTCATTCAATGCGTCGGAAGTCGAGAAACCGAAAGAACCTACTGTAGTGGTGTGTGTTGTATGCTTGCTTTAAAAAATGGAAAATTACTTAAAGAAGAATTTCCTGATGCTAATATTACTATCTGCTATATTGATATAAGAACTAATGAGAAAGGTTTTGAAGAATATTACCAACGAGCTAAGGATTCTGATATTCGAATGATTCGTGGTAAAGTTGGTGAGATTACAGAAGATCCTGAGACTAAAAATGTTAAAATACGCGTTTATTCATCATTAACAGATGAAATAATTAATATTGATGCAGATTTAGTAGTTTTATCAACAGCAGCATTACCATCTAAAGGGACTCAACAAATTGCCAAAGTTTTAAACTTAGATGTTGATAAGAATGGATTTCTGACCGAATCCCACTTTGGTTTGATGCCACAAGAAACAAAAACTAAAGGTATTTTTATAGCTGGATTTGCCCAAGGACCTAAAGACATTGCTTATTCAGTTTCACAAGCTAGAGCTGCTGCAAGTAAGGTTGCAGAACTGACTTCTACCGGTGAAATTGACTTAGAGTTAATTATAGCCGAGGTAGATAAAGATTCCTGTATTTCTTGTAGAAGATGCGAAAAAGAATGTCCAAAAGGTGCAATAAAGATCGTAGAAGATGAGGGTGCAATTGTTGATGAAATAAATTGTGATGGTTGCGGTATATGCGCTACTTGTTGCCCTACACGAGCAATTGATATACGATATTATAGGGATCATCAGTTATATGCTGAAATTGAAGCTCTATTAGGAGGTGTTTAAATAAATGGACACAAATTTCAATATATTGATGTTTGCTTGTTTAAAATGAGGTTATGGTGCTGCAGATTTAGCAGGAGTGTCTCGATTAAAATATACACCGTCTGTTAAAATAGTAAAAATTAGGTGTACTGGACGGATTGATGTGAAACATATCTTATATGCGATTAAGTCTGGAGCTGATGGTGTAATGATAGTTGGATGACGACCAGATGAATGTCAATTTAAGTACGGTAATTTTAAAGCACAAACTCATGTTGATTTGGCCAACAGAATATTAGAACGTAGAGGATTTGGAAACCAGAGAATAAATCAATATTGGTTAAGTAGCGCTGAATCAGAAAAATTAGTTAAAAGTGTTGAAGATGCAGTAGAAAAGGTACAACGTATGGGTAAAAACCCAATCCACGATATAAAATCTAAAAAAAAGAAAGCAAGCATTGCCTCTTAGAATGACTCTTATAAATAAATCTTCGTTATAAGATGACTAACCATGTGTTGGTAAAGGAGGTATTAATAAAATTAAATTATTAAAAACTAAAATAATTGTAAAAGTATGGTTCAGGTAGTGAATGAGAAATCATTCAGTGGAATTTCTCCAAAGAATTTAATGGAAGCAACTTATAAAGCATCTGAAAATTTCCAAATTAGAGCCTTTTATGAATCTAAAGAAGAAATCTTAAAGGCATCTAAATACTCAGAAAATGAATTTTATGAGATATACGATGCTATGCTAGATGCGGAGACGGAAAGAAAAATAGTATTAGAGGGGCTTAGAGGTAATAAACCTTTATTTTTAGAAGAAATAGTGAAAATTGTAACCGAATTTCCAGCAAATAATGTTATTCGAGATATAATCTATTTAAAAGAGCAAGGATATATTGAGGAACAAATTGAAGTTAAAACTAAAGTAGTTATAAAAAAAATAAAAGGAGTAGAAAAAGAGGTAGAAGAAAAAGAATACTTTTATAGGTATCAAGTAAGAAAAGTACCTGATAAGTTCGTTGAAAATTATTTTGAACCTGTTTCAATAGTATTCGAATCAGAAGTATGTTGTCAATGTGGTTGGTGTAGTAGCATTTGTCCCGTAAATGCAATAAACGTGACAGCAGATCTACTTGAAATTGATGAAGAAAAATGCATGAAATGTGGTTTATGTTTTTCAGTCTGTCCTCGGACTTTTTCAATTGATCAAGTTTATAAAACAATCAAACAATTAGATAAAAATCTTAAGTGGTCAGCTAAAATCGGAGCTTATGTCAATGCCTATTCAGGAGCAACAACTAAAGAACAAATAAAAAAAGTAAAACAAGATGGAGGTGTCGTCACTTCACTATTAGAGTATCTGTTAGAGAACAATTTAGTAGATGCAATAATTGCTGTCAAACATTCTAAGGATTTATGGAGACCAGAACCAATAATAGTTGAAAAAGTTAGTGATCTTTATAAAACGGGTGGTACTAAGTATGCTAATGCTGCTACATTATCAATTATTCAGATGGCTAAAAATTATGAAAGAATAGCAGTGGTGGGAGTTCCTTGTATGATGAAAGCAATTGAAAAAGGCACTCTTTTTCCAAGTGGATTGCCATTCTTTAAAAATATTAAATTTAGAATTGGATTATTTTGCATGGAATCCTTTCCCTATGATGGAGTAGTGCAACTAACGAAAGAAAAATTTGATAAGGATATTAACCAATTAACTAAAATGAATATTGATAGTGGGAAATTTATTATTAATTTGAATTCTGGAGAAGAGTTAAAGGTAGATTTGAAAGAAGTCAAATCATATGCTCGCAATAATTGTCATTATTGTGAAGATTTAACCTCTGATTATGCTGATATTTCGGTTGGCTCCATAGGTTCTCAAGGAGGTTGGTCTTCTGTAATTACACGTTCTAAGCAAGGAGATCAAATTTATCAAGGTGCAATAAGAGCTGGTTTAATAGAATCTCAAAGTTTAAAGGATGTTAAACCAGGCTTAGGTCTTTTGGAGCGAATTGCGGGAAGTAAAAGGAAAAATTGTAAGGTAATTGAACTTAAAAAGGAAAAAATATTATGAGTTCAAAAACATTCGAGGACTTGATTAAAGAAGTTCATGAAAAGGGTATCTGTCAAGAATGTGGAGGTTGTGTGTCATTCTGCTCATCAGCAGAATATAACGTCATAGGCTTATTGGATCCCTATAAACCTCCAAAATACATTAATAAAGATAAGTGCCTTGAATGTGGAATCTGTTATTATATTTGTCCTCAAACACATATACTAGATAGTGATTTAAATAACATATACAATTTTTCAGATTTCTCTTCAACTCCTATTGGATACTATGAAGATATATATTCTTGTCAAGCTACAGATCCGGAGTTTTTAAAGTTTGGAACAGATGGAGGGGTTGTTAACTCAATTATAAATTTCTTGATTGAAAAAAAAATGATAAATGGTGCCATAGTCTCGAAAACTGATGCTCCATTTTCCAGAGAGGCAACATTTGCAGATAGCAAATATGATTTATTAAAAGCTTCAGGTGCAAAATTAGATGTAACCCCACAATTAAATGAAATACAAAAGTTTTGCACATATACTCACTCGATCCCTAAATTAAATCATTATAAATTTAAGAAATTAGCGATAGTTGGCACTCCATGTCAAATTTATACCATAAGATGTATGCAAGATTTAGGAGTCACTCCTTCAGAAAACATTGAAATTTGTCTTGGTTTATTTTGCTATGAAAACTTTTTTTTTGAGAAATTTCAAATTGAGAAGTTTGAAAAAGATTTTAATATAAAATTTAATGATATTGTGAAGATAAATATTAAGGAAGATGTAATTTTTAAAATAAAAAGTGAGGGCCCTTCAGAGAAAATCGTCCATATTCCTTTTAATCATTTGAATGACTATATGCGTCCAGCATGTAATGCCTGTAATGATTTTACTAATATCTATGCGGATATATCATTTGGAGGATTAGGGTCTCCGGATAAATATACTACTGTAATAACACGAACAAAAAGAGGAAAAGAGATTTTTTCAAAAATCATCGATGAAGGAATAATTTTAAGCAAAGAAATGGATCCTCCAAAAAAAAAGAAAATGTTAGATTTAATAATTGAATATTCAAAATCTAAAGTATTACGTAAAGAGAGATTTATGCAGAAATTAAATTAAAGAGGGAGAGATATAACAGAATCAAAAAGAGACCTTGAAAGGAAAAAAATGTTCGGTGATACATTAGACTATTTGGATAAAGTTTATGAATCTAATCTAAGGAATTTATTAAAAAAATGCTATCAATGTGGACGTTGTAGTGGTGTTTGTCAATTAAGCAAAGTTCAAAAATTTCCACCAAGTAGGATTATACAGTTAATCTTAGAAGGATTTGAAGATAAAGTATTGAATTCAGGTGTTTTATGGGATTGCCTTACGTGTAATCAATGTTTAAAAGATTGTCCAGAGAAAATCAACTTTGCAGATATTGTTAGAATAGCAAGGTATAAAATGAGGCATGAAACAAACCAAAAATCTGATGAATTTATTGCTCATAAGGGGATTTACACTACAATAGCAGAAATGATGAGTAGACCATACATAACTCCAGAGAGATCGCTAGAGTGGATACCAAAAGATTGTAGTGTGTTAGAAAAAGGAGAACTCCTATATTATGTAGGATGTTTACCTTTTTATGAATATGAATTTGAAGATTCAAATAATATAGCTAAGTGTACATTACAACTTCTATGCCAAATCGAACAAAAACCAATAGTAGTTTTAAAAGAGGAGAGTTGTTGTGGTCACGATATTTACTGGGGACAGGGGAAATTAAAGACATTTATTAAATTAGCAAAGAAAAATTTGGAAAAATTTGAGAAAGCGGGAGTTTCTAAGATAGTTACTGCTTGTGCAGAATGTTATCGTACTCTAAAAATTGATTATTCTAATATTTTTGAGAATTTCTCAACTAGGTTTGAAGTACAGCACATTATTGAATATATTTATGATAAATGGAAAGAAAATGAAATAGCTTTTAAGGGACCAAACAAAAAAGATAAAGATACAATATTTACCTATCATGATCCTTGTAGGTTGAGTAGATTTTTACCCGAAGAGGATAATTTAACAAAAAAAGTTAGAGAAATTTTCGATGAATTAACAAGATTAGGATTTAATTTTAAGGAAATGAAACATAATAAAGAAAATTCTCTCTGTTGTGGAGTTAATTCCTGGATGAACTGCAATGAAAAATCTAAAGCACTTAGATATAAACGTATGTTAGAAGCAAAATCAGCAGCTCCTTTAATGGTGACTTCATGTCCGAAATGTGAGATTCATTTTAAATGTCTTCAGAACGATTTCGAAGATATAGAAGATATTAAAATCTTGGATTTTTCAGAGTTTATTATAAATCATGTTGAAATGATTGACAACTTGAATAGCGAGGAATAACAGAATGGAAGGATCTGTCTTAGTAATAGGTGGGGGTATCGCAGGAATTCAAACCTCATTAGATTTAACGGAATTGGGATTTAAAGTTTACTTAGTGGAAAGAAATCCTTCAATCGGAGGTCGTATGGCTCAACTTGATAAAACTTTTCCTACAAATGATTGTAGTCTTTGTATCTTAGCACCAAAGATGGTAGAAGTCTTTAGAAATCCAAACATAGAACTTATGACATATCATGAAGTATTAAATGTATCTGGAACAGTCGGAGACTTTAAAGTTAAGATTCTGAAAAAGCCAAGATATATAGATGAAACCAAATGTAAGGGTTGTGGCGATTGTTCTCAGCGTTGTCCGAAGATTGAAGTCCCGAATTTATTCGATATGAAATTAGGTAAAAGGAAATCTATATACATCCCTTTTCCACAAGCTGTACCTCCTATATATTTAATTGATCCTGAAATCTGTCTTAAATTAACTAAAGGAGTTTGTGGTGTATGTGAGAAAGTATGTAAAGCTGAAGCAATCGATTATGAACAACAGCCTCGGGAATTTGAGATTAAAGTAGGAGCAATTGTAGTTGCTACGGGATTTGATATGCCAGCAGAACAAATAACCTCCCGGTGGGGGTATCAATATAAAAATGTTATTAGTGCTTTAGAATATGAAAGAATATTATGTGCTTCAGGTCCATTTGGTGGTCATATATTACGGCCAAGTGATGAAACTGAGCCTGAGAGGATTGCTTTCATACAATGTGCTGGTTCACGAGATTTACATGAAAATATTCCTTACTGTTCAAGCGTTTGTTGTATGTACACCGCAAAGGAAGCTATTATCACCAAAGAACATTCAGAAAAAGCTAAATGTTTTGTGTTTAGGCACGATATAAGAGCTTATGGTAAGAATTTCTATGAATTCACCCAGAGGGCACAAGATGAATATGGTGTACAATATTTTCAGACCAAAGTTAGTAAAGTCGAAGAAGATCCTAGCAATAATGATTTAATCATTCACTATGAAGATTTAAAAACGGGAAAATTTAATAATTTCAGGAGCAATTTAGTAGTATTAGCAACACCATTAGTTCCATCAAAGGGTACAATTGAAATGGGAAAAATTTTAGGTGTTAAACTAGATAAATATAACTTCTTTAAGGAAAGCTCATATTTTAATAAATCACTCTCATCTAAAGAGGGAATATTTTTAAGCGGTTTTTGTCAGGGACCAATGGATATTCCAGAAACTGTGGCAGATGCAAGTGGAGTAGCATCTCAAATTGCTTCACTATTAAATTCTGTTAAATTTAAAGCCATAAGGGAAAAAGTTAGAGAGAAATCTGAGATCGAGGTTAAAATTTCTGATGAACCTCGAATTGGGGTTCTAATATGTCATTGTGGAATAAATATTGGTAAATATATTGATGTTTCCGGTGTTGTTGAATATGTGAAAACATTACCGTTTGTAGCTCACTGTGAGTCTAATCTATACTCTTGTTCAAGTGATTCTCAAGCAAGAATTAAAGAAATGATTGAAGAATATAACTTAAATAGGTTTATTGTTGCTTCCTGTACACCCCGAACTCATGAAGCTCTATTCCAAGAAACTTGTCAAGAAGCAGGTTTGAATAAATATTTATTCGAAATGGTAAACATTCGAGATCAATGTTCTTGGGTTCATATGAATGAATATGAATTTGCTACTGAAAAAGCTAAAGATTTAATTAGAATGGCCATTGCAAAAGCACGTTTATTAAAACCTCTTAACGAAGCGCGATTAGATATAACTCCAACAGCCTTAATAATTGGTGCTGGAGTTTCTGGTATGACTGCGGCTTTAAATATTTCTAAACAGGGATTTAAAGTTTTTTTAGTAGAGAAAGAAAAGAAGTTAGGCGGAATTTTAAATAACTTAAATATTTTATATCCTGTTCATGAGGATGCATCAACGTTTTTAGATGCTATAAGTAGGGATGTAAAGAGCAGCAAAAATATTGAACTATTTTTAGACTCCCAAATTAAAAGTATCAAAGGTTATATTGGTAATTATGATGTTTCAATCATCGATTCAAAACAGAAAGTCCATGAATTAAAGATTGGAACGATTATCGTGGCAACTGGTGCCCAAGAATTAAAACCAAATGGGATTTTTCAATATAGCGAGAAAAATGAAAACGTAATAACTCAACTTGAATTAGAAGAAAAGTTGAAAAGTAAAGATTCATCATGGTTAGATGAAATTGAAAGAGTAACAGTTATTTTATGTGTAAACGCAAGACAAAAAGAAGGAATCACTTATTGTTCTAACATTTGTTGTGGGGTAAGTATTAAAAATCTAAGTCTATTAAAAGAATTAAAACCTGAGATTGAGATTGTTGTTCTTTATAGAGATCTACAAATGGCTAAAAAAGAATTTGAAGAATATTATCGTGAGCGTAGGAAGAACGCGATATTTCTTAGATATAGTTTAGAACGGTTGCCAAAAATCGATAAAATAAGTAATAAACCAGAAAAATACAAAATAAGTTTATTTGATACTAATTTGCAAGAGGATCTTAGTTTTGATACAGATTTAGTCATACTAGCAACTCCTATGATTCCCAATAACAACCTAACAGAATTGGCGAAAATGCTCAAGGTGCCTTTAGATAAAAATGGATTTTTTTTAGAAGCACATGTAAAACTTCGACCTTTAGATTTTGCTACTGACGGAATATTTTTAAGTGGCTGTGCTCAATGGCCGAAAAATGTGCAAGATTCAATTGCTCAAGCAAATGGTGCTGCAGGAAGGGCTAGTAGATTTTTAAGTGCAAAAACAATAACAACTTCTGGTTTAATAGCTGAAGTAAACCCAGACAGATGCATAGGATGTGGAAAATGTGAATCTGTTTGTCCATATAACGCGATTGAGATTAAAGAAGCACTTATGGAGTTTGAGGAAGTCAGCATAAAAGTAGCAAAATCGTTTATAAATTCAGCTTTATGTAAAGGATGTGGTACATGTGCGGCTACTTGCCCTAATGGTGCTATCTCAGTTAAACATTATGATTTTGATCAAATTTATGCAATGATCGAATCTTATCTACTAGAATAAAAGGAGAGCTTATATGCCAAGAACTACAACAAAAGTAAAACCTAAAGTTAAACAATTTAACCCTGAAATCTTGGTATTTTGTTGTAATTGGTGCAGTTATGCAGGAGCAGATTTAGCTGGAGTCTCAAGGTTCCAATACCCTCCCAATATGAGGATTGTAAGGGTTATGTGTTCTGGAAGAGTGGATCCTGCATTTGTCATAAAAGCTTTAAAAGAAGGTGCTGATGGTGTCTTAATAACAGGATGTCATATTGGAGATTGTCATTATATTTCAGGAAATGAGTATGCAAGAGAAAGATTCGGTAGGTTACATGAGGTTATTATAAAACAATTAGGGATAAATGAGAAAAGAGTTCGGTTGGAATGGGTCAGTGCTTCCGAAGGCAAAAGATTTGCTGAATTAATCACAGAATTTACAAACGAGATTAAAGAGTTAGGACCTCTTAAAGTCTTATAATTTGTTGAACTTTTCTTAATTACAAATAATTTTTCTGCTCTTTTTTGATAAAAAAGAGCTTTTTGAGGATAAAATTTAAATAATAACATATCTATTTTGTACACAACAAGGCTTTTTTGATAACAAAAAGAAAAATTTATAAATATTAGTTATACGAATTTAAAAAAGAGTGAGACTAATTTCTATAAATGAAAGGACTCATGCAAAAAAAGTCTGCGATAAAAAGAATGAAAATAGAATTTTTAATGAAAATCTACAATTCATTTATAATGATATGCAAATTCAACAACTTGGATTAAGTAAAGAATTGCTTAGAGAGAAACAAATAGAATATGAAAAAGAAACAGGTAAAAATACTGTATGGGATGGAAGGATTACAAAGACCTTTTACAGATATTTAACTGGTCAAAAAATATATGAACGCTCAAAAGAGAGAATTTCTTTGTATATTTCTCAACAAAAGAAGAGAAAATGGCATAAATTTATAGAAAACAATGAAAGTATTGCCTCCCTTTCAAAATTAATCAGGATTGGTGTTGATTATTTCATAAAGAACCATTTAAATTCATTCTTATACGAATCTAATACGGATAATAAAGATTTATCAAATGTTCTGCTTGATGTGAAAGAATCTCTTACAACAATTAAAGGATTTTCACAATTAGTACTAAAAGAATATAAAGAAGAACTAGATAATCAAGTAGGAAATGCAATTGAAAAGATACATGAACAATGTCAGTTACTCGAATCAAAAATTTCAAATAGTAAAGCAAGAAAAAATATTGATGTTTTATTGATTGAAGATAATCCACAAACAGTCCATCTTTTCGAAGAAATTTTTAAAAACAAAGGCTATTCATATAAAACTGCTACAACAGGTCAAGGAGGATTAAATGAATTGAAAGTATCAATACCAAAAGTAGTATTATTAGATGTAATGTTGCCAGATATTAAAGGTTGGGAAGTATGTAAACAGATTAAAAAAAATAATAATTTAAAGCACATACCTGTTTTCTATGAGACTGTTATACCTGAAGAGATAGTAAAAAGTAAAATTGAGGAAACGAGCGTAGATGGATACATCTCAAAACCTTTTGATATATCGGTTATTATTGAACTATTAGACTCTATAATCTTATCTAATTAAAGGATGATTTCCTTTAAAAATGATATAAACTTACTTTTTTAGTCTTTTATTAAGCAACTTGGTATTAATAAAAAAGAGTGAGGT
Organism: Promethearchaeota archaeon; assembly: GCA_048940445.1. Taxonomy (GTDB): domain Archaea; phylum Asgardarchaeota; class Lokiarchaeia; order Sigyniarchaeales; family SOKP01; genus SOKP01. The sequence continues at coordinate 159,730 of JBHLON010000002.1, forward strand.
TAGAATGGGTTTCTGCTTCAGAAGGAAAACGATTTGCTGATTTGATTACAGATTTTACAAATCAATTAAAGAATTAGGACCATTAAAAGTACTCTAATTCTAAAAAATTTAGTTTAAAGAATTAAGCTCTTTATACTCCTTTGTCTTTTTGAATAATATTCAAAATAAGATAATAGATTCTTCATGATAAGAATGAAATGTTAAAGCAGACTTTACAATTTAACAAAAGACTCAGTAGTTAAACGCCTATTCGAATTCTTCAATTTTAGTTTTATTATCTTGACTATTGTGTTTGGAAGTTTTAAAAGTATATGGTAGATTCAGAAAACGAAGAAGCTCCAAAACTATTTTCAAAATATAATATCAAAGCAAAATCTTTTAAAAAAGTATGGTCTAAATTTAATTATAACATATCTAAATATGGCCTAGGGTTTTATCCAAAGATTTTAGTTTTATTTCTTAGGAAAGTAATATAAAAATTTAATTTAAGAAAAATTTGTCTCAGAAATTATATTTAAACATAAGATTAGAGGGCTTCATCTGTCAAAATATAAGGTTATAGTTGATTGTGATCCCGGCTTAGGTAGAAGAGCTGCTGAAGTAGATGATGGTCTAGCAATATTTTTAATGCTAAATAATCCTGAAATCTTTGATATAATCGGGATTACTACTGTTTTTGGAAATACTCCAGTAGAAATGGGTTATAAACTAGTAAGAAGGTATTTAAAATTAGCAAATAAAACAGAAATTCCAAACTTTTTGGGGGCTACATCAAAATATATTTTGGGAAAATTAACCGAAGCTTCTAAATTTATAATAAATAAAATTCAAGAACTTGAGAATGAAATAATTTTACTTGCACTTGGACCCTTAACCAATATTGCAACTGTATTTAAACTATTTCCCAATTTAATCACTAAAATTAAAAAGATAATCTTTTTGGGAGGCACAATCGAACCCACTTCAGCGTTTAGTCCCCCATTCATATTTGAAGATGGATTATCCAAATTTGTGGAAAATAATTTTCAAAGTGATCCACAAGCAGCAAAATTAATAATAGATTCAGAAACAGCCATCCCAAGAATTGGTTTGGGACTAGATATATGTTGCCAAGTTGTCTTTAAAGAAAAACACCTTAAAATTCTTAACTCTATTGGAAGTCCAATCACAAATTTTATTGCAGAGAATCTAGATCATTGGTTAAACGTGTGGAAGTTCAATAAAAGTTGTGGATTTTATCCATTTGATACATTTATTCCTATATTCATGCTGAATCCAGAACTATTTAGTACTGTTGATTTATATATTACTATTGATACAGAAGAAAATCCTGGACGAATTATAATATTAAAAGATAATGAGAAAAATTCTACGCCGGTAACCTATTGCATGAATTTTAAAAATCCTGATGGAAATAAGCGCTTCATGGAGATATTAATTGAAAACTTGATTAAAGAAGAATAAATTGATATTTTATTGTAATTCGACTAAGTTTAATTATCATGAAAATGAACTCTAACTTTTCAGAAGAGGATAATTGGTTTCAATTGGCTTTAATTTATAAAAAGAAGGAAGATTTTAATGAAGTCATTGAGAATTGTAAAAAAGTTTTAGATATTAATCCAAATTATATAAAAGCATGGTTTTTACTATCTATTGCTTATAAGGAAACTGGAAAAATCGAAGACTCGATGAAAGCTTTCAAAAAAACTTTTGAATTAGAATCATTCGAAAAAGTAGATTGGTATGAAATTGCAATAGAGTATTATGAAAAGGACGATATAAATAATCTTGTAAAAACTCTTGAAAATTTATTGTTTTTTAATAAAGATAAAAAAGAAGAGTGGATTCAACTTGCTTCTAATTTTGAAAATCTTAGCCTTCTTCTTAATGCATATCAAGCTTATAAAAAAGCGTTAGATTTAGATCCTCTTGATATGCCAGTTTTAAATAAAATTGGTCAACTTTATAATAAAATTGAGGAAATCTCAGAAAAAAGTATAAAAAAAAGAGAAAAATTCTTATTCAAAAATTATAAAATCAAGCCTAAAAATAATTAGGTACATTTGGAAACTTTTACTTGCTAAAAATATAAGATGAACTTATTTCAATAAATTATCACTTTCATTAATTTTATTAAATTAAATTTAGTTTTTTAGTAAATAAGGGAGAAAAAAACTTCAATCTGGAACAAATTTAAAGAAAAGGATCGCAGTCCTTGATCAAAATTTTGATAATTGATAAATAATCATGATTAATTTATTACGTTGAAAAATTTTTAATCCAGATTATGATCAATCTTGATCAAAAGATTTAAATGTGTAAATGCCTCATTTTGATAGTAAAATGCTAATTTAAAGTTAAGGATATAAAAATGGAAGGTTCAGTTTTAGTTATTGGGGGTGGTATTGCTGGAATTCAGACCTCGTTAGATTTAACTGAATTAGGATTTAAAGTCTTTTTAATCGAGAGAAAGCCATCGATTGGTGGACATATGGCTCAATTTGATAAATTATATCCAAATAATGACTGTAGCCTTTGTATATTAGCTCCAAAAATGGTTAGTGTTTATAGAAATCCTAATATAGAACTTTTCACCTTATCTGAAATAAAGGGAGTAGAGGGAGAAGTTGGCAACTTTAAAGTCACTATAAAAAAACATCCTCGGTACATAGATGAAACCCGATGTAAGGGTTGTGGTGATTGTTCTAAGCGTTGCCCAAAAATTGAAGTTCCAAATTTATTTGATTTGAACTTAGGTAAGAGGAAGTCAATATACATACCATTCCCCCAAGCAACTCCTCCTGTATACGTGATTGACTCTGAATTGTGTTTATATTTAAATAGAGCTGTATGTGGTGTGTGTAAAAAGGTATGTAAAGGGGATGCGATCGATTTTGAACAAGAAGACTACGAAATTGAATTAAAAGTTGGAGCTATTGTGGTAGCGACTGGATTTGATATGCTTGGTAAAACCTTACCTAAAAAATGGGGTTACCAATATAAGAATGTTGTTAATGCCTTAGAGTATGAAAGAATTTTATCACCAACAGGACCTTTTGGCACTCAAATCCTAAGACCAAGCGATGAAATGGAACCTAAAAAAATTGCCTTTATTCAGTGTGCAGGTTCAGGTTATTTAAAAAAGAGCGTACATTATTGCTCCCGTGTTTGTTGCATGTATGTTGCTAAAAACGCCATATTAAGTAAAAGTTATTTAGAAAGTACTCAAATAACTATTTTTAGGCATAATATTCGAGTGTTTGGGAAAAATTTTTATGAGTATACAAAAGCTGCGCAAGATGAATATGGGATTAATTATATTAACTCAGGAATTAATTTCATTCATGAAGACCCCGAAAATAATGATCTGGTCATTAATTATGATAATCTAAAAACAGGTGAAAAAAATTTATTATTTCAAGCTAATCTTGTCGTATTAGCAGCTCCTTTAATCCCTTCCAATGGAACATCCGATTTGGCAGAGATTTTAGGGGTTGAACTTGACGATTATGGGTTTTTTAAGGAATCTTCTTACTTTAATAAATCTCTTTCTACTAGAGAGGGAATTTATCTTTGTGGATTCTGCAAAGAACCAATGAATATCTCTGAAACAGTCGCTCATGCTAGTGGAGTAGCTTCACAAGTTGCAACTTTATTACGTTCAGTGAGATACACTTTAATACATGAAAAGGAGATTGCCATTCGTCCAGAAGAAGAAATCATAAATATTACTCCAAGTGCATTAATAATTGGGGGAGGTATTTCTGGTATGACCGCAGCATTTAATATAAGTAGTCAGGGATTTAATGCAATTATCGTTGAAAAAGAATCTCTATTGGGAGGGAATCTAAATCAACTAAACCAAATTTATCCAATAAAGCAAGATCCATTATCTATTTTAGATAAACTCAAAGAGGGGATACAAACTACAAGAAACATTGAAATATTCATAAATTCTACAGTTGAAAAAGTGAACGGATCTATAGGTAGTTATGAAATTATTATTAGAAGAGCAAATTCTGAATTGATAAAGAAGACTGTGGGGGTTATAATTATTGCTACTGGAGGCCAAGAGTTCAAACCTTATGGGTTCTTTCAATATGGTAAAAAATATAAAAATGTTCTAACTCAGATGGATTTAGAACAGAAACTAAGGAGTGAAGATATAACATGGTTGAAGAATATAAATCATTTTACGACAATTATGTGTGTTAATGCAAGGCAGAAAGGAGGATTCCCTTATTGTTCAAATATATGTTGTAGTAATACAATTAAAAATATCAATATCCTAAAGGAATTAAAACCTGAACTTGAAGCAGTTGTACTTTTTAGAGAACTTCATATGGCTAAAAAGGAATTTGAGGATTATGTAAGTAAAAGGAAGAAGTTAGCTAACTACTTAAAATACGATTTGCAGAATGTACCTGAAATCAATAACATTCAAGAAATACCTGAAAAGTTTGAAATTAAATTAAAAGATATTCAAAATACAAAAAAAAATATCAGTTTTAAAACTGATTTAGTAATCCTTTCAACCCCAATGATTCCTCCCGAAGGAATAGATAAACTAGCTAACATATTAAACGTGCCCTTAGATAAATATGGTTTCTTTATAGAGGCCCATAAAAAATTAAGACCTTTAGATTTCTCTTCTCAGGGAATTTTTGTTTGTGGATGTGCTCAATGGCCAAAAACAGTTCAAGATTCAATTTCGGAAGCCAATGGGGCGGCAGGAAGGGCAAGTAGATTTTTAAATATCGGAAAAATATCAACATCAAAATTAGAATTACTTTCTTTTTTGCTATCAATAGAATGTTTTTTCAAAGATATCAAAGTAAATGCAGAAAAATGCAATGGATGTGGAAGATGTGCAGAAGTATGTGAATTTAAAGCAATTTCTCTTAATCAATTAAATCAAGAATACGAGGATATTAGTATTGCTACAAAGAAAGCCTCAATAAATCCCGCAATATGTAAAGGATGTGGAAAATGTTCAGCAACATGTAGATTAAAAGCTATATATCCACGACATTATGATTTCAAACAAATTTCAGCGATATTTGACCCCTATTTTCTAGAAAGAGCTGAACCTGAACAGATAACTCCCAAAAGTAAAGAATTATCTTTGATAAATAGTTAAAAACATAATTTTTTTTAAAAACTCTCTTATATTACTTTTAAAAATAAATCTTCAATGGAGAGCGTCTTCTCTTCTATTCTTGTGATAGGATAATTTTGTAAAATAGAAAACAAGTAACTATAATCTTTTCTTTCTTTCAAGGTTATAATTAACCCTGATTCTTCTTCTACGCATTCAACGATATAGTCAAGATGTATTAATTTATTCAATAATTCTTGCTTTTTCTCTCTTAATTCTATAAACACTTGAACCCCTTTTTGAAATATGTATTGAAGATCTCTTTTCTTTCCCGTTCTTATTATCTCCCCATGATTAATAAATGCAATTCGTTCACATAATTTCTCTACAATAGCCATATTATGAGAACATAATATTATAGTTTTATTCAACTCTCTTAATCTCTCAATGATGAAATTAGTTGTGGATACATCAAGACCAAGAGTGGGTTCATCTAAAAAAAAGATTTTAGGATTAATTAACAACATTCTGGCTACAGATAATTTGGTTTTCATTCCAGTTGAATATTTTTCTACGTATTCATTCATCCATTCGGTTAACTCTAGCATCTGGGCAATTTCCTCGATTTTTTGTTTATAATTAGGAACCTCATAAATCTTTGCAAAAAACTTCAAGTTTCGATAACCAGTAATTCGATAATAAATCATATCACTACCAAACATTAATCCTATATGTTTCTTAACCTTATTTGGATTTTTTAATATATTATCCCCATTGATTATTGCATACCCGCTTGTTGGCTGAATGAGCGTAGTTAAAATTGAAATAAAGGTGGTTTTACCCGCACCATTAGGTCCTAGTAAGCCGAACTTTTCTCCTTGAAAAATCTTTAAATTCACGTTATTTAATGCTAAGATCTTTTTGTGGCGCTTTTTTAACCGATATTCTTTGGTGAGATTCACGGTCTCAATAATAGGTTCCATATACTAATATCCCGATGTTCCTAATTTTTTATATATTATATTAAACATTGTAACTGCCAAAATCGGAGCGAGGATTATTGAAGAAGATATAATGATAAAATGCCCAAAATGTAATGTTACTGTATGAAATATATTGTCTTCTAACCATGTTAAGCGTATAAAATTTATAAGATAATAAAGAGGATTAAACGAAATAAAATCTTGTACAATTCCCGGAAATAATTGAAAAGGATAAGTGATACAACTAGCCCATATAATAAAATTTAATAGAAAAGTGATAATGCTAGAAATATTCTCGTTAGCGACAGTAATTACCCCTAATACTAAGCCAATAGCTGCAAAAACAATCGCAACTCCCATGAATAGCAATAGCACGCTTAATAATGTTAAAATAGAAATCGGCCAAATTATATATAAAACAATTAAAAAGGCTAAAAATGGTATAGATAGTAGTGCTACTTCTGAGAGAAAATAACCAAACAAAAGATAATAGCGATTAAAAGGAGCAATGATAAGTGCAGGTAATGTTTTCCAATATTGTTCTCGTTGCATATGCATTGGAATATAAGTTATCATACCTCTCATCAGTAAAATGTTATAGCCGATAAAAATGAAAATGACATAATTCTGAGATGTCCAGGGACTAAAATTTATATTATTTTCAAAAAAACGTCCAAGTATAATGATGGGCATCAATATTGTAATAATTGGTGCTAGGTAATTTAACAGAGTTCGATACTTAAATCTAAGTCCCATATAAATTTGTTTTTCTGCAATTGCTAGAGTCTTTTTAATAATCCTTTGTATTCTATTGATAGTTAATTTGGGTAATTTCATGATTATATGTTTATCAAAATAGAATAATTAGTATAAAAAAACATTGGCGAGAATTTAAAATTTTTATTCTTTTACTTTTTCGCGAGGCGATATAAGAATAACATAACAAGAGCAAGTAAAACGGAATTAACTAAAACAATAAAATAAATCATTTTAATTCCTCCATAGACAAAAACCCAATTATAAATAATGGGAATAAGAGCAATACCGATAAATTGTCCCGCAGTTGCTAATCCTGCTAAAGCACCTGTCCTTTCTTTAGATAACGTTTGACTATAAAACATCATTGAAGGTATTAAAGTACCTCCTGCAGCTCCAGTAAATATTAATGCTATTGTTGTATACAAAAGAACACTTGGTTTAGTAATATCTGATATTAATAAGAATGCTAGTAAACTAAAATAAAGTGAAATTAATCCCAAAACTATACCATATTTAATCCCCTTTATTTTAATAATATATCCTATTATAATTCCCATAATAGCACCTGTTATTCCTGCTGAACCGATAACAAATCCCAAGACATTTTCAGGAATTGTTTCATTAAGAGCTCTTGAAGTCCAAGTAATATTTGTTAAATAGGTTTGTGTAATTAAAAAAGCAGAAATTATCAATAATAATACAACTGGACGGCGGATTTCTTGAAAAATATGTTTTATAAAAACATGTATTCCAAGTTTTTGAGAAAATTTTTGGGTTGGTTGTTTTGACACTAATAAACCAAAAAACCCTATAAATGTAATTATAACAAATAGGAGGTACAGATATCGCCATCCAAAAAATACCATTAAGCCTGCCAATATTGGACCAAAACCTACCCCTAAATTAGCCACAGCACCTAAGTATCCCATTTTTTTAGGGATATTTGGAGCAATTGTAATGTCTGTCATTAATGCTATCAAAACAGGATTAACAAATCCAAATCCAATTCCACCTAAAAAGTTAGCAATAAGATATATCCGAAATGATGGAGATAAAGCTGCAATAACCATTCCTATTCCAAAAATAGCTAATCCAAATAATATAACTTTAAAACGCCCTTTAACATCAGAAAGAGATCCTGTAAATAATTGCGTAATCGCAAATGGAAACATGAATGAAGAGATTGCAATCAATATAAAATTCTGGGGAACACCAAACTCCAGAGAAAGTACTTTAAAAAGAACTAAGATTACATTTCCTGTCAATGGTCCTAAACCAAATAAAATATAGGTTATTATTTCAATAAATAAATTACTTCTTTTTCCGTTATTTCCAGATTTAATCTTATTTTCTTGCATAGATGATTTCTATGTAATAATTTACAATCTAATTAATCTGAATTAAATTTTTAAATAAATAAAGTTTGAGTTTATGTAATTATTCGCAAAAGACCGGTTTCGCGAATTTCTTAAAAGAGAGTTATTCTTCTAATCTTTAAATTATGAATCTAGAGGTTTTAATTAGATTTTTAAATGATTAACATCAAATAAGAAACTATTAATATAATTTTGATTAATCCATAATCATTATTCAAAATTTAAGATAAATAAGGTGACTAGATTGTCTAAAAATGAAAAAGAAACCTTCTCTTTAGGACACTCTTTAGCTTATAGTGCTGGATTATTTTCCGATGTTGCTTCTTATCAATTATTCACATTTTTGATTTTTACATTTTATTATTCTGTTATTGGATTACCAACGGATTGGATTACTATTGCATTTATAATCTGGTCAATTTGGAATGCCCTAAATGATCCGATGTGGGGAATTATTTCTGATAGGACAAATACCAGATGGGGAAGAAGACGTCCATATATTATAATCAGTATCATTCCATTATGTGTTGTAATGATTCTCTTATGGACTCCAATAAGGACTGATCAGGTTAGCACTTTTATCTACTTTTTTATCATCATAATGGCTTTTGATACTATATACACACTTTATAGTATTAATCAAACTTCGTTATTTCCGGAAATGTTTCAATCATTAGAATTAAGGGCAAAAGTGAATAATATCAGACAAATTTTTTCTGTTATCGCTTTAATCTTTGCATTTATCATGCCAAGTTTTTTCATTTCTGATTATACTTTGCCTCAGAGTGCGCCTGGTTATGTAATTACAGGTATCGAAATGGCATTGATAATATTTCTTGGAGCATTTATCTTTATCATGTATGGTATTAAAGAAAAACCTGAATTCGCAGTTGATAAGACAGAAACTCCTTCTTTCTTTAAGTCAATCAAGATTACAATTACTAATAAAGCATTTCTCTTTTTTGTACTTACTGCATTGGCAAACTGGTATGTATTTGGAATGCTCCCCACCATTGTACCATTATATGCAAAATTTGTTCTACATACTTCTGACGCATTTCTTCAATCCATATTACTTGGTTTGGCATTTATTTCATCCATAATATTCATTTTCCTTTGGCGTTTTGTCACCCTTAAAATTGGACTTAAAAAAGGATTTATTATATCAATGCTAGCGTTTATAATCGTTCTTATCCCATTTATGTTTATCTCTGATTTTTTTTGGGGCTTAATTACGTACTTCCTTGTTGGTGTTGGACTATCGGGCTCATTATTTTTTAGGGATCCCCTAGTTTCTGCTATTGCTGATGAAGATGAACTTAAAACTGGTGTTCGGAGAGAGGGAAGCTTCTATGGTGTCAATGCTTTAATAATAAGGCTTTCAACAATATTTATCTTTGTTACTATAAATTCAGTATTTCAAAGTGTAGGTTGGAGAGTCTTTGAACCCTCATCAGTGGGACCTGACACAATTTTTGGTTTGAGAATGTTAATGTTTGTGTTTCCAGCAGTTGCACTTACCTTTGGAATTATTATGATGCTATTTTTCCCTATAACTAAGAAGAAGTTTGAAGTTATAAAGCAACAGGTAAATAAACTTCACGAGGAGAAACGAGCAAAATTGAGTTAAATAAGAGTTCTCCTAAACTTAAATTTTAATCTTTTATTTTTTAAATTTAATAGATAATATTATCAACAATCATGTTAAGAAAACCTAATATTATTTTATTCATAACCCATGATCAAGGGCAATTTGTTGGTTGTTATAACTCGCCACAGACTCCAAACTCACTGAGGACTCCCAATCTAGATAAAATTGCGAAAGAAGGAATTAGATTTACTAATTGCTTTTGTACAGCACCTCAATGCAGTCCAAGTAGAGGAAGTATTCAAACATCATTATATCCACATCAAAATGGGTTAATGGGACTCGTTGATCGCGGTTGGACACTCCCCCCTGATAATAAAACATTACCAATGTATCTAAAAGAATATGGCTATACAACACATTTAATTGGTCTGCAACATGAAAGTAGAGATATTAATACATTAGGGTATGATATATATACAAAACGGAGACGGGAATTTTCTTATTCCTGTAAAAAAATGGAGAACCAATACTTAGATTTTTTGAAAGAACATAAAAATGATACCAAACCATTTTATGTTTGTATAGGGACATGGGAGGTTCATCGCCCTTTTGATGGATGGGGTATACCAATTAATCCTAGTAAGGTTTCTGTACCCCCTTATTTACCTGACAATGAGATGATAAGGGATGATTTAGCTAACTATTATAGTGCCATTCATGTAGTAGATAAATCAATTGGAAAAGTCTTGAATCATTTAGATGATCTGGGTTTAAGGGGAAATACGTTATTTTGTTTTACTACTGATCATGGAGAACCATTCCCTAAGGCCAAATGTACATTGTATGACCCCGGAATTAAAACTACTCTTATGATGTCATATCCTCCTCTTGAAAATTTTAACAATGGAAAAGTAGCAAATCAATTGATTAGCAATTTAGATTTACTACCTACATTCTTGGATTTAATTGGAACTAAAATACCAAAATCTATTGAAGGAAAGAGTTTTTTGCAATCTATCCAAAATTTTGAAGAGGTATTTAGAACTGAAATATTTACTGAAAAAACATTTCATGAATATTATGATCCAATAAGAAGCATTAGAACTGAGAGGTATAAATATATTATTAATTTTGAGAAAATGAATCAACTATATCAAATCGATTCGTTTACAGCCCATGATCCCGCGGGCATATATATAGAAAAACTAATAAATTCACCGAGATCTGATGACGAATTTTATGATCTTAAAAAAGATCCAGCTGAATCAAGTAATAAGGTTAATGATCCTTCTTATCAGAATATTATAATGGAACTAAAAAGTAAATTAAATAATTGGATGAAAAACACAAATGATCCAATTCTTAGAGGTAAGATTGAGGATCAAAGAACTGAACCACTAAAAAGATATTAAAAAAAAATTTTTTATAAGATTTATTCTCTTTTAAACATAGCTTTTACGTCCTTTTCACATAAGAAAAATGCAATTGCGATTGGAAATCCGAAGACAATAAAGTAACTTGAAGCTGCAATAGCCATATATCGGCAAAAGTTCACTTTAAAGAGAGTACCGATAGACCCTATTAACAAAATTAGTGCAACAATAAGATAATACCATCCCATTATTGTAATCGAGAGCTCATCTGTAGACGTCGGAGTATCAGTGTAAAGAGAAGCTACAACATCTGCCATAATTATTGCTAATAAAGCATAAAGTAAAATAAATATTGCAAAAAGTAATGATACTATTGATACTATTTTTAAAGCCATTTTCCTATTAATTTTTGGGGCATCAGGAGATTTTCTGGGATGATCTTCGATATCTCGTGCGACGTACATGAGCAAAAGCAAAGGTAGAAGGATATAAAGAGCGATCTCAAACATGACTGCATACTCACGCTCTCCATAGAAAACTAGTGGTGAAACTACTAACATTAGCAAGAGAGACAAACCAGTAGCAATCAAAAACAATTTCGATGTATCTTTATATCCTTTTCTTAAATAGTAAAAAGCAAATATTAGTGTGAAAATCGCAATGGCATCACCGATTAAATAAAGTGGGCTGAGGAAATGTTGTTCACCAGACCAAGATAGAATGTAATCATGGGGAATTTGAATATTAAACCAAATACTACTCCATAAGTTCATTTCTAACTCATTATGGAAAAATTGATCAATAAAAAAATGAGAAAATCCAGCAGCAGCTACAATACAATAGGCATTTTTCCAACTTACTTCCCTTATTCCACTATCTTCAAATTTTAAGGGGAATCCTTTTTCTGATCTTACTAAAGAGAATCTTGAAGAATAAGTCCAAACTAGAGAATAGGGAATCGCAAGAATAAGAAAACCCAGAATTGAGTGAAATGGTGTAACAAAGAAAAGGTTAACTAAATCTGGACCCCATAAATTATTTACCAAAAAAATTATAGCAACTTTGTAGCTAAATTTGTTTTTTGTATAATATAATATAGGGATCAATAAACATAATCCATAAAAAATATGTCCGAAAGTTGGCATAATATCCTCTTCGAAGTTTTAATATAAAGTATATTAAATTTACTTCGAAAAAGATCTATATAAAGTTTAAAAAAATTAAACATTAACTTCCTAAATTACCTTTAATTTTAATTCATATAACTCATTTTGAATTAGTTGAATTATGATGTCATTTCAAGGTATAAAAAATGCGTATAAGAGAGTCAGCTATTTAGCCAACAGTACTCCAGTCATGACTTCTCGTACATTAGATAAATTAACAGCAGCTAAGATTTATTTAAAATGTGAAAATTTTCAAAGAGCTGGATCTTTCAAGTTTCGTGGAGCATTTAATGCAATGGGCATTCTTACTAAGGATAAGAGTAAAAATGGAGTAATTACCCATTCAAGTGGAAATCATGCCCAAGCTGTTGCTTTAGCTGCCTCTATTTTAGGGATGAAAGCCACAATTGTCATGCCTAAAGGAGCCCCAAAAAATAAAATAAACGCTACCGAAGGATATGGGGCCAGGATTGTTTTTTGCGAAAATTCACAGGATGCAAGGATTCAAAAAACAAAGGAATTAATAGAACAAGAGGGATATACTCTAATTCATCCATATGATAATGATCATATTATTTATGGTCAAGGTACTGCAGCTTTCGAGTTAATGGAACAGGTAGGTAAATTAGATATTATAGTTGCACCACTCGGTGGTGGTGGGTTATTAAGTGGGACGGCTATTGCATCTAAAGGTCTAGACACAAACATTAAAGTAATTGGGGTTGAACCCTCTATGGCAGATGATGCGTTGAGATCAATTAAAGCCGGGCATATTATAGCAAGTAACTATCCAAATACCATAGCAGATGGTCTTCGAACCTCGCTTTGTGAAAGAACTTTTAAAATTATTCAGTCTAATGTTGATGAAATTGTTACTGTATCAGAAAAAGAAATAATTAACGGTATGAGATTTTTATGGGAACGTATGAAAATAATCGTTGAACCCTCTGGGGCTGTTCCAGTAGCAGCATTAATGACCAAAAAAATAAATGTTGAAGGAAAGAAGGTTGGCGTAATTATTAGTGGAGGTAATATAGATATAGAACCCTTTTTCCAACTTTTAGAACAAAAAATTGCAGAAAATAATTTGTAAGGTGCAGACTTGTTTTTCAAAATTAATGGGGAAAATATTCCATTAGTTATGACTGGAACGTCTCCTTTTATCGGAGCTGGGCAGTTTGGGATGAAAGCTTACGAATATCGTAGAAAATTTTTGTATAATGCTGCTGCAATGGTAGAAATTTTAGAAGCCTCATATAAAGTGGGGTGTCGTGGAATTGAAGTAGTTCCAGCTGGAAAAATAAGTGAAGCTGTAAAAATTATGAAAGACACTCACAATGATTATATAGTAACTGGATCTACTTACCCAGGACCTGATCCACTTATCGAAGAATTGATAAAAATCGATGCAAGAATAATATTTGTTCATGGAATCGTCTCTGATAATATGAACAAAAATCTTTTCAAGTTAATCGATGATATATCTTCTAGAGGTGTGATTCCTGGGATTGCTGTACATAATCCTATTCCTACCTTAGACTTTTGTTTTGAAAATTTAAAAGAAATCAAAACTTTTTTGATACCATTTAATTCGAAAGGATTTATTATGGGAAACCAAAGAAAATTAGAGACCATGGTAGATAGTAAAAAGGATTATTACTTCTTTGGTATGAAAACATTGGCAGCAGGTCGTATTGATCCAAAAATTGCATTTGATTATATCTCTAAACATAATATTCGTTCAGTAACTATTGGTATGACAACTACCCAAGAAGCAATATATTCAACTAGAGTCGCCTTAGAAAGGCTAATTAAGAACAAAATAACCTAATAAATTTTTAAGTTTTCACTCAAAGAGTATACTTATGTTATGTAAGTTACAAAATATTGAAATCTATTATGAAAGTTATGGAGAAGGTCTCCCCATCTTAATGATTCATGGATTTACACCTGACCATCATATAGTAAAAGGACCTATGGAATCGATTTTTCAAAATAGATCTGGATTTAAACGTATATATTTTGATTTACCAGGCATGGGTAAAACTGAAGGAAAGAAATGGATTAAAACTTCGGACCAAATTCTTGAAATAATTACACAATTCATTGAAAAAGTATTACCAAATAAAAAATTCTTAATTGTGGCAGAATCTTATGGAGGTTATCTTGCAAGAGGACTTATATACAAAAATCTTTATCAAATACTAGGAATCTGCTTTATTTGCCCTTTAATTGTCCCAGATCCTCAAAAGAGAGATCTACCTGAATTTACACCTATTATTAAGGAAGAAACCTTTTTAGAGACATTAGATCCTAAAGATAAAGATGGATTCAAAAATTTGGCTATTATTCAAAATGAACGCGTTTGGAAAGGATTTAAAGATAATGTTCTTATAGGTTTACAAGCTGCAGATGAGAAATTCTTAGATGAAATATTTAATAAAGGATACTCATTCTCGTTTAATGTTGATCAAATGAGAAAAAAATTTGAAGAGCCCGTATTATTTCTACTTGGAAAACAAGACATAGCAGTGGGATATAAAGATGCTTGGAAAATTCTGGAGAGCTATCCACGTGCTTCTTTTGTGATATTGGATAAAGCAGGACATCTACTGGAGGTAGAACAAAAAATTTTGTTTGAACCACTTGTAAATGAATGGTTGGATAGAGTAATAGAAGCAATCGATTAATTTTGAAATAGTATCGGATTAATTTTAAGATAAGTATAATTATATCTATTATGAGTGAGAAGTTATACTGGAAGAATCCCTATGATACTGAATTTGAGGCAAAGATAGTAAAAATTACTGAAAATGGTCTAATTTTTGATCGTACTCTGTTTTATCCACAAAGCGGTAATCAAGCAAGCGATATCGGTCAAGTCATATTTAATAATTTAAAATTTGAGATAAAAAAGGTATATTTTGAAGGTAAGGATATTGTCCATGAAATTGCTTTAAAAAATTTTAATAAATTCAAGATTGGGGACAAAATTCAAGGGGCTATTGACTGGGAAAATCGTTACGGTTTGATGAAAGCCCATACTTCTCAACACATTTTATCTGCTTTAATCAAAAACAATCATGACCTTAATACATCAAGGGCCTTTATTGAAAATGAAGAAGTTATCATTCAATTAGATAAAACTCTCGATTTTCCTAAATTAACCAACATTTTAACAGAATTTTTATTACTGTGCACGATCAAAAATTTGGAGATAAAAACTGAAATTTTAACACCTGAACAAGCAGAAAATATTGGTAATATAGCCAGAGGCCTAAAACCTGAAATTGATCAAATTCGCGTGGTAAAGATAGAAGATCTTGATGTTAATTTCTGTGGAGGAACACATGTACGAAATTCGACTGAAATTGGACCTCCGTTTCTAATTGACTTTAAAAAAAATTTTGAGATTAAATATTTAGTCGGAAATAAAGCAATTAGAAAGATTTCTCAACTAAATATAGATCTCCTAAGGATTTCGAATAAACTTAACACTAATATAGATAAGTGCTATGAAAATATTGAAAAAGTAATAGAAATGAACCAAAAATTGCAAGAAAATCATGATTTAGTTATAACTGAATTGTTTAAGCAGAAATTAACAAATCCCGATGTTAGATTTAACAATATTAAGATATATTTAATAAATTTTGATATTGAATATAAACTATTAAAAGTTCTTCTAAACATTATCCCCCACGATTCCTTATTATTGATTAAATCAGAAGCAAAGAAGATTAGAATTTATTCAAATGCAGAAAGAATACATTCCGATGAATTGGTTAACAAGCTAATTAATAAATATCAAGGAAAAGGAGGAGGAAATCCAAAAAATGCTCAATGTTCATTAGAAAAAGAACCTGAAGATATAATTCAAGATTTAAAACAATTAATAAAGAAAGAAAAATCTAATTAACTTTTTACATCTATTGCATTACTTCTCAAAACTACGTTACCATAGAAATTTTTCTTTCAAAATTGTTTCTGAGCAGTCTATTGCACTATTTGCTGCCATTTCAGTTCCAATACCCCAACCTCCTGCATCCCCTCCTACTATATATAATCCCTCTATTGGAAGGGCTGACTTTAATCGATTATATCCTGTTTGACCGACGATCTGTGAAATACCCACAACTGCTGCTTCTTTTCCACCAAAACTATTGATATCTTCCGGAGTAGTTAAATCTAGCCAAAGCATATTATCGGATAAATCAGGAAAGATTCTATCTAGATTTTCCAGAGAAGTTTTGACCCATCGGTCCTCATTTTTCTCAAAATTCTCTTGATCTACAATTGTACCGGCAGTTATCAATTGCTTTCCGTTAGGAGTTAAACCACTATCATAATTGGAAGGAACTGGAATAAAGAAGTCTAAATCATCGGGAACCTTTCCATTTTTTATTTTTTCAAAATATTCAATAGGATCTTCTGATGATATAGTCATCAAGACCTTTAAGTCAGTTACAGGTTTTTTTAAGGCAATCTTGAGTGTAATTGCACTCATAGAATATTTGAGTTTATCAATAACCTTAAGGAAATCATTATTGAAATGTTTTCTTCCAACCATGTTATTTACTGTCTCTTTTATCCCCGAATTACTGATTATGATATTGGAGGATATAACTTTTCCTGAGCTCAATTCGATGCCTTTCACCTTTCCCTCTTCGATTATTATTTTTTCAACCTTACTATTAGTTTCTACAACACCGCCAAATTGTTCAATTGCCCCAGTATAGGCTAAAGGAATAGATATGCACCCCCCTCGGGGATATCCTGTAAGTAAATCCTTTGAAAGTGATGATAGACATTTTAAAAATTCACCTGCTGATGCCTCATAATAAGGTACAACGAAATACATCCAACAAAGAGCTTTAAAAAATGAATGTATGGAAATGTTATCTGTATATTGCGATAACCACGTTTTTAAGTCAATATTTTCTAAATCTGTAGTATCTCTCTTATTCATAATATCTGTAAGAATTTTCATGAGAGTTTTAGAATCTGAGGGAGGTAATAAATTTATAAAATCAAGTGGAAACCTTAAAAACTCACCCTTATAATACCAACGAGGCCCTGGACTTTTTGCTATTACCCAATCAATTGCATCTTCTTTCCCAATCAAACTAAGAGCTTTACCAAGTGGGCCTCTACCAGATCTCCCAAAAGAATGAACTCCTACATCAACTTTAAATCCTTCCTTTTCATATGTACTGCATCTTCCACCAATTAATTTATTCTTTTCTAAGATTAAAGTTTTTAAACCATTTGAGGCTAAAATTGCCCCTACAACAGAACCTCCAATCCCGCTTCCAATTACTATTACATCATAATCGGTCAAATTAAACACACTCAATAATACTAAATTTAAATAAAATCATATAGAGATTTTACTTTTATTGATTTATAAATCTGATTGCTTTGTAATTTGTTTTGAGGATTAGCCATTTTTATCTCTTTTAAATCAACAATTCTTGTTTCTCCCGGTTCCATTGAGAAGAAATTATCTGAAGCAACAAAGTCAATAACTTCAGAATCAATATAAACATATAGAGCGATGTTCTTACTTTTAAGAATAATTCTAAGAGCCTCTTGATGCTCTTTTTTTTCAATTTCAAAAGAGAGTTCAGGATTTATTAATTTGAACTTTTTAGGAGAATCAAATAAGTGAAATCCTCTAAAAATTATTGCATTCAAATTATTTTTTTGTTTTAACACGTAAAAAACAATATAATTTTGCTTATTTTCATTTAAGGTTCCTATATTTATCTCTCCTAGTTTAAATGAGCAGCATGGTTTAACTTTTGAATCAAATTCACCATTTAGAATTACTATTCCATCATATTTCATGATTTTCCATGATAGGATGACCTCTTGCGAAAAATTTAAATCATTTGTAACCCAAAATTCTATAGTATTTTTATTTTGTTTAACACTTGGAAAAATTGATTGAAAAAAACGTTTAGCGAAATAATGTAACGCTTTCCATCTTAAATTGTAATCCAAAGAGGACCAACTAATAACAGGCCAGCAATCATTCAATTGCCAATAAAGTGCACCCATACAATGAAAATCATTACGATTTTGTCTCCAATGTTTAACTCCAAATTCAATTGCTTCAGCTTGTGTAAGTTGAGATAAAATGATCTGATCTTCAAATTTATCTGGAGCTAAAAAGCGTCTTTTCATATAACGAAATATCTTTTTATTCCCACCTTCATTCTTCTGATGACTTTCCATTATCGGAGATAGAAAGTTAAATTGATCAGGTGGACAAAAACTTCCTACTGTTTTCAATGAAGGAAAAGATTCAAATCCAAATTCTGACATAAAGCGTGAATTAAACTTTTGATAGGATTTAAAAGAAGCACCACCATGCCATACCTTCCAATAATGAGCATCACCATTATTGGCATCATTTGGATAACGAGATAAAACTTTAGTTCCATTATAGTTGTCTAAGGGAGAGCTTGGCCAATAAGAGTGTCCTGGATCATATTGTGTAATTAGTTCTGGTAATAATCTTTTAAACAAATCTAAATATGCTTTCTCATATTCTAATTTGATCTCTTCATCTTCAATTTCTGCAATATTTACGAATCCTAACCATAGTTGCTCGATCTCATTATTTCCACACCATAAAGCTAGACTCGGATGGTTTCTCAATCTCTTAATATTTTGTATTGCCTCAATTCTAAGGATCTTAAAGAAGTCTTTATGTTTTGGATAGATGGCACCTGCGAATGGAAAATCTTGCCATACTAAAATTCCAAATTTATCACATAAATTATAAAATAAATCATCCTCATATATTCCCCCTCCCCATATGCGAACCATGTTGAAGTTAGCTTGTTTAGCAGATGTAAGAATCCTTTCATATAAGCCTTTTCTCTTACCTCTTGGAATAAAACTATCAACTGGAATCCAATTAGCTCCCTTAGCAAAAATAGGAATTCCATTCAATAAAAAGTAAAAGGTTTCACCCCATTTATCTTGTCTTCTTATAAGACGAATATCTCTAATTCCGAATTGTTGTTGAATGATATCTATTATTGTATCTTTTTCAAGAGTTATTCTTAATTCATATAATTCTGGTTTTCCCAATTCATGTACCCACCATAATTGGGGATTTTTAATTTCAAAATGTAGAGTAGAATGTAATTTTTCAGCTTGTATACTTTTAACTGATACATTTCCATGGGGAGAAATTAAGGCACATTTAAGGAAGAAGCCTCTCTCTTTCAACTCTTCTAAATTTGATTCTAATTCAACTTTTACTTTCAGATTAACTTTTTTAATACTTATTTTAGGTATATCTTCTACTTTTTCTATTATTAAAGGATCAATATTATATTCAAAATATTGAATTACATTGATAGAATTCAATTTTATCTCATTATAACCAACAATTTCAACAGGCTTCCAAATTCCAATATCAGGTAAACACGGACCCCAATCCCATCCAAAACTATATTGAGCTTTTCTTAAATATGGAACACCTGCCATCCCATGATCATTTCTTAGCTTCACTTCATGATCCTTAACTTTATCTTCTAATACCAATACGGGACTTTTAAAAACAACCTTTATTTTATTTTCTCTCTTTAATTTTCTTTTTACATCAAATTCATAATTAATAAACATATTCTCTGTTTTTCCTAAGAATTCATTGTTCAGATAAATCATAGCAACGGTATCTAGCCCATAGAATCGTAATCTTATATTAGAATGTTTAAGAAACTCTTCTTTGCAATTAAATTTGTAGGAATATACCCACTCTGAGTTATAGACCCAATTGAGGTTAAGTTCATTCCTTCCGTAAAAGGGGTCCTCAATAATTTCTTCATCGATTAATGCTTCAAAAACCGTTCCTGGAACATCAGCATTAATATGTATTTTCCTTTCATAATTAGAAAGTTCCCAAACACCATTTAAAGAAATTTTTTCTAGTTTTTGCATAATAAGAAAAAAAAAATAATTATGGAATATCTATTTTCTGAAGGTAAAGTGACGCTACTATAAAGCAAACTCCAGCGATAGATAGCAGTATTAATATAATAGAGATAGCATCGATCTGTAAAGTAGTAATTGTAAAACCTAGTAATTCAGAAAATGGTAATACAATACTACTTAAACCTGCTCCAGTGTTCGAAATCCAAAAACTTCCCAACTTTTCAATATAATAAGAATATGAGAACAGAAGTGGCCATTCATTACGAAAGAGAATGGGAAGAAAACTTGTCAAAGTAGGAAGAATCATTAAGATTAATATTGGCAAAAAGATTGCAAGACCAGCCTTTTTAAATAACGTGGAAAATAAAATTCCAAGAGCTACTAATGGAATTAAGGTTATTAAACCAATTAGAAAAATAAACCCTCCTATTGAAATTAAATCTGGAATATCCAATCTATCAACAAAGGTAATCGCGCCTAGTACGAATGATATTGATGTGGCAATCATAACAACAATTATTGTAAAGAGATAAGCTAGAACTTTGCCCCAAAGAAATTCCCAACGTCTTACTGGTTTGCTGAGAAACCATGAGAGCGATCCATTTCTTTTTGCACTTATAATCCCTGTTGATGCAAATGCAATTGAAAAAGCGGCACCAAAATATAAGAGATAAAAACTTAGGATCATATTCACGAGCGTTCGAATTTGATCAATCCCTATTCCCCCTAATAACCGATCCATCATTCCAAATATGAAATATAATATTATACCTGGTGCGGCTCCTATTAGGGTGAATACAATAATTTTGACTTTACTTTCTGCTAATTCTCTTTTGAAAATAATTCCTAAAGAACTATAATATCCATTTTTTTGTCTTAATCGCAAAAAAATAATCGCAATAACGATTATTGCTCCAACTAATCCTGTTCCTATTCCAAAATACATCCAATCAAATGAAGGATAATTAATTATTTCAATTGATATACTCGAAGTGTAATTATTTCCAACGCTATCAAAACATGTGAGAGAAATGTTATGAATTCCAGTAGATGTAAAATTAATTAATAAACTTCCAATATATCTATTATAGAAACCTGAACCATTAATTTCTCTATATAATTGACCATCTACTAAAATTTGAAATGTAATATCTAGATAACCATTAATTATAGGACTATCCCATCCAACCCAGGAAAAGTTTATGGAACGCTCAGAAGTAGTATAAACACTGCTTAATGCGAGTACATTAAATCTAGAAGGTCCTGTTATTTGGTTAAGTGGTTTAGCCGAATCATCAAGAAATATAATATTAGAATTTTCAATGAAAGTCATAGATGATGATATTCCATTTAACATTACATTATTAAGGTTTGAATTTTGAATTAAAATTAAACCTCCAATTCCAAATTCATTAAGTTGATTTAATGAACAATCTATAATGGAAATGTTGACGTAATCAAATTTCCATATGGAAGTAAGCGGACTATTACTTGATGAAATCTCTATAGTTGATGAATCTCGACCTTCAATGCTTCCTTGTACTGTTGAATTGTTAATAGATACTATTACAGTATCTGAAAGGATTAAATCCCCTATGATAGTTGAATTCTCTTGAACCGACAATTCCCCAGTATTAAATAAGTAAATACTATTTATAACCGTGGTATTGATGAATGTAACATCGGCATTTCCCATTATTAAAATGCTTTCATAAATAATTTCATCTTCATAAGTCACAGTTCCACTATTAACTACTATAGATGTTTTTAATGGTTTAGTTAAATCATTCTTTGAATTATTATTTAAATTTTTAACAAAAAAGACATTTTGAATAACTAAGCACAAAATACATATTATTATTATGGATAATATAGAAATTTTTAACTTTCCAAGAATTTTATTCTCATTTTTCATTATGTTTCAGCTCCATATCTATTTTCTCTTGATCTAATGCTTTCATAAAAATTTGTTCGATCTCTAATCCACTAGACCGAAATTCATTTACTATTATGTTATTTTTTAATGAAATATCAGCGATAACCTGCCAAACTTTTTCTAAATTATTACTTTCAATGATTAGAGTACCATATTCTTCGGTTATTTTTGAAACATAAGG
>JBHLON010000115.1:0-4336 GCA_048940445.1 Promethearchaeota archaeon
ATAACAGAACTAACAGTGAGGAGGATTATCTCTTCTGGGATAAAGTTTCTTTCTGGGCCACATATAAGAGAGATAGTTTGTTCTATTTTATCTGAACAACATTATGAAGAAGAACGTAAATTATACACAAGAATTGGAATGCCCTTAATGGATTATGAAGAAATCCTTGAGAAAAAATTTCAAACTAATCAAGAAAAGATTCTTAATCCAGAAAAAATTCACCATTTAGCAGCAAATCAATTAGCAGAAGAATATTCACTCTTAAGAATATTAACAGATCAAGAGGCTCATTCACATTTGTATGGTGATATTTATATTCATCAATTAAGATACTTTGATTTAAGATTGTACTCAGAAGTCTGGGATGCACGAATGATTTTAAAATATGGGTTACCACCTGTGAAAAATTGGAACCTTAGCTCTAAAATAGGTCCACCCAGAAATTTATTAGACGCGACTTTTCAGCTTGCCCAGTGGTTAGGTTTTACTCAAAGTGAATTTAGTAGTGAACAAAAACTGGAGCATATCACAGTATTTTTAGCTCCGTACATTAGAGGGTTATCAGATAATGAAATTGAAGTAATTTTAAGAAATTTTATTTATAAAATTAACCAATTACCAATGATTACAGCGAAACAAATATTAAGAACTTCAATTTCTTGTTCTCCTGGAATATCCCCAGAACTTTTAAATCTCATAGCTATTACAAAGGGTGGAGAAGAATCAGGAATCTATGGTGATTATGAAGAAGAGTGTTTAAAAGTTTTTAATACTCTAACCAGAATTTTCACAGCAGGAGATTATTATAATAATTCTTTTTTATATCCAAACCATATTGTATACTTCAATGGTAAATTACTACAGATGTTTGAACATTCTTATTTTCAAGTGATTGATGAAGCTATAAAGACAAAAAATCTTTATTTCATTAACATTTCTCCGGATTGGGTAAAAAATTGGTATTTTAAATTCAATAACAATAATTTTACTAATTCAGGAGTATTACAAAAAGTCTCTTTAAATCTACCACGAATAGCTTATCAACAAAAAGATGAAGATAAATTTATAGAACAAGTAAACAGCTTAATGGAAATTGCTTTTGGGATCTTAATAAAAAAAGTAAATCTAATCAAAAAGAGGTTAGAAACAAATCACCTGCCACTTTGCAATAATTTAGGTAAGGATCTCTTATTTAATATAGAGAATCAGAAATTGAGAATCGGATTTGTAGGATTAAGTGAAGCTGTGAAAGCTATAACTAATTTTGATTTTTCTGAATTGTCAGATGCTTTCGATTTAGCTCAGAGGATAATACTCGAAATGAAAGAGTACTGTCTTGAGAAGTCAAGTGAATTTAACCTCCCTTTTTGCCTATGTGGTAAATCATCAAATAAAGCCATAAACCGTTTTACTCGATTAGATAAAGAGCACTTTCCTACATATGTGATTCTTCAATCTGATAATAAATCTCTGCATTATTCCGAATCTTATCATTTTCCAAAAAGCCTAAGCTTACCACTTAATGAACGAGTTAACAAACATGGAATTTTTCATTCAATAATTCAAAATAATTCTATTGAAGAGATATCTCTCACTTACTACAATAATGAATTAAGAGATGCTCGACAAATCTATGATTTTCTTAAAAGAATATGTGAGACTTCCCAGATATCTTATATAAAGATTATAGAATAGGTTAAAAGATTTATAAGGAAGTAAACTATTTTTGATATATTAGAAGAATTAGAAATAGTAAAATGAATACTAGTTCACATATTATTAAAGCTGTCGTTTTAAGCATTTTTGATGAGGAAGGACCAACTGCAAAAATCTATTGGCCTGAAGCTATGGAAGAATCTGCTCGCTTACTTGTTGCTATGAAAACTATTAGTCTTCTAATGGGAGATGCTGTGTACCAAGATGGAACTGAAGTAGAAGGTATCAATTATTTTGGTATATTACCATTTCCCGATTTAAAAATGAACGGATTAACATACTTCTTTTTGATCCCTGATATAAATGCTCGCGGAAATGCTACAGCAGCGACTATTTCTGTCTTAATTGATGAAGAAAATAATGTTTTCTTTTATGAAAATATGAAATATTTGAGGATAATCATCGATAAGGCAGCTTCTAAGGTACAAGTTTCAAAAGATATTCATGAAAGCAAATTGATTATCGAAGATTTAAGGAAAGAATTATTTGATTTTAGTGTTGAACTAAAAGAACCTTTAGCTGTTAAAAAAGTATTAAAAATTCTTTTTGTAGGATTAGATAAAGCAGGAAAAACCAGCTTTTTGCTAGGGGTAAAGAAAAGATATTCTGAGATTATTCGAACATTACCTACGAAAGGAGTTGCAAGAACAGAGGAGAAATTATTTGAAGAACAAAACTCAAAAATTTCAATTTGGGATTTAGGTGGACAATTAAAATATCGAGAAAAATATCTTGAGCAAAGTAAGCTATATCTTTATAATGTCGATTTAGTGTTTTATTTCATTGATATACAAGATCTTGAAAGGAAAAAAGAAGCTGTTGAATTGTTTAAAAAAATTTTGAACTCTCTCAGAGATTTAGATGAATTTCCACCAATAGTGGTTTGTTTAAATAAATTTGATCCAGATCTAAAAAAATCAAAGGATATTAAAAAAAATATAAAATTTCTTGAACAAGAGATTACAGGAAATGCGACTAGTTATTTTTTAAAAATCTTTCATACATCAATTTTTGATCATTATTCACTTATCTCAGCTTATTCTTATGGACTTTCACAACTCAGTCCTAACCGCGAATTATTCGAAAATCAGTTAAGATTATTAGCTAAAAAGACGAATTCTGATGCTATCTTACTATTAAATGATAATGGAATCATTTTATCAAACTATTCTCATTCAAAAATTTCTGAGAAGGTTTTTGAAATATCAGCACCTCACTTTCAAACCCTCTACAAAACCTTTAAGGAATTTAAATTATTAAAACACGACTTTATTGTTACTTCAGGTATAACTGAAGAAGAAAAAAAAATAGTTTTTAAAAAAATTGAAGTAGATAAATATAATTTATATCTACTTCTATTTATGGAAAAGTTTGAAAATATCCAAAAAATTGAAAAACAATTGCCAAAATTTTCTAAAAATGTAAAAGAATTAATTAAAACTTATATCTAAACATTCTCTAAAATAAAAAAATAATGAATTTAATAATATGTATCTTTTTTTCTTCTTTTTCTTCTATTACTAAATACTACTACCACTATAATAATAGATACTAGTCCAACGATTGTTCCTATGGTTATAATAATTGCCACCAAGTTTAGTGGTAAATTACTAGATGCTACGACAGTGATAGCTACTTGGTAATTATAGTCAAAGTTAGCAGTTTCATTGTAAACTATACAGGGATTTGGAAATTCACTTTGCAGTTCTTCTATTTCCGGAATTGTAAACCATGCTCCAACATTTGAAGCGAATCTCAGATAATCGATTCTATTGACATAATTCGCTCCGTCGTTCCATGTTGGATCGCAAGCAATCCAACCTAAATTTGGGACATAATATTCAACCCATGCATGCCCTAAAAAATTGTCTCCTTTATTGCTTAGGTAGAATGTTTTTTGTTCTCCAAGATAGGGATGAAAATTTGGATTATTAGTAAAAACATAGCCAGTCACTTTACGCGCTGGAATTCCCTGACATCTCAATAGGGTGATCATTAAGGATGAATATTCACTGCAGTCCCCTCTACCATTATTGTATGCCCATAGTGCTCCTTTTTCTTGACTGGGAAGATTTCCATCATATGTGAGATAATTCGACACCCAATCGCAAATTTTTTGAGCTTTCACTACTGGATTATCATCTGGTTCTACAATACTAAAAGAGGTTGCATTTAATGTCGGATTATCTTTTTCATAATACGTTTCTGACCTATTACAATATAAATCAAAAATTTCATCTGAAGTGTCATATGTACCTATAGTTGATGGTTCGATATTTGTAAAAGAAATTGCATTTAATGTAATATTATATTTCTGGCTTAGAAAGACTGAATGAGACGGTGATAAGGTGGCATTAAAAACATCATAAGTATTATTAAATTTATCTTGTGATACATATGGTGTAGAAACATTTCCACTTATTTTATTGTAGACTAATGAACTCTCTTGGTATGGTGGTGTATCTTTTGTTAAGGATGAATTGGGAGAACGATTATTTAGTCTGGCAAATTTAAAATAATAAGTACTTGTGTATGGTGCCCCACCTAAATTATTATGAGTAAGCGAAAAATTTATTTCAACTTGATAGGTAACACTCCCTGTTATAGTATAACCAGAAAC
>JBHLON010000116.1:0-4333 GCA_048940445.1 Promethearchaeota archaeon
TCATCCCTCATAAAGCGGGTATATAAACTTGAGATTTGATTTTGATCATATTCACAATCTATCGTTAAATATAAATCTCCAGTACTGTCTGAATGAGTCAACGTATATTTACGAGGAATAAAATCTTTATCAGATTCTAAAGATTGTTTACTGCTTACATGCAATTTCTCTTTTTTTAAAGTAGACATTCCTATAATAAGAAAAAATTATTAATTATTAGTTTTAAAAAACACTTTACTTAATTGAAATTTATATTTATTTTTTATAAAAAATTCAACTGCCATAAATGTCAGATGTATATCTCCTTCTATCGTACCTTTTAATAAGATTCCTAAATCCTCGGATACTAATGTATCTACAATCTATTTTTGGTCTAACTAACAATTATTAATTAAAGAACTATTTATTTAATTAAAAGGCTATTATATCTAATATATAAATCACCAGAACATTTAATAAGGTGAACTACATTTATTAAAAATTGGGATTGGGTTTCAAATTTTAAAAGAATCTTCCCTAGGTGTTTC
Organism: Promethearchaeota archaeon; assembly: GCA_048940445.1. GTDB lineage: Archaea > Asgardarchaeota > Lokiarchaeia > Sigyniarchaeales > SOKP01 > SOKP01. The sequence goes on from JBHLON010000116.1 coordinate 528, forward strand.
ATATTGGAAAATTTGATTTTCCGCATATATATATGCTTAATAGTGGTTAAGAGTAAATTTTCATGAATAAATTCTGAAATTTTTATCTATCTTAATCACTTTTCCTATAAGGTTTAGGAAGTGATAATTAATGAATAGAAATCATTCTATGTTAAAAAGTGAAAATGAGAAAATAATATTGACTGCTTGTATAGGTCAATGTGTTCATGTTGCTGGAACGTATAACTTTATCAATATCGCTACAAAACTTGGATATGAATGTATATTTTTAGGTCCGGCAGTCTCGATTTCAAAATTAATAAATGAAATTCAAAATTATGAACCTGATATTGTTGGACTCAGTTATCGATTGACACCGTCCACAGTTTTTCCTTTACTTAAAAATTTTTTTACAAATTTTGAAAAATTAGAAAAAAAACCAAGAAGGTTATTCTTCGCTGGAACCTCCAAAGTCATCAATATAGCAAAGAAATTTAACAAGTTTGATGAATACTTCATAGGAGGTGAATCAAAGCATAAGATAATCTCAATTTTAAGAAGGGATAAATTAAATCCAAAAAAGACCGCGGAAATTCCAATGGATTTGATCTCTCGAATAAAATGGAAAAAACCATATCCAATTATTAGAGCACATTTTGGATTACCAAATCTAAAGGAAACTATAGAAGGTATAAAAGAAATTGCTAATTCTGAAGTTTTAGATGTTATTTCTATCGCCCCAGATCAAAACACTCAAGCAAATTATTATCATCCAAAAGAACAATATAATGAATTATCTGGTGCTGGAGGCGTTCCCTTAAGATCTCGAGAAGACTTTAAGCAATTACATCACGCTCGTTTAACAGGGAACTATCCTATGTTAAGGATTTATGCAGGAACTCGTGATTTTATTAAATTAGCAAAATTATTTAATGAAACTATTAAAAATGCTTGGGCTGCTATTCCTATTTTTTGGTTTAACAAAATGGATGGTAGAGGCCCTTTAAACTTAAAAGAATCTATAAAGTTGCATTTAAAGGCTATCAAATGGAATGCTGAAAATGATATTCCTGTAGAGATCAATGATTCTCACCATTGGAGCCTTAGGGACGCACCAGATGCCATTGCTGTTGCCGATATGTACTTATCAGGAATTGTAGCAAAAAAGTTAGGGGTAAAACATTTTATTGCTCAATACATGTTCAACACACCACCATCATGCTCATTTGATATGGATCTTGCTAAAATTTTAGCTAATGATGAAATTCTTCTAACTTTAGTAGATGATTCATTTTCATTAATTAAACAAGTTAGAACAGGATTAGCAAGTTTTCCATTAAACTTAAATAAAGCTAAAGGGCAACTGGCTGCGGCAACATTAATTCAATTAGAACTAAAACCGGATATAATTCATGTGGTTAGCTATTCTGAAGCAGATCACGCGGCTAGACCAAATGATATTATTGAAAGTTGTAATATTGTAGATCAAGTAATAAGCAATTCATTCGCTAGTAAAATAAACTTTATTGATGAAAAAGTTAGGAACAGAAAAAATGAACTTATAGATGATGCAAGATGGATTATCAACCTTATTCCACGTTTAGCCAAAACATCTGATGAACAAAAGGATCCATGGATAAATCACAAAGTGTTAAATCGCCTTATAAAATATGGAATTTTTGATGCCCCCCATTTAAAAAATAATCAATTTGCATTAGGTCAAATTAAAACAAAAATCATTAATGGAGCATGTTATTCCTGGGATGATAAAAAACATAAAAGAATCGATGAGAAACAAAGGATTATAAGCATTTTAGAAAATAATTCAAAAATCGTACAATCAAATAAATTTCAAAGGAAAAATGTTTCTGGAAAGGTGATAAATGAATGAATTTCTGTGTAATTGGAGCAGGATCAGGTGGAAGAGCATTTGCTGCATATATTTCCTCAAAAGGATACCCTGTTTCGCTTTATAATCGTTCTTATTCAAGAATAAGTTCAATAAGAAAAAGAGGAGGAATAAGAGCAGTTGGGGAGCTAGTAGGCTTTTTTCCAATTAAACTGGCAACACAAAATTTACAACTTGCTATAAAAGATGCTGATATAATAATGATTGCTGTTCCTGCATTTGCTCATAAACATATTGCTAAAAAATTAAAATCTTTAATATGTCCTCAACAAATTATCATATTAAATCCAGGGAGAACTTTTGGTTCAGTAGAAGTTAAAAAAATTATTGATAGGAAAAAAGAAAGAAATACTGTAAAAGTTGGTGAAACTCAAACTCTCCTTTTTACATCGAGGGAGTTACCTGAAAATAAGGTAAATATAATAAAAATAAAAGATGCTGTAAATTTTTCAGCATTTCCTGATAAGGATACAAATTTTATATATGATAAATTAAAAGAAGTATTTCCTCAATTTATTCCAATAGATAATTATCTTGAAGTGACTTTAAATAATATAGGAATGCTATTACATCCAATAATAACCTTATTGAATACAGGTATGATAGATTTTGGAAAAAGATTTAAATTTTATAAAGAGGGCGCTACTAAACGAGTATGCGAAGTTATTGAAAGTATTGAATTAGAGATCAATAAGATTTTTAAAAACCTAAGATTAAAGCAATTAAAATTTTACAAATGGGCAAAAAAGTCTTATAATGTAAGCGTAAATAATATTTATGAAGCAATTCAAAAAATAACCGCTTATAAAAATATAAATTCTCCTGAAAGTTTAATATCAAGATATTTCACCGAAGATGTACCAACTGGACTTGTGCCAATGTCTTCATTAGGTAAATTTTTAGGAATATCCACACCTATTATTGATTCAGTAATTTACTTGTCAAGCATTATTTGTGGGGAAAATTTTGAAGAATCAGGAAGAACTATAATCAAGCTTAACTTATCTGATTTTTTTATTAACTATTTGACTGAATTGAGAACTTCAGAGTTAGAGTTAAAAGGATATTATTCAACGCACCACATTCTCTCTCAACCGAATGATTTTATAGTATGTTCACATTGTGGCTGTATAAATTCACTTAAAAATAAGCTTTGCTGGGTTTGCCATTTAAATGATTTTAGAAAGATAACTACAAGAGATTTAATAAAACTAAAAAGAAACCTAAAAGAGTTAATAAGGGCGTAGTTTTTCTAAATTTTTAACATTTTTTTTAAATCCTTAATTTCTAATGTATTTATAATATCTTTTCGTTCTAACCACCCTCTTCGTGCTGTAACCACTCCAAAATCCATAAAACTTAGCTCTTTTATTTGATGAGAATCTGTTCCTATTGAAAACCTCAAGTTAAAGTCACGTGCTTTATAACAGTTTACATCTGAAAGATCAAGGCGATCAGGAAATCCATTAATTTCCATGATAATGCCTAGGTTTGCCGCGGTTTCAAATATTTTAATAAGATCTAATTGCAAAGGAGATCTTTTGTTAATTATTCTCCCAGTAGGATGTCCTAAAATGGTTATATTATTATTATGCATGGCTTTTAATACACGATTCGTAATAGTTTTTTCATCTCCTTTGAACCCAGAATGAACACTCGCTATTACAACGTCTAAGTCTTGTAAAACAGCATCTCTTATATCTAACTTTCCATCTTTATCAACATTTAATTCGATCCCAGAAAGTACAGTGAAATCATCCAATTTACGATTAATAACTTCGATTTGCTTCATCTGTTTTCGAATATCTCCCTCACTTAAACCTTTTACCACTGGTAAACCATGGGAGTGATCACAAATTGCTATATATTCATAACCATACTTTATCGCTTCGTTAGAAATCTCCTCGATTGTATTCAT
>JBHLON010000117.1:0-4305 GCA_048940445.1 Promethearchaeota archaeon
TTAAAGATCCTATATCAGAAGGTAGCTCTTTCAATTGATTTAACCTTAAATTTAAGGTTTCTAGAGATCTAAGATTTGCAATAGAATTAGGAAGTGCTTCAATTTCATTTTTCCACAATGAAAGGTCTTTTAAATAGGAAAGTGAGCCAACCGATTCAGGTAGCTTCGTTAAATTATTCACATTTAAATTAAGAACTTCTAGAAACTTCAAATTTTTAATCCATTTAGGTACTACTGTAATTTGATTATACCTTAGGATTAATTTTTTTAAAGAATCGAGATATTGGACAGCTTCAGGAATTTCGATTAAACCTTTAAATTGAAATTCTAATTCAATAACTTTACAGTTTTCAATTTTATACTTTAATCTCCAAAAAGATTTTTCTAAATAAGTAATTGCAAAATAATTTAGCAGAATTAAACAAAGTTCATTCTTTGGAATGTTTAAATTTTTTTGGTCTAATAAATGTTCGAATCCTATTTTAAATTCTTTATTTTGTATTTGTTTTAATTCATGAAGAAGTATAAATTTTGAAACCCGATCATTTGCTTGATTAAGATTTTTTATAATAGTAATAATAAGTTGAAATATAGTTTTTAAACAGAGCGTTGATTGTTCGTGCAATAAAGCCCATCTTAAAGGATTAAGAGAATTTTCTAAAAACTTTTCTCCTAATAATCTCGCCGCAATATTTCTGATTTTTTCATTAGAATCAGAGATCAAGAGATTTTCAAACAATTTGAAAACTTTTTCTTTGATTGAAGCATCTTCTCTGAAATTTCCTCCTATCTTTTCTAAAAATCTTATGCTATTGAGCCTAATTTGAACATTGTTGCTATTTTCTATTAAAATTATTAACTTATCAATTGCTGAGTATTTATCTATTAAATTCTGCAAAAAGTCTTCATAAATCCTACTTGGATCTAATTCAATCATTTTACCTCGAAAAACATAATCATTTATAAATAATTAATCCATTCTTCTCTAATCTTTTTAAAAAGTCTGGAATTTCGACTATTAAGTTAAAGTTTAGATCCAAGATTCTCAGGGAGGATAACTTTGATACAGATATGGGGAGACTTTTTAACTTATTTCCCCATAAACTTAATAATTCTAAGTTTTTTAATTCCCCAAACCACTCGGGCAATCTTTCAAAATTATTCCAGCTCAAATTTAACTTTTTTAGTGATTTTAATGAAATAAATGATTTCGGTAATGAACGCAATTTATTATTCCAAAGAGTAAGTTCTTTTAGATTTTTTAATAATCCAAAAGACCTTGGAAGGCTCGTTAATTCGTTATCATACAAATTAAGTTTTTCTAATGAATACAATGAAGTTATCCAGTTTGGAAGTTTTTTTAATTTATTCCCACCTAGCCCTATTATTTGAATAAATTTTAAATACTTTATCCATCTTGGTAACTTCTCTAAATTATTTAAGCCAAGCTCCAAATATTTTAAAGAAGATAAACCTTTCAAAGAAACCTTAATGTTATTTAACTTATTTCCATATAAATCTAAAATTTCAAGATTTTGTAGATAATTTAATGCTTTTGGTAATGATTTTAATTTATTTGACCTCAAATTTAAGACTTTGAGAGAAGAAATATTTCCGATTGTATTTGGAATTGTACTTAATTGATTATATCGCATATTGAGATAGTGAAGTGAATTTAACAAGCCTATATCTTTTGGTAACTCATTTAATTTATTATAACTCAAATCTAAATAAGATAATAGTGATAAGTTTTTAATTGACTCTGGAATAGTTGATAAACGATTAAACTTTAAATCAAGCTTCTTAAGTTTTTTCAATTTAAATACATATTCTGGTATTTTTTTAAGAAAATTCCATCCATATACACGACTACTTATATCAGATAAATCTAATTCTGTAATTAGCCCCTTTTGAAGTTTAAAGTTAATTTTACCCAATTTTTTTTCTAAATAGTTTATGATTAAATAATTCTTCAAAATCTCAACCAATTGAATGCAGGAAAAGCTACTTATATCTTCTCTTTTAAAAAGCTTATTATAATGTAACTGAAAAGTATCATTTTCAGGTTTCTTTAACTTATCTATTACAACTGTTTTCGATTGATGGTTATTTAGCTCTCCTAAAGTGTCTATGATTGTTAATAGACATCTTAGTGATTGTTCGTGATTAAGTGACCATGTCATAGGTTCTAAGGCTTTTTCTTTGAAATTTTCTTTCAATACTTTTAAAGCATTAAATCGAATTACTTCAAGGTTATCAGAAATTGAGAGATTTTCTAAAAAGTTAAAAACCTGCGGATTATTCGTTGAAATTTTTCCTAAAATTTTTATACTTCTAACTCTATCGTTTACATTTTCACTGTTCTCAATTAATGATATTAATTGAATAGCCGCTGTAGATTTATCTAATACTTTATTTTTAATTTTAGAATATATCTTTTCGGGTGACTCTTCCATTAAAGTTCGAAATTTGGTTTTTTTTAATATTTAATTTTAAAATATTATTCAGAATATAATTATGAGAATTTATTCAAACATTTAATATTTAGATGAAATGTGTTAAATTCAATTCATTCTTTTAATAATGATTTGCTTAGAATCCTAAGCCATTTTTATTCAAATAAAAATGGATCAGGAATAATAGGAATAGTTAAACGATTGTAATTGTTTATATCCTTTCTATCATCATTCCTCCCAATATTATGGGTCCACCAGTTGAGTTATATATCTTTTCTGCTTTAGCTAATTTCGATTTACTTTCAGAATGAATTCTAAAGACAAGATCTCCTTCCTTAATTCGAGCTCCTTGTTTTTTAAAAATTTCCACACCTGATTTTTTAGAATGGGGACAACCAGCTGCTTTTGCAATTTGATTTATTATTGCATTATTAACTTGTGTAATATGTCCTGCTTTAGAAGCAAAAAAGTCCTTGGTATAAGGTCCAAGTTTTATATCTTCTGGTTTTATACTAGGATCTCCTCCTTGTGCTTCAATAATTCTTTGCATTTTTTCATAAGCTTTCCCGGACCGTAAAAGTTCCTTAGCTAATGTTTGACCTTTTCCTTTTTGCGCTTTACCTCCCATTTCAAGTAAAATGCCAGCTAATTCGGTTGATTTTTCAATTAATGAGTTTGGACCTACATTATAATCCATTAGTAAAGTTAATGCTTCTCTAGCTTCTATTGCAGGACCAATTGCATGTCCAATGGGCTGGTGGGCAAGTGTTAAAGCACATTCTGCTTCTATTCCAACATTTTTTGCTATGTCTTTAAATAGGTAAGCAAATTTCTTTCCATCATCAATTGTAGGAAATTTTGTTCCAGCTCCAACTGGAATATCTAAAACTAAGTTTTTGACCCCTAGAGACAGCTTTTTAGTAAGTATTGAAGGAATCATCAGTCCAATAGGATCCATATGAAGAGGACGCTCAATTTCAATAAGAATATTATCAGCCGGTGAAGTATTTAATGCCCCACCCCATATTATACATCCGTTCTCCTTAGCAACAATACTTTTCAATTCTTCTGAATCAAATGCAACAGGAGCCAATACTTCCATTGTATCTGCTGTCCCCGATGGTGAAGTAATTGCTCTTGTAGATGATTTCGGAATCGTCAATCCTGCAGCCGCTACGATGGGAACAATAATTAGAGAAACCTTATTGCCCGGAACGCCTCCTGTTGAGTGCTTATCATAAACATCCATTCCGAAATAAAATATATCTCCACTTCTAACTTCTGCTAAAGTTAGAGCTGTCATTTCCTCATTGTCCATCCCATTTATCTGGACTCCCGTTATAAACGCGGCTAGATCAATTCTGGATAATGAACCAGATACCGCATCGGCAATAATGTTGTTTATTTCTTCATTACTTAATTTAGTTCCTCTTATCTTTTTCTGGATAAATTTAAATGAATCAGGAGGGTCAGCAGGTTTTACAGATATTACACTTTCATCTCTAAGATCTTTTTTCTCTCTTAAAATATCTAAAAAGATTCCTATTTCACCAGGTTCTACAATCGAACTCGAATAATCAATCTGAACTATTGCAACCCAAAACTCACTTTCTGATTTTATATTTTTATTTCTAATATAAACTCTTTCTCCTGCTTTTTGACCAAGCTCTTGAGCATCTTTAATATTTAAAACTACATCTTTTGTATTTCCAGTTTCATAGTTTATTCTCTTAACCTTAAGCTTCATAATTTAAATCAACCTTTCACTATAGAGTTATAAGAAGATTAAAGTTTAAATTTTTATTATTATAAATAGCTTATCTCTTAAATAATAAATTTAATTAAAAAT
>JBHLON010000048.1:0-18040 GCA_048940445.1 Promethearchaeota archaeon
ACATGATCAATCTTATTGTTACTCATTAGGATTTTCAAGGGGGAAGCCTAAATCTGGAAATTTTTATTAGAATTAAAAATTAAGTGTATAATATTATATATTGGTAATAATTTAATAAAAATTTAATCTAGTAGCTACTTTTTCATAGATATTACGAATTACTGCTTTTGATTTACAATACACTTAAAATAATAGAATTTAAGCTTTAATTTTAAACATGTAAAACCTTTTTAAAATTTTCAAACTGCCATTGATGTTGTAGGTTTAATCCTTCTTCAATCTTTATTTTGGGGTTGAAGTTTAATACTTTCTTAGCTTTAGTTATATCTGAATGAGTGATATCAACGTCTCCTTTTTGTTTTGGTAAATATTTTATTTTTTTAGTTTTATGTGTTATTTTATACATTTTATCTACTAGATCATTCACTTTTAGGGGGCTCGAACATCCTAAGTTGAATGTCTCACCAACTGAACCATCATTCTCTGCAGACAATATCAAGCCATTAATGATATCAGAGATATATGTAAAATCTCTAATCTGTTCACCATCTCCATAAATAGGAATTTCTTTGTCTTGATACATTAAATCAAAGAACTTATATATAGCCATGTCAGGTCTTCCTCTTGGTCCATATACAGTATAAAATCTTAAGGAAGTAATTGGCAAATTATATTCCCGGTGATAATAGTTTGCATATACTTCTCCAGTTAATTTTGATGCAGCGTATGCAGATATTGGAGCTTTCGGATGTTTCTCATCGCAAGGAGTGTAAATTGGATTACCATATACTGATGACGATGAGGCATATATTATTTTACTGATTTTATCAATTTTACAAGAAAATTCAAATAGATTAATTGTGCTTATGATATTATTACGTGCAACTTGTAGTGGATGTTCTACAGAATATCTTACTCCCGCTTGGGCTGCTAGATGAAAGATTACGTCAATATCTTTATCAATTTGACTATAAATTGTTTCATCTAAAAGATCGTTTTTAAAGAGGATATAATCTTTTAAATTTTCATAATTATGTACTATAGTTGCCAATCTTTCTTCCTTGCCTTGATAATAATCATTAAAGTTGTCGATTAAAATTAAAAAGTTGTTGTTATTAAGTAAAATTTCAGTTAAATGTGATCCAATAAAACCAGCTGCCCCCGTAATGAGGATTCTTTTATTTTTTAACATTTTCAAAGAATAAAAAAAATTATCTAAGTAAACTAATATATATTAAAGAATTAAAAACTTAGTAAATGTAGTATTAAGAGTAGATGAAAATTAACAACTAATTAACTCCTAAATATGAATAAACTTCCAAACAAAACTAAATATATTTAGAATAATTAAATAAATTACATTTAAATATAATGAAGAGAGCCTTAGAATGGTATCTATGAATCATTCGAAAGAGAATTTTAACAGATTAATATATTTATTATACCAAAAGAAGCAAATTTTGATTTGTCTTGTATCGTCATTAGCATTATTATTTGTCTTCTTTCACGTAATTAATTTAGATGCAAATCTAGGGATAGAAAATAGTAGTATAGGAGTATTTTTTAGCTTAATCTTATTAATAAGTACTGTTTTTATCGTACTGCTCTTACCTTTTTATCCTTTATATCATATTATTTTGAAAGAAAAAGGTTTTAATTTTTTAGAAAGAACAGGTTTAACCATTATTAGTAATTTAACTTTCTACATTCTATCAGGTTATATAGGAAATTTTTTTGGTGTCCCAATGACTGGCTTATTTTTCATTCTTATTATCATTATTACCTATTTCTTATTAATAATTTACATAATTTTCATGGAAAGAAGAAAGAATCTAAATTTATTTTTGAAATCCGAGAAAAAAATAAGAAATAAAGAACAGTTTTTCATAAATTTCTCATTGAAATCTTATATAAAGAAAAAAGTTCCATTAATTTCAGTATTAATTATATGTTTTCTAATATTGCTTTCTATTTTAAATGGAGTCAGATTTAGCTACTTTTATGGCACTGATGCGATGTATCATATATTTATGACTAAATTGATAACTTCTCTTAACTACTTGCCCATTAACCAATATTTTGGAGCTTTAGGCTTACATCTCTTTACTGCTATTCTTTATTTTTTTTCCGGTATAGATCATTTGATTTTGGCAAAATATTTCTCTTTTTATACGTTTTTTGCTTCCGGATTAATAATTTATAATATTTTAAAAAGGATTTTTAAAAATCGAAATTTAGCTGTTTTTGGAGTATTTCTTCTAGAATTTAGCTCATTAGGATTTAGTAATATGATGTATCAATTTTGGCCAACATCCTTGGCTACTATTCAATCTTTATATATCCTCTTTATACTGTACGCAAGATTACAAAATTTCGTCAAAGAGAGTAAACCTACTAAAAAGGAGATCTTATCAAATCTAATATTCTCATATATATTGATTATTTTAATTTATATTAGTGCTTTATTTACTCATTCCCTGATTGCAACAATTTTCATGGTCTCGTTTACATTTATTTTTTTAATCTATTTTATGAAAAGCTATAGGAGAGGTTTCGATTTTTTGATATTGTGCATTTGCTTAGTTATTTTTATTAGCTTATTTAATTTTACTGAAATTAGAGCTCATTGGGCTTTAGTTGATTTTGGAGCATTACCTTGGTTTTTTTTCATATTTGCGGGAATTCTCGGATTAATATTAGTATTAAAATTACGAATCGGAATCAGATTTGAAAAAGGTAGGTTTAAGTCAACAATATTAGGTCATAACTATAGGTATTATAAAATAATTGAAGATAAATTATTGTTTCCAGTTTTCTTTTCATTTATTGCTGTTATGGTGATTAGTTTTATATTTATTAATATAGAGACGCTTAATGTAAGCTTTTCAAAAATAATAGTAGTAATCGAAGTTAGTATATTCATGTTCTTCGGAATATGGGGATTAATTATTTTTCAAAAGAAGCCTTTAGGAAAACCATTAGCTTTATGGTTTCTTGGTTTGGGTATAATTTATTTAGGAGCATTTTCATTGGACATTTTTGTATTACATCAATTTTGGTCAGGAAGAATTCTCTTATTATTTTCACCTGTAATTATTTTTGGGTTTATCTCTTATTTATTTAAATTGTTGAAATTGAAGCGTATTACAAAAATTAAGATTAAAGTGTTTATTCTTGGTGTAGTTATTTTCATGTTTATTTCACAATTTACCGACCAATTATGGGATATTGATGATCAACGATATAGTTTAAATAAACGAGAAGTATATTCGCTTCAATGGTATTCAAATTATACATCTGAAAAAAATTTCTTAATATGTGAATTTGGAATTCCCTACGTTGTTATGTACTATAAATATCCTTACGATGCTCATAATAAAAGTATTTTAGTGAACAGCTTTCTCGATTTTATACAAGAACCAAAAGGATATTTTAAACCTAGCGATCATTTTTATGCAAATGGCACGAATAAGTTACAACAAATGAAACAAAGCCTAAATACAGATATTTATCTCTTATTAGATGCTAATTATTTAGCATTCAGTGGGTTTGAGGTCTATGAGAGATTGTCACCAGCGGAAGTACAAGCATATTACAATATGAATTATCTAGATAGAGTTTGTTCTTCCAAAAGTGTAAATGGTATAGATTTTCCCTATTATTGGGTTATTTAAAAATCTCAAATTTCTCTGGAAAAAAATATTCTATATTTTTTTTAAGTATTAATTCTTTATCCCTTGCAATTTTAAACATCTCGGGGATTTTTCCTGTAATACCTATTTTATTTTGGCGGGTTATAAAAGCACCAAAAATATCAGTTAAATCATCAGCAGCGTTTAATCCCTTTTTAATAGAGCTTTCGATATCATTTCCCTTTACAAGGTTACAGATTTTTGTTGCAGCTCCATCAGCAATAGTAGCATTTTTAGCAAAAATGGTTACAGCATCCGCTTCGCCTAAACTAATTGCATGTCCTATTGTAGCAGAACTAGTTGCGATTCCAATAGGACAATCTTTCTTTTTAATCAAAAATCCAATATTTATATTTAATTTATTATTTCCAGCAAATAAGGCTATTTTCATAGATTTCATTGAATCAACAGCTACCTCTCCACCATTTTCAATTAAAGCGACTTTTAATTCATCAGATTCATTATTCCTATCTTTCATTACATTGAGCATTAAATCTACGAAAGCTCCCGCTACAGTAGCCATGGGACCGACATCACATAAGATTGCTGCTTGAGCCATTAATTTAATTATTTCTAAATCAGTTTGAATTTTTACAGGAGTAAAGGAGGAGTAAAATTCTTTATGATGAGATATATATTCTTCTAATAGAGGCCTTTGGTAATAAAATTCTTTCTTCGCTCTTAAAATGGCTTCTCTGGATTCTGAAATAATTGTAATGTTTGATTCTTTTTCAATAAAATGAAATTTAAATATTTGCATGGTTATCTTCTATTAAAATATAAAATATATTGAATCTTAAAATTATACTTCAAATAAATATAAATAAATTATCGGCTATTATTTAATCAAAATAGGTATATTTGAATAATGAGAGAAATAAATTATGATAATATCGTCTCACAATTGAAAGCAGATTTAAATTCAGAATGCGCAATTGCAAATCAGTACGGAATAATTCTAAGCTCTGCGATTAAAGAATTTTCAAAAGGGAAAGTCATTCCTCAAAAAATTCTTTCTCTGATTGCGAATTCTCACGATATTGCGAAAGATTTAAATTTAAAAAAAATTAATTCATTTGCCTTAGAGGCTCAAGATTACAATTATTTATTCACATTTAATAATAATTTAATTTTAATTTCAAAATTGAATTTAGACGTGAATTTAGCTAAATTCATGCCAAGTATTAGTGTATTTTTGAAAAAACTTGGAGAAACATCGAAAGGACAGGAAATTAATGAGTTTTCAGTCTTTGATTTCTCTAAAGAAATTAAAAAAATTGAAGATGTAATTAAAGAAGAAAAATCTAAGAATAAAAAATATTCCATCATAAAAGACCTTGTAAAATATATTTCAAGTTAAATAATTTTATAGTGAATCCTAATGTTAAGACAGGTTTATATATATAAAGCTAATGATTTAATTTATTACAGGCATTTTGGAAAAGCTCTAAAGGACGAGGTCTTTAAAACATTATTCACCGATCTAATAAGAGAGGCGTTTGCTAAAGGGACTGATAAGGTAGATTTTCATGATTATTATAGATATAGGATTTCGTTTATTACGGAATCGAAATTAGATTTAATATTTTTGTTTGTTACCGGTCTTACTGATAATTTTGATAATATTAAAAAAGAATTGATAAAATGTAAAAAAGAATTCTTAAACTTATTTGAAGACATTATAAAGCATAAGTACGATGATAAGACTTTTGAGGTTTTTGATCCTACAATTGATGCAACTCATAAAAATTTGCGACCAAAAATATCGTTAGTAGGATTTTCTGGAGTAGGCAAGACGACAATAACTAGATTAATCAAGGCTGAAGAAATACCTATGCAACATATTCCCACAATCACAGGAGATATCGCTACAATTAAAATTGGCAAACTACATTTCCATCTTTGGGATTTTGCTGGTCAAGAACAGTTTAGCTATCTTTGGAATAACTTTATTAAAGGTAGTGATGCTGTTCTCTTAATTACAGATTCTAGCTTAGAAAATGTAGAAAAAAGCAAATTCTTTCTAGAATTAATAAAGGAACAAGCCCCACATGCTCATACCGCTATTATCGGGAATAAACAAGATTTAGAGAGCGCTATGAAACCAGATCAAATTGAAAAAATTTTAGGATTAAAAACCTACTCCATGATTGCGAAAGATTCTAATAATAGAGACAAAATGATTACCATCATTGCAGATATTTTAGAAATGAGTGCAGAAATATCTCCTTTATTGCAGCCATTGCTAAAAAGAGACACATTTATCGAACAAGCTACAAAAGCATTAGAAAATGCTGAATTTGAAAGAGCGGCCAAGTTGTTTGAAAGAATTAGTGATTTATGTATAGAACTGGGCGATGATTCTTTAGGAAGGGAGTTTTACGAAAAATCACAAAAGATTTTAAGTATGCTTCAGCAAGTTTCAGGTTCACAACCTAGTAAAACTCCACCAAAAAGTCAGCAAATTGAAGCTCCAATAAAGCCCGTAGAAGACAGTAGTTTGGTAATTAAAGAATCCAAAAAGAGTGAAGGATCAAAAGACCTTAAAGAGAAACCTATTGTTCTTAAAAAACCGAAAATGCCTGAAAAACCATCGCCAATTGAACCGATTACTTTTAAAAAACCGGTGGAAATGATTACAGAACCAGTTGCTCCTAAAAGATTTGAACCTGAAAGTACGTCATCTTCTTCCCAAGAACCAGAACCCGTTTTTCCTAAACAAACTGGTTTAGATCTAAATCCCGATGATTTTATGGTAAAGCAGAGACCTAAAACAATTACTACTGTGCCCAAGGATGCAAAGGAAAAATTAAAAATTTCTCCTTATGCCCAAGTAACTAATGAGGAAGTTAAACCAATTCCAAAAGATGAAGAACTCAAGAAATTGACTCCACCAAAATCATTCGTTCCTTTAAAGTCATCAATAGCATCTGCTAAAATAGAAGATTCACCTCAAATAGCTGAAACGGATACAAAACCTTTAGAGCCTGAAGATGTAATTAAACCTCAACGTTCTCCTCCTAGTAGACCTCCGGAAATTTCGACAGAACCCGTATCAGAAGAAATAAGTCCCGTAGACGAATCTAATACTCAAAATGTTCCAGAAAAAGCAAATTTAGAAAAAACTCTTATTGACTTAAAAATTAAAAAGGCAAACCTTTCAAAAATGTCATTAGATTTTGATATGAAGGAATTAACTGGAGAAATTACTGCCAAAGAGCTTGAAGATAAAAAGAGTAAATTAAGAGAGATTGAAGAGAACATTAATAATCAGATTAAAGAAGTTGAAGAATTACTTAAAAATATTAAGTGATTTAAGCTTTTTCTAGATTTTTAATTTGAGGGTTTGTGTTTGCTATTAAAAAATAAATTTTTAAAATTTCTTGAATTAATGGAATAGAATATGACAGTTGTGATCATGAAATTTGGCGGAAGTTGTTTAAATGATCAAGCTGCATTTAATAAAATCCTCAAGATTTCAGAAATTTACGATAATGTAAAAAGAGTGTATGTTGCTTCCGCCTTTAATGGTGTAACAGATCTACTTCTGAAAATGGCTCAAAATGTTTCTAACGAAACACAATTAGATAAAAATATGGCTATTCTAGAAAAAAAGCATTTTGATATTATAGAGGAAATTTTTAAAGATGACTCTGAAGAATTTTATAAAACAAAAGAATGGGTAGATCAGAAATTAAGTGAACTTGAAGAGATTTTTGTTGATATTAGAGAATTTGGATTGGAGCCATATTATAAAGATTCTGTATTAAGTCATGGAGAAATAATCTCTACTTATATATTAAATCAATTTCTAGTAAATAGAGGATTAGATTCAGTATATATTCCAGCAAATAAGTTGATAATAACTAATGATGAGTTTAATAATGCTTATCCTCTTTATAATTTAACAAATGCTCGGATTGAAAAAATGTTAATACCTTTTTTAGAGAACCCTAAAAAGAACACTATAATTTGCATAACTGGTTTCATTGGAAGAAATAAAATAGGATATACTACAACTTTAGGGAGAGGAGGCTCAGATTATACAGCGACAATATTAGCTCATTCCATTTACGAGATAGGTCAAGACAAGGATATTAAAGTAATATTATGGAAAGATGTAGATGGTCTCCTTGCTATAGGACCCAATTATGTTCCAAAAGCAGTTTTAATTCGAAATTTAGACTATGAGGAAGCAAAACATATCGCAAACTTTGGAGCAAAAATTTTGCACCCAAAGTGCCTAGAAGCTATTGAAAAAAATCAAATTCCGTTAGAAATTAGAAATTTTGATAAACCATTAGAAAAAGTAGATTTTACTACAATTTCAGGATATACTGATAGAAACAATATAAAAGGTATATCTACAGTTGAAGATGGCATAATCATCACGGTAACTTCTGGAAGTTTAGTTGATGTACCTGGAGTGTTAGCTAAAATATTTAAAATAATGAGCAAAAACAATATTAGTGTCTCTTTAGTTGCTCAAAGCGCATCAGAAGTAAGTACATCATTTATAGTCTCGAAGAAAGATGCTGAAAAAGCACTTATAGCTTTGAGAAGATCAGAATATTTTGCAGATTTTTTTGAAATCAAGAATGAAGAAGTAGCTATAATTAATATTACTGGTTTTAAAGTATTAGATAACCTCACTAAAGTTAAAATCTTTCAAGCATTAGAAAAAAAACAAATAAAAGTCAAGGCCCTAACCCAAAGTATTGATGATCTTAACTTTTCGTTAGTGATAAAGAAAGAGAATCTTTTTGATGCGATTAATGTTATTCATCATGATTTATATGAAGATTTTTTAGAGGAATAACATATTTTAAAAATTCAGTAAATAAAAGGAGATTTAAAACCCTATTGTGTTCTTGAATCAATAATCCTTTTTGTTAACTCTGTAAACGCCGCATCTACATTCTCACCAGTTTTTGCAGATGTCTCGATGTATATACTTTTTTCTTTCTCTGCGAAGGATCTCGCTTCATTTTTATCAATTACCACGCCAACATCTTCTAATAAATCAGCCTTATTTCCAATCAAAATAAAAGGAATGTTCTCTCCAGCAAATTGTCGGATTTCTGTTAGCCATTTCCTAGTTTCTGTGTACGTCTGTTCTCTCGTTAGATCAAATACTAAGAGAGCGCCAGCTGCTCCTTTGTAAAAAGTGCTACGGATAAATTCGAATCTTTGTTGACCTCCTATATCCCAGATTGAAAGTGTGGCAAACTCTCCTGATCTAAATTCAACGTCCTTAGTTAGAATATCAACACCTACAGTGAGTTTATAATTCGCAGCAAATCTGTTTTTTATAAATCTCTGAACTAAACTTGTTTTTCCGACAGCAGCAGCTCCGGTAAGCAAAACTTTTAGTTTAAAACTCGACATATAGTTTTCTTCTGGACTATATTTCTTATATTATTTAAAAAATATTCAATGGTATATAAATTATTATCGTAATTGTTATTTAAGAATTTATTTAATTCTTTTTAAAAAGTTTATAATTTTAATGAATTTATATCTTAAATACTTTTACCCAATTTTTAATAGTTTAAAGGTTAAATTGTTGCCTCGCAATAGCTTATGATAAGTTCTATAGCCATAGTTAAAATTTTTTTAAAATCTCATAATTTTTTATGATTATTGGCTATTAAAATTGAATATTATCTGAGGGGGAGATTTTTATAAAAATCTAAACTGGGAAATAAATTCAAATTTAAATGTGGAAAATACATTGCTTCTGCATATTCTCTTTGGAATTTTTTATCTAAAGCTATCTCTATGTAATCTATATTTTTTACTAGATTTTGAGCTTTAATACGTAGATCTTTATTTATCAAACAATTTTTAGCGCCAACTCCAGCTGCATTACCTATTTGAAATATTTTATCTGAACTAATATCCGGAATCATCCCTATAAATTTAGCACTTTCTTTATTAATATAATTGCCAAAAGCTCCTGCTAGAAAAATTTGGGAGATCTTATAGTTTTTGTCATATTTATTTTTCAGATACGCCATCATGAGCCTTGTTCCTGAGAAGAATGCGGCTTTTGCCATTTGAATTTCTCTTACATCTGTTTGCGAAAGAGTGATTTCTCTTCCATCAGAGGTTTCATTTTTATAGGCAATTATAAATTCAAGTTTTCCAGCTCTGGTCTGGAATCTGTCATTTTTGATCATAAGTTTATTAAAATTACCACTTCGAGTTAATGCTTTAGATTTTAGTAGTTCACACACAGCATCAATTAAACCAGAGCCGCAAATACCAATGGGTTTTTTATTTTTTATAGTTGTAAATGATACATCTAAAGTTTTAGGATGAATCTTTATTGTATCTATCGCACCCCCTGCAGCTCTCATTCCATCTTTGATGTGAGCTCCCTCTAATGCTGATCCTGCTGCACATGAACCAGTAATTAATACATCCTTATTACCAATTACTAATTCACCATTAGTGCCAATGTCTAAAGCTAATGTTAAATCAGATTCCTCATCAATTTTAGATGATAATATTACACCGACAGTATCTGCGCCAACGAAGCCTGCTATTAATGGTAAAATGTAGACATTTCCTTGAGGAAATATATTTAGATTAAGTTGATTAGGAGAATAATTTAATCCTTTTTGAATCACAGGAACATAAGGACTCAATCCAATACTGATAGGATTTAATCCAAGAAAGATATGGTGCATAACTGAATTACCCACTATAGTAATTTCAAAGATTTGATAGGAATCTATCTTTGCTTTAGTACATAATTTTTTTATCAGTTTATTTAATGCTTCTACTACTATAGAATTCAATTTACTAAGTCCGTCTTCATTATCTTTAGTATAAGTGATCCTAGTTATTACATCTTCTCCATAAGCTGTTTGAGGGTTTAGCATGGAAGCGACTGCATATGTTTTTCCATTATGGAGATTGATTAAATATCCTACTATAGTGGTTGTCCCTATATCAAAAGCAACTCCAAAATTTTCTTCAGTTTTATTTCCAGGTTCACACCGAATGATTTTAGAACCATTCAGAAGAGTAATAGTAAAATCATTATGCTTCACCAATCGAGGAAGATACTTTAATACTTCAAAATCGATATCTAATACTTTATCACTGTTTATTTCAGCTAATATTCTTTCGAACTGGGGAATAGGATTGTCTAATGATGGTTTTTCGACTTGGAGGTGAAATTTTCGTATATTAGGAGAAAGTTTAGTTTCTTTTGTAATACCAGATGTTAAAATCTTAAAATCTTCAATTAATAACTCATCATGCAGGAAAATAATAATTTGGGGTAAGGCAGAATTTTTTAATATTTCAATTTTATTGGGATTGATTTTTAATTGACATGCTAATCTCCAATGGTCATCTAAATCTTGTTGTTTTAAAAATTTAACTTCTAGTTGAGTCGGTGAATTAAAAAACTCTTTTCCCTTCTGAATCTGCAATTTACATTTCCCACAAGTACCTTGTCCTCCACATAATGTCCTGATTTGGATTCCTGAATCGATAATGGTTTGATAAATGGTTTTATCTTTTGAAAAATGCAGTCTTCTTGAAATTGGCTCCAAGTCTAAAATAAAATTAAAATTCTCCATATATGTAGCTTAATAAAGACTATAAATTCTTAAGTCTAAATTATTGATAAATTTGATTAACATAATTGGTTAAATATAAAAAATTTATTTGATTAAAGGATTTTATTTATTGTAAGAATAATATATGTTTTTATTCATCACTTTATTTCCTATTTTCGAATTATTTTGAGGAAGTTAGTTCAAAATGCAAGATAACGATTATTTAGCTCAAGAAGCCCTTAAATATCTAGACATAGCTCAAAAGTTTGAGCAAGAGGGAAAAAATGAGGATGCTATTGAAAATTATCAATTAGCTGCTGATTATCTTAAAAAAAGCGGATATATGATGCATCGAATCAGTGATTTATATGAGAGAATCGAGGAATTAAAATCTTTTATGCGGAATCAAAAGTTATTCCAACATGAACAATTATCTGCCCAAATTGAGAAATTTCAAGATCAGGCATTTATATTAATTGATAAAGCGAATAATTTAGAATCCGAAGGGTTTTTTCAAGATGCTATTGAACGTTATAATTCAGCTTTAAAATTACTACTTCAAGCTGGGTGGTCCCAAACTCAAATTCAGAATATAAAAACGAAAGTTTCAGATCTAATTGAAAAACAAAATCTTCAAAAATCAATCAAAAGTCAAAAAGAAATCCAATTACCTACAGATGTACAAAGTAGCCCTCAAATAGTTGATGCATTCGGGGAAAAAATAGATGTTGAAAAGGCTGAACAACTTATAAAATATAGAGAAGAAAAAGCAAAACAAGAACGTATTCAGAATGATGCATTCACTTTTATTGATAACGCAAAATTCTTCGAGAGAGATAATCAGTTCGATAAAGCTATTCAAAATTATGAAAAGGCAATTGAATTGTTAATTTCAATTGGATGGGCAGAACAAACACAAAATCTCCAATTTATAGTAGAAAAACTTAGAATAGAGAAACAGAAATATGATAGTTTCAAATTACAACCTCAAATAAGTGAAGAAGATTTAAGTAGAAGAATTTATGATGAATCTCAAGTATCGATTAATGGAACCAAAATTATTGAATTTGACCATAAAAAAAGAACCGAGGAAGAAATCCAAATTGAAGCGTTTAATTTAATTGATTTTGCAAAAAAATTAGATAGAGAGAAAGATTATAATAAAGCGATTGAAAAGTTCCAAAGGGCTATACAACTCTTTAAATCAATTGGATGGGATTCTTATATCCAACCTATTATGAATTTTATAAAAGACGTGAAGAAGAAACAGAAGAGTGAAGATTCACTTGAAAATTTAAAAAGCAAGAGAGAAGTGGAAATAAAAAAAATTCAGGATTCTTTTTATGTTAAAGAAAGGGAAGAGATAGTCCAGACAGCTAAAGAACAAGAAATCAGACGTAAAGAATATGAACAAAAAAGGAGTAAACAGATAATAAAAGAGAAAGACTTTTTTACTTTTTTAGATAAAGCTGATGATGCTCTTCAAAAGAAACGTGATTTTGATACGGCGTTAACGGAATATCAAAACGCATTAGAAACACTTTTTGATCTTGGTCCAAGTTGGGAATCATATATCCCTATGATTAAAACCACAATTAATAGTGTTAAAAAGCTGAAGGAAGCACAGTATAAAAAGGAATTTGAAACTCAAAAAAGATTAGAAGATAAGCAGAAAGAAGAATCAAAATTTCAGCAACAAATTACAGACATTTTACAAAGAGAGCGTGAAAAGCTAAAACAAAGAGAATTTGAAATCAAATTAGAACAAGAAAAGTCGGAGTACTTCGAGCATAGGAGAGATTCTGCATTTCAAGCATTAGATGATGCTCAAAAGTATGTTAAAATGGGAGATTTAGATAAAGCAATTCAAAAATATCAAAATGTAGGGAATATTTTTGCAGAAATTCAGTGGAATGATGAATTACCCCTAATCGAAGAATCAATTAAAGAATTAGAGCAAATGAAAAAAGAGTCAGAGATAAAACGACAGGAAGGTATGCAAAATGAAATTGAAAGGCAAAAAGAAGAGCAAGCCTTTCAGGAGAAGATTTCAATCCAATTACGTTTAGAACAGGAAAGATTGAGAAAGAGAGAAGTAAAATTAAGAGAAAAAGAAAAAGAATTAGAATATCGCCAAAAAAGAAAGGAGGATGCTTTTAAGTTATTAGATGAGGCTCAAAATTTAATTAACCAAGCAGATTTTGATAAAGCAATTGAATTGTATCATGATATTACTAACATTTTCGCTGAAATCCAATGGTATGATGAAGTAGAATTCATAGGTAATGCAATAATTGAAATTGAAAATAAAAGGCGCGAATATTTTCTAAAAAGACAAGGAGAATTACAAGAAAAATTAGAGAGGGAAAGAGAAGAAAGAGATTTTCAAATTAATATCACTGAAAAATTAAAGTCTCAAAAAGAGAAATTTAAAGAAAGATCATTAAAATTAAGAGAAAAAGAGAAGGAACTTGAATATAGAGAAGATAAGCGTAGAGATGCATTCAGATTGATAGAAGAAGCACAAAATTTTCTTTCATTAGGTAAGTTTAATGAAGCTATAGAGACTTATAGAAAGGTTGCAAATCTATTTGCACAAATTCAATGGAGAGAAGAAATTCCTATTATAAATAATGCCATTCTTGAAATTGAAACCATAAGAAAAAAGAAAGACATCATTGATCAAAAACATATGGAAGATGTTATTAGAAAAGAGATGGACAATAGAGAATTCGCTGAAAGAATAAGACTTCAGAGAGAAATAGAAGGTAAACGATTAACCACAGATCAAGAATTAATTGCAAAAAAGAAGAAACTTTCTGCCCAAAATCTTTCTAAACAAGAAGAGGCATTTAAATTATTAGATAAAGCTGATGATATTCTTAAAAGAGAAGAATTTAATGACGTTCTTGGGATTTATCAGCAGGCTTTAAATATATTAGAAAATATTGGGTGGACCGGGGGGTATATTAAATTAATAAAAGAAACTATCAATGAATTAAAGATTAGAAATGAAGAGAAGCAGAGACGAGAATTAAAAGAGAAGGAATTATCAAGAAAGCAAATTGAATCTGAGAAGAAATTTGAAATGCAAATTAAGGAATCTATGGAAAAGGAAAAAGCAAGATTAAAAGTAAAAAAGATTGAAATAAAGAAGAAAGAAGAATTAATTAGACAGATGGAATCGCTAAAAATCGAAGCTTTTAATTTGATGGATAAAGCAGAGAATTTAATGAATCAAGGATTATATGAACAAGCTATCGAACTTTATCATCAAGCAGAACTAGTTTTAAACGAATTGCAATATCCAACAGATTCCATTAAAGAATTAATCTTGGACATACAAGAAAAGAAGAGAGAAAAAGAATTAGCAAAACAATATGAAATGGAACAACAAATTAAAAAACAAGAAGAACAAAAAATCTTTCAACAAAAAATTACTGAGAACATGAAATATGAAACAGATCGAATAAGAAAAAAGGAAATTGGACTTATAAAACAAGCACGAGCTAAAGAGTATATAGAGAAACGGAGAGAAGATGCTTTTGATCTTTTAGAACAAGCTGAAATTCTTATGAAGAAATCTCAATATAATAAAGCAGTTGAATTTTACCATAGTGCTGAACTAATCTTTAATGAAATTCAGTTTCCCACAGACTCACTAAAAGAATTAATAATAAAAGTTAGAGAAAAGAAAAGAGAACAAGAATTAGAGAAACAAAAACAATTGGAATATGAGATTCAAAGGGAAAGAGCTAAACAAAAATATGATACGAAATTAGTAGAACAAATTAGTAAAGAGAAGGAAAAATTAAAAAGAAAGGAAATTAAAATCCAAAAATTAGAGGAAATCAGAATTAAAGCTGAAATTAATAAAGAGAAAGCATTTAAAATCTTAGATGAAGCCGAAAGATTTACAAAGAATAAAGATTATGAAAAAGCTATTAATAGTTATAGAAAGGCCATGTTGATTTTGAATGAAATCCAATATCCTACCGAACCTATCTCCCAGACAATTGTAAAAGTAGAAGAACTAAAGAAAAAGAAAAGTGAAGAAGAGCAGTTAAATCTAAAGAAACAATTAGAAAAAATGGAAGAAGAAAAGAGATTGATATCACTTATAGAAGAAAGGAGAAAATATGAAAGAGAAAAAGAATTAGCTCAAAAACTTGCTATCGAAGAAAAAGAGAGGCTAGTCCAAGAGCAATTAAGCAATAGAGAGACAGCATATAATCTCTTAGAAAAAGGTGGAACCTATCTTAAAAGAAATCAACCAGATTATGATAGAGCAATTTCATTATACGTACAAGCAAGAGATATTCTAGCAGAAAAGGTCGGTTGGGAACCTGAAATAAATAATTTAGATATTTTAATCGGAGATTTAGGGAAGGAGAGGAAACATTCTATGGAAAGGAAAGAATTAGAGACTCAAATACAAATTCAACGTCAAAAAGAGTATGATAGATTTCAAGAGGAGATAAGAAATAGACGTGAAGAGTATTTAAGAAAAAAGAAAGAACAACAAAGTAAGATGAGGCAATTATCACAACGTAGGGAGCAGATTGATCAAATTAAACAAGATGCCTTAGAGCTAATAGATGAAGGAAAACGATTAGCAGTCCATCATGACTTTGAAGGTGCTTACTTGAATTTTGAAAAAGCACTTACTAAATTTAATGAAATTGGTTGGACAGAACAGGCAAAATTTATTAAAAGGGAAATTGAAAATACAAAATTATTACAAGAAAATGTAAAACAAGATGAACTAAGAATACAAGAAATTTATGAGGATTTGACAAGTAAAAAACAATTAGAAGAACTTCGTCTATTAGAAGAAGAAAAAAGGATACAGCAAACTGTGGGCAAAGTAAGCGATATGACAAATGAGGTATCCCAACTAATTAAAGAACAAGATAAAGAGATAAAAACAAAATTAAAGAAAGAAAAAGTATTATTGAAAAAAGAAGCAAAATCATTTAGTAAAGATATGGCAAATTTATTAAAGTTAAAGCAAGAGCTTATCGAAGAGATAAATAGATCTAAAGAAAAATCTGCAAAAGAGAGAGAGGACCTGCAAAAAGCGAAAGACAAAGAAAGAGCTAATGAGATCAAGAAAATGTTAAAGGATGTATCTAAAAAAGAAAAGAATTGAGCCCTTTTTCTTAATAATAGTTATTATATTTCTAAAAATTGTTATTAGATTTTTAAATAGAGAGTAAAATTTGATAATCTTAAATCTTAATGTTTATTCTCATTAAATACTGAAAGAATTTAAATTATTTTGATTTGTTAATATATTCATAGAATAATTAAATAATGCCATCTTAAAATGACGGAAAATAAGGAGGATGTTTTAAAGTCTAGAGTATATGCAAGGCAGCAATTAATTGATGGATGGGATCAAGAGGCTCTTGAGAAAGCATGTTTAATGATTGTGGGAGTTGGTGCACTTGGATGTGAAATTGCTAAAGATTTTGCATTAATGGGCATAGGAAAACTCATTCTTGTAGATTTAGATACTATAGAAACTTCTAATTTATCAAGGCAAATGTTATTCAAACCCGGAGATGAGGGGCGTTCTAAGGCAGAAGTAGCAGCTGAGCGATTGAAAGAAATGAATCCCTTTTTAGAAACTGATTCTTATTTTGAGAAGCTCCAAAAATTATCTATGTCAGTATATGAAGAATCTGATGTAGTGGTTGCCGCTTTAGATAATTTTAATGCTAGATTGGACTTGAATAAAATTTGTCTAAGATTAAAAAAACCAATGATTGAAGGAGGGACTGTAGGTTTTGAAGGACATGTTCAAATTATAATCCCTGAAGGTTCTGGAATTAATTATAAAGATAGAATCACTGAAATTCAGAATATTGTTGATAGTAAAATGTGGGAGCTTGATACACCCGAATATCAGGATGCTTTAAGAGAAATTGATGAGTTAGAACAAAAAATAGAAAGAATAAGGCAAAATGTAATCGATCCTATTAGAGAACAAATTCGGAAACAAGTGGAGGTGGATTTTGATACAAAGTATGCTGAAAATGTGTTGAATGTTACTCCTTGTTATAGATGTCTTGTTCCAATTCCACCTGCTGATGACAAATTAATTGCTGCTTGTACCTTAAAGGGGTTACCTAGAAATAGAAATCATTGTGTAATAAAAGCGGAGGTTGACTTTGAAAAAAAATATGGTTTTAAACCAGATATGAATATGGATGAAGACGTTATAGAGTTAAAACAACTGGCACAACAAGAACTCGAAAAATTAAGGCAACGTGTATTTAATGAAAATGTACCTACAGAAAAGCTAGAGTCTTTAGGTTCTGAAGAGATCCAAGAATGGAAAGATAATATTAAAGGAACATTTGGTCCAGATTTTAAATTCGAAGAAATGGAGAATATATTGGGAAATAAAATTGCTGCTATTCAATCAGTAAGCTCAGTTATAGCTAGCATACAATCACAGGAAGCATTAAAATTAATATTTAGATTACATGGTAGAGATGTTGGATCACCAATGGATCCTCCCTATATTAATTATAACGGTGTATATGGTCAATTTGATCATCTTGATATTGTGAAAAGAGATGATTGCTTAGCTTGTGGCAAAATTGAAGGTGAAGAGAATATACAAATTGTTGTACCTTTTGATGCAGATATTGGATATATATTTAAGGCTCTGAGAATAGTTGGACATTCCTTAGAGCCAATCTTGTGGATGATTACTAATCCTGCTTCAAAAGAAATATATTGGAATCCATATATTCCTTC
>JBHLON010000049.1:0-3791 GCA_048940445.1 Promethearchaeota archaeon
TCTTTTTCGTTTTCTTAATATTGATTCTACCAAATTTAGGTTGATTTTTAACATGAGCTTGTTTTTTTGTAGTTTTACTGAAATTTGTAAATTCATCAATAAAGGACAGCTGATCGGCAAAAAATAATTTATGTTCTAGATCACTCTTTTTTAGCTGTGTAAAGTGATCTTTGAGATTTTCTAGATTTTTGAATGGTTTTCCACAGATAGGACAACTTAAAAATAAAGTATCTAGTATATATTTAGGTGTTTTAACAACTATCTCGGGTTTTGGTTTAGAATTATTAGAAAATCTAGAACAATAATGCTTAATTAGTTTACCATATGGAGGGTATTGAAAAAAAACTTTACAACCATGAGTGCATTCCCAATATAATACATCTGCACCACATTTTGGACAAGATGTTTGAAAAGAACGGAGATAACAATGACTACCATGGGATTTGGAATAATGTCGCATTATATGAATCGAATAATTGATCCAATTAAAGTTTTTCGGTCCATTTTTAAAATCAAAATCCAAAAAAAATGATTATTATTAACTGATAAACCTTTAAAACGCAAACATTTAAATGTATGACTTTAATTATAGGAATTAAAGAACTGAAATATTTATGGGTAGAAGTATTTGGATCTTTCAATGCCTCAAAATAATATAAATTTATGTCCAGAATGTGGAAACATTGATGTAATATCTGATGAGGCACGGGGCGAGATTATTTGTAATGTATGTGGGCTGGTTTTAAGACAAAAAATTATTGATTCTGGTCCAGAATGGAGAGCTTTCTCATCAGAAGAAGCTAGTAAGAAAGTAAGAGTAGGAGCTCCTATGACTCTTACTTTACATGATAAAGGGTTAAGTACTATGATTGGATGGAAAAATAAGGATGCTTTTGGAAAAAGCATCAGCCCTAAAATGAAAGCTGAAGTATACCGCTTGAGAAAGTGGCATGTTCGAACACGTACTAATAAATCAATTGATCGTAACTTAGCATATGCTATGAATGAATTAGACCGGTTTGCATCACAACTTAATTTATCAAAAGATATTAAAGAATCAGCAGCACACATATATCGAAAAATGGCGCAGAAAAATCTAATACGAGGAAGATCGATCGAGGCAATGTTAATAGCGTCAATTTACTTATCATGTCGATTGAATAATGTACCAAAGACACTTGATGATTTTTTAGAATTTGCCACAGTAGATAAAAAAAAAATTGCTAGATGTTATCGTCTAACATTAGGGGAATTAAAAATTAATATTCATGTATCTTCTCCCATAAATTTTATACCCCGTTTTTGTGCGGAATTAAAACTATCAGGAAAAACACAAAACCGGGCTGCAGAACTTTTGAAGTTAGCAAAAAAATATCATATTACGGCTGGAAAAGCTCCAACTGGTTTAGCAGGAGCTGCACTATATGTAGCAGCTATACAAGAAGGTGAACGTCGCACTCAAAAAGAGATATCTATAGCTGCTGGTGTTACAGAAGCAACTATTCGCAATCGTTATAAAGAACTACTTGATCATTTGAAATTTGAAATGAATTTTTAGGTGTGTTTTCCTTTAAAAATTAGAGCCTTATCTAACCTTTATTCTCTTAATTACATCGGGTCTTTTTTTAAAAAGTATACGGAATCCACAGTGGGAACATTTAATACCAGGAAGAGCATTAAGTTCTTTTTTTGTGACTTCTTTCCCACAACTTTTTCTCGCACATACATATTTCATACTTGTTTAAAATGTTAGGTAATTAAAATATTTTTTGCAAAAATTACGATTAAAGAAAATTAAGTTCAATCATGCTTTATTTGTTAAATATAGAGAGATTTTTTCTTATCATCTGTATCGACAAATTGGAATGTATCTAGATCTTTTTCCAATTGTTCTTTTTTATTTTGCAAACTTTTTGTAATATCCTCAATATTTTCAAGTGAATATTTCTTTTTTATGGGCAGAGTAAATGATTTCTTAAGCATTTCTAATAATATTATAGATGCTTTTAAGTCAGTAACATCTTCATTAATCATTGCGATATTGTCAGTTTCAGCTAATAACACTATCCCATCTATATTAAATCTTGCTTTTGCTAAAGTGGGTATTAGACCATTAGCTCCTATAATTACGCCTTTTTGAATTCTCTCACATTTATTTTCGACTAAAAAATCATTTAATAATTCTCGATTTGTAGAACTTGCATAAATTTTCGGAATTTTAGAATTTAATTTTCGACTACTCACTGGATAAGCCCCTAAAGCTATGATTAACCTTATTTTATATTTATGAATTAAGTCCGCAATAAAGTTAGATATATTATAAATTCCCTTTGGAGTTAGACTTTGGGCATCTGCTGTTATGAGAATTATATCCCTTAAATTATTGGGGTCTTTCCAATATAAAATTTCTGCTTTTGGAGCGGATAAAAGACTATCATCTACTATCGCTCCCGCAGGATAATCATCAAAAATAATATCCATAAAACTTTTTGCATTAAGCTGACCAATTAGAGAATCAAGAGCAAATTTACCGACATCAGCAATACCAGGCATTCCCAAAATGCAAATTGGGTTCTTTAATTCTTCTTCAGAGATTTTTAAATGAGTAATAATCCTTATTCCATTTTCAGACATTTTTATTTCTTCGCAATTTAGTTATTACTATAAACATCAAAATCTTATCTTTAAAAATAATGTGTTATCCAAATAGACACATGATTTATTGTTAAAGTAATATTTTCATAACATCACAAAGATTAAGTGATAAAGAAATATAGATAGTATAAGTAAGCTAATATCTTTATCTTAAAAATTGTGTGTTGAAAACAGTGACCAAATTGAAATACAAATGTATGAAATGTGGAACCTGTTGTCATGAACTTATTAAAGGTAAAGGTCAAAAGAGAATCCCTCTTTATCCAGAAGAAGTAGATAACTTAATATCTATTGCAAAAAAAAAAAGTATTGATTTTTCAGTTATAGAAGATTTAGTCTTTCCTGATACCAAAAACAAAAAAATTCTAGTTATCACTTATAAAATTAAATTGGATAATTTAGAAGGTAGATGCCCTTTTTTTGATCCTGATATTGGTTGTACAATACATAAAACCAAACCCTTATCTTGTCAGGCATATCCATTAGCTTTAAAGCGTATAGATGCATTTAATTTTCAAATTTCAATAGATACATCATGTAATTTTGTTATTGATAATTATGAAGCACTACACAATATTAACTTGAAGGAATTAGAAGACATATTTGAAGAAGAATTTCCTAAAGCGAATAAATTCTTTCTAAAAAATAAGAAACTACAACTTAAAATAAAGAAACTTGAATACAAAAAAATAATTAGAATACCACGTGAAATTACATTGGAAAATTTTAATAAATATTTAAAAGAGTGGACTAGGAAAGAAGTTATTGTAAAATGATTGTAATTAAAAAATTAAGACTTTAAATTAGTGGTAATTATGACTAAGTTTATCTCTTTATTATCTACTGGTTTAGATAGTCCAGTTGCTGCATATTTAATTTTAAAGAAAAAATTCACCCCTATCTTTTTATCTTTCCTAACTTCTAGTGATCAAACCCAAGCTATGAAACAAGGCATTATTCAAATTGTTGAAATATTATCTAAATTCACAGAAGGTAAACTAAAAGTATACTTCATTTTACATTACTTAAACCTAAACATTATAAAGCAAGTGTGTGAGAGAAAGTTAACCTGTATCTTATGTAAGCGATTAATGATTAGGATAGCAATGCGAATTGCAAATTTAGAAAAGACCAAC
>JBHLON010000049.1:3891-17898 GCA_048940445.1 Promethearchaeota archaeon
GAAAGTTAACCTGTATCTTATGTAAGCGATTAATGATTAGGATAGCAATGCGAATTGCAAATTTAGAAAAGACCAACTTTATAGTTACAGGAGATATCTTAGGAGAACAGGCAAGTCAAACGTTAGATAATATTTATTTATATAATGATCTCATATCTAATTATATCCTTATTAGACCTCTTATTGGTTGGAATAAATTGGAGGTTATAGAACTAAATAAGAGACTAGGTTTATATGATATAGTTTCACACTTAACAATATCATGCCAGTATAATCCTCAATATCCTGAAACTCACGGGAAGTTAAAAGAAGTTCAACTTAATGAATTAAAGCTAAATTTCTCAGAGATTTGCAAAGAATCAATAAAATCTGCTGAACTATTTATATTCTAACTCTAAATCATTGATTAACTTTTTAAATTCAGCATCATCTAATTCAATTTCTTGGTAGAGTCTTAGTGCTTCACTTATAATTTGGGCTAAAATATGTTTGCAAAATACTCTCTTTCTTTTTATCACTACACTCTTATAAAAATCTTGACAAGAACAATATAGTTTTGGATAGATTATATGTTCGCATTTTTCCCCTAAGGCTATCCAAATGCTCCGATTTGAAGGTTTATAGATATATTTAAAAATACCTTTATTTAATACATCTAAAACTTTATCTGATTTATTAGGAAAAACCTCTTCTATAGAATTGATTAAATCACGTTCATTGTTTCCCTTTTTCTCAATGTTTATAAAAAAATTACTAAAAAAATTATTAGTCATATATATTTCATATTATTAGTAGGAATAATTAGTAATAAGGATCATTAATTTGTCTAAAATTCTATATCTACCAACAAGATACTATCCTGCAATTTCTGGAGCAGAATTTTATATACAAAGAATCGCTGAAATCCTAACTTTTAAATATAAGTATACAGCAGACATTTTCACATCAGACGGTCTTGATTTCAGAAGTTTAAGAGATTCAAGAGGAAAAAAAGTTACAAAGAAAAATAAATTTTATTCAAATGTTAATAATTTGAAGGTTAATCGTTTTTCCATAGATTATAGTAAGTCATTAGATGATAAAATACAAAAATTAGAAAGAATACCCCAATATGATAAATTGGGAATTCCTCAAAATTCCTTAGTGCAATATCTAAAAAATGGACCTTTTTCACTCCGCTTGATCGACTATTTTTTGAGTAAAAAAAATATTGAATTCGATTTAATCCATACGACTTTTTATCCTTATTTTAACCTGATAACTAGCTTAATAATAGGAACTTCAAGGAAGATACCAACCGTTTGCACTCCTTTTTTTCATTTCTCAAATCCTCGATATTTAAACCTTGATTTACTTATAATTTTAAAAAAATTTGATAAATTAATTGCATGTACAAATTTAGAAAAAAGAAATTTAATAAAATTCTTAAAAGTCCCTGAACGAAAAGTAGATGTGATTCCAATGGGGGTAGATTATAAAAAATTCAATGCAAAAACCAAAGGAAAAAAGTCTTATAAATTTAAGCAAAGTTTTTTTAAGACAGGGGAAGAAAAGTTTAAGATGGTACTTTTTTGTGGATATAAAAACTATGAAAAAGGAGCAATTTCAATTTTAAACGCAATTCCTCTTATCACGAAACATCTAAAAAATATATATTTCGTTTTTATTGGGCCTTCTACAATGGCTTTTAATAGAGAATCATCAAGAATACAGAAAAAAGTAAATTTTAGAATCCTTAATCTTACTCCAGAAAATCTTACAGGCTATTACGACAAGAAAAAGATTGCTGCATTCAAAGAAACTGATATCTATTTAATGCCAAGTCGAAGTGATGCTTTTGGAATAGCCTTTTTGGAGGCTTGGGCGTCAAGAAAGCCTGTTATTGGAGCAAATATAGGTGCAACTCCAGAAGTCATAAGAAATAACGTAGATGGTTTATTGGTAGAATTTGATAATCCTTATGAGATTGCAAACAAAGTACTTTATCTTTTGAAAAATAAAGATACAAGAATGAAATTAGGCTCAAGAGGGCGAACCAAAGTAATAAAGCATTATACTTGGGAAAATGTTGCAAATAGAACCATAGCCCTCTATAGAGATTTAGTATAAAGATGTGAAATTAAATGAAAAGAATTGCTGGAAATCCTTATATAATCAAGAATGGAAATGATCTGACTATTGATTCATTATCGATCTCCAAATTTTTAGAGGTAACCAAAACACCTTTTTTTGTATTTCTAGAAAATAGGATTAAAGACAACGTTAGAAACTTTTGTCAAACATTTAAATCTATATTTAAGGATATTCAAGTTTTTTATTCTTTTAAAGCAAATTTCCTTCCCGAAATTTGTAGAATAATTTGCGCTGAAGGAATGGGTGCCGAATTGGTTGGCTTACCAGAACTTAAATTAGCTTTAAAAATTGGCTTTTCTCCAGCAAAAATTATAATTGGAGGTCCATATTTGCCAAAAGAGTTAATTGAAACTAGTATAAAATTACAAGTGAAAGAGATCATAATTTATCATTTAGATTATCTTAAAAAAGTAGATTCTATTGCTCAGAAGTTAAATATAGTACAAGATGTATGTTTGAGGATCAGATCTCAAAAATTTAACACAAAATTAGGTATTAATTTCAATGAAAGTAATCTAAACCAGTTAGCCCATTTAAAAAGAAAATTTAAAAATATTAAGATAAATTCTATTTTATCCCATTACACGACTCAAATGAATAGCATAGAGCAATATAACAAAAATATCGATAATTTAGTAGGTATATTTAAAATATTGTCGCAAAAAGGACTAAACATTTCAAATTTAAATCTTGGAGGCGGGTTTCCTGAGGCATCTATTTTGTCAGAAAAACAATTAAAGAAAGTGGCGGTTAATATAAAGCAAAAATTATCAAATTTTGAATTAGAGGATAAAAATTTGTACTTTGAACCTGGTAGGTATTTTGTTGGAGATTCCGGCTTGATTATTGCAAAAATAATTAATACAACTAATAACAGATGGATTTTTATAAACATCGGAAATCATATTTGTCCTAAATTTGCAAGAAATTCATTAAGATTTTATAATATATCACAACTTAGTAAACCCCATAAATTTAAAACTTCTATTGGAGGAATCATGCCTACAGATCAAGATGTATTAGCTAAAAACTATTTTTTCACTAAAGAAAATAAAAAAGGAGACTTGGTTTTAATAACGAATGTGGGTGCGTATACTCTAACTTTTTCAAATCGATTTCCTTATGGCTTACCAAATATCTTTCTTATAACGGAAAGAAAAATTAAGCAAATCTTTAATAGCACATGTGATCATGATTTTTCTATATTTTAATAATATGTGAATAATATATGAATTCTAATTTTTTAGCTTCAATACTTCAGTAAGATAAAATTAAACTAAGGACATTTTATAAATGGAATCATTAATAAAGAATGCTCGAAAAAGAGAAACAGTCAGACCTGTGAAAGAGAATTATGGATATGCAAATATAAAAATTGTAGGTTGTGGTGGTGCAGGAAATAATACTATAGATCGCCTTATGAAGATTGGAATTAGGGGAGCAAAATGTGTTGCTATTAATACTGATTGCCAGCATTTAGATATGGTTGAGGCTCACATAAAAGTCCTAATAGGAAAGAATCTAACTAGGGGATTAGGTGCAGGTGGAAATCCAGAAATAGGACGCGCAGCAGCGGAGGAGTCTAGAGAAGATTTAACTAAAATTTTGAGGGATTCAAATTTAGTATTCATAACTTGTGGAGAGGGTGGTGGAACCGGTACTGGGAGTGCACCTATTGTCGCAGAAATTGCAAAATTGGAAGGAGCAATTGTTGTAGGGGTAGTTACCCTACCTTTTGATACAGAAATAGGTCGTATTGACAAAGCTCAAATAGGGTTAAATGAATTAAAGAATTACGCTGATACATTGGTAGTGATTGATAATAATCGTTTACTAGATATAGCTCCAGATTTGCCAATCATAGAGGCTTTTAGTGTGGCTGATGAAGTTCTAGCCACAATGGTTAAAGGTATTACTGAAACAATTTCTCTTCCTTCCTTGATTAATTTAGATTTTGCAGATGTTCGAACAATATTAAGCACGGGCGGTGTTGCAATTGTGGGTGTAGGGGAATCAGCAGATAAAGAACATCGAGTGAGTGAAGCAATTGAAGATGCTCTTAGCTCTCCCTTATTAGATGTATCAATAGATGGTGCAAAAGGCGCTTTGATTCATATTTGTGGAGGAAATGATATGACTTTAGCAGAAGCAAATTCAGTTGCAAAGAAGATTACAGAGAAAATGGATGTTAATGATTCAATGGTAATATGGGGTGCGAGAGTGAATGATGAGTATAATGGATATCTAAGAGTTATGCTTCTAATCACGGGAATCAAGTCCCCTCAAATCTTTGGGAAAGGAAGCACCTATGAATCAGGAATTTCTAGCAAACAAATGCCTAAACAAAAAATTGGATTGTCAAATGATATTTTTAATATTGGAGAATTATCCTTTGATTAAATAAAAAATTCATTTCTCTTTATAAACTCAATTTAAAATATAATGATATGGAAAGCAAATATTCTCCTTCTATTGAAGATCAGACAGATAAATTTCTACTTTACTTGAATGAATGGAAAGAATTATTTTCAATAAAATTAAATTATTATGATGAAGGATGGGCCATTTCTCTAAGAGAGAAAAATGTTTACCCACGTTATATCGTGCTATTTAAACCATATGGGTTAGAAAAGTATTCCCTTAAAAGTTTTGAAATCCATTTTGATGAAAGTGATAATGAAACTTTTAATGAAATTTATTTTAATAAAGATATTGGCAATTCCGATGAAGTTATTAATGAAATCAAAGAAATTATTTATGGGAAGGACATTATTGATAAGATACTAAGAGATATTCATGAATGAAAAGTATATCTATAATTTTTAGAATTCAGGTTTATACATTTTTCGAAATTCTTCCCTTTGTCTTTCATTATACTTTTTCTCCAAAAATCTTAACACATTATGATGCGGAATTCCACTTAACAACATGTTAATTGCTTTTCTAGCTATCTGTAAATTATCATAATCAGCAATTATTGAAATTGTTTTTCCATAAACAGATACATAACTTTCAGCATACCTCTCTATTGCCTTTCTCATTTCACCATTTCTTCCAATTATTCTACCCTTTACCCTCTTTATTTTCTTCTCAGACTTTCCTAAGAGATTATAAAGATTAAATATTTCTAGCTCATAAGCATCTTCAACTAGTTTCATAGCTTTAATCGGATTAAAGCCCCTATTAATTGCATTTAAAATTTTTTCTGCAGTGTATACATTCAAGGGATTATAATTGGGGCTTTCTAGAATAGGTTTAACTTCGCAATCTCCTGTCTTGCTATCTAGGATAATTTTAACATTTAAATCATCCTCAATATTTCTTTTAGTCTCCCCATTTTTACCAATAATTACAGCAATTCTATTTTTACCAATCTTCATTATTTAATTCATTTTTTTATCAATTATTTCATTATAAAAAGATTCCAAATCAGGTAGTTTGACTCCAAATCTTTGAAAATAATTTGAAATGTTTTTGATATCTCTCACTAAATAAACTTCTGCTTTTGGATGTCGAATATCTACCGCTTGAGAAATGTCTATAACAAAAGCTTTTTGATTATGATATAAAATGTTAAATTCTGATAAATCTCCATGAACGAGATTTGCTTTTTGATATAAATTCTTGATAAAGTTAAAAATTTGATTTAATAAACCTATAGGATCGTTTAATTTTTTGATATCTTTAAGTTTTGGGGCGGGAATGGATTGAAACCCAATATATTCCATAATTAATATATTATCTTTAACATAAATTGGTTTTGGTACACTTAATCCTTCCCTAAATGCTCGCATAAGATTTTTATATTCTTTACTTGCCCATAAAAAGATAATTTTTGATGGGTTGTGAGGTACCTTTTTGAAGCGAGGATCTCCAACAATATAATTATACATCCACTTTGATATGTTACTATCAATTTTGTAAATTTTAACTGCAACTTCTAAACCTGTTTTGGTATAAGCTAAATATATATTAGCTTCCTTACCTGCTGATATAATTCCTTCGACTTTATTTAGTGGACCATTAACTAGTATCTTATTCAAATTGAAAACGGTTCTTTCATCAAAAACAGATTCTACAGCAGCTTTCTTCTTTGTTTGATCAATTCTTTTTATCCTTTTGTAATCTATACTTTTTTTTTCTAAATCATCTATATCAGAATTTACCTCTTCGTTCAAAAAATTATCATCATATTTTTTATCATTATCCATTAACATTTTCTCCTCCAATTATCTTAAAAGAGTTCTTTTGATCAAAAAAGAAGGAAAAATTCTTCACTAATTTTTGATTATCATCGCTCTTTAATACGATTTTATTTTTAGTAATATTTTCAATTATATATTTGTGATTATCAATTTCAATAATATCATTTTTTCTAAAAGGTAAAAATCTTATTAACGACTTTAACCTATAAATGTTTTTACCTTTTTGGATGTCCCTTCCTACTAATTTTTTAGTTCTTTTTAGAATGAAATGATATTTATTTCTCAAATGTGAAATTAAATGATTTAATAACTCATTTGTGCTTAACATAAGGTCTAAACCATATTTCTGGTCTACAATTTTTGAAATATATTGTTTATTATCCCTTTGGAATAGTTTTTCAACATACATTTGAATAGAATCCAGCGCTTCTTTAATTAAATTAAAGTAATTCTCATCATTTACACGTAATTGTAGTATTGATAAATAGTAGGTCCCTCCTCTCAAATTTAAACAATTTTTGCATAATTCATAATTAATATTAACCATAATTAATTGTGTATGAGTTATTTTTGGATCTTCTTTTAGGGATCCATTAATATTAACTTCTAATGAGTTTAACAAGTTATCAGACGAATATTTAAAACTAGATTTATTAAAATCTAAATTAAAATTAACTTTTTCAGATTTTAAGTAAGTCTTTAATAGGAACCTCGAGATCGCTTGTTCAATAATAAAAAAAATGTCATCAGTATCCACTTGAATCCAATCTTCCTTCTTCGAATAACTTGCGCAATCAAGACAAACATTAAAATCAAAATTAGAGGGAAATTCGAATAATGGATGTTCCTTTAAAAAACATGAAAGACACAATCCAACATGAGGTGAATCGTTCTTTATATTTATTCCACAAACAGCACAAAACCTATGGGGCATCAGAACATCATCTTTAAAGCCATTGGGACGCCATTTATTAAACGAACCCCCTCTTTAGGAAGGATGTTATGTTCAATTATTTTATTAATAATATTTTCTCCAACAACATTGAAATAAGAAGCATCTTTCAGAATTTCTATAGCATCTTTAATATCGATAAGATTTCCTCCAAAAAATGGTTCATTAATTTCAATTCTTAAATTACCTTCCATAAAAATCTGATTTAATAATAGCTCATCACAGCATGCTACAGTTTGAATTTCATTTCTAGTATGAATTTTCACATAGACTTTCATAATTTAATTTCATTTTTCTTTGATTTCTTCTCTTGCTCCACAGGCAGTACATTTAAGAAATTCTTTCCTGCCTTCTCTTTGGATTTCAGTATCTGGTTTATTACATATTTTACATAAAACATAAGTTTTTGAATATTGTTCAATAAGTCTATTTAATACTTGCTCTTTATATATACCTTTTAAAAATAATTGTTGTCCTCGAATTTCTCCCATAGTACCTGCTTTTTTAAGAAAAATACCTAAAAAATGGCGTTTATCTCTATTTAAAGTATTTATAATTTTATTAAAATTTGTAATGTAGGTATTTTTCGATTCAATTCTTAATTGTACTTTTGGAATTTCAAATCTAGAAAGCTTTTTTACATTTTCTGGTATGCTTTCATATGCCCTTTCAAGAAGTTTTTCATAATTATGAAGATCCATTGATATCATCTAATCTTATATTCAATAAATAAAAAAATGTATCTTTCAAAATAATTTTTGTCATTTTAAATATCTATTTTTAAAATACTTTTAAAAAAGATAATTATACTAATTTAAGGCAAATAAGATTGGTAAATATTTTCTTCAGATTGATAAATTTTTGATTCCATTTCTAATTCTCTAATATGTCTCCTTAACTTTTCCTCAGGAATATCAATTAACTGTAATAACTTTTTAAAACTTATTCCCCTCTCACTTCGAGAAAACTTTTCTATTATAGATAAAACATTACCTTTAAAATCATCACTATTATTTACAGGCTGAGTTAGAAATTTCAGTTCTGAATCCAAATCATTTTCTTCAATAAAATGTTTTTCATAGGATTTCAATTTTTTTATCATTTCAGAATCACGTAATAATATTATGTTTACATTTTCAATGTTTTTCATAATCTCAATAGAAATAGAGATAGTCTCATACTTATAACTAATTAATCCTATAATTTCAACTAAACTCCCTTTCTCAAAATGGTTGTATAATTCAGGATTAATGTCCCATTTATTTGCTTGTATTAAACCAGTTCCATCGTCTATATCAAATTCGATTCGTACGTTTGATTCTTTATTATTATATTGAGAGCTTGAATCGTGAGAACTTACTTTTATTCTCTTTTCAATGATAGTACCATAAATTCGGACTCTTTTTATAGTACCAAATATAGTCCTTAGCATATTATTTTCTATTGAAAACTTTCCTTCAACAATATGTTTGATCCAACAACGGATTGCAGGTAATCTTTTCCTCTGTAAATCACTCATCAAAACCTACTCCAAAAAGAAGAATTTAAATATATAAAAGAAAAAAATTTTAGAAATATACATGTATTTATTAAAGCATAAATATACCTTATAATCTTTTTATGAAAAAAGTGTGGTAGCGGGGGTTCGAATTTCAGCTTGTTGGAAACCAAACTTCTTGCTTTTGAACGAACGAGTCTGCCGATCTTTCGATTGTGGAAGAACGATCTCAGGGTCTCTCTATGGAGTGAAGCCATCATATATGAGCCCTGCGGCATAAACCAGGCTAGCCCACCCCGCTCTACTTGCTCCTATGAAAAAATTCAACTTTCTATATATTTTTATAATTATCTTATTTTTTAATATTTACCCTTTTTAGAAGTTTTAGTGGATTTTTTTAACTTTATGTTAAAATAATCTGATAACGTAATTTGTTATTAATCAAATAGGATATTTGAAAGTAATGGTTGATGCTCATATTCAAAGCTTTTTTGGTCATAACATAGGAATAATAGTAAAAACCTTTTCAAAATCTAAACCATATATTTTCTTCCAATTTTTAAAAAAAAAGCCTAATGGAATTTGGGAAAAGCCATCTATAAATGAAGGGAAAGTTATAAAATTCTCATTAGAAGAAATTATTATGATTTTACAGGTATTAAATCGCAATATTCAAAATTGGACAAATTACCACATATATCAGAATAAAAAAACCCATATTTCATTTAGTTGGGAAGATGATATTACAAAAACTTTATGGATAAACATTGATGATTACTCAAAGATGCT
The DNA here is from genome assembly GCA_048940445.1 of Promethearchaeota archaeon. Lineage (GTDB taxonomy): Archaea > Asgardarchaeota > Lokiarchaeia > Sigyniarchaeales > SOKP01 > SOKP01. The sequence continues at coordinate 13,469 of JBHLON010000049.1, forward strand.
CAATTTTGCTCAAACAGAAATTTTAAGATTATTAATGACCCATATATTAAATGAAAAAATTATCTATTCTACTTCTTCAAAATTAATTAATAAGACAGAATTATCCAATCTTAATAAAGAAAAATCAAGAGATCGGAATTTCAACAAAGAAGTCCCCATTACGATTCCGATAGAGGGCTTAATTAAAGAAGATTCAAATAAAGCAATTTTAATTAAATTCAATGCTAATAAGGAAATATGGATTCCTAAATCAACTATTCATTCTGATTATCTTCCAAAGAAATTTGAATATCAAATCTTCTTAATAGAAAACTGGATATTAAAAAAAAATAATATAAAATCCTAAATCTTTAATTTATTTCAATATTTTAAAATAAAAAATAAACTTAATTTTAATTAATTATAATAATATTGCCATATGAGCATTCTCAATCTAATTTTAGATTTCATACTAAACCCGTGGTTTATACTCTCATTAATTTTTTGGACATTTGTGGCAATTATGGTATATTTATTAAGGAATAGGAAAGGATCTTACAATCTCTTTTTTCCTCTGCTCGCTTTATTCAAAACAAAAAGGTTAAATAATTTTATTAGAAGAATCTCAGCAAAAAATCCAAAATTTTGGAGGATTTTTTGGAATATTGGTATTTTTATATCATTTGGGTTAATGATTTATGCATTTTACTTCTTTTTTACGAATCTTCTTAATATCATTTTTGCCCCAAGTCCTGAACAAGCTCTTGTTCCACTTATTCCAGGAGTAACCATCGGTCTACCGACTTTTTTTTATTTACTATTACCCTTATTGTTTGTACTTACTACACATGAATTTGCTCATGGTATTTCCGCTAGTATCGATGGTGTTGAGATTAAATCAACCGGAGTAATGGGTGTTGGATTATTTTATTTAATCGGCTTTGGAGCTTTTGTGGAAGTTAATGAATGGGAATTAAATTCAAGTAAACACCATCGAAATACTAGATTTAGAATTGCTGCTGCGGGAACTTATATAAACGCAATTACTGCAGGATTAGCTTTCATACTTATTATAAGTTTTCCATATCTAGTATCCCCGTTTTATAAGCAGGTAAGTCAAATTTATTATGTACTAAAACCTGACGAAGGAGGATTCAATTATGGAGTGCTTGAACATGGAGATGCAATTGATGCGATCAAAAAACAAAATGCTCCTGATACATCTTTCCTTTATTTAGACGAACTACAAGGAATTAGTTTATCAACAATTCTAAGTAATACTACAAGAATAAAATTTTCTATAGGAGATAATTTAACATTTAAGGTTTATAATCCATATAGTGATATTTCTTCAGAAAAAAATGTAGTAGTGGGCCCAAGATATGATTTGGGTTTACAATATGAATATATTTCAAATTCTCAATTAAAGTTAACTTATAATTATACAAGTCAAGAAAATTTGAATATAACAATTACCCTTATAAATGGCACAGCGATCGATCGTGAAAATGGAAAAACGCTAGAATCTTTTCTCTCTAAATTTAATCGAACATATTTGATCTTAACAGATAATCATGGTTTCAATCATACGGTTAACATTTCAGTAACAGGTGTATTTATTGGAGTGCAAAGCACCTTATACTGGTTGTATAAGAATGAATTTGCTAAATTCTTTACAGGAAATTGGCCAGATTTCTGGTTAAGAGAAATTGTTTGGTTATTTATAATTGCTTTTAGTCTGGTACTTTTCAACGTAATTCCTTTACCTGTCTTTGATGGAGATAGAATGTTGAAAGAACTTGTAGATTGGATTTTTGGAAAGAATTTTAGTGGTGTGAAAAGGAAAAGGAAAGATCGTTTTATCTATAAAGGCACAGATACAGATTGTAATCTATCAGAATATCGTGTAGAAAAGGTCGATGCTATTAAAGTTTATTTAAAAGACAAGTCTGATAAGCAAAAAAGCAAGGAAATTATACTAGGGGAAAGTAATTATGAATTAAAAGATAAAACAGGGGATGGTTTTAATGATACAGTTTCAATTAAATTACCAGAAGATTCAAAAATCAAGGAAAATACTGTTTTTGAGATATTTTATGAGTATTCTTATGATGAAAAGAAAAGAACTAAGAAAGTAGTTGTAAATATAATTAGATATATTGCAATAATAATTGTACTGAGCAACTTTATATTATCCTTTATAAAGTTTGGCTTCAATCCACTCTTTTGGATCCAATAACGCTCTTGAAGTGATTGATATAACTCGCCCACAGATTGGAAAAGAAAACCTTAACTGTTCATTTTGTGATAAAATTGCTATTACTATAAGAAAACATTCAGGGCAATCATTATGTAGTGATTGTTTTCTAACAAGTATTGAGAAGATCATAGCCAATACAATTTCAAAATATAATATGCTAAAACCAAGAGATCAAATAATTATTGCCTTATCTGGTGGTAAGGATTCTATAACCTTGTTATATAACCTAATAAAAATCCAAAAGAAGATATATATTCCAAGATCATTGATAGCATTAACTATAGATGAAGGAATTGAAGGATATCGAGAAAATACTATCGGAATTGCGAAAAATTTTTGTAAAAAATATGGTATTGAACATAAAATTGTAAGCTTTAAAGAACGATTTGGAATGACATTGGATGATATAGTCAAAAAAAAAAAAAAATCTACAAATCATAAATATGCCTGTAATTATTGTGCTACAATTAGAAGAAGATTGCTAAACGATGTTGCAAAAGAACTAGGTGCAGACATTTTAGCTTTAGGACATAATTTGACCGATATCTGCGAAACTTTCTTAATGAACATTTTATATAAAAGGATAAATCTAATAGGAAGTCAATTTCCATACAAAGAAGAAAGCGAAGAAATAAGGAACTATTATATTAAAAAGGTGTCACCACTTATGAGACTCCCAGAGGAAGAAATATCATTGTACACCAGGTTAAATCAATTTGAGACTTACAATTCTCATTGCCCTTATAGAAAAAAAGATCCGATTTTAAGGAGAAGAGTATTAGATTTCATTCAATCCTGTAAAGTATATAGCCCTGAAATAGAATTTAACTTATTTAATGGATTTTCAGAACTGTCAAATATAATTTATCACTATTATGGAAAACAGAAACATAAATTATGTAAAATTTGCGGATATCCAAGTGGAAGTGCTAAAATATGTTCATACTGTAGTTTAAAAGAAGAACTGAGCTTATAAATCAGTCAATTAAATAATTTGAAAATGCTTTCAACATTTTATATTCCCTTACTTCTTCCTTAAACAGAGGTATTTCAATCAGATCCTTCTGCAATTTATTTTGAAAGACTTCTTTGATTTTATCTAAATTTTTTTGTTGCATATTCCTTCGAGCCTTACAAAAATCACATAGTTCAGATGGATTTTGGTATAATTGGTTAACTACAATGTTCGAATTAGGAATATTATACTTAATCAATTGATTCAATAATCTTCCCGTTTCTGCAATAGCCATTTCTTCAGGAATCATAACTATTACGAAAGAATTGATATTTGGATCGGCTAAATCAGCTCTAGCGTTTAATATCGCATCATTCATTCTTTCCAACACTTCCATTGAATTATTTTGCTCTTCATTTTCTCCACCAAACATCTTTTTAAATTTACCAAATAATTTACCTATTTTAAGTCTCAACTTTAAAATTTTACCTATCCAACTAGATAATGTATCTGGGAGTCCTAAGAGTCTTAATGTGTGTCCAGTAGGTGCTGTGTCAAATATGATTAGATCATAATCATGTTCAGTTTCTATAAATTCTAAAACTTTTCCAAAAGCCAGTGTTTCATCTATACCAGGAGGATTTAATGTAGATCCATTTTCAGAGTCCCCAGACAATCCATCTAGCATACTTTGCATCATATCACCCATAAAACCCATATCTCCTAATGGGTTTATTTCAGTTAATTGTTTAATTTCTGTGAATTTTGCTTGAGGATTGATTTCTAAAGCACTTAAATTTGTAATTCCATTAACAGGAACAATTTCACCGGGAGTTAAACTCATTCCTAAACTATCTCCTAATGAATGAGCCGGATCTGTGCTTATTATCAACGTTTTTCTCCCATGTTCAGCAGCCCAGATTGCTGAACTTGCTGCACACGTTGTTTTTCCCACTCCTCCTTTTCCACCAAACATGATTATTTTTAAGTTGAGTAATAAATACTTTAGCATAATCTATCTCTCTTTTGCTCTTATTAATTAGTAATTTAACTTAAAACGTAAAATCGCTACAATTCCTCCAAATGTGCTGTATAACATCTCTCCTTCTTCAGTTTCAGAAGAAATAATATCTACTTCAGTTCCCATAGTATTTGCAACACTTCCTAGCTCTTCGATCATTGAAATATTATCAGTAACATTAAATGTATTTGAATTACATTTAGGACAATTCTCTT